>NZ_LASA01000115.1 GCF_001562015.1 Endozoicomonas arenosclerae | reverse complement strand
GAGGATAAGGAGGTCTTCCGTTGCCACGCTTAGGGTAATAGGGCTCGATTACGGCCTCTAAGCGTTTCCATGGAATCAGAACCTCCATTCTTTCAAGAAAAATTTCCCTACGAGTTCTGCGTCGCTTCTGGCTGAATTCACTGTCGGAAAAAGAGAGTTGTTGGTCCATGACTACCTCTGATCAAGCTGCTGAGATTATTATCTCATGATCAGGGACTTATTCGCAGGTTCCCTAGCTGAGGATGCCTTTAGCAATGTTCAAGTGTTTATGTTCTAAGTTAAGCTTGATGCCATTATTGGGAGAAAAACCGTAGTGCTCGGCAAGTGCAGTGACTAATACGTAAGTGTAGAACTCTCCAATCTTGGTATTACCGCTAAATTTATCCGCTACTTTTAATATTTCTTGTTTGTGTTCAGATAGCTTTTGGCCTGATTTTTCGAACTTCTGATAGTCGTAGAAGTCGCTTGACATCCAGGCAACAATGATCGAGTTCCCTACAGCTGTTGGTGCAAAAATACCAATGATGTTAGAGGCAACAGAGTAAAAATCTCGGCGGAGGGTCTTGTATAACTCATCCCAGGGAGCATCCGAGGAAGCAAGGTTATTCTTCATGCTTTTGAGGGCTCCGAGTGTACCCAGGATACCGTTGATTTTGGAAGCAATACCATTGACAGAAGCTCCAAGGGAAGCCAAAGAAGCATCTATATTGTCCAGCCTATCTCGTTTCAGTGCACGATTCTTAGCTATTTTTTTATCTACATTTTTAACAAGATTATCAGTAGAGCATTGCCTTTTATATTCTACAGTCAGGACACCAAAATTGCTTTTCACTTGCTTGAGTCGTTCAAGCTCATCTTTTGGTGTTTTCGAGGATAAATAGTTCTCTATAAAGGAATGAATAGCCAGAATGCAGCTTACTTCATTGTTAAAGCTGTCCCAGTATGCTTGACCTGTGGCTGAGAGGTCACGGCCAGCGACATAATGATTTGCAGTATCCTTTTTAATCACTTTGCCCCAGGCGTCATAACCAGTAGAACAAAACTTTGCCAGTTCTTTTACTTTTTGAGGGGTGAAAATCATTGCACTCATGTTGAATCCATTTACTGAGTATGATGATGGCTCGATTGTATATGAAAAGTGCTCAGATTCTTCAGATGAAGTTATGTAAAGGAAGGTAAAAAATTACAGAGGGAGTCAATGCTTAGAATTTTAAGAGAGTGTTCCCTCAAGTCGAATTAGCCAACTCTAAGTGTTAGGGAAGACCTCAGGACTTGCAACGACTTGAAAGATCATTGCATGTCTCAGAGCAGATTTTGACGTTTTGAAAATCATAGTCACTAGTGAGTATTCATTAGTCTGCCTGATGAGGTTGCATCAACAAATCAGAAATAGCCTGAATAATCGTATGGAGATAAATATCGTGGCTGACTTGCGCACTCACTTCCTTGTACCTGGCCAGGCCGTGAATCAGCAGACTGTCGAAGAGCGGACTGCAGGCTATCATTTTCTCAACGGGCTTGTCGGTGGGTAAAAGAGGACGAATCAGGGTCATGATACGGATTTTTTCTTCCATGTACTCTGGTCGTTGTGTTCTTAGTTCGCGGTATTGTTTTGAGACCATCAGCTGGCTATGAAGCTGAATGAATTCTTCACCACCGTCCGGGTTTTCCAGCTGGGCTGCCATGGGGACGACAATGGCTTTGATGACATCATAGAGTTGATAGGAGTCCTGATGATCCAGCTCATTCAGCATTTTGGTACGAAGCTGGGCAACGGTTTCAGAATGTTTGTTCAGTACAGCGTTTATCAAGCCGGCTTTGTCTTTAAAGTGATACTGCAAGGCACTTCGGTTTTTCAGGCCTGATGCCTTAAATACATCGAACAAGGTGGTGCTTTCTACACCTTTTTCGGCAAACAACTTTTCTGCCGTATTTATCAGCAGGCTTCGGGTGGCAATAGTGTCCTTGCGCAATGGGTTCACCTTATCAAGCAGCCATGAATGGAAGTTGCCGCCTTTTATCGAAAAATAAAATAGACTCAGAACCTTCAGATGGGCCTTTTTATATCAGCTGTGGCGGAATTTGTCAGTCCAAACAGGCGGGAAAGTACCTGAACATCAACTGCGAGCTATTTTAAACTACAAAGGACGTATTAAACAGCTCTCGGATTCAGTCATGCAGGTTAACAGGGAACCTCTTGCCAGAAAGCTTCCTACTCAGTTGCGGTCGAAAAGAATTGTCGAGGCCATTGTCCAGGCTTGTCGAAAAATTCTGAGAGAAGAAGGGCCGGAAGCCCTGAATACTAACTATATTGCCGAAGTAGCCGGGGTGAATATTGCGTCGTTATATCGCTGGTTTGAAAATAAAGAAAGTGTGGTGGCCCATACCTTCGAAGTGATGGTGTCCGAAGAGATTGAAGGGCTCATGCCGCTTTTTGAAGAGCTGAATAAAAAGATAACACCGGATGAAGCAATCACGGTGATTATCGATATTTTGTTGACAGCTCAGCGTCGCTTTATGACCCTGCACCGGTATTTTTACCAGACGCATCAGGCTGATTTTTATGTGGGCAGCAGACCATTTATCGATGGTAGTCAGTCCTGGATGCAGGCCGCCAGTGGCTGGATCAGTATTATGATCAGTGAAAGTCATCCCGACTGGGCAACAGATGAGTGTGACTTCAAGGCTTTCATTATAACCCGGGCTATCGAAGGCATCATGCTGGCTGCTGTGACCGACAATCCGGACATTCTTGATCAGGACTATTTTCGGGAAGAATTGATCAGTCTGGCGAAACTCTATCTATTAAAGGCTAATCGTTTGAGCTTATAAGATAGGGCTTTTTGCTGAGGCGAGTAGCTTAATCGGGCTTGCAACAGATTCCTGCTGGGAATATATTTGCGGCTACAACAAAAATAAAAATCAAGAATGGATAAGGAAGTTGTATATGACTCTCCGGAATAGCAGGGTTCAAAGGAGAACGCGCTTTCACCGCTTTCTTGCGATGCTTACCTTTACTTTTTCCTCTTTCAGCTGGTCTATCAGCCACACTGATGTAGCTCTACTGGGTTTGATGATCGACAGCTATCGAATCAAGATTGAGGCATGGTCTTCCATCGACGTTTACTCTGATACAGGCCCTAATATTGATATTTATCCGGTTGAGCTGTCTATGCAGCAACGCTTGTTTAATGTTGATGACCCTGAAGAAATTCTTCTGAATGCCAAAGATCAGGTTCAGGAAGCCGCTCAGGATTTTGCTTTGAACTGGCAGAAAGAAGGGGTACCAGACTGGACTTACGGCGAACGGCTGGAAGGTTCAGTGTCAACTTTGAACGACTTGATTAATGACCGAATGAGTGCTGAAACAGAAGCAGAAATTAGAGCCAGACAGCTGGAATTATTGCTTCAAATAACGTCTATCTATGTGTTTATGGGTAATGAAGTGGCCACCACCTATGACATTACCAAAGATCTGAATGTTCAAGAGATGGTGGCAGAGCTGAACGAGTCTATCAGGGTGACTCCTGTAGCGGATCACTCCTTTGCTGCAAAGTGGCGGTATATCAAGCCGGTTATTTTGAAAATGGACTTCAGGGCCCCCGAACTTGTTAAACGACACGCGCTTTCTATGGCGGTTATTTTGCAACGCTCTCTGGACAGCTGACTCACTCATTCCTCAATAATGACAGATCTGTATACAGGTCTGTCACATCAATGATTTCCCTCCTGATACACGTTGTTTTTCGACCTGGACAAACAATCAGAAATTAACATTATCTTACAAAAAGCATTCAAGACTCCTACGATAGCAGGTATGATGCACGTGAAATCAGGCACGAAAGTCTGAATTCAGGAGGCTTGGCAGTGTTGTTTTGACTCGTCTCCTGACCGGCGGCACCCCGGATGATACGAACAACAATAAGACGAGGAACCCTCCATGGAAGTAGCTTTTTGGGATGGCAAACGCGCACCTGGAATTTCTGACGATATCGACCTGAGAGCCTACTGTAATCTTGGGGAAGTGATTGCAGATGCGGTGGAAAGGCATGGAGACAAACCCGCATTTACTGGCTTGGGATTAACGCTCAGCTTTAAGGATGTAGACAGACTGAGTGATCATTTTGCAGCTTATCTTCAAAATCACACTGGCCTGAAACCCGGCGATCGGATCGCTATTCAGATGCCTAATATACTGCAGTATCCCGTGGTGGCATTTGGTGCTATCAAGGCCGGGCTGGTCATAGTTAATACCAACCCCCTGTACACTGCCAGAGAGATCAGACACCAGTTTAATGATTCGGGAGCTAAAGCTCTGATTTGCGTCAATATTGTCGGTCACCTGATTGAAGAGGTGCTTTCTGAGACGGGTATCGAGCATCTGATTGTCACGGATCTGGGAGATCTACTGCCCTGGCCTAAACGTCCATTGATTAATTTTGCCATCAAACGCATAAAGAAGATGGTTCCTCCTTATAGCCTGCCATCTGCTGTTTCCTTCAGAAAGGCTATGTCTCTTGGACAGCAAGAGACATATAGACCTCCCAAGCCTGCAAAACGTGATGATCTGGCAGCCCTTCAGTACACCGGAGGTACTACAGGTGTGGCAAAAGGCGCTATGTTGACGCACGGCAACCTTGTCAGCAATGTCCTGCAAACTGCTGAGCAGAGAAGGCAGGTCAATGCAGACGGTAGCCCGGTTTCCAATCCTGAAGGCGACATCGTAGTGGCGCCACTGCCTCTCTACCATATTTATGCTTTCACGGTTCACCTGCTGTCTTACTTCTCATTGGGTGGTCATAGCCTGTTTATTGCCAACCCCCGTGATATTGATACTTTCATCAAGACCATTGAGCCCTGGCGAGTAAATACCTTTATTGGTCTCAACACCCTGTTTGTTGGACTGATGAATCACCCTGAATTCAAGAATATTGACTTTTCAGACCTGAGAGTAACTAACTCAGGTGGTACAGCTCTTCAACAAGCAACTGCTGATCGCTGGCTTGAGATGACAGGCTGTCGTATTGGTGAAGGTTATGGTTTGTCCGAAACCTCTCCGGTACTGACAGTGAATCCGGCGGGTGATTTTGTTCAGGATGGCTCGGTCGGTATTGCTGTGCAGGGTACGGCACTGAAGGTCATTGATGATGAAGGCAATGAGTTACCTTTTGGTGAGGCAGGAGAGCTTTGTGCAAAAGGTCCTCAGGTCATGGCGGGGTATTGGCAGCGTCCTGAAGCCACTGCAGAAGTGCTGGATGACGAAGGCTGGTTCAGAACAGGTGATATCGCCATTATTCAGGAAGATGGCTATGTTCGCATTGTTGATCGTCTCAAAGACATGGTTCTGGTATCCGGCTTTAATGTCTATCCCAATGAGATTGAAGACGTCGTCTCAAGGCATGAAAAAGTACAAAACTGTGCAGCAATAGGCATTCCTGATGAGAAGACTGGGGAGGCGGTAAAACTGTTCGTCATTCCTCAGGATCAAAATGTTACGGAGTCCGAGCTGCAAGAATATTGTCGTAAGAATATGACTGCTTACAAGGTGCCGAAACAGGTTGTCTTCAGAGAGGAACTTCCTATGACCCCGGTAGGTAAAGTCTTGAGAAAAGATTTGAGAGCAGAAGAGCTGAAGAAATTAGAAACGGCTTGATTGCTCACCCTGGATTTTATCAGTATCACAAGGCTGCTTCAGGCAGTCTTGCGATCTCTGTTATGTTGCCGTGTTGGTTCTTCTGCTGACACGAAAATATACCAACATCTCTTCTTTAGTTCATAGTTAGAGTTATTTTAAAGAAGATCATCAAGAGTCATTATCTCTGTTTTTTACAGGTTTTCAGATTAATTTAGCTTGATTAACTTTGTTGAATAGAAACATTCTGTCGTTTTTATAAAAATAATAACAGGTTGATCTGGTTCGTGATCAAAAGAAAATAGATAGAATGAATGAAGGTTTTTATTCTGTTTAACGCAACGGAATAAAGTCAATATTCTTGAATGATTGTTCATCTATTCAGCAGCTATTCTTTACACCATGACTTTTTCAGGGTGGCAAGGAATGATCTTCAGGCAGATATTCGAATCAGAGACTCATACATACAGTTATCTTTTGGGTGATGAAGCTACAGGTGGAGCGATTCTGATTGACCCGGTTAAAAGCATGGTTGATCAATATATTCAGCTGCTGAATGAGCTTGATCTTGCTTTGAAGATTTCAGTTGATACTCACTTGCATGCAGATCATATTACTGGCTCGGGATTGCTGAAGAAGAATACCGGCTGTGCGATTTATCAAGGTGAGCCTTCACGATCCAAAGGGGTTAGTCATACGTTTGAGGATGGAGATACCCTCTCTATTGGAGAAGTCGAACTGAAGGCAATCTACACACCGGGTCATACCGATGATTCTTACTGCTTTTTAGTTGAACAAACGAGGCCATACTTACTTTTTACTGGGGATACCTTACTGATTCGTGGTACCGGTCGTACTGACTTTCAAAATGGGTCATCCCGACAACAGTATGAAAGCCTTTTTTTAAAGCTACTGGCCATGCCTGAGAGTACGAAAGTATTCCCCGGTCACGACTACCATGGGATGACAATGAGTACGATCAAGGAAGAGAAGCAGTTTAACCCAAGGTTACAGATTAAAGGTTGCAAGGAGTATGAAGTTCTGATGTCGTCGTTGAATCTATCCAGGCCGAGGTTTATGGATGAAGCAATTCCAGCAAATCTCAACTGTGGCAGTGAACCTTGATAAATACTGATGGCCAAAATTCTAGGTTTTCCTGTAGCCGACTGTTATAGATTGTTCTCCCATTAATTTTTTAGTTGATAAGTTCTGAAACAATTTTTAGTTATAAGGCTATCGACTTAAGATATATGGCTTACTTTGAATGGGCGTATGATTCATTTTTGATAAAGATGTTTCTTTTTTACATGTGACTTTTACTTAAGTGAAGTGGTAAAAGCTAAGAATGTTGATCGAAAAGATATTTTTATTGTTGAATTAATTGTTCTTTTGTTTCCTGATCAAGTTTTGTGTACGACACTGTTTACAGTCAGTCATTGCAATGGTACTTTTGGCGCTTGCCAAATAATGCCTATCCTGGTTTTTCTAATGAACATTTTTGAAGAGTCCCTGAATATCCTGAAATCAAAAGTACAGTTGCGTAAACTGTTTCAGGATATGCATGTTGAAGATATACAGAACGTTATCAAGCGCGTAGAAGCAATTCATGAAGAAAAACTGCGCGAACATAACGAACTTAAGGAACAAGAAGGTCTTAAAAGAGAAGCTGTTGAAAGTATTCTCGGTCAGCTTCAGGAAAAAGGTCTGACGCTTGAAGATCTTCAAGCGACCGCTACCGTTGAAAAAGTAAGAAAAGGAAAGCCTAGACAGCGCTATCAATTCCAATATGAGAAAGAAGACGGCACAGTGGTTGACTGGGAAGGTGCTACTACAGGTCGTATTCCAGCAGAATTTACTGAATACCTGACTCGGACAGGAAAAGAGCGCAAGGACTGTATTATTGCGGAGCTCTAATCAGTATTCGTCAGGGAAGCGGTATCGCTGTATCTGACAGACAGCCAGGAAGTCAAATAAAAAGCCCCGGATGAATCCCGGGGTTTTTTATTTTTACCAGAGCTTTCAGCTTTGATTAATATCCAAAGCCTTTATAAGACTGGTGATCACAGACGCTGCTTGATCATCTCTTTCAAAGCGGCTTCTTCTGTGTATCCCCTTAACACTTCGTCAGGGAAAACCAGAGCCGGTGTGCCTCGAATACCCAGATCCTGGGCCAGACGAAGATTCTCATTGATTTGCTTGCTGACAGACTCATCCACTTTCAGTTTCTCGGAGTCGACGCCTTCAGCCTTCAGAGCGGCCTTGATAGAGCCACTGGAGTGACGTCCAGGCTTGGACATCAGGCGCTGGTTAACGGACAGGTATTTCTCTTTATCCTGCTTGAAGGTAGCCAGAGCCATCTCTGCCGCTTCGCGGGATTCAGGGCCAAGAATCGGGAGTTCCTTGACCACGATTTTTACGTTGGGGTTTTCTTCAACGATTTTTTTGAGAACAGGATCCTGACGTTTGCAGTAACCACAGTTGTAATCACCAAAGTAAGCAATAGTCAGTTTAGCTTTGGGGTTACCGATGACAGGGTTTTCAGGGTTCTCAAAGAGATCCTTATGACGGGCAGTCAGCATTTGCTTGTCAGCGTTCTGCTGAGCCGCTACTTCCTGTTTTCTCAGCTCATTCATGGCTTCTACCAGAATGTCCGGATTTTCCACCAGAGTCTTGCGAACCAGCTCTCTGACTTCCTGCTTCTGCTGATCATCCAGCGTAGCTGCCTGGAGGTTGAACGAGCCCATTAATAAGGTAGTGGTAAGAATTAGAGTTTTTTTCATCGTGCTCATCTGTGAGTCAGTAATAAGTTCCCTGAGTTGTAGCCTGGAATCTCAGGATGGTGCGAATCGGGTTTAATGATAGGGTGATATCCAATAACAATGGCTGTCACTTTGTCATGATTCATTGGCAATGGCAAAGAGTAATAGCCTGTTGTGTCGGGCTCTAGACGGTTAAGCCGTAACTTACCAAACGATTACAGTCTATTGGGATTTTAAGTATTGACACTTAAAGGGTTGTTGATAGTTATAAAGCGCTGTTTTTTTGAAGGAAGGGCTTTAATCTCCCCCTTTTCAGGGAGAGATTAAAGAGAGAAAAGCGGTGTTCAATCAGTTGCGTTGCTTGATCATTTCTTTCAGAGCGGATTCGGCGGTGTATCCTCTGAGCATTTCATCCGGGAAGACAATAGCGGGTGTACCTCTTAATCCCAGTTCCTGGAACAGTTTCAGGTTATCATTGATCTGTTTGGAAACCGCCGTGTTGATATCCAGCTTGTCAACGTCAATCCCTTCTGCTTTAAATGCCGCTTTAATCGACCTGCTATCGTGCTTGCCGGGTTTGGACATCAGACGGTGACCGATAGCCGTGTATTTGCTCTTTTGCTGATTGTAGGTGGCCAGAGAATACTGGGTCGCTTCAGTAGAGGCTGGGCCAAGGATAGGTGTTTCCTTGATAACAATCTTAATGTTTGGGTATTCTTCGGCAATTTTTCTCAGAATTGGATCCTGACGTTTGCAGTACTGGCAGTTGTAATCCGTAAAGTAAGCAATGGTCAGTTTGGCGTTAGGGTTGCCAATAACAGGATTGTCTTTGTTTTCAAAAAGAGCCTTGCTATGGGCTGAGAGAATCTGCTGATCTGATTGCTGCTGGGCAGCCATCTCTTTCTTTCTCAACTCATTCATAGCTTCCACCAGAATGTCTGGGTTCTCTACCAGAGTCTTGCGAACCAGCTCCTTTACTTCCTGTTTCTGGGTATCGTCCAGTGTGGCTGCGTTGAGGTTGAAAGAGCCCAGCATCAGAGCTGAAGTCAGAGTCAATGTCAGTGTTTTCTTCATCATGTACTTCTATGAGTCAGGGGCAAAAGAGCCTCTGCCAAAAAGACAGAGGGCTCTGGCCGGAATCAATGAAAAAGGGCTGATTTTCGCAGTCTTTTCATTACGGTTTAGAGGACGCCTGCTGGATCGCTGCAGTCACTGTTTCATGGTCAAGAATCACAGGCAGTGGCAAGCCTTGAGGAGCTCCCGGACCGTAAACAATATTGAAAGGCACACCAAAGCGGCCGTTCTTCTGCAGGTAAGCATTGATGGCTTCAGAGGGGCGAGTCCAGTCACCTTTCATCAGAACAATATGGTCTTCCTGAAGCTTGCTGTTGGTTGGATCGCGGTCAATGACTCTGATCTTGTTAGCTTTACAGGTAATGCACCAGTCAGCAGTTACATCGACAAAGACGGTCTTCCCTTCAGCTACCAGACTGGCAATTTCACCTTCATTCAGAGGCTGCCACGACAGGTTGTCAGACGTTTTCTGTGCCGGTGTAAACATGCCAGCGGACCAGGCCCCAAAGAGGACAATGGCCAGAGACAGAAACAAAGCGGGTAAAAGCAGCAGGCCTTTTCCTGATTGGGGCATCAGGCTGATCAGCAAACGGTGCAGAATCAACAGTGTCGGAATCAGAGCTATAACCAGCAATAGATAGACAGGCAGGAATGCCTGAAGCAGACTGATCAGCCACAGGGTCGTAGCCAGTAGCATCAATGCCAGAATACGACGAAGGTTGATCATCCACTGGCCAGGTTTTGGCATCCACTTCAGCAAGGAAGGTCTTGCAGCAATCAGCAGGTAAGGTAGAGCCAGGCCAATGCCCAGAGCGGTGAATATTGCAAACAGATTGAAGCTGTTTGTTGACAGGGCAAAGGCTACAGCGGTTCCCAGAAAAGGTGCTGAGCAGGGGGTGGCCAGAAGTGTGGCAAACATGCCCTGCACAAAGTGGCCTGCGGTGCTATTGTCACCTGCTGTGGCCAGTTTGGTGGACATGAAAGAGGGCAGGCGAATCTCAAACAGGTCCATCAGGTTGGCAGCGAAAAGCGCAGTGACGACCACCATAAAACCGATAAACCAGGGGTTCTGAAACTGGATTCCCCAACCAATACTGCTGCCCGTGAGTTTGAGTACCCAGAGGAAGGCGGCCAGTAGCCAGAAGGAGAATACAATACCCGCTGCAGAGCTGAGGAACTGTTTTCGAGTCAGGGTGGCTTTTTGCCCAGAGGCGTGGAGAACAGAAGACAGTTTCATACCCAGTACTGGCAGGACACAAGGCATAAGGTTCAGAATCAGGCCTCCCAGCAGGGCAAGACCCAGAAGCACAATCAGGCTGGCAGACGATTGGCTGCCTCCCAGTGCTTTGGCAGAGCCCATCTCTACGGGTAATGATTTCTCCTGGGCACTGTCACCATTGAGCAGAGTCACTGTCACCGACTCACCTGAAAGGTTGTACTCACCCAGCCAGCTACTGGCTTCCATAACAGCCTGAAGCTGATTGCCTTCTACTGTGATCTCAGGAACACTGAATGTGATGTCTTCCTGACCATCAAGAATGATATCAGCATCTTTTTCCCAGCCTGTTTCGGAGCTGGCCATCACAACGACTTTATTATTGGCTTTGTCCCAAAGTACCGACTCTGTGCTGAGACCGGTATCTGGCATATAGGTGGGAACCTGGGAAAGAGCGCGATCAATCAGAAAAGAGGCTTCGGGGTCCGTTTGCAGTTCAGATGGCGTAAAGTCGAGTTGAATGTTGTAGTCAGTCAATACACAGATGGTGGTGCAAGACGACAATTGAAGCTTGGCGTTAATCGATACGGGGTCATCCAGATTTTCCACTTTGATCATCAGCGGAAACACTGTTCCGTTTTTGTAGCCAAAAGTATGCAGCCCCAGCATTTCAATACGATCGGGAATAGGCCATAGCCACTCGACATTTTTGATGTTGCTGCTGCCAGACTGCTCATCCAGGCGCCAGTTAACCTCTGGAGGAATACCCGCTTCTCCCGGGGAGCGCCAGTATGTTTTCCATTCACCTGACAATTCAACTTCAAGAGCTGCAGAAAGCTCATGGGTATCGGGATTGGCTTCTCCAGAGAAATGCAGTCTGACCCTGGCTTCTGGTTGCTGAGGGTTAACCAGCCAGTCTGTAGACAAGGCATATGCAGGTTGGTTCAGCAGCGAAAGTAATAGAACCAGGCAAAGGGCAATAAACGACAGTAAGTTGAACTGCCTGTTACTCCCTGATGCTGCTGAAGCAATGCTGGTGAATGAGTGCTGATTAAGCGATCGTATGTTCATGTATATCCCGATAAATTCAGGCAAACCGTTAAAGTCGAGTGGTGCCATGGATTAGAAAAATGCCTGAAAGCATCCATCTGCCTCTCGACTTTGCCGAACTTCTGCCTGAAAAAGCAATGTCAGGGTAAAAAATAGGGCCATTGAATGGTTGTTTATGTCCATTCTCAGAGGGGGATACGCTGGGTATGAGTGTTTGGATTCAAAAAAAATGACTCTCCCCCAAAAAAAATGACTATTTTCTTATTCTTACCCTTTTCTTCGACAGCTTAAATTTAAAACACCCGCTCTCCAATAGTCATAAGTACTCCGTTCTGGTCAAATTTTTTGAGTCCGGGTTTTACATATTTGAATATTGCCTGGTGGGAGTATTAATGTGAAATTCACCCATTGAAACTGGGCTTTAATGTGGCGGTCACTTATTCATGGAATGAAGGTGGATATGTATTTTTTCAACAAAATAACTGATCAACACTCTGAATTAGCTGTGGATAAGTTCTGAAACCCCCGAAATAATAGGCTTTTCATGTCCTGATTAAAAAGTGATCAGTTGGTTCGAGGGTTGAAGCTAAAGGGCTGCAGGCTATGAGTATATGTACGGACTCTGTTGTTTGTTATAGAGCTGGAATCTGTGCATAACTGGGTTAAGCGAGTGTTAAACTTCGTTTAAGGATGTGTGGTTCTTGGTGATTATTGAAGGTTGGTGTAAGAATCTTTACAAGATAGAGGCTCCGTTGGAAGCTTCACAAACATAAAGAGCGGCTTCAAGACCTGTTCTTTCATAATAATGTCTGTGCATTGCCTCCCTGACAGCTTCAATTTTATCCATAGGAAGGATCGCAATGGCACTGTTGCCGATATTGCCTCCCATCATTCTCACGCCTCCACTTTCACCAACGACCTCCTGGACAATCTCTACTACGGCATTTATGGCTGGCACATTAAGTCCAAAGTCATCACGCATCGCTTCATGAGCTTGCATCATGAGTTGACTCAGGCGTTTAAAATCTCCAGAAGACAGGGCTGTGGCAGTCTCACGAGTTCTCTGGTTTTCAGAAATGACATAATGGGCCCGGCGATAGGCTGTATGCTCAAGTTGTTTCCTGTTCTCTTCAAGATGTTCCAGAGAAATATCGCCCATGGCTTTCACACCAAAATGCCGGGCGACCATTTCACAGTGGTGATGCCGATTGTTGTATTCGTTATTAATCAGTACTCGCTTTTTGTTGGGGTCAATGGCCAGAAGGGCTATGTCTTTGGGGATCGTGATCTGCTGACTTTCAAGACTTCTGCAGTCAAGGAGCATGGCATGGTTTCTTGCTCCATTTGCCGAGACCATCTGATCCATAATACTGCAGTTGACGCCTACGTAGTCGGCTTCTGCTTCCTGACTGATCAGGGCAAGATCTTTGGGTTTGAGGTCATAGCCAGATATTTGAGTCAGTGCCAGAGCCACCACAACTTCAAGGCTGGCTGATGAGCCAAGACCTTCCGTCATGGGAATGTTGCCCAGAATGGCGATATTGGCCCCCTTTATAACAAAGCCACGGTCCAGCAGTTTGGTTGAAACTCCTTTGAGATAGTTGCTCCAGGTTTTCTGGACACTGGCAGTAATAGGGATGCTTAACTCAAAATCTGTCACCTCTCCCTTATAGTTTCCGCTGGTGACAACTATCTTATTGTCTCCTCGAGGGGTTGCTGCCAACAGTGTCTGGTAATTGATGGCGCAGGGTAGAACAAACCCCTGATTGTAGTGGGCAGGCTCTCCCATCAGATTGATTCGGGCCGGAGCCTGGAAATAGTAGTCGGGTTTGCTGCCAAACTTCTCTTCAAACAGGTGGGTCAGATCCTGCTTTAAGCTTTCCATTATGAACTCCGGACTGATTCTAAAGCGGTTATTGGATGGTAGATGTTGCTATTGGACTTACAGTGTCATGGTAACTAATCGTGGCCCTGAGCCTTGAGTTTCTGATAAAGCCAACCACTGTCGTCAAGGTCCGGGCTAAGGCCCACCATACTGGTGGTAGAGCCACCTCCCCACATGACGGCGAAAACATGACTCTGGACCAGTTTATCCCAATGGCTTTTGTGCCAGGTGTAAACACTGTTATTACAGGACTCTGTGTCACCTTTAGCCGGGCATGTCATGAGATATTGTGGAACACTGGGGTTGGCGATATTGTAGTCGAGTTGAGGGTTCTTGAATTGCGTGTTCATGATGTAAGGCTGAACGTTGCTCAACTCAGGTTCAATAGCGGTATCCCCAAGAATATAATCAGGGGCTGTGGAGCCATGGTTCTGGCGTTGGTCGAGATCTCCGGTCACCTGCATATGGCCTCCAGGTATTTGGAAGAGCATGACAGGCAAAGGGCTAAAGGCTTCACTGACACCCCGGACAAAATCAAAGTAAATCTCCCAGGCGGGAGCGTTGTACAAGTAGCCGTTGTTGATGCCAGCTCCTTCCAGACCAGCATCCCAGCAATCTCTTTCCCACTTGTCGAACGCTATGAAATCAGGACGGTATGGATTCCCGGTTTGAAAGACATTCAGGCTGGAGAGGTAGGTCACTTCATCACGAATGTGCTGCTTCAGAATAGTTTCGGCTGGCATTTCGGTAGCGGCCCGGTGTATCCAGCGATGGCCAATAGCATCGCCAGCCCAAATGTTATCCTGCCATCCCAGAGGGGTGCTGGGGGACAATGTTTTCAGCAGCCAGTTGATGGCATTGATATAGGTACCAAAACTGGCTTCGTTGGTATTGAAAACATCTGGAATGACAGGCGGGGTTGCCATAAATCCATCATTCTGCAGTTCCATGAAAGCTTTGTTTAGAGCATTCACCAGCGGGATTTTCAGAGACTTGTAAGGAATAGGGCAGTACTGGGGCTGACAGCTTTTATGAACCTCACCGAGAAGGTCCGGGTTCAATATAAAGGTAGCCGGTACAGGGTGGTCGTCGTCTTTATTTTGCTCGCTGACCTGAGCGATACGGCTGATGTTATAGAAGCGAGTCCACAGGTTATCCGGATAATCCGGATTCTGATCCAGATCGATCAGAATGGCATCATCACTGCTGCTGCCCCCGGCAGTATAAACAACTACGACAGGCATAACCTTGCTGCCACTGCCATAGCTGACTTCCAGGCTTCGAGCCTGCTTTATGAGGTTGATGGTTTTGAAGGGGTCAGAGATTTTCTTGATATTGTAGCTGTCATTGCCTCCACCTACAGCGTAAGTAAATACTGACTTTACTGGCCGCTCTTTAAGCGTCTTGAAATTGAATTCTTCTGCTGCGGAACTTGCGTTGGATACTGAGCCACTGGTGATGCTGCCACTGGACCAGCCAGGAACAGCAGCCGTTGAGGTTTGGCAGAGCAAGAGGGAAGAGGCAAGGATTACGGTAGGCAGGAGTCGTCTGGTCATGGAGACCTCTGAGTACATCGGAATACTGCTCACAGTTTATACGATTCCCGTTAAGCTGCCGCGATATGCTCATAATAGGCTGCATCATCAGTGTTAAAGTTGCATAGAGGTGCCAAGCTTTATTGTGCCTGGAAGTATCAGATGCTAGCGGTAGCACCTTGTGTCGCATGGCAGATATAGATGTCCGCGTTCAATCCGGTTTTCTGTTCATATTGAGTCGCAATGGCAGTTTTGATCATGTCAACAAAACTCACAGGAACCAAAGCTACAACGCAACCGCCAAAGCCTCCTCCGGTCATACGAACACCTCCCTGGTTGCCAATAACCTCTTTGACAATAGCTACAAGAGTGTCGATTTCCGGAACAGTGATTTCGAAGTCATCTCTCATGGATGCATGAGACTCAGCCATTAGTTTTCCCATTTGTTTCAAGTCGCCTTTGGGAAGGGCTTCAGCAGCCGCCAGAGTTCGAAGGTTCTCAGTGATGACATGGCGAGCTCGACGAAAGTCTCTTTCATTCAGAAGGTGCTTTTGAGTATCCAGCTCCTCAAGTGAAATATCTCTTAATGCTTTTCTGCCAAAGTGCTTTGCTACCTGTTCACACTGGTATCGGCG
>NZ_LASA01000114.1 GCF_001562015.1 Endozoicomonas arenosclerae | reverse complement strand
CTTTACAAGAATATCTCTGTCTGTCAGGCTGTGAATCGTCCTTGCCTTGGCGGGTTATGTCTGAGCTGGCACAGTGTGGGCATTTCACCCCGTCAGGCCAGCGAATCTGGCGTATCTGTTCAAAGCACTTGGCGTTGTCGAGGAGGTCATAAAGTTTCATGACACTTTTGTACAAGAAAACGTCTTCTATTCATAGTCAAATAACTCGTCCTCAACCAGCTCCCCAGAATCCATTAAGAGCCTTCATTTAAACCTCTTTTGCTCCTTTTTCCGGCTCTTGAATTCGGGCCAATAGAGCGCTCATTGTCCAGATAAATCAGCATGGCTGGGTGCTGTTCAACGGCCAGCAGCATGTCTTCAAAATGTCCCAGCATGTGAGGGGCTATGGCTTCTCTCTCCAGAGTAGGCGCCAACATACGCATTCTGTTGCCCTGGGCACTGACACTGAAGTGGTTCGAGAAGAAGTCGAGCAGGCGCCAGCTTAATGAAGTCTGACTGTTGATGGCTTCCAGAACGGTGGCTGCGGATTGTTCTATATAGAAGCGGCGTGCCGGGTTTTTAGGCATTTCAGCCATGCTTTTTTTGGCGTCTTTCCTGGCCTTGCTGAAGTCGTACAAAGCCCTCATCAATTCTCCCGATGAGGGCTGAGTGATGGAGTGGCGAGGAATCACCAGTTGATCCAGTAACCATTTCTCAGGATCAGGCAGAATCTTTTCCAGATCACCGGGCCTGGCACCGTATCCAAACCGATGGGCGGCTAAGGCTGCTCTTTCATGATTTTCCTGCATGAGCGGTCCAACCTGATCCTTGGGTTCTGATTGATGATTCATATCAGAAGTTATCGAACAAATATTTCAGTTGTGCACCGTCTTTTTATTTGTTCTGAGAATTAATTCTCAAATGCCAAAGTCAGGTTGTGATGGCTTACTTACTTTATCGAACTTGAATTACGTTTGACTCATAAACTCAAGGTGCCTGCGGTGAACATCCAGGTGAGTCTCCCGAATCATGGTTTCCAGTGCTTCGTCCGACATAAACTGATCAGAAAAGCCGGGCATAACTGGATCCAGATGGAGTTTGGCGCAAGCTTTAAACTGTCGTATAAGATCCCTCGGATTTTCATCTCCCATGGCTACACGAATGGTGGTCAGGAAAATACCGGCTTCTTTCTGGGCGGCTTCATCCATTTCGGAATGAGAGGTTAAGGCCGGACAGAGAATCAAGGTATTGCTCTGGCCGAGGCTGACCATATGGCCAAAAGCCGGTTCCAGGGCATCAAAGAAACGGATGAAAGCTTCTCTGGGAATGTGAGCTTTTTCCATATCAATACTGAACAACGGACTGGGCAGGCCGAGATAGAGTTGCTCTTCCCGTAAATCCGAGTTGGGGTGGCTGTTTAGAGCATGGCTGTTGACCTGGATCTGGTCATGGGCATCAAGGTAGTGACTGAAAACCAGAGTGTTGATGCACTTGGACAGCATTCGGCTTTCCAGGGTTTTCAGACCATTGATGATGTCCAGGGATTTATCTGCATCCAGAAAAGCACCTTTGATGTAGTAAACGTCCCAGAACAGGGTTTCATCCCAGCGAATGCCATCATGTTCGGTATTTTTCGGCAAAAACATACGGCTACTTTCGCCAATTATGCCGCCCGCGGTAGCGCTGCCAGAGCCGGAAATATCTTTGGTGTAACTGTGGATGACCCAGTCAGGTCGCTTGCTCTTGTCCTTGTTGCGCAGAGGACGATGCAGGAAGGGCGTGGCCAGAGTTGAATCAAGAGCCACAAGATAACCCTTCTCATGACTCTGTTGGCAGATGTTGGCGACATCAATCACATTGCCGTGGGGATTGCATGGGGATTCCAGGTAAACCAGAATCTTTTTTCCCTCTGTCAGAGCCTGCTGATACTTCTTTTCAACCTGCTTGAGCTTCTCGCTGAACGCTTCGCCACAGAATCCGTCAAACCACTCTAACTTTACTGCCATGCGATCAGGTCGGGCATAGAAATCCTGCATCAGCTGGAAAGTGCCGCCATAAACATTACGGGAACTGAGCAGAATGTCACCATGCCTGAGCTGGTTGGCAAGAAGGGCGTCAATGGCCGCCATGCCACTGTTGAAATTCCAGGTCATGTACTCACCGGCATTTTCCCCTGCCTCCAGAGCGGTCAGGGTATTGGCCAGAGAGATAGAAGTAGGATTTAGCAGGCGGCTGTAAATCGGGTGAGTGCTTTCTTTGCCGTGAAAGGCATCTTCAACCCACTCAGTGCAGGCATATAGATAAGTGGCGGTCTTAACGACCGCAGGGGTCGCAGAGAAGAGGGCGCCGACATTGGCAAATAAAGGGTAGTCGCCTTTTACGGCAAGACTGCTGACATCCATTTCCAGGGCATGATAGGCGTGCTTCATGCTGGGTTGCAGCATATCAATCAGTTTGGCCAGCTGGAAACAGAGAAACTTTTTGGCATTGAAATGGCTGATTTTGTCCGACTCAGGCAGTGAAGCAATGGCCTGGCAAAGGTTTTCGAACTGGCTGATGTCGGAGCCTGCCTGATAAAGACTGCTGGCAGCACTGAGTAAAGATTGCCCAAAGGGGGTATCAGGCTGAATACCAAAATGTTGAAGCTGCTCAGTGGCCAGGGCGTCGGCATTCTGAGCCTGGGTAGAATTACGAACGGGAGACAGACGCTGCATAACAGGAATCTGGTTAGCCATTAATGTGTCCTTTTTATCAAGAAAATGCCCCAACTTCGTGATACAGAGTAGGATTCATTTTCCGCTTAAGGCTTGTTTTTATTGGGAATTACAGCAAACATCCCGGTAAGGTGATGCAGACTGCACTTTTTACCGCTATAGGCATTTTTTTACGCTATGGGCATCTTCGCTTGTGGCGATTTGATAGTATTATCCTTTCATATTTATTTTGCCTTGTAACGGGCTAAAAAGCCTGAAAGGTAAAATTCTTTTCCTGGATGTGGCCCTGAGCCAGTCATAACGGCCTGTCCGCCAGGAACTATTCAGATGAGGGTAAGTGGATTTGATGCAGCTTAAGGACTTTCTGGCCCAGATGACGCCGGAAATCTACCAGAACATGAAACAGTCACTGGAGCTGAGCCGCTGGCCCAATGGTGACAAGCTGATGCCGGACCAGCGAGAAGGCATTCTGGAAGCCCTGATTGCCTGGGAGCATGACAATCTTCCGGAAGAAGAGCGTATTGGTTACATGCCTGTGGGCTGCAAGAGTTCATCCAAACAGGATGAGTCTGAAACCACCATTCTGCGCTTTAAAGACTGAGGTATAGAACTTGACTCAAAGTCTGAGTGGCGCACTGCGCAAGATGGAATCCGTGCTGAAAGACGGTCAGCCGGTTGATTACCAGCTACCTGTGGGCGATGGCCTGCTGCCTCTGAATGAACTGATGGGCAAAAAGCTGACGCTCGAATACCAGGGCGAGATCAACTGCTGCCACTGCGGTCGAAAGACCAAGAAAAGTTTCAGTCAGGGATTCTGTTACCCCTGTTTCAGAAAGCTGCCCCAGTGTGACTCCTGCATCATGAGTCCGGAGAAGTGTCACTATCACGAAGGCACATGCCGGGATGCGGCCTGGGGCGAAAAGTTCTGTATGACAGACCATGTCGTTTATCTGGCCAATTCATCCGGCCTTAAAGTCGGCATAACCCGCGCTACCCAGGTTCCTACCCGTTGGGTTGATCAGGGAGCGACTCAGGCTCTGCCTTTTATTCGGGTGTCTACACGACAGCAGTCTGGCTTGATCGAAACCCTGTTCAAAGAATTTGTTAATGACCGCACCAACTGGCGCGCCATGTTGAAAGGGCCCGCTGATCCTCTGGATCTCAAAGCCCAGGCCAGTGACTTGCTGGATATGAATCGCACCCGGCTGGAAGCGTTTCAGGAACAGTTTGGTCTGCAGGCGATTACCCCGGTCAATGATCCGGAAATCGTTGATATTCGTTATCCGGTAGAGCAATATCCTGTCAAAGTGACTTCTATGTCCTTTGACAAAAAACCGGTTATTGAAGGTGTGTTGATGGGCATCAAGGGGCAGTACCTGATCCTTGATACCGGTGTGATCAATATTCGCAAGCATACCTCTTATCAGGTCAACGTATCGGTTGCTGCCTGATCAGTGTGAAGGGCATGCTTTTTGTGTCCTTCAAATCCCGAGCCACAAGCTCTCACACGAAAACAGCCATGACCGTGTCGTGCCATAAATGTCCAGGTAGGTGACGAGTAAAGCGAAGCGCTAAACCCCATACCGTTCGCACTGAGCCTGTCGAAGTGCATAACCAGCATCCTTCGACAGGCTCAGGATGAACGGAGTTAAACGCTTGGCTGCACCAGGAGCCTGAGTTCAGCTGGATTCGAATAACAACAAAGCACGGCCATGGTAAAGGAAGGTTGAAAATGAAAGACGCGCAACCCAGAGCCATTTATCTGAAAGATTATCAGGCTCCGGACTATTGGATTGAGACTACCGATCTGACTTTTGATCTGTTTGAAGATCATGCTCTGGTCACCTCGGTACTAGGCGTGCGTCGTAATGAAGATCATGGGGACGATACCCCGAATCTGACTCTGGTAGGCATCGACCTGGAACTGGTCAGTGTCTACGTTGACGGTTCTGAGCTGACTTCCGAGCAGTATATTCTTGGTTCAGAAAGCCTGACTGTGCCGGTAGCCAGCAAGGCATTCTCCCTGACCGTTGTGACCCGCATCCGTCCCCAGGAAAACACTTCTCTGGAAGGGCTGTATAAGTCCAACGGCATGTTCTGCACCCAGTGTGAAGCAGAAGGCTTCCGCAAGATTACCTACTACCTGGACCGTCCGGATGTGATGTCCAAATTCACCACCAAGGTGATTGCTGACAAGGGCCGTTATCCGGTTCTGCTGTCCAATGGTAACGATATTGCCCGTGGCGAATTCGAAGGTGGACGACACTGGGTAACCTGGGAAGACCCGTTCAAAAAGCCCAGCTACCTGTTTGCCCTGGTAGGGGGCGACCTGGAAGTGGTGGAAGACAGTTTTACCACCATGAGTGGCAAAGAAGTGGCGCTGCAAATTTTCACCGAGTCCCACAATATCGACAAGTGCGACCACGCCATGCTCTCCCTGAAAAAGTCCATGAAATGGGACGAAGAAGTGTATGGCCGTGAATACGATCTGGACATCTTTATGATCGTAGCTGTGGATCATTTCAACATGGGCGCGATGGAAAACAAGGGTTTGAACATCTTCAACTCTTCCTGCGTTCTGGCCAGCCCCGAAACAGCGACGGACGACAGCTATCAGCGGGTAGAAGCGATTGTTGCTCACGAATACTTCCATAACTGGTCCGGCAACAGGGTGACCTGCCGTGACTGGTTCCAGTTGAGCCTGAAAGAAGGCTTTACCGTTTTTCGTGATGCTGAGTTCTCGGCTGACATGAACTCACGAGGCGTCAAGCGGATTGAAGATGCTTCATACATGAAGACTGCACAGTTTGCTGAAGATGCTGGCCCCATGGCTCATCCTATTCGTCCGCAGTCATTTATCGAGATCTCCAATTTTTACACCCTGACCGTTTACGAAAAGGGTTGTGAAGTGGTTCGGATGATTCAGACCATTGTCGGTAAAGATAATTTCCGCAAAGGTTCAGACCTGTACTTTGATCGTCACGACGGTGAAGCGGCTACCTGTGAAGATTTTGTCAAAGCTATGGAAGAAGCCTCCGGCGTTGGTCTGGGCCAGTTCCGTAACTGGTACAACCAGGCGGGAACGCCGGTCATTGCGGTTACAGACAGTTTTGATCAGGACTCAGGACAGTACTCCCTGACCATTGGCCAGAGTTGTCCGGCCACTCCGGGTCAGGACATCAAGCTGCCTTTCCATATTCCTGTAGCGGTTGCTCTGCTGGACAAGGATGGCAAGGCTTTGCCTCTGAACCAAGCGGGCGAGACTGAACAGGTTCTGCATGTTACGGCTGCAGAAGAAACCTGGAGCTTTGAAGGTCTGAAAGAAAATCCATTGCCGTCTATTCTCAGAAACTTCTCTGCGCCGGTTCGTGTTAACTACGACTACAGTCGTGAAGATCTGGTATTTCTGATGAAGTTCGACAGCGATGGTTTCAATCGCTGGGATGCTGGTCAACGTCTGGCGACAACTGTCATCGAAGATCTGGTGAGCGGACTGTTGAAGGGTGAAGAAGCCGAGATTGATTCCAGACTGATCGACGCTTTTGGTGTTGTTCTGGCGGATGATGAGCTGGATAAAGCGGTTAAAGCTGAAATGCTGAGATTGCCTTCTGAGGCGAGTCTGGCGGAGCAGGCTGAAGAAATTCATCCCCTGCAGATCTGTGAGTCCAGAAGACGTGTTCGCAAGGCCATTGCTGTGGCCCATAAGGACAAACTGCTGGAACTCTATCAAGCCCTGGAACTGAAAGGAGAGTACAGTCCAGAAGCGGGTGATATTGCCAAGCGTACCCTGAGAAACATCTGCCTTGGCTACCTGACCGAACTGGAAGACGACAGCCTGCAGCAACTGGCAGAAGATCAGTACAGAAATGCCAGCAACATGACCGACCTGCGTTCGGCCATGGGGGCCGTCATTAATTCCAGCTACCAGAGTCGGGCCACCATTGATTCTCTGCTCAATGATTATCTGGGTCGTTATAAAGATGACTCGGTGGTCATGGACAGCTGGTTCATGATGCAAAGTGGCAGTCCAGCCCTGGGCACCCTGGAGCATGTGAAGTCATTGATGGAGCATGAATCCTTCGACAGCACCAGCCCGAACAAGCTGAGAGCGTTGATTGGGGGATTTGCCAGCGGGAATATGAAACAGTTCCATTCTGGCACCGGTGAAGGTTATGAGTTCCTGGCGGACTGGATCATCACGTTGGATAAACAGAATCCGCAAACCGCTTCTCGACTGATGACACCGCTGACACGCTGGAAAAAGTACGAGCCAACGATTCGTGAGCGTATGAGAAAAGCTCTGGAGCGGATCAAGGCGGTGCCTGATCTGTCTACCGATATTTATGAAGTAGTGACCAAGAGCCTGTAATTCCTGCCTCTCTCTACTCTGTTTCCCCTCAGGAAGCAGAGTAGACTCTTCTAAGTACTAACACCTATCCTTTCGCTTCAGATACTGGCACAATGTCGCTCAATTATAAAAACTGAACCCGTTTCAGAAAAGCAGGGTGCACATTGAGCTCAGGGACAAACGCTCAGTATTTTTTATACAGTTAAAGTCTTTGGGCGGTAGCGTGTCTTTTATATCTTGCACAACGGACTCTTAACCCCATGACCACCACGGTTTAGTACATGAGTATAGATTTGGGTTGTCTTTAAGTCCTTGTGCCCAAGAAGCTCCTGGACCGTCCGGATATCGTAACCATCATCGAGCAAATGAGTGGCAAAAGAATGCCTGAAAGTATGACAACTTCCTTGCTTTTCTATACCTGATAATTCAATGGCTCGCTTTACAGCTCTTTGCAAAGTGCTGTCATCAATGTGATGACGCCGTTCGCAGCCATCTCTGGGATCGATAGATCGCTTGTGTGAACAAAAAAGATACTGCCAGTGCAGGCTTTTTGCTTCTGATGGGTATTTTTTTGCGAGAGAGTCCGGCATCCATACTTCACCAAAACCGGCCTCTCTATCTAAGGCATGAAATAAACGAACCTCGCTTATGCGAGCCTGCAGGTCGGGAATAAGGGGATCAGGCAAGATGGTTACCCGGTCTTTATTGCCTTTGCCACTGCGAACAAGAATCGCCTTGCGATTGAAATCAATATCCTTAATACGCAAGCGAAGACATTCCATGATCCGAAGCCCTGAGCCATACATCAGCTGAGCCGGTAACTTATGTGCAGAGCTGATCACGGAGAAAATAGCATTTACTTCATCGCGTTCAAACACCACAGGAATCTTGGTGGCCTTCTTAGCTCTGACCAGATTACTGACATCTCCCAAGGGCCTACCTAAAAGTTGCGTGTATAAAAAGTTCAGAGCATTCAATGCCTGGTTTTGCGTTGAGGTTGCAACACGGCGTTGAACGGCAAGATAAGTCAAAAACTGTCTG
Source organism: Endozoicomonas arenosclerae (assembly GCF_001562015.1). Taxonomy (GTDB): domain Bacteria; phylum Pseudomonadota; class Gammaproteobacteria; order Pseudomonadales; family Endozoicomonadaceae; genus Endozoicomonas_A; species Endozoicomonas_A arenosclerae. Next base: position 48,835 of record NZ_LASA01000114.1, on the reverse strand, counting down.
ACATGATCAGGCCCTAAATTCTGTGGATGCTTCATGTGGTGATAGCGTATGAAGTACTTGATCCAATAACAATACGACTGTTCAGTCTTATAGCTATAGCGCTTCACTCTCAGGGTGTTGCGTACTTCAGTCATAAAAGGAGAAGGCATGATAAACTCAACTACTGTTATTTTGTACAGTATTATTAAAGAGAATGCCAAAATTGCAAATAACTCACTCGCAGCTTATTCAGAGCAGCAGGCAAAATAATTTATAGCCTATTGATAATTAATGACTTTTCAACACAATGAAAAGTTGGATATATCTCAAGTGAGTTAATTGTCCCTGATTTAGGGGGATATACCGCGTGTGAGTGTAATATCTAATATCACTCGTTTGAGTTCTAATAGCTGTTGCACGCGCCCAGCTAGCGCTGGGGGAAGTTAATAACAGGATTGTGTTCTATCTTTGAGAGTTCTTGATCATCCGATGGAACTCATGAACACAACGGTTCAGAAAATATTCAGGCAGGACTTTGAATTCTATAGCAAGAATAAAAAACTGCCACTGCATCAATATAAAGCGGCTAATGATTTCATAAACTGCAGAACGGCCGCTATGGGTGGCCATATACAAGCCTGCCCCGAAGGGCATGTTGAACGCATCAGTTACAACTCATGCAGACATCGCAACTGCCCTCAATGCAACAAAATACAAATTGAACGCTGGCTCGACCGTAAAAAGAATATCCTTCTGGATACGGCTCATCGCCACTTGGTATTCACTCTTCCTCATGAATTGAATGAGCTCTGGCTAATGAACAGTAGCCTGATGACGGATATCCTGTTCCAGACCGCCAGTGAAACACTTAAACAACTATTAAACGACAAAAAATACCTGGGGGCTGATACCGGTTTTCTGCTGAACCTGCATACCTGGGGACGTAACCTTAGCCTTCATCCACATCTGCACTGTCTGATCAGTAATGGTGGGCTGAGTGCTCAGGGAGACTGGGTTCAACCGGTCAAAAAATGTTTCCTGCCTTATCGTGTCATCATGCGCCTCTTCAGAGGGAAATTCTGTGCGGCCTTGAAGAGACACGCGGACTTGATAAGAAAGCCGGACAATTTGCCCCCTGTTCGTTTCAACAATCTGGTCAACCAGCTGGGCCGGAAAGACTGGCACGTTGAGATCATGGAGCCCTATGAGCATGGCGAAGGTGTCATTAATTATCTGGCACGCTACGTAAAAGGCGGACCCATCACGAATCAACAGCTAGATGAAGCGGATGACAGAATACTACTGAGGTATCAGAGCCATCAGACAGGTCAGCGAGAAGTCCATCGTTATTCAAAAGCCGGCTTTATCCGACAATTGCTGATTCATGTACCGGACAGGGGCAAAAGAACACTGCGTTTTTACGGTCTTTATACCAGTGGCAAACGAATGGCACTGAATAAAGCTCGGGCAGTACACCAGCAAGCACCGGTCAGCCATGATGAAGAACCTGAGAACTGGCAAGACTATCTGATCAGTAAGGGCTACGGCGAACAGGTGTTATGCCCTGTCTGCCAGCAAAAACTGCAACAGAAAGAACGACTGTTCAGAGGCAGGGACCCAACCACTCAATGGGTCTTCATACTGAATAACCTGACAGCACTGAATCTGACTGCCTGAAGCCAGATAAGGGCAACGTTTATATTAGCGCGGTAAAAGGCATGAAAGCAGAATATAATAAGGGATATTTATACTCAAAAATGATCCCATTCACCGGCCCTGGGATTATAAATCTCGTGGCTGAGGCTCAATAACGACTCAAGTCGTACAAAGATAAATACATAGAAGGGCCCGTGCAAGGGCGCGTCCAACAAGACGTTGTAATCCGACCCAATGAACTTCAGAGTGTTTTGCCTAAGTCTTGTGGCGCTTCGATTACTTGCAGTGGGCGGTTAAACTAAGCGTTATATTTCACTAAAAAGTAATTTATGAATCAATATCAAATAACAGAAATCCAAAAACTAGTTGAAGAGTTTGAATCATTAAACATTAATAAAGAGATCGGAAAAAGGTATAAACCTGACGAACTCGAAGCGAAAGTAAATGACCAATACACAATAAATGAAATGGTTATTCTCATTAATAAAGTTTTTGCTCAGTTTCGTGAAGAGTTAAATGGACTATACATCAAAGCCTTACCTTTTCAGTATAATTTTAATAATGAGTATGGTGGAGGGAGTTTAAATAATGATCTAACTTATTTGATCTCTTATCTTAGAAATGGGCAGCTACAAAATATTATAGAACCTCTCAACAGACTGATTCAATATCAAGCAGTATCTGGAATATGGGAAAAGCAGAAAAGAAAATATTTCCGAGCGAAGGAAGAAGATCTAATTATAGAGCAGCAAAGGATAAGCTTGATTTCTGAGAGCTTGGATTCTGCTAATGAACGCAGGACTGAATTTATTAATAGAATAGAGAAAAGTTGTAATGAGGTAGAAGAGTTCTTAGAGATAAAAAGAAAAGAGATCTCTGAAATTGAATCTCTACTAGCAGGATCAAGAAATCATGCTGAGGAAATCAATTTAACACTAAATCAAGCCACAGTAAATGCTGAAAAAATATCTTCGATCTATCAATCAGGAAAAGAAAAAACAGAAGAAATAAAAAGCTTTCTCAGCGAGGAAAAAGATAACTTTAAAGCTCATAACAGTAAGAGCGAAAGTGTTTTAACGGATTTTGAAAATACGCTCGATAGATTAAAGCAAAAAGATGAAAGATATGAAGATAAACTGAACGTTGTTGAAGGTAAAACAGATTATTTTGAAGAAAGAAATAACTATCTTAATGACTTGATTGGTCGCGAAGTAGGCGCATCTCTCTTTGAGACATTTAAGCAAAGAAAAAGCGAGCTATCAAAACCTGTTGAATTTTGGAGGTGGGTGGTCCCGATATCTGCAGTATTGACAGTATTCTGGATATTTTTCTTGTTTGGAGATACAGATTTAAAAACAATTTCACTCTACGTATTTGCTGTAAATTCTTTGAAATCAATTCCGGCGGTATTTTTACTTCTATTCTCTATTTCTCAATATACTAAAGAGCGTAATTTTCAAGAAGAATATGCTTTTAAATCCGCTGTAGCTTTAACAGTAAACTCTTATGCTGATCAGTTAAAAAATAATGATAATAAGGACAAACTGATTTTAGAATCTGTGATGGAAATCTATAGGTCACCTGTTCAAGGAATAAAGCAAAGTAGTGATACGAAGATTAATAACAAACAGGCTTTTGATACAATCAATAATTTAATTGATACTGCTAAAGAGTTGGTGAGATCGAGCAAGTGAAATATAAATCGGGTAAGGGCTGACTTTTCTTCAGCCCTCCCCACACCACCCGGCATGCGGGTCCGCACCGGGCGGTTCACCGAGAATGGTGAAACCTGATCCATAACTCTTTCATTGAAAGCAACCCCAACGAGGCTAGAACACCATTATTTAAACCCAGCTGTACCGCATAGGTTTTCGCGAGTCTGTATGGCCCTTTACTGCTGCCTGCCAGCATCACGGCCTGTTTCAAACTAACTCCCAGATTGACTAGTTTACGGACGATTGTCCGGGGATAACGCCACTGTTTCAGAAAACAGCATCGGATTCGGCGTCGTATCCACTCATCCAGTCCGGGAAGGGGTCGGTAATACTCTGACAGCGCAAAGTAACCCATCCAGCCTCGCAGATAATGAGCCAGTAGATGCATCCGTTTCACCATGCTGATACCCCAACTGCGCCGGGTCAGTTCAAGGACCTTCCTTTTGAAACGGTTCAGAGACTTATCTGTCCAGACAATGCGATTGCGGGGAAAAGTAAAGCCTAGATACTCACAGTCTGTTGCTTTGACTACCCGGCTCTTGTCCTTATTGACCTGCAGCTTGAGACGACGCTCCAGAAAACGACAGATGCTGTTCATCACCCGTTCTCCAGCACTCTGGCTCTTAACGAGAATCACGAAGTCATCGGCATAGCGCACAAAATGATGCCCTCGTCTCTCCAGTTCTTTGTCCAGATCGTCCAGCATAATATTGGCCAACAACGGAGACAGTGGGCCGCCTTGCGGAACCCCTAATCGTGTCGGCTGAATCTGGCCCTCAACCAGGACTCCGGCCCGCAGATAGGCACCGATCAGTTTCAGCAGTCGTTTACCCCTGATCATGCGGGCTACCCGCACCATCAGGGCGTCATGGTTTACCTTGTCGAAGAACTGCTTGAGATCAACGTCTACGGCAACCTGACCACCGTCTCTGATATGTTGCCTGAGCTGACGTACTGCATCATGGGCCGAACGCTCAGGGCGAAAGCCAAAACTGCTGTTGGAGAACGAAGGGTCAAAGATAGGTTGTAACACCTGTGCAATGGCCTGCTGGATCACCCGGTCGATCACCGTGGGTATTCCCAGTATCCGTTCTCCCCCTTGCGGTTTCGGTATCGCTTTGCGCCTGACCGGTTGAGGTTGATAAGTCCCTTCCAGAAGGGATTGGCGTACGGATGACCAGTGTCGTTTGGCAAAATCCGGGAAAGCTTCCAGCGTCATACCATCCACGCCGGGGGCCCCTTTATTCGACCGGACCTGTTTCCATGCCTTGTGCACGTTGGCCGGTTCCAATACGCAGTTAAATAGATTCGGGTTAAAAGTCGGGTACAGGCTCTGTCGCCCAAATCGAGTCAAGGCTCTCCGGCGCTTCGATCTGGAGATGAGCAGGCCTCCTCTCTGTTCCGGTGTTCGGCCCTTCGTTGGCGGCTCCTGCCGAACAACTACGCGGTAACTGCTCCTGCGTTACTCTAGCTCCTGCATCCATGCAGTCGTATGGCCTCTGCTGACTTCTGCCTGAACACACACTGAGTTGCCCCTGAGTGCGCTACCGTGAGTTCATCGTGTTCGCTCATTCCGGTTGATGAGGCCGAAATGCCCGGCCTGTTAAACCAGTGGCCAAACTGGGGAATAATCACAGTCGCCTGTCAGGCAGACCTCCCCGAATAAGAACATGAACTGTCAGTGCACAATCGCTGCATTTACCGCACCTCGTGAACCAAAAGGCTTCGCGATCATTGGCCCGCTCGCCTCCAAGGCTCGGCCTTATATGCAGTTTCTGTTCGTCGACTCGCACTTTTGCACTCGGGCTTCCTCCGCACAGCCCCTCGCGAGACTACACTTGCCGTCGGCTAGTGGTTATCACCGGAAAAAAAAATTACCGGTGCCGGTTCTCCCACAGGGGACTTGCACCCCATAAGTTCATGCCCATGTCGGGCGTACCAAATCAATCAAAGGCGCCCCTGCGGGGCTGGACCTCCACTCCGCGGCTTCGCCGCTGCGTTCCGGCCCTTTATTGAGGCGTTATGCATTAAGAGACCGCAATGGATAGCAAGATCGCAGGAACACTTAGCCTTCTCGGTGCCGCCGCACTCTTAGGAATTTGGTGGATATTTTTATTCTCTGCCCGCCCTGAATGCTTTAACTCATATGAATTGGCTTACGAAGCCGTAAAGTATGTCCTTTCTCCGGCCGAACCTAATCGCTGGTTATTTCTGTCTACCTTGCTTTCCATACTAATCAGCTTTACTACCGGCTTGCTCTTAATAGCTGGCAAACAAAAAAATAGGGCAATGCTCCTAGTTCTCACACATACCATTGCAGCTATTTTCATATACACATGGTCATTGGTAGTTGCTATTGCTTTACCATTGTTATTCTTTAACAAGGTCTATCAACGTACATAACAAGGCCAACCACATTCGCACGCTACGCGTGCTGGCGGCGTTACATGTCATGAGTATGCTCAAAGATTTAGGCGGAAAAACATATACGGCTGCAAATGGGCAGCAAACATATGAGGTATTTTATGCTTCTGCTAGTTTGGTTCCTGTAATAAGTAAGCTGCTTCAAGAGAATTTTGGGTTTGAGCCAGTATCAAAGCCAGCGATCAGCCTAGACGAAGTTGTGGCTGAGGTCGAAAAGGACGGTATTAAGCTGGGGCTCGGCTGGGACAATTGGTCGGGCGCTTATGTAATGGGCTTCTGCGAAGAAGGTAGTAAGTGGGTAAATAAACTTTCTCACTTCCTAGATGATGAATTTGAAAAACCAAAATATAGAAAGTACGTCAACATGTAACAAGGCCAAGCAGCAACGCCAGCAAAGGTGGCTGGGCCTCGGCGGTGCTAAAGCCGTAAGGAAATAAATTGACTTCACTTAGAGATACATTGATTGAGTTAGAGCTGTATTGCTTAAAGCCTGAGGTTCGTTCTTCTAGACAAGAACTTGAAAAAATACTAGCTGATGACTTCATGGAAATACCAAGCACAGGTAAGCCTTATGATAAATCTCATGCGCTGAGTCGAATTCCAGGTGAAATTTCTCCAATTTTTACCCAGCAAGATTACGAGGTTAGAATACTCGATAAGGGCTTAGCACAGTTAATCTATAAAGCAACTATACAAAGGCCAAATGAGGAATCTATATCTTATTCTATACGAAATTCGATTTGGAAATTGAATGGAGGAATTTGGCAAATGCTGTTTCATCAAGGTACTCCATGTGAACCATTTAAAATTAGCTTTAACAAATCAAAGCAGTAGATAAACTACTGTTTGAAGCGTTATAACCTTTTAGAGTTCTGTAATTCAAATATGAGCAATAGAAAAAATTCTGGTCCAGTCATTGCTGCCCAAACTGGCTGGAACGAGTCATACCTAATTGGCACATAAGAAGAATTTCTGGCTTTTGCACATAGCATCATTGATGGAGTTACGGCTGCAAAAGAAGATCGTTTTTTTGATGAGCTTGCTAATACTAGTAACTATATATACGGTCAGCTTGGTGAATCTAGTGAAGTTCAGTTCGACTGGTTAGTTGTTACTCTGGACGATGAACAAACACTTAAAATAAGCCACAAAGTGCAAGGGTTATAGCAAGTGACTATGGCTCTGCGTCAAGTATTTATTGATATGGGCCAAAACATCCCGACAAAGACTTCTGTATATTGATCTGGGCCAAAACTTCCCGACAAGAGTTTCTGTATAACTGACACCTCATATTTGAGGTGTACATGAGCAAAGTCGACGGCCGTAAAATTTCCCATGATGTTCGAGAATCTATTCGTTTAGAGGCTATACACCTATGGCTGGAGGGCGCCACTGTCAATCAGCTATCCGAAAAGTATTCTACTCACAGGTCATGCGTTTACGACTGGATTGATCGTTATGAACGAGGTGGCTTGGAAGCCCTGAAAACTCGACCTATCAACGGTCGGCCTTCCAAACTGAGCTTGCAACAGAGAGAAGAGCTCACACTGATTATTTCATCAAAGCTCCCCACTGACTTTGGGTTTTATAAGGCTATGTGGACTCGGGATATTGTAGCTTCTGTCATCAAGTCTGAGTTTGGAGTGTCTATGCACCCAGCAGCCGTCGGTAAAATGCTCAAACGGTTGGGTCTCAGTCCTCAGAGGCCTGTACGAAAAGCCTGGCAACAGGATCAAAAAAAGTCAATGACTGGTTAACCCGACGTTACCCCGAGCTACGAAAAGAAGCTGAGGAACAGAATGCTGTCATTTACTTCGCAGATGAAGCCAGTATTCGCTCAGATTACCACAGTGGTACCACCTGGGCTCATAGAGGAAGGACTCCAATCGTTCCAGCAACAGGGGCTCGATTTTCAATAAATATGATTTCAGCAGTGAGCGGCGAAGGCACTATGAAATATATGACAATACCTGGCCGTTTCAATGCAGATGTTTTTATACGCTTCCTGAAACAGTTGCTGAAAGGCCATGATCGTCCAGTCATAGTAGTAGTCGATGGTCACCCGGCACACAAAGCAAAGAAAGTTCAGAATTACCTCAAATCAGAATCTCGATTATTGGGAATACATGTATTGCCTGCCTATTCCCCAGAGCTCAATCCTGATGAATTTGTCTGGGGATTCCTGAAATCAGGATGTATAGGAAGAATGATCTTAAGAACGAAAGATCAATTCCTTAAAGCCATTTCATCAGGCCTTAAGAAGCTTCAGAGGAGTCAAGGTATCATTCTTGGTTTCTTTAGAGCAGAGCATACTGCCTATGCATGTTTGGAGACGTTTTCGGGTAGTTAATGCACATATCAATAAGAAGCCCTGCTATCAGAGCTTTGCAATGGATTCGCAACAGAGGTTTCATTGAACCCTGCACAAAGACATAGCAAATAACAGCACTGGTTAAGAGTGCCAGTGCAACACCACGGCTTTCAGACAAAAACAGGAAAAAATACATCACAGTCAGTGGAAGCCAGCTCAGTCTCTTTAACAGTGTTGTTTTTTCATTCGCAAGTAAAGGCAGAAGGGCTAACAATGGAATTAACCAGTTTTGGGCATGATTCAAAGTTCTGGGATTAGTAAAACCATAAACAGTATGCATCCATGAATCCGGCGGGTATTGCAAATGAATGGCGTATTGAAAAAGGTAGCCAAAGCCATACAGCCCAATCGCCGATCCTGTGACTATAACGACCCTTACCAGATTTTTTTCATTAACACTGTCTGCAACAACCCATGTACTCAATATCAGAAAGCAATAAAGTCCAACTTCCTGAAGACCTTTCATGGGAAACTGACTTTGCAAAGCGGAGACAGAGCCTAAAAACAAAGCAATCAAGATCATCAACTTTGCAGACAAAGGCAGATAATCAAAAATCTTCAGCGTACTGAACCGGGATAAACACAAGATCAAGACAAGAAGAAAGAAAGTAACCTGCACAACCCTACGGAAGTTATAGCTGGATAACTCCACATCCAATACCAGGTGGGTACTCCACATAATAACCAAGACAAATCCCATAACAGTAACTATGAGGCTTGACCCTAATGGTTTGGTGCTATTAGTCAGCATAGGTATGGGTTATCGACCGTTGATTGGACTGTCATCGGCTGCTAGATCGATAGGAGCACCCCACTATCAATACTTATTTCTATAGGAGCCTTACCTACAATCTTTATTCAGTATGCAGAAATAAGGCAATTTAATAATTCCTTACTACAATGTAAGGAATTCCAAAAAATAGAGAGTCAGAAATGACAATAGCAAAATTAACCTCAAAAGGTCAGATTACTATACCCGCCAAAGTCAGGGCAGATCTAAACCTAAACGAAGGAGACCAACTAGAGTTCATCAAACAGGATGATGGTTCTTGGCAAATTGCCCCTAAAAATCTCAGTATTATGTCTCTATGTGGTGTTATAAAAACCGATATAAGCCTTTCAGATGACGAGATCAAAGCATGTATTTCAGAAGGCTTTTCAGGAAAAGACGATAACGATGATCAAGATAAAAGGATGGCAATATGATTGGCCTGGATGCAAACATCTTGCTCCGATTTCTGACTCAAGACCACAAAACTCATTCCAGACAAGCTTCAAAGCTGTTCAGACAGCTCACTCCTGAATATCAGGGTTATATCTCGGAACCTGTCATACTGGAACTCTATTTCACATTGCAAAGAGGCTATAAGCTGGAAAAAGCAGACTTGATTGCTATTCTGGAAAGCCTCCTCGCTACTAAAGAGTTAATCATTGAAAACTCATCCGACATGCAGGCAGCATTAAGATTATATAAGAAGGTGAAACCACAATTAAATGACTGCTTAATTGCAATAAAATGCCAAAAAGCAGGCTGCGAGGAAATCTTTTCTTTTGATAAGGATGCTCAGAAAGACCTTGGGATGAAAAAGCCGTCATAAGCATTTTTCAAAGCAGTCCGTCACGATGCTTCGGTGTCAATCATTCTCCCAAGGATTAAACAACTGAGCCTGACACAATCGCATATCGCTTGTATTACGAGTGACTACAGTGCAGTCATGTACTAAACCAGTGACTGCTATGAGCCCATCAATGACTGGCATAGGTGTTCCATTTTTTCACAAGTCTATATCTCTGGAGACTTCTTTGGCTCTATCAAACACATCAAAATCAGAATCTGCAAAGGGAGGCATCTTGAGAAAGTCACTCAGACTTTCCTCCGGTGCAGACATTTTCTGATAATCTTCAAATGAGATTACCACAGCTGCCTTGTGCCCATGTCGAGTCAAAAATTGCGGTCCATGCTCGTTAGCTCTGTCCACAATATGGCTAAACTTGCTTTTCGCTTCTTGCAACTGCCATTGATTATCCATTTTTATCTCCTGAATGATGCCCCTCAATAAAACCAGTCTGACTAGTCATAAATGTCAAATATAGGACAATTCTGGCTGGAAAGCTGGAAGCTGCGTAGAGCAAGCGGTTAGATTGTCAAAGATAAGAAGTGGCTTTTTATAGCTACTAAAGAAAAACCCACACAAATGTGATCGCCGTAAAGGGTTGATTTACCAACAGTTTTTAGACCATTAGTTCATCACCCCTCCGGCACAGATCCGTACGTGCACTACTAATGCATACGGCTCCTACCATCAATCAAACACACATTCGCTGATTTGGGTATGGGTGTGTGAGTGTACTGCTCGGGATGAAGTATTTGATGAGTTTCGTCATCTTTGTCCACGTCAGGGTGTGGCGCTGGCTGCGTTTTCGCAGGGCTCTCAGCCAGTAACGGCAGATTTCCCTCCTGAAGAGATTAATCGCTTTCAGGTTTCCGGGCACTGCAAAGTAGTTATTGTGTCCTTGTACGACACTTTTCAGCCATTTACCCTGTTCGAAGATATCTCTGTGACGATTTCTCAGCAAGATCTGTTTGATCTCCTTCAGTTTGGCTGTCAGCTTTTTCGAACCGGTGAACCGTTTTACCGTAAAGCCCCCATCTGAGCGCCTTGTTGAACAGATATGAGTGAACCCTAAAAAGTCGAAGGTTTCCGGTTTGCCCCGGTTTTTCTGTTTTCTATTGTTCTCTGCAAATCGGCCAAACTCCAGTAGTCGGGTTTTATCCCTGTTCAGCTCCAGACCAAACTTTTCCAACCGCTTATTCATTAGAGTCATGAAGTTGAGCGCGTCTGAGCGATATTGGAAGCCCATCACACTGTCGTCCGCAAAGCGGACGATGTAGCCCTCACCTCTGGCCTGTTTCTTGCGCCATTGGTGTGCCCATAAATCCAGAACATAGTGGAGGTAGATATTCGCCAGTAGTGGTGAAATCACTGCTCCCTGAGGGGTTCCAAGCCTTGTCCTGATTTTCCGGCCATCGTCGACTACCCCTGCCTTGAGCGTTTGCTCTACCAGCCTGAGTAGCCTTTTGTCTGCAATCCGGTGCTGCAAAAACTTCATCATCCAACCGTGGTCAATCTGATCGAAGAAACGGCTGATATCTGCGTCTACTACCCAACTGACTTTCCGGGTGGTTATCGCCATGTACACTGCGTCCAGTGCCTGATGTTGATTTCGTCCCGGCCTGAAGCCGTAACTGAACCCGAGAAAGTCTGCTTCGTAGATCGCTTCCAGCACCCACACCAGTGCCTGTTGCACCACCTTGTCCTCCACTGCAGTCACACCTATTGGACGGCGTTCGCCGTTTGGTTTGGGTAGCCAGATTCGGAGCACAGGTTGGGGTTTATAGGCTTGGGTATGAATGCGCGTATGAAGTGTTTGCACCCGCTCGGCCAGATTCTGACCGAAACTTTGCCAGCTTTCACCATCAACCCCCCTTGCTGCATTTCTGTTTAACCGTTGATAGGCTTTCAAGAGCAGTTCAGGGGTTATATGATGAAGCAGGTTATTGAATTGCAGCGACCGTTCCCGTTTTGCTGCTGTGTGCAGACGTGATAGCCCTGACATCCGTCCTTCCATGCTCTGTGTCACTGTCTGGATCGGCTTGTCACGCCGTTCTTGATGGTTAGTTTCCTTCGCTCCMCCGGCTCCGCCGTGTTGCGGTGTTTTTACCTTCMCTTTGTTCGCCGGTTTCTTCACTACTATGAAACTATCTGACTCCCTGCCTGCAAAGATGTTCGGTCTTCGTCAAACAGACTTCACCGAACCTGACCCGCATGGAATAGTGCGAATCGCAAACAGGGCCTCCCGAGTTCCGCACAAGAGACATCAATACATGCACCAGGTCTACAGACTCCGGAGAACCAACAAAGGTGCTTGCGATAACGCTCCTTTGTCGTTTTGCCTTCCCTTTCACCCAACAAGGTCGGCGTTCTCGATAATGATTTCGGAGCTCAATACTGAGCCTGTATCTTCCCCTGTCAACGCTTAACCATTGCCATTACTGACAACCGCCCATGACTCGGGGTTCCGGCGGTTTGCTAGACCTTACCGGATGAAGGGCTTTCACCTTCAATCTCTTGCCGATTTATCTCGGCGCACTGGGTGTCCTTTTAATATTAATATTGCTGGCTATACCAGTGCTGCAAGTAGTGAATACGTAACATAGTCGCTTTCAGATAAGGACGGCTTCCATTACCTGGCTTTAGATAAAAAGGTTCAATGACTGCTTCTAAGCGAGATCAGGGAATCAGCTTCTCCATTCGATGTAAGAACTTCTCTTTACGAGTCTGTAGCTTTTATGGGTGAACTCGCAACCGGAAAAAGTGAGCAGATTCTTTATGATGAACTCCAAGCATGAACTGATAGAAGATTAGCTCACAGGGGACTTTTTCACACTTCCCTAGTTCGAAAAAGGATTTATTGGCAAGAAATAACTTCCTTGATTCTGCCCTTTAGGAAAGATCTTAACCCAAACCCCAAACCTGTGCTTTACAGGTAGCCATGTAAACTCAAAGCTGGGCAAAGAATCAATATCCCTTTTACTGCTCTCCTCAAGTATTTTATAAAGTCTTTTCCCTTGGTATGTTTTCTCTATAATCTCTTCTTCCTTACAAGCTCTATAATACTTAGGATAATGTTGAATGTCTTTTCCGGATAAGGCAGAAAAAATCAGATCTGACTTTTCGACGGAGTCAGTTGGACTTTCTGTACAAACCTGTATTGGGCCATACCAGGAGAAATTTTGATACTGTAGAGATGCTTCTTGTAAATCAATATCATCTAACTCTACAGGAGTCATAATCTCTATACGATCTTTGACAAAGACAATATAAACTGGACGAGACTGTGCAACAGCATACAAACCATAAAAAAGAGCTGATAACTGCATAACAGCAACTATAGTATAATCCCTGAGCAACTCTTTTCTTGATTTTTCAGGATTATAAATAACAAGAGATATTAATGGACCAAGACAAATTTCAACAATGAGAATCAGCCAATAAATTTTTGTGCCTTCCAACATTTCTGACATCTGAGATGGATACCAGAAAAAAAAAATAACATTGCCAATTAGTACAGCAATTATGAGCGAAATAGCACCATGAACTGCTGCAGCTTTAAATTTTGATAAATAGAGTTTTTTTTTAGAAGGCATCATGCTAATACTTACTACTTAAGTACATTGTTACTCATAAAAAAAGAGCCTATAGAAGACTCTTTTTTAGGAATATAAATACAGTATGTTTATATTCTAAACTAACCAAGGTTAGCCTCGACACTCAGCTGGGGCAAGATTGGATGGTAAAGTAGCACTACCCGCTCCAGCCAATGAACCTGCAGAAACAAGGTTAGGACCTGTACCAGCGGCTAAACGCTCAGCGGAAAAACAATCCCACGTCACAGAACCAGCAGGTCTTGCTCCTACAGCCAAAGCAGCTGTATTAGACGTTGGCACCAGCACGAGCACGTTGGCACCAACGCCACTAACACGCGCCGAATACGTAACTTCTACAGCGCCAGTCGCATTATTAATTAGAATCTGGTTCACATTAAGAGAACTACCAGCAGTAGCTCCATCATCACCAAGGGTAACAATACATGTAGGTACAGCACCTGTACAAGGAACTAATGGAGCACCAACAGCCGCATTTGTCATAAACCCAGCCCCAAGTCCACCCAGTCCAGCAGGCGTTGCATTCGTAGCATTATCCAGAACGATGGTTTGAGCTCCTTTTGCCAAGCTCAACCCATCAACAACCCTGCCACGTGCAGAATAGTCTTGATAAGCAGGCATAGCCACAGCTGCCAAAATACCAATGATCGCCACCACGATCATCAATTCAATCAGCGTAAAACCGCTTTGTTGTTTTTTCATTATTCTTAGCCCCCTGAGGACATACATTTTTATTGTTCGATCAAACTGCCATTGCCGGGCCTAAGTACTGACCAGAGACGACTCACATCATCCTGGTTTGCACTGTTTACCCGCGGTGCCCGACAGTGACGCTTCCATAAATATTTCCCCACCAACTCCCTTTTTAATTTTTAGAATATGGTGGAAAAACAACCACTCATGGCTGTAATGTCTTCCTGACTGCTCGCTGAGAGCTTTTGATGTTGAGCTTTCAGTCTGATTTTTATTAATGAGACCCTGTGCGAAAGCTTTTCACCTACCTTATCCAACTGCAGAAACAGCACATAAATAAGGGTAATTCCTTACCCCAGTACGATATAGTTCACAGCAAAAAAAGCAACCTTTTTCTTAGGCATTTCTGTTGTTTAGGTCAACTTTTTCGGCTTGACACAAAGGGTGGTTTCTGACGTTTATTCGCAGACAGCGAGTAAGGCACCCGCCTACTCTCCCAAGGGCTAAAAAAGAAAAGAAAGCGTTAAAAACATGCAGTATCAGAGAAATGTGATGCTACGATGACAAAGCAGAGTTAGGTCTCAAAATAGATCAAAGCCATGAAGACCAGAGTGATTGTCACTCTGGCCAAAAATCAGCAGACATTGCCTGCTCATAACTCCAAGGAGAAGTTAACGGAAATGTTTTTACGGGTAAACCCGTTTCTTTTGCAACCTCAATCAAAGCATAACGGTAGGCTCTTTCCAAAGCAGAAGGAATTCGGGGTTTGAGGCTAGGGTTATCCTTAACATGATCAGCAAGTTCTTCTCTCTGGCCGATAGTCGTATATCGCCAACTGTTGGACTGCAGGCCTGGTTGATACTGCCACTTCAATAGATACATCAAGAGAGTTTTTAAAAAACTGACCACTTCTTGATACAAATTTTTTCCCACAGCTTCAATTTCCAATGCAATATTTTCAACATCCGCTTTATCAAGTTCCCCTGACCTGAACAGATCAAGCTGCTGATTGACCCACCGGTAAAAATCTGAATTGTAAAGAGGCTCTGCCATCAGATATCCCTCCTACTGTTGATGCAATGTAATCATCACGAAAGACGTTTTTCTGCTGATTTATACACCTCACTGCCCCGGCGCATGCCTACTGCAACCACCAGTATTGAAACCTTTTCATTATCGACCCTGTAAACAATTCGGGTATTACCCGTACGTATACGTCTACAGCCAGCCAATGAAGACCTCAAGGGCTTACCCAGTTTATCCGGCTCTCCTGCAGCAATACGGGTCTCTATTACTTTCAGTATTCGACGGGCTTCAGGCTTACCCAAAGATCTCAAATCCGAATACACCTCAGGCAGATAATCAATACGCCAGGCCACACACTCAATCCTCAAACCTTTTTAGCATATCGCTGTGGCTAATGGTCTCAGCAGCCTCATCAGCATCAAATGCAGAGAGCCTTTCTCTGGCAAGTGCTTCAACCCTTAACTCTTCAAGCTCTTCAACCATGGATTCAAACCTCTCCACACTCAACAAAACAGCCGCTGGCTGGTTATTTCGCATAACTACGTACTTATCACTCTCTTGATTACTGATTTTATCCAGATACGCTTTAAGCTGCCTGGCAAACTGTGTCACTGGTAGAGCCTGATCTGCTGAGTCCAATAATGCAGACATGAGTGAGAACCTCCTTGAAACATACAGTAAACTGATAATAGTCTGATAATTATCAGATAGCCAGTACAACCAAACGTTAATACTCATACATACTCCGTTCATCCTGAGCTTGTCGAAGGATGCTGGTAATGCACTTCGACAAGCTCAGTGCGAACGGTATGGAGTATAGAACTGGACTAGTCACCCGTGATGAAAAGGCTATCGTTATGCTTTCTCCACCCCCTAAGGACGATCTGAGCAATGATGAACTTACGGATTTAATTCGCTCAAGCCTGAAGGCAAATGTGGAAGCCCTTCAGCAGCTCTTGATAGAAGGGGAAGAGAGTGGAGACGCAGAGTACAGCTTGGACTCAATCATTGATGAGCTGGACCATGAGACAAGTTCAAAGTTCTGAGTTTGCAGGATTTATGCAAAGAGCCCTCCCAAACTCATAAGAGGGCACTGTTTTTAGTTGCAGTGCCTTGCAGACTGAACTCTGTAGACTCCTAACTCCTATCTTCAAACCACTTCCAACCCGGAAGCCTTGAAGTGAGCAAAAACATCCACTCCCACTTTCAACTTCAACCGATCAACTGACTTACGAGTCACCATAGCCATTAACGTCTGATTGCCAAAAGCCAGTGTGATTAACTGATGCCAGTCATCGTGCTGCTCTATAGATTCAATCACTACCGGTAGGCGATTTAGAACACTGGTGTCGCAGAAATCATCCAGAACTATGCTGACTTCATGGGCTGGAATAATCATCCGGACATTAGCTCCCAGCTCCAGTCCAGTTTCATGGACTTGCAACTGATGCCCTTCTGCTTCAATGAGCGTTAACCCATAGCCTGTATCATGACCCACAACCACGGTATCCAACATGGACAACAAGGGTTCATGCTGGTCGTCTACTGCCAAAGCATTATTAAGAAGTACCTGACTTTTATCTTTTCCGGTGACGACGCCCTGATTCAGTAACAGGACCTGATCGGTGAGTCTCGCGACTTCTTCCCTGGAATGACTAACCATTATGACGGGGATTTCAAAATCCCGATGGATATTTCTTAAACAAGGCAAGATAGTCGCTTTGGATTCCCAGTCCAGAGATGCCAGAGGTTCATCCATTAATAAAAGTTGAGGTGCATTGAGCAATGTTCGGGCGATAGCAACACGCTGCTTTTCTCCACCAGACAGCTTTTCGATGCCTCGATTCAATAGATGATCAATGCCCAGTTGATTCACCACATCATCAAATGCAAGGCCTTTTCGATCAGAGCGGGCTCGTTTCATAGAAAACTGAAGATTGCCCAGAACACTGAGATGAGGAAACAACCTTGCTTCCTGAAATATGTAACCAATCCCTCGTTGTTCAGCCGCTACAAACAGTCCCTGTTCACTATCCATCCAAACCTGATCGTTAAACTGAATCCGCCCCTTGGCATGTTTTTCCAAACCAGCCAGAGTGCGCAGGAGAGAGGTTTTACCACAACCCGATGGGCCCATAATGCCCCAAACAGCATCAAGCTCCAGGGACGCATTCACAGCGAGATCAAACCGGTCTCTGGGTAGTTGAATATCCAGTTTCAACATCAGTGGTTTCTCACTCCTGAAACATGCCTTTTATCAATGCTGTACAGGGCTACCAGCATCATCAGGGCAAATACCAGCAATCCGGCTGCCATGGTATGAGCCTGGTCAAACTGTTGGGTTTCAACTGCATCATAAAGAGCTATGGAGAGCACCTGGGTTTCGCCAGGAATATTGCCACCAATCATTAGCACAACACCAAACTCACCCACGGTATGAGCAAATCCCATACAACCTGCAAGCAACAATGCACGTATAGAATTGGGTAAAACAATATTCATAAAGCGATCCAGTCTGCTGGCTCCCAGCATTGAGGCCGCTTCCAATAACCCATGATCCAGCTGTTCAAACGCTCTCTGCAGGGGTTGTACGACAAAAGGCAATGAATACAGTACTGAAGCCACGACCAGGCCGGAGAAACTGAACGCCAGCGTTGAACCGGTTAAATCAACCCACCACTGGCCCAACGTATTTTCAGGTGAGAAGGCAATAAGTAGATAAAAGCCCAGAACGGTGGGCGGTAACACCAGGGGCAAGCCAACAAATGCTTCTATCAATGGCCGGCAACGACTCTTCATATTGGCCAGTTTCCAGGCCAGAGGAATCCCCACCAGCATTAATAGAACCGTGGTAATCAGCGCTAATTTAATGGTCAGCCAAATGGCTGTTGTCAGCATTATTCAGCCTTATCCTTTGAAGGAAAATAACCATGCTCGGCAATATAGTTTTGGGATGGTGAGGACAGTACAAAATCAGAAAAGGCTCTGGCCGCTTTACCATTCTTTGTACTTTTCAGGATCACCATATCCTGACGAATCGGCTCATATAGCTTTTCAGGAACATGAGTGATCTGTTTGAGTTCATCGCCCTTTAGCTGGGATAAAGCCACCAGTCCCATCTCAACATTCCCACTGGCTACAAATTGCCAGGTCTGCTGGATGTTTGCCCCCTGAACTAAACGTCCATGGAAGCCTTGCCACAACCCCAGCTTTTCAAGAGACTGTTCAGCTGCCAGGCCATAGGGAGCCGTTTTAGGGTTAGCAATGGCCAACTTACCTTTCCAGCCTTTCAACTGCTCAACGGTATACGGCTTTTTATGGTCTTTAGAACGATCCCACAATACTAAACGACCGTAAGCATAAGTCTTGCGACTGTCAGCAAAGGCTTTGCCGTTTTTTTCGAGCTCCAGCGGCCTAGCCTGATCTGCAGAGAAAAACAGATCAAAAGGCGCTCCATGCATAATCTGGTTATACAGCACACCGGTTGAAGCGGATGAAACCGTCACCTTATTACCGGTTTGCTGATTGAACTGTTCAGCCAGATGTTCAAGAACCGGCTTGAAGTTAGCCGATACCGCCACTCGAAGATCAACCGCCATGCTGTTCATACTGAACAGCACCGTCAGAATAGCCAACCAATACTTCACTATTACTCCTGATTCCAGCGTTTCGCTGCTACATCATCAGATTCACGGGCATCTACCCAGCGATCCCCCTCCGGAGTGGTTTCTTTTTTCCAGAAAGGTGCACGGGTTTTCAGGTAATCCATGACAAATTCACAGATCTCAAAGGCCGCTTTGCGATGGGCACTGGCAACACCCACAAAAACAATCCGGTCACCAGGATGCAACTGCCCTACCCTGTGAATCACCTTGATCGCCTGCAGCGGCCAGCGTTCAGCCGCTTCCTCAATGATTTCCTGCAGAGCTTTTTCAGTCATCCCCGGGTAGTGTTCGAGGTACAGCCCACCGACATCGTCACCCAGATTCTCGTCTCTGACCAAACCTGAAAAAGTGACAACAGCACCAGTCCCCGTACTTTGGCTGAGCTGATCCTGCTCATAGCCCGGATCAAAATCTTCCTGCTGTATCGAGATCATGATCAGCCTCCGGTGACCGGAGGGAAGAAAGCCACTTCATCACCGTCACTCAGCTCAAAGTCCTTTCGGGTCATACTCTGATTCAGAGCCACGAGTGTGCGGGCATCATTGACAACTTCCTGCCAGTCTGCCCCTTTTGCACTGAGCAATTCACGCAGGGCTGAAAGGTTGGCAGGCATCTGATCCAGCTCCAGGCTATCAACCCCCAGCTTTTCGCGGTAACTGGCAAAAAACAGAACCTTAATCATGATGGATTCTCCGCCTGCTGCTCTGCCTGATAGTGCCCACTCTTGCCACCGCTCTTTTCCAGGACTCGCACCCCTTCAATCCGCATATCCTTGTCTACCGCCTTGCACATGTCGTAGATGGTCAGGGCTGCTACAGAAGCGGCAGCAAGTGCTTCCATCTCCACACCGGTTTTTCCACTAAGACGACAACAGGTTTCTATACGAATACGGTTTTGCTCAGGCTCCAGTTCAAACTCAACACCAATAAAGTTGAGCATCAGAGGGTGACACAGTGGAATCAGATTGCCGCACTGCTTTGCAGCCTGAATACCGGCAATGCGTGCTACCGCCAGAACGTCGCCTTTTTTCAGCCCGTTGTCTGCTACCAGAGCCAATGTTTCCGGCTTCATCACCACAAAGCCTTCAGCACGGGCTTCTCTGCGGGTAACATCTTTGTCACCCACGTCTACCATGCTGGCCTTTCCTTCGTCGTTGGTATGAGTCAGGGACATCAGCCTTCAACCTTTTTCAGTTGTTCGACAAAGTTGCAGGGACGGTGACGACTGTCCAGCTGCTCTTTGATAATGCCTTCCCAGGCTGTCTTGCAGGCATTGTTGGAGCCGGGCATTACAAAGATCACTGTGCCATTGGCAAACCCTGCAACCGTTCTGGACTGAATGGTAGAGGTACCAATCTGCTCGTAGGAAAGCTGACGGAACAATTCACCATAGCCGTCTACTTCCTTGTCAAAAATAGGCAGCAGCGCTTCAGGAGTACTGTCACGACCAGAAAAGCCGGTGCCACCGGTCACCAGAACGGCCTGAACCGTTTCCGAGGCAATCCAGCGTGAAACCACTTCACGAATCTTATAGATGTCGTCTTTTACAATGGCCTTGTCTGCCAGCTTATGGCCGGTAGCCGTCAGGTTATCCACCAGCAGATGGCCTGAGGTATCCGTTTCTTCGGTACGGGTGTCAGAAACAGTCAGTACCGCAACATTCAGGGGTACAAATTCAGTGACTTGCTTATGAGCCATTATGCTCTCCGTTTAAACCGTGTTCTCTTCGCCCAGGGCGGTTTTGGCTGTCTGCCACTCTTCAGGGGTGTTGGTATTCTGGAAACGCTCTTCCATTTCGTCAGGAAGAGGAATAGTGACACCCTGTAAGCGATCAAACAGGCGCCTGAGAGAATAATCTTTGTGGTTCTGACTGCTCAACGCACTTTCAACAGCGGTACGCAGATCAGAATTAACCGTTAGAACCAGAGGCAGGGTAAATGCTTCAAACATCACAGCCCCGACTTGTCTGGCCCTGTTTTCGGGAATCGCGAGGGATGATACCAGTTTTTTGCAGGCAGCGGCTGGCAACAATGGCATATCCACCGGTACCACTAACAGGCATACCCCGTCAGGCAAACCGGCTATTGCCCCATGAATGCCACTCAGGGGACCTTTACCAGGAATAATATCCGGCAGCGCCAAACGGCCAAACTGGGCACCACTGAGCAACACGTCATCCACACCGGATTCATGTAACAGATTTTGCATGTGTTGATACAGAGGAATGTTCTGCCAGATCAGACGGGCTTTGTCTTGCCCCATGCGAGAGGACTGGCCGCCTGCCAGCACCAGTCCTATTGTCTTGGCCATAATAACCACGCCCTGACTCTGAGTAAGCCGGAAGGAACTTTGCCTCCCTCCGAATGCTCATAGCGAAAGAAAAAATACGGGCAGAGATTCTATCAGCCTGACAGATCAACGTTAAGGCTGTGTGGTTAGATAGGCCGATAGTGCTTGAATATCAGAGCTTTCCAGTTCTGCCGCCACAGGTCTCATGGGAGAGTTGGTGCGCCTTTTCCCTTCCTTAAAAGCCTCAAGAGTATTCATCAGATAATCTTCAGGCTGACCCGCAAGCCTGGGCATAGCATGATTACCATTAGCATCAACACCGTGGCAAACAGCACACTTGCCTGAATAGAGTCTTTCCCCCTCTGCCACATGCTGCGGCTGCTGACTCATTCTTGGTTCAGCTTTCAGCTGGCTGTAGTAAAGCGCAATATTGACCCGCTCATCATCACTGAGAATGTTGGCCAGCTTGGACATAACCGGACTTTCCCTTTCTCCCCGGGCAAAACTCTCAAACTGGTTGATCAGGTATTCCGGCGTCTGGGAAGCCAGATTAGGAATATAAGTTCTGACACTGTTGCCGTCCTTACCATGACAGTAACCGCACAATACGACCCGGTCTTCACCCAGCCTGAGTGCCTGTTCATAGGTTGCAGGATCTGCCATTTTCTTTTTGGCCATGTCCAGCAAGACTACAGAGTCTGACGCCACAGCCATATTGAATACCCCTGTCAGCAGCATCCACCACTTGTACATTCTTGTTCTTTTCCTGTTTTTTTATTGGATAAGTCACCGCCGGAAAGGACAACTACTCCCTGAAGCCCAACGGCTGAAGTCGTTGGGCATTATATAGCCAGTATTAATAACCACAATATATTTATGGATATTCTTTTCCCGCTTTACCGACCCGCCACCCTGCCGCTAAATAAAGTGATGGACTCCGCCCAAAAGGCCAGACACAACCATGCTCACTATTGAACAGCAGCTGAGCCAGAACCTGCAAAAACTCGATCAGGCCGCCCAGGAAGGCAGGGCCAGTCGCGTGACGCTGCACAAGGGAAAACTGGTTGTTGAAACTTCGCCCACCAACGCTGCCAGAAAAAAAGCCTGGCAGCTGTCCCACCGCCGGAATAAAGCAGCCGAAAAGCAGCTCAGGGATATGGTCGTAGAGGTGATCGGCCAACCTGACACCAGCCTCTCTCTGAGAAAACAGATCGTTGAAGGTGCCAAAGCCAACCGCTACTCCTTTTTTACAAAAAGCGATGCCAGCACAATCATCGCCAACGAAGCCCTGCTGCTGGCCCCGGTACAGAAGAAAAAACCAGCACCTTCAAAGCCTCTCCCAAAAAGAAGAATCAAGCTTGTTGATGCCATGAAGTCCAACGGACCCGCCAAACGGGTACCCAGAAACCCCAACCGACACCGGTTTCCTGACGCTTTGAAAGAGAGTCGTCCGGCTAAAGTTATCCACAAGAAAGACCAGAGAGAAAAGCCTCCCATTCCATTTACACCGCCCACCGTAGTGGTAACGCCTCCGACTGAAGAAGAGGTAAAGCTGGATTCATCCAGACTGGTTGATTTTGAATCGACCCCCTTGCAACCAACCTCTTCCGAAATCATACCGACTCCAATGAGCTCAGGCGGTATTCCATATACACCCACACCTGTGGACTTACCCGAAGAGGCTGCCCACGCCCCCGTTTTTAATGTCTCTGGACCAATTGACCTGGTTCCTCTGGATAACCTTGAAGAACCGGTTATTTTTCCGAAAAAACCTGCAGAAATGCTTAAGGATGCCTGTGAAGAATTAGCGAGCAAACGACCTAATATCAACCTGAACGACACTGGGCATTTTCTCTGGTTGTATTACACAAGTGAGTTTCTTGAGCAAGGCTCGGACGATGCGGTAGCTTTGAAAGAGCAGCTGGATGAAGATTTCGAGGCTGCCGGTCTGTCTTCTCACTACAAGAAACTGCAAACCGAAAAGATGTGGCAGGCTGTCCGGATGTTGAAAATTGACATGCCTCCAAAGGCCTTCAGCGAACATTTGAATGCTATGAGCGAGATCAGTACTCCGCAGCGCTTAAAACTCACAGGTCACCTGGTCAGGGACATCCATGAAAACAGTTTTCGTAAAGTACTTCACCCCAATGGCGATCCAGCCAAAAGAGTGGATGCTCTTCAGTTAGAGTTTCTTGAGCAAGTCAAAGATACCGATGAATTAATGGAAGACCTTGGCTTTGAAGTTTACGATCCTGATGAAAGCGATAAGCCACTGAAAGTCAGGTCGAAGGAAGTCAACGTCAGAGCACAGCTCAAGGATGAACTGTTAACTTACAGCACAGATCATGAATCTTTCGCTCAGCTGGTTGATCAGTTGAAAGAGATTGACCCTTCACGAGTCCGACAAAAAGTCAGAGAAGGTGAAAGGCTGGACCCTGAAGAGTTGCAGGCCGTTGTCGCCGCTAAAAAACAGAAACTTGAAATTGCCCAGATTCTGGGAAGAAAATGGGGCGATTCACTCCTGCTGGATGGCCGTAACTGGCCTGATGATGATGCAAGACCTTCACTGTATAAGCTATATGAACTTGCCAGCCTGGATAGCCCTGAAATAAGTGCCACATTAAGCAACTGGATTGTAAACAAACATCACCAAGCCCAATACCACCCAAAAGTACTCATAGATGGCTCAAGCTTCCATGGTCTGCTGGCGGCTCTAACACAAGTGGAAGCTGGTGCAGATGTTACCCTGCTGCTGAGTCCGGAAATTCTCTTCAACCCTTCCGAAACCGTCAGGCTGGATCCTCAGTGGATAGAATCGCTGCGCTTTTATTTGGGTGGACAATTCTATCAACTTTTCACTTCTGCACCTGCTCTCGAGTATGCAGGCAAAAGTTCGGGTCTGATTCATCAAGACGGGTTTGGGGAAATTTCAGCAGGCTCGCTTCACCAGGCTCTTTGGAATCAGGTCCTTGAAATCACAAAGAAAGACTCAACGCCACTTACCATGATATCCAACGCCCAAGTCACAGATATTGAAGAACCTGATCAGCCTGATGGTAAATACCTTGTCCACCTTGAGCGCCAGGGTCAATCCACACCTCATAGAAACAAGACTCCGGTAGACCTGTTGATTAATGCTCGAAGAGCACCCAACGCTCCCAGCTCGAAATACCTGGAAACAGAGACCGCGACCAACAAGACACAGAAGGTTGTCAGCCATGTACAAGCCACACCAACCCAGCGCCTCGCCTGTCGGTGTGCTTTTTCAGTATCCCAATCCCCTACCCTGACAAAGCCTCTGGGAGAGAGCCCTTTCGATGTTATTGTTCCAGACAAATCCTTCAGACAGTCTCTGGTCAGAAACATGACGGAAAGACTCGGGCACAGAGCTCAGCCACTGCCCAACGTAAGAGAACACATACAATCCGGTATCCAGCTGGAACTGATTGAACACAAGGTCAACTTCGAGAACAGAAGCCAATATAAACCTGTGCAAGAGATAAAAAACCTGTATGTCGCCATGAAGAATACACCGATGCATCTGAAAACCATTCATTCTGAACATCGGGATTCTCTTCAGCTGGATATGGAACTCCCTCCCCCACTGATAAAATTTCTTCAGGCTGCCGACGCTTATCTCCAACACCTGGAGGCCACTCCAGAAGAGTCTGCAATCGTGCAACAGCAAATCCTGGCCGCATGGTTCGAGACGGTTGCCGTCCAGATGCATTTACCCAAAAGAGGCATACGGCCTGAACATCTAATAGATGATTCTTTATTAACCTTTACACCCGAACATACCTATCTCGCCCCCCCTGTGGAAACCCTGGAAGCCTACAACAGTACTATTCTGACCATAACCGCCATCGGACCTGCAGCAGTCAATAATCCTTTGTCTGCAGAAGCTAATCAGAGTGCAGCCAGAGAGCATATTTTTCGCTGTCAGGAGCTGACTGAAAAACTGTCAGAGCATCACACCCCGGCAGGTCATCTGAATGACCTTGAAAACCTGCTCGAAGATACGGGCCTGATGGAAGGACACTATGAAAAACTGCAATCTTTTGTCACCGCCGAGGATTAATCCTGCAAGCTGCCAAACCTTGATTAAACTTTAGTGTTTTCTCCCCTCTCAACCAACACTAATAATCGAATGAGGTTGTATCGTGTCCAGCCATCTGGAAAACCCCTCTGCCTTTAAACAATGGACAGCCCGACTGGCCGTTCCCCTGTCACTCTGCGCACTCTTGCTGGTGATCTCTTTACCTTTGGAAGGTCTGACTGCCTACGGGCAGATCATGCTGGGTATTCTGGTAATGGCCGTCATCCTCTGGGTGACAGAAGCGCTGGCTTACCCTATCAGTGCATTATTGATTGCAGCTCTGGTCACTCTGCTCATCGGCATTGTTCCCAGTAGTGAGACAGGCGCCGTTCTTGGCACCAGTAAAGCACTTGGGCTGGCCATGAAAGGCTTTTCATCCCCCAGCATTATTGTGATTGCCGGGGCTCTGATTATGGCCGCTGCCATGCAATCCACCGAACTGGACAAGCGAATTGCTCTGGCCATTCTTTCCCGTATTCATCCCAGTCCCGGAGCGATCATTGCAGGCTGCTTGCTGGTAGGGGTGGTATTTTCATTTATGATCCCCTCACCTACCGGACGTACAGCAGTTCAGGTGCCTATTCTGGCAGGTGTGGTCGCAACACTTGGGCTGGATCCAAAAAGCCGACTGGCCGCCATACTGGTCATTGGCGCTGCCCAGGTCAGTACCATCTGGAACGTAGGCGTCATGACAGCCACAGGCCACAACGTGGCAGGGCTTGAATTAATGTATGAACACAGCGGCTTCACCATGACCTGGATTCAGTGGTTGATTAATGCGGGTCCCTGGTCTGCCCTGATGACGGTGATTCTGTTTTTCATTCTGAAAATGGAAATGAATGGGCACACAATCAAAAACAATATTGCCGACTCACTGCACTCATCCTCTGACCCCTGGACTACCCGGCAAAAAAAATTGGCTCTATTTACCGTGCTCCTGATCAGCCTTTGGGTAACAGAGGGCACTCTTCATCACATCACCGTTCCCGCCACGATGTTATTAATGGCCGTCAGTCTTTTGTTGCCGGGCATTGGGGTTTTTGACAGTTGGAAAGAAGTGGAAAAGCGAATCCCCTGGGGTGTGATAGTGATGTTCGGTGTCAGCATCAGCCTGGGCCAACAGCTGGTGAATACAGGAGCCGCCGCCTGGCTGGCTGAAATGTGTTTTTCCTCAATGGAAATTCACACCATGTCCATCGCTTTATTGGTCTTTGTTATGACCCTGTTCACGGTAGTTATGCACCTGGGTTTTGCTTCCGCCATGAGCCTGACGGTTGCGGTTTTGCCGGTCTTTCTGGCCTTCTCGGACACTCTGCCGGACAGCATGATGCACAACGCCATGGGGCTGGTGTTACTGCAACTGTTTGCCGTCAGCTTTGGCATGATTCTGCCGGTGAACGCTCCCCAAAACATGGTGGCGTACTCAACAGGTACTTTTCAGGCAAAAACGTTTGTACGTATAGGCCTGCTGTTGACGCTGGCCAGCCTGCTGACCTTTGTACTGTTTGCCATGACATGGTGGCAATGGACCGGATTGTTGTCACCTACCCAGTAAAAAGGATCACTGCTCTGGTGCAGCTAAGAGCTACTCACCAAACCGTTCGCACTGAGCCTGTCGAAGTGCATCAGCAGCATCCTTCGACAAGCCAGGACGAACGGGTATTAACCCGTGTGAAGCCACCTATTTCCATAACGGGGCAATTCAGGTAGGTTTCACACTTTCAACACCATCAACCATTCTGCTTATGTCCACTCCTGAACAAGAACCGTTCTGGCGCTCCAAAAGCCTGGAAGCCATGACCCGCGACGAATGGGAATCCCTTTGCGATGGCTGTGGACGCTGCTGCCTGAACAAACTGGTGGACGACAACACCCATGAAATTCATACGGTAGCGGTCTCCTGCAAATTGCTGGATCTGGAAACAGGACGCTGTCAAAACTACAAACATCGCCGCAAGTTTGTGCCAGATTGCATCATGTTCACTCCAAAAACCCTGCATGAGCACCTCAAGTGGTTACCTGACAGCTGTGCCTACCGGTTATTGCATGATGGCTACGATCTTCCAGAATGGCACCCTCTGGTCACGGGCGACCCAAACTCAGTGCACGAAGCGGGTTATTCCGTTGCAGGAAAACCCATCGTTTCAGAAGAAGAGTTGTCAGATCCTTCTGACTGGTTTGATTACATCATCCGATCATGAGACGGTTGAAGGCCTTTTCTGCTGATCAGTGTCCGAATCAACACTTTTTTCAGGCCGGCTGTTGATGTAGATCGATAACAGTCCTGCCGAAATGACCAGCGCCATACCCATAAAAGCCACAGCATCGGGAATATGTCCCCAGCCCCACCAGCCCAGAAGGCCGGCAAAAACGACCCCGCAATAATTAACCGGAGCCACTACACTGGCTCTGGTCCAGGTATAGGCCTGTGTGTATAGCCACATCGTGATACAAATTGATCCACCGACGTATAAAAGATAAGGCAGTGTCCAGAGTGGTATTTCTCTCCAGTGCAAAATGGCCATAGGCAAACTGCACAAAAAAGAAATCAGGAAATAGAAGAACATGATCCGACTGGAGGGTTCTGTAGACGACAAAGCTCGGGTGCCTACCATGGAAAACGCCAGGAACAGGCCCGAGGTCAGCCCCACCAGATGCCAGATACTGATGCCATTAAAATCAGGTTTCAGAATCATCAGAACACCGATAAAGCCTAACAACATAGGCCCCCAGGCTTTTCCGGGCACTTTGAACTTCATCCACAACCAGACCACCAATGGTACGAACAGAGGCCCGGTGTTTCTCAAGAGCGTTGCTTCCACCAGTGGAATATAGGCAAGTGCCTGATAGTAGGCATAAAAGCAGAGCCAACCCGTCACGCCTCTGACCAGGTGAGCTCCCATACGTTCAGTCTTAAGACTGGCAACCGATCGTTTCAATAACCAGGGCAGCATCAGCAGCAAACAGATGAAATATTGCGCCAGCACAATGACCGGAACGGGCACATCACTGGAAATCAGTTTACTGGCAGCACCGGCGGTACTGGCCACTACGGCAGTCGCCAGCGCATAGGCAACCCCCTTTGGAATATTCTCTGTCTGCACCTGACCCTCTGTCTTTTTTATTGTTATGAGGCCTTCTGATAGATATCTGACACCATGATTTCCATTATCCGCTCCGGCTTTTCCAGAGACTGGAAACCAAACTGTTCATAAAGGCCATGGGCATCTGCCGTGGCCAACATAAAACGCCGGATTCCCTGCAGACTTTCAATAGACTGGATACACTCCATCAACCATTTACTTAAACCCAGCCCTCGCATTTCAGGCAAGATAAAAACATCGGAAAGATAAGCAAAAGTGGCATGATCCGAAATCACTCTGGCAAACCCGATCTGTCGGTCATCTTGATATAAACCAAAACACATCGAATGCTCTACGGACTGCTCGACAACACTTCGGGGAATACCCGCAGCCCAATACGAGTTATTGAGAAACTCATGAATCAGATCAATTTTCAGCAAAGCTTTGTCAGTACTGAGTATGAATGATCCCTTTTGCCACTCCATTGTTCTACTTCCTTTTATTGACTTACCATCAGGCCTTTCCCATAAAGGCACTCATAATTTCTCTTGCTTCATCAGACTGCAGGCGTTCAGCAAAAATAATACCTTCATCCGCAATTCTTTTTTCTACGTCACTTCTATATGACTGCTTGAGCAGCTTTTTGGTCGCTTTCAACGCTTCTGCGGGTTTGGTGGCCAGAAGTTCAGCCTTTGCCAGAGCTTCTTCAAATACATGATCAGTGTCTACTGAATCATTGGCTATACCGTAATCCCTGGCTGTGTCGGCACTGAAGAAATCACCCAGCATCAGAAGTTCAGAAGCACGCTGATGACCCATAACTTCGGGCAACAGCAGACTGGAAGCGGCTTCCGGGACCAGTGCCAGATTTACAAAAGGAAGTCTCAGCTTGGAATTCTTGGCCACATAAACCAGGTCACAGTGCAGCAGCATAGTGACACCAATGCCAACAGCCACACCACTCACGGCAGCGACCAGCGGCTTCTCAAAAGCAACCAGCTGGCGAAGGAAAGTCATGACCGGAGAATCCAGACCCAGACCTTCTTTCAGAAAATCACCCAGATCATTACCTGCGGTAAATGCATCGGTATAGCCCTGAATCATAACAACACGAATGGCGTCATTTTTATCTGCTTCAGCCAGAGCATTAGCCATTGCCGTATACATGGCACTGGTGAGGGCATTCTTTTTTTCCGGTCGGTTCATGGTAATAATCAGAACCGCACCACTTTGCTCAAGCACTACATTATTGTCAGACACATTCACCACCTTTGAGCGCAATTTTATTATTGGAACCCGCTTACTCTATTCTTCTTGGCCCAATAAAAAAAGCCCCGAGCCATCTACGATGACCGGGGCAAAGGCACCTGACATGCACATCGCTAAGGATCAACCTCAACAACTGTGCTCTTTTTCACCGTCACTGATAACAACGAACAGTCAGAGGGCGAATCCGGTATCCCGTCAGGCAGGGGAAATTAAATAAATATTCTATTACGCGATTAATTAAGCAAATTCTGTTCCTGATACTATTCTTGTTCTTCTTTATTCAACACTTGAAACAGGTATTCTGAACACTGGCTCTTTAGCCATTTTTATTCTTGTTCAAGCTCACTTCTTCGTGAGCTTGAGGCCTATACTGCCTTGAAACTTAACCACTTTCTTAGTCCATAAGGGTTAAATGTTAAATCTCGCCAAAATACCGAAAACACTGATCATTACCTTGATTCTCAGCAGGCACTGCCATGGTGCAACCACTTTGCTGTCAGTGCATATTAAAGAGCGGGCATTCAGTCTCTTTAATAACCAGTCAGAACTATTCTGCGGTAATAACATTGATTTAACAGACCCCTTTCCCGGGACAGTAAAACTTCCTGAAAAACTCTGTTTGAATGATCAACTCCAATCAATCTGTCAGTGGCTACCAAGACAGCTTGAAGCAGATTTGATCAGCATTTTTTCCGGAAAACTCACCATGCCCTCTTTATCACCGATGGCAGAGCCCGAATCTCATCAGCTTTATGAAATCCCTGACTGTAAATATCTTTTGGCTCAGGTATTCAGAGTACCACGCTTATTCTTTGATTTTCGTTACATACACTGTAATGAGAACTGTTTCTGGTACTCTCCTTTTTCACCTCTGGCTTTGTACCCACTGACACAAAACATTCAACCCGCTCCCGGAGATATTCTAATTTTGTCTCCTCAAGGATCAGGTGAAGGCGACATTCCCAGTTACCCTTCTTTCTTTTCTCATCATGCTGCCTTGTACCTGGGTCGCTCTCTTTATCTTTCTGTTCATGGCAGTGAAATGAAATTAAAAGTCCAAACGCTCTCTGAACTATTGTCTATTTATAAAGGCACTCAACCCTGGCACATTCATATGCAACAAGCGGCCCCGATCCTTAGCTACTGAGCTTTTTTCTCAAGACGTTTGATTTCGTCGTACACTTTCTGATTGGTAATGGCTTTAATGCCCAGCTTATGAGCATATTTCAATACTTCACCGTTTAACTCTTCCACTTCTGTTTCCCTGCCTCTTTGCAAGTCAGCCCACATACTCATTCTCGCCCGGTCATCAATTTTCAGAGCTTTGGCCGCTACTACCTTAAAAAGGAAATCGGGTAGTTTTAAAACAAAAGGCATATTTTCGAGTGCAATGGCTGTTCCAATATTCACAGGCTGAACACCACTCTTTTTCATCACAGCCAGACCTTCATTCATACACTCTGCCCATAGCTTTCGGTAATGCCGTTGTTTCAGTTGCTCTTTTAACGGGACACCACTCATGGCATTGATCGAATTATTAAGGTTCAGCAGAAGCTTACTCCACTGTGCGGCCATAATGTCATCATGCAATCGACTTTTACCCAAAGCCTGATCCAGAGCAGGCAGCCAGGGTTTCAAGGCATCATGAGCTTCCAGGTGCAAAGTACCTTCACTGGTCTTTTTAAAGATTCCCTGCTCCAGATAGGTCACACCATAGACGACTGAGCCTCCTATAATCTGCTCAGGACGCAAATACCTTTTCAAAAGCTCAGTACTGCTCAGGCCATTCAGCAGGCTGATCACTGTTGCTTCCGGTGCATACTGCTGAATTTGTTTCGCGGCTTCTTCAAGGCCTGAATACTTAACGCTGAGTAAAATCAACTGACTTCCTGTCAGGGCTTCGGGTTCGGTATGGAAATCAATCACGTCAGAAGAAAATGAATGACGCCTGCCATCAGGTTGAACAGTGGTAAGGCCATGTTGGGACAACTCGTTGGCAAACCTGGCTCTGCCCAGCATTCGTACCGGTATGGACTCAGCCATGAACTGACCTGCAAGGTAGCAGCCGATGCAACCGGCACCAAGAATGGTAATGCCTTCTCTCTTTGATGTATCCATCCTGGAAGATGCTCTCTGTCATAACACCAGTTAACACTCTAAAAAGGTGTACCCCACTCGTCAACCCGACCACTGTTGTTTAGTAAGAGAGAACATAAATAAAAAGGCCCACTGATCGCTCAGCAGGCCTTCTCGTCAAGTAGTAGTATTTGTTTTTATTTGTCGCCCCTCTCCCCTGAAGATCTCCAGTCTGCTACGTAGAAGTTCACTTTCTTGCCAGTCTTCTTGTCTACACCAAAACCTTCTACACTGCGGTCATTGAAGCGAGCCTTACCAATCTTGATTTTGTGAATGGTTTTCTTGTCTTTCTTGACTTCGATAGTGCCATCTACGTCACGACCATTCTTGTTAGATTTGATGTTCACCTTGTAGGTCACATCACGTTCGCCTTCAGCTTCACCTTTCAGCTCAAGCTTGCCTTTGTTGCCCTTGCCTTCCAGACGCAGGGTGGAGTCTTCTTTGGCAAAGGACTCATCGAATAACACACGACCAGAAATTGCTGCGGTCATTTTTATATCGTCTTTGCCTTCCAGAACTTCCACTCCCCCCTGAGGCAGGATAGGTTTAAAACCTTCAGGAAAAGCCGCTTCCATCTGATCATAAAAGCCTTCATTCATTGCGGAACTCAAGACACCTCGATCCATAAACATTAATCCATCCACGGTTGGATAGGAGAATGCCTCGTTGGTATCTTCTGCTGGAATCATCTCTCCATCACGCAGATAATCACCCGTTTCCGGATCCAAAGCCCATACACCCTGTTTAACAGCAACCGGTAATCCGGAACCACTTGAGCAATCACCACTTGGAGACCAGTTATAACCGAGTACTGCCGTCATTAATATCTGGCCAGGTATGGCTAAAGTAATAGCATTGGGAAATCCATTGTAGCTGCAAATGGTGCTTTCAGAAGCAATAGGCTCGTAAGGCAGCAGCTTTTTAGCCAACTCATGCGTACCTTTTTCCCAAACCAGATCCCCGGTTTCATCACTGAGTGCGTAAAGTTTGCGATCATCGAAAACATAGAGTTTGTTATCACCCACACCGCCCAGAGAGGGAGATATTGGACGACTCAAACCCGTAGGATTTTTCCAAACCGGCTTTTCATCGTAATTGACGCGATATTTGAATAGAGTCCCTTCACCATCACTGGCAAAAATATATTTCAAGTCACCGGAAATCGTTGGGCTGGAACCACTCTTCGGGCCAGTCACTGCTTCATAAACAAACTCAACCTTGCCACTGTATGGATCAACACTGAAGCCATGCACTGCTCCTGAGCCCGGTACTTTTGATGAGGGGCCGGTGGCATAGATAATACCGGTTTCTGGATGAACTGCAGGCACATTTGCTGATTCTAAACCACCTTGAAAGTAAGACCAGGCCAGGTCATTGTACCCTTTGGCATAATAGGGTTCGGGCCAGAGAAAAGGTGGTTTCACCGGCATACTCGCTTCAAAGTCACCGGGCAGGTTTTTCTGGGAATCAAGAATCTTTCCTGTTTCCCGATCAAAGATGGTGACATCACCCCATATAGTAATCCCTCCTACATAGGCGGTGCTTTCATCACCCGCTTTGGGTTTGGTAAAGAAAGCATTGCCAATCACGTTGGGCTTTACAGGCAGATTAAGATCATCAAAGACAGGGTCATAACCTTCTACAGGCTCAGGGATTTCCTGTACCCACTTAACAGAACCGTCTGCATGATATGACCACATTTGATTGCAATCACTGACATAAATATCACCTTCAGAATCGATAATCGGTGAAGCGATAACACCGCAGGTATCAAAGTCATTTTTATCTTCCCAAGGCTCACTGCTCCAGAGTATCTCACCTTTTTTATTGAAAGCCGTAAGGTTTGAATTCCCTTTATCCAATGCCGTTGCTACAACAAAGAACGCCTCTCCTGTTTTTGGATCAATCCCCTTTGAGGGGCCCATTAAAACACCCGCCCCTTCAAGAACTTCGAAGGACTGCTCATAAGAGCGAGGTAATTCTTTAACTGATCCAATGTGATCATCATTACGTGACCCACCATGAGCTGTAGGCCACTCTGTATCAGCATAAACACCAGATCGATAGGTTTTAGTTTCAGTTTGACTGGCTATTGCAGTTGTTGAAATCATTAACACTGCGAGGGTCAGTAGTTTTTTTTTCATTATTAATCTCAGTACTTCTTAAGAAAGATCATTTTGATTTCCTGAGTTGATAAGATTCAAAAAAAGAACATTCTTTGTTTCTTATCTGCCAATGGACAGCTTCTCCAAAACGCTTTAAAAAAATGTCTGCCCTGACCTTTTAATAGCTATCCATTGGACAACTAAAGAATAAGTCGATCGACTTAAAATCAAACTAATTAAAAGTACTTAAACTACGTCGTATATACTGACACACAAACGCACTAGTCCATTTAGACCATTCGATTAATAAAAAGACTAAACTGAAAATAAGCCTACTTAAAAAACTTATAACTAATTATTAACAAAGGGAATTTTTCAAAAGAAAAGGAAAATCAAAAAGAAAAGAAAAAGCCCGCCGAGAATAATTAGCGGGCTTTTTTGTTAAGTAGTATTTTTACACTAAAGTTTATTTATCGCCTTTCTCCCCTGAAGATCTCCAGTCTGCTACGTAGAAGTTCACTTTCTTGCCAGTCTTCTTATCTACACCAAAGCCTTCTACACTACGATCATTGAAGCGAGCTTGACTGATCTGAATCTTGTGGATTGTCTTTTTATCCTTCTTGATTTCGATGTCACCGCCTACATCACGACCATTTTTGTTGGATTTGATGTTTACCTTGTAGCTCACATCACGCTGACCTTCTGCATCACCTTTCAGTTCCAGTTTGCCATTACTGCTCTTGCCTTCCAAACGCAGGGTAGAGTCTTCTTTGGCAAAAGATTCATCAAACATTACACGCCCGGAGATCGCTGCAGTAATTTTGATATCATCAGCACCTTGCAGAATCTCAACACCACCTTGTGGCAAGATGGGCTTGTTACCTTCCGCAAAGAGCCCTTCGGTCATAGGATAGAAAGCTCTGTTAACCCCTGAGTTCAAAACACCACGATCCATCAGGAGGTAACCATCAGTAGTAGGTACAGTGAAGGCCTCATTGGTGTCTTCAGCCGGAATCATCTGACCATCCCGTAAAATCTCTCCGGTGTCAGGATCAACAGTCCATACTCCCTGAATCTGGGTGGTCTGCAACAGGTCACTCCCTTCATCGGTATCACTGCTCATTGATGCTTCTGGACACCCTTCCAGACCGACCTTGTAACCCAGGACACCTGTAATCACGAGTTCGTTATCCGTACTCACAACAATTCCGTTATGGAACGCATTGTATTCACAAAGATTCGGAGTACTTCCCACTTTTTCCGGAAGCAGTTGATCTGCAAAGTCATGCATATCGATACTCCAGGTTTCTTTTCCTGTCTCCGGATCTACAGCATAAATATAACGTTCATCGTACACGTAGATCTTGTCATCACCTGGCCCACCCAGAGAAGCTGACGCAGGTCTGCCTGCTACGTTAGACGTCCACACAGGTTCCTTGTCATCGCTGGTAGGGTACTTGTACAGAACTGCATCTTCATCACTGGCATAAATGTATTGATAGTCACTGGAAATAGCAGGACTTGATCCACTGCCAGGCCCCATCTGGGCTTCGTACACAAAGTCTATTTTTTTGGTCTCTGGATCAAAAGTAAAACCGTGGATGGCACCATCACCAGGGACTTTACTTGACGTACCAGTAGCGTAGATCATCCCCGTACCAGGATTCACGGCTGGAACATTGGCTGATTCCACACCACCATGGAAGTAGGTCCAGATCACTTCACCCCAACCATCGGCCGCAAAAGGCTCACTCATGGCACCTGGGGCTGGCGTCAACAGTTTAGTGGTAAACTCACCAGGCATGTTTACAGGCCCTGCTACCAGCTCACCGGTTTCACGATCAAAAATCAATACATCGCCGTATATTGTGATGCCACCTACATGGGCTGTTGATTCATCACCGTTTACAGGCATAGTGAAGAACGGGTTAGTAATAGAGTTAGGCTTAACACCCAGATTTAATTCATCAAAAACTTCACTGTGACCTACCGTTGGCTCCGGCAGCTCTGTTACCCACTTCACATCACCTTCTGGTGTAAAAGCCCACATCTGGTTGGCATCACTGATATAGATGCCACCATTCTTATCCACGGCAGGAGCAGCAATTACACCACCTGGATCAAAGTCACTGGCGGTTTGCCAAGGTGTGGTTTGCCAGATGATATTACCTTCACCATCAAAGGCGGTCATATTTGAATGACCTTTGTCCATACCGGTAGTGGCATAGAAGTGTCCATTCGGGCCTCGAGTAGGTCCTAAAAGGACCGCTGCACCTTCCAGCACTTCAGCAGACTGCTCATAATAACGAGGTAATTCTTTGATAGCAGCAATGTAATCATCATTGCGGGGGCCACCATGTGCAGTAGCCCATTCCGTGTCAGCATAAACGCCAGCACGAGGATTTTCGATCATGGTGTCACTAGCCATGACACCGGAAGAGGCCGCTAAAACTGCGAGAGCCAATAAATTCTTTTTCATTTTTATTCTCAGTACAACTTAACGTTTATTTTTGTTATTCCCTGAGTAGACAGAATTTTCGAAGAAATACTTCGCTTCCCCTATCGATCCAGGTTTCCATGTGCACCCGGATATATACTTCACGATATTGTTTTTATTTTCTGTAAATGAACGGAGTCACAGAGCTTGCAAAAAAATACGAAAAAAAATGCTACCTCTTATTTAGCAATGCTTCCGCTCACAAATAAAGATTAATACAGATACATTAATCACAGATATAAGCACAAATACTTAAAAACAAGTACTCACACCAACCCAACCTCGAAAATCACCTACACTCACTTCTTTTGGCTTTCTATTGGAATAACCAGACACTCAGAAAGCTCTGCTTTTATGTACATCAGGGAGAATTAACAGGGTAGAAACAAGCATTTGCAAAATGGGACAGTGAAGCTGAATGACGTATCACAGGAAGGAAAACGGGATGATCAAACCCGGTACCGGTAGTAATGCAACTTTTCTATATAAAGCAAAAAAAGGCCCGCTGAAGGTAATCAGCGGGCCTGCGCAATCAAGCTACAGCGGATAACTGTTACTTGTCGCCTTTTTCACCAGAAGCTCTCCAGTCAGCAATGTAGAAGTTCACTTTCTTGCCGGTCTTCTTGTCTACACCAACACCTTCAACACTGCGATCCTTAAAGGAACCGTGAGCAATTTCGATCTTGTGGACAGTCTTCTTGCCTTCTTTAACTTCAATGTCTCCTTTCAGGGACTTGCCGTTACCTACAGACTTGACATCCACTTCGTAGCTGATGTCATTCTGACCTTCGGCCTGACCTTTCAGCTCTTTGTTGTTGCTGCTACCTTTGCGCTCCAGTCGCAGGGTAGAATCCTGCTTGGCAAAAGCCTCATCAAACATTACACGGCCTGAGATCGCTGCAGTAATCTTGATGTCGTCCTGACCCTGCAGAACTTCGATACCGCCCTGTGGCAGAATCGGCTTATTGTCATCACCAAACTTGGACTGGGTCAGTGGGTAGAAGGTCTTGTTAATACCAGAGCTCAGTACACCACGATCCATCAACAGGTAGCCATCGGTAGTTGGAACCGTGAAGGCTTCGTTAGTATCTTCCGCCGGAATCATCTGACCGTCACGCAGAATGTCTCCGGTCTTCGGATCGACCGCCCATACACCCTGGATCTGCGCAGTAGGAATCACCATTCCACCGCCTTCAGTCTGAGCAACACCTTCGCCAGAATCAGCAGTTGGACATCCACCACCCAGTGCATAGTTATAACCCAGTACACCAGTGATCAAGAGTTCGTTGGCTGTGCTCACTACGATACCGTTGTGGAAGCCACTGAAGTCACAGATCTGAGGATCATCAATGGGTCCTGCAGGCAGCATTTCCTTGGCAAACTCAAGCATGTCAATATCCCAGTCAACCTCTTTGGTTTCAGGGTTCACCGCATACACATATCGCTCGTCGTACACATAGATCTTGTCATCGCCAGGACCACCCAACGAAGCAGAAGCAGGTCGACCAGCTACATCTGTTGTCCAGACGGGCTCTTTGTCCGAGTCTGTTCTGAATTTGTACAGTGTGGCATCCGCATCACTGGCGTACATGTATTTCAGGTCGCTCGAGATCGCCGGGCTTGAACCACTACCTGGGCCCATTTGAGCTTCATAAACAAATTCAATCTTTTTGGTTTCAGGACCAAAGGTGAAACCGTGAACCGCACCATCACCATAGTTTTTGCTGGAGGTACCTGTGGCATAAATCATGCCGGTTTCAGGATGCACAGCCGGAACGTTTGCAGACTCAACACCACCGTGGAAGTAAGTCCAGATAACAGATCCCCAACCTTCTGCTACATAAGGCTCACTCATTGCACCAGGAGCGGGTGACAACACATGAGTTTCAAACTCACCAGGCATGTTTACGGGCCCAGCTACAATCTCACCTGTTTTGCGATCAAAGATCATGACATCGCCAAACATAGTGATACCACCCACATATGCGGTTGACTCGTCACCATTAACCGGCATAGTGAAGAACGGGTTAGTAATGGAGTTTGCTTCCATCCCCAGATTCAGCTCATCGAAAACACCTTCTACGTCAACGGTTGGTTTAGGTAAAGGTGTTACCCATCTAACTTCACCGTCTTCATCGAAAGACCACATCTGGTTAGCATCACTGATGTAGACATTGCCATCTTTATCAACAGCCGGTGCAGCGATTACACCACCTGGATCAAAATCATCCGCACCCTGCCAAGGTGGTGTTTGCCATTTGATGTTACCTTCGCCATCAAACGCAGTCAGGTTAGAATGACCTTTGCCCAGAGCAGTAGAGGCATAAAAGTCACCATTAGGTCCACGGGTAGGCCCCAACAGAACCGCAGCACCTTCAAGCACCTCGGCAGACTGCTCGTAGTAGCGAGGCAGTTCCTGGATGGATGAAATGTAATCGTCGTTTCTTGGACCACCGTGAGCGGTTGCCCATTCTGTGTCAGCGTAAACACCGGCACGTGGCGTTTCAATCATAGTGTCACTAGCCATGACACTGCTAGAGGCTGCTAATACTGCGAGAGCCAATAACTTCTTTTTCATTTTTATTCTCAGTACTACTTAACGTATTTTTGTTATTTCCCTGAGTCGACAAAACCGACAGAACTTTTGGTTCTTTGGCTCCATCAGTCTGAGTTTCCATATGCACCCAGACCCAATCAGCGTTGTTCTTTTTATCATCTACCAGCAAAAAAGATTTTACCGGTATGAAATATTGAACCATCTGACCAGCAAGCCCTCTAATACCCACAAGTCTTGTTAGACGTTGCTTCCAGAAGAGTTCCCCTCGCTGCGTGGCTACAGATTAATACACATGACTTAATATAAAACATAAGTATAAATACCTAAATGCTGCCATTTATACTCATCCTGGCTTCGGTTAATTCGTTCAGACTAGTCATTTATCTAATGAGGATAAGTTGACCAAAAGTTCAAAGCTCATTTTCTTTTGCCAACTTCATAAAGCGACTATTGATTCTCAGCTTGATGTTATGACGGTTACCCAGTGTTGCACCGTCTGGAAATAGAATGCCAACGGCCTGGCGGCTTTGACTCTGGTAACGCTTTTTCTGCATAGACCAGAACTGAGTCACTTTGCTCATGACTTTTTTAAACCCCCTACTCCGAGCCTCTTTAAGAGCGGCGTCAGGAGTGTAATAGAAGGTCGTTGCCTGCATCTGCTTTTTGAAATCTTCCAGAGACAGTCCACTTTTAGCAGCCATGATATCCAGTACTTTTGGGTCATCATTTTTGAGATGCCCCATGACTTCATACCAGATAGCAGTCAGTGCTTTTCCCATATTGGATGATTTTCGGAGATCTTCAGTACGGACCACCAGCACATCAACGATTTCACCGGGAATTTCACTGGAATCAAACACCAGGTTTCCTTTGCCAGTAGCCAGGATTTCCCCCAGGTCTGGCTGCCAGGCCACCACAGCGTTGACATCCCAGGCATCAAAAGCAGGCACTACAGAACTGGGGTTGTTGACCATAACCACATCGTTTTCATCCATATCATGATGGGTCAGAGCACACATCAGCATGAAATGAGAGACCGTTCCCATGGGTAAATGAATCACTTTCCCTCTGAGGTCTTCTACTCGCTTCCCTTCTTTAAGAACAATGCCATCATTTCCGTTAGAACCACTGCCAATCAGAATAATAGTGGCATCCACCCCCAATGCAGCAATCTGCCCCAAAGCATCAACATTGGTGACAGCAATAGCATTGAGAATACCGGTATTAAACTGCTGAATGCATGACATATAGTCATCGCAGGCTTTGACATGCGTCATAACGCCGTACTTTTCATCCCACTTTTCCAGCAGCCCGGCCTGACTGGCATAGGGCCAGGCCATGGAACCCGCATAGGGAGTCCAGCCCAGGCGGATATCCATAGCCCCCACA
Source organism: Endozoicomonas arenosclerae (assembly GCF_001562015.1). Lineage (GTDB taxonomy): Bacteria > Pseudomonadota > Gammaproteobacteria > Pseudomonadales > Endozoicomonadaceae > Endozoicomonas_A > Endozoicomonas_A arenosclerae. Next base: position 8,656 of record NZ_LASA01000114.1, on the reverse strand, counting down.
GGCATGGATAACAGCATAAAGAGGGCTAACAGAGTACGAAGCTGAGTAGATAGTTGCATGATGCCGGATCCCTGGCATGGACTCTTCCTGTTAGGTTTCGACCACAGCCATCGAAACTACAGACAACCGCCTTAAGCCGGCTTAATAATGGTAAGGAAAACGTGAGAAGTCTTTAGGTCTTTTCTCAAGGAAGGAATCCCTGCCCTCTTGCGCCTCGTCAGTACCGTAAGCCAGACGGGTCGCTTCTCCTGCGAACAGCTGCTGACCCACCATGCCATCATCCGTCATATTGAGACCAAACTTCATCATGCGAACCGCAGTAGGGGATTTTTCACAGATAATGCCAGCCCACTCCAAAGCTATTTCTTCAAGCTGGGCATGGGGCACTACTTTATTGACCATTCCCATCTCACAAGCTTCCTGAGCAGAATAATCGAGACCAAGGAAGAAAATTTCACGAGCTCTTTTCTGCCCCACCATCTTGGCAAGATACGCAGAGCCATAACCGGAGTCGAAACTGGCTACATCCAGATCCGTCTGTTTAAAGACAGCGTGTTCAGCAGAAGCAATGGTCAAGTCACAAACCACATGCAAGCTGTGGCCCCCACCTGCGGCCCAGCCCGGCACAACAGCCATCACCACTTTGGGCATAAAACGTATCAGCCGCTGTACTTCCAGAATATGCAACCGTCCCAGCCGGGCCGGGTCTACTTCATCCTGAGGCATCCCTTCATACTTATAGCCATCCTTACCCCGGATACGCTGATCCCCACCCGAGCAGAAAGCCCAACCACCATCTTTAGGAGAAGGACCATTCCCTGTCAAAATCACAACCCCTACATCACTGGATACCCGGGCATGTTCCAGAGCCCGAAACAGTTCATCCACCGTTTTGGGACGAAAAGCGTTGCGACATTCTGGCCGGTTAAAAGCAATTCTCACGGTTCCCTGATGCCTGGCCCGGTGATAAGTAATGTCTTCAAACTCAAAACCTTTCACTTCCTGCCATTGATCAGGATTGAAAATTTCAGAAACCATGATACCTCCCAGACATTGCGATCTGTGACTTTGGGGAAATAAAGAGGTAATTGTCGCACAAGTTTTCGACATTGCCTGTAGGTATAGCACCATTAAGCATGATTAAGGGTCGATATGGCTGTAGTCATGCCTGAAAAGCCACTTAAATTTCTGACATTCATCAGAGTCATTGCCATTCTTCTGACTGTTTTCAGATGTCAGCCTCTCAATCTCCTCATACACCACGTTCTCAAGCATCAAAAAGCCGGCAGGACCACCGGTTGTCTGATCAATAATCTCCAATGCAAAAATATTCAGATTCTTATCCACCAGGGCAATAATGTCGTAGCGGCAATCCAGACCGAAGATGAAATCGAGAAACTCACGGCTAAAAGCACTGGAGAAGTTCCTTATCAGATCCTCTGTCCAGGCTCTTTTTTCAAGAATAGATACCCGATAACCAGAGTATGGCGAGGCCTCTGAAGCCGAACTACATTCAAGTTTTGCAATGGAGAGATACTGTCTGACCAGCCCCCATAAATGATGATTGGGTCCAGGAATATTAGCGTTGATTGGCATGGACTTCTGATAGGCCGCAACGCGCATGACATCCTTTTCAATGATGGTCACTACTTCTGAAGCTATATGAGACTCCCTCCTGATTCGCTCCGTACGATTGTGGAATTTACCTTTGCCAGTCACTCGTTCGCTACCCACAGGCTTATATTCAGAAGGCGTAATCAAAGATGACTCGGGCCTATATTTTTTTACGCAAACCTGATCGTCAGGAGTGGCCCGTTTAATAAGAACTCTGTCGTGTGTTGAACGCCTGATAACATCCAGCGAAAGCTCCTGTCTTGGTGCAGGTCTGTGGGTCACCAGCATTCTTGAAGTAGAGCTATCATCAATGGTTTCAAAAACAGAAATTGTCGAGACAGCTCTTAACCCGCCCGAACTATCACTCAGGTAGTAGGAAAAATAGTAGGAATAAGTATCCGTTGAATAGACAGGCGAGACGCTTAGGATGAACAGAAATATAATCAGGAGTCTGGAATAGTTCATGACAACTCCTCGTATCAGAGCCTCATGCATCAATCGTGTTTTGTGAGCCTCAATCAGTCAACATTGAGGCTCTATTGAACGATCAACCTTTGGCTTCAAAATCATCTTCCCTCAACAGGGCTCGACCATCACTCTGGAGGACCCACAGCTCTTTGTGAATCACACCACCAGCGTTGTTCATCTTCCAACCTGACTTGAGGATGGCAGATTTCTCATCCACAACTTCCAACTGTGGCTCAATGTATTCAACATCAGCAAAACCATCTGCAATCAGTTTTTCCCAGAAAGCAGTAATTTCGGCAGTCCCGGTAAAGGTGCCGAAAGGACGGGCATGCATCACGGCATCCGCTTCATACTGAGCAGCACAACCTCTGCCATTGCCGCTGTTAAATGCGTTTTTCCATGCCTCACTGGCTTTCCAGACGGCGGCTTCAACGATGGCTTTTTGTGATTCATTCATAACGTGCTTTTCCAATGTTATCTCGAACTGACTGAAGCATAGCTCTGTCTATGCGTTATGAAAAACCGGATAATACCGAAAAGACTGTCCTTAATTTTCGAACAATATGATGAAATATCTTCGACACATGATTGTGTTTGCCCAGATTGTCGAGAGCGGCTCTATCAGTCAGGCTGCCAATCATCTGGAACTGTCCAAATCGGTTGTCAGTCAGATGCTTGCCAATCTGGAGGAAGCCCTGGATGTCCACCTGCTCAACAGAACGACTCGCAGGCAGGTGCTGACACCAGCAGGCCAGACTTTCTATAAACATTGTCGCGAGATTCAGACTCTGAGCGAACAGGCCTGGCAGGAAGCCAGAGAATCGCACCAGCAACCTCGGGGGCCTGTCAAAATCAGTGCTCCTCACGCTCTGGCAGATACCGTTGTGGCTCCAGCCATTGGCAAACTTGTGGCCAACTTCGGTGACATCGAGCCCACACTGGTCAGTGATGATGAACGGGTTAATCTTTATGAAAAAGGAATTGATCTGGCCATCCGCGTAGGAGAAATGCCATCCAGTGATTACCGGCAGCGTCGCCTGGGAGAATTTCATGAAGTGCTCTGCGCCAGCCCGGATTACACGACAAAACACTCATTAATACCGGAACATATTTTTGATGCTGATACTCCCTCTAACAATATCGACTATATAGCCAATATCTGGCAGGGCAGCCATGCAACCCACCAATGCCAGAATAATGTTACCGGGGAATCCGTGAAGTTCACCTTACAGGCTAACCGGACTGCAAATTCGCTTCCGGCCGTCATAGCCCTGGCAAGGGCCGGAGCAGGTCTGGCTCTGATTCCTGACTTTATTTTTGCTACTTACCAACAGAAAAGTCAGCTGGTTAACATTTTGCCCGAGTATACATTTTCATCAGTTCCTGTGTATGCTATTCAATCCTTTGGACATCAACCACCGGCACTGGTCAAGAGCTGCATTTCTGCCATCAGGGAAGAGATGACCGCTTTGAGCAATGCCTCCATTGGCCTTGATGGATGAAAACAATAAATATAAGGATAAGGTTGTGACACAGGATTCTATTTTTATTCCTTTTCTGGGAATGATGCTGCTGACTTTTATCGTCTGGATCTACATGTTCATTCAGCGTCTGGTTCATATGACAGCCAGTAACATTGACCCGCAGGAAGCCATCTCTCCGGATAAATTCAATGCAATGGTTCCGGATAAAGTGGCGGCTCCTGGTCATAATTTCAGAAACCTGGTAGAGCTGCCTTTATTATTCTACGGACTCTGCATTTATCTTTATCTGACATCACAGGTAGATAGCGGATATCTCTATGCAGCCTACATTTTCCTGGGCTTCCGGGTTCTGCACAGTTTGATCCAATGCAGTTTTAATAATGTAAACCTCCGTTTTTCAGCGTATATCGTGGCTTCAATTGCCCTGTGGTACATACTGATACGCAGCATCATAAATGCCCTGAGCCTCATGGGCTAACTCTGTGGAAAAGGTTCTGAAACCGGTTTTGTAAAGCAAAGTAATATCTATGAGAGCTTTATGTAAAAATCGGATATGATCGAATGACGATAGCGGACCAGCTCTAGAACAATATGCATGGAGTTATAACAATGGCCACGGTTCAGGAAATCTTTGAGGAAATGCCACGCCGTTTCGATGCCAGTGCTGCAATGGGACAACAGCTCATTTTTCAGTTTGATATCACGGATGGTGAAACTTATCACATCGCCATCAATGACGGCACATGTCGTGTTATTGAAGGAGCAAGCGAAGACCCGAGCGTCACCATGATTACAGACAGTGAGTCTTTTGTAGGTATCATGACCGGTGAACTGGACGGCATGCAGGCGTTTATGTCCGGAAAAGTCCGCACCGAAGGCAATATGATGCTGGCCACCAAGCTCAACGACTTTTTCCATAACGAATGACTTCTCAGACCTGCTGAGTATCTGCAGGTCTCCCCCCCTATCTATCGGCACTTCTGATTGATTGGTATCATAGTACTCAATCTGACATAACCACCTTGTCAAACGAATCTATTTTCAATCCCCTTCAAAGCGGGAGTGCAGTTTATGAGTGATCAGTCTCTGGTTCTGGACTTTAAGCAGGCCATGCAGGAACTGGCGGCATCCGTCAATATCATTACCACCTGTCATGACGAGTCAAGAAATGGTCTTACGGCAACCGCCGTATGCTCCCTATCCATGGAACCTGCTTCCATGCTGGTTTGCATCCATCAAGACGTGCAGGCGTTGGAAGAAATCAGAGCCAGTGGCTTTTTCTGCATCAATGTATTGAGTGCAGAACAACAGGAAGTCTCCGATGTATTTGCTGGCCGCTCTGGCGCCAGAGGAGAGCAGCGCTTCCAGGAAGCAGGCAACTGGACTGCTTCCCAATCCGGTGCACCTATGCTGGATGGCGCTCTGGCCAATGTTGTCTGTGAATTGCAGGAAATCAATGAGTCCGGTACTCATCATATCTGCATTGGTCATGTCCGTGAGGTTCGCCTGAATCAGGGCTCAACACCCCTGATCTATGCACAACAACAATACGGTACTTTAGCCGACCTGCCTGAAGCTGAAAAAGCAGCCTGAAAACGATGAATTCCGGGATACGGATGCCCAGTCTGTATTCCGGAATACAATCGGACGATTCTTCCCGATACTTCAGGGTCTATGCTCTGGAAACCATTACCCATCCAAAAGAAAAAGAAGTCTATGAGCCGTATTCAACAAACTCTTGCTGCGATTGATGCGCTGCATGCACAAGACCCGGAAACCATTGAGGGTAAGGCTAAAGAGCTGATCTATGCCGAAAACATGTCAGCCTGGCTGCAAAAGCTGAACTCCGATGCTTCTGAAGAGCTACAAATTGCTGTTCGCAGTCAACACCTCTGTCGCTGGGAGATAGCCCGCTCAGAATTTCCCATGGATCGCCCTGGCTATCTGAAGTGGCGGACTGAACTGGGGAAACTGCATGCCCGCAAAGCTGTGGAGGTTATGAAAGACCAAGGCTACAGTGAAGAAAGCTGCCAGCAGGCAGAAACTATTATTCGCAAGCTGGGTCTCAAGCGCAATGCAGAGGCTCAGACACTGGAAGACTGCGCCTGTCTGGTTTTTATTGAGACCGATTTCCTTAATTTCGCAGCCAAGCATCCGGAAGAGAAAATTATTCGTATAGTCCAGAAGACCTGGGCCAAAATGTCGGAACAGGCTCACCAGAAAGCCCTTGCACTGGATCTGCCCGATGAAGCATTAAGTTTGATCCAGAAGGCACTGGCTTAACACCCGTTTCTATCTATACACAGGACACCAATGAGCAAACGACTCGGAAAAATCATTCGGGAAGCCTTTTTTACACTGTTAATCGGGGCTGCCGTGATGACGGCATACAATACCTATCTTCAGAAAGATATGCCCACAGGTATAGCGCCGGAGCTGCGAGCCATGCCCATTAACGGTGAACAGGTCGATTTGCGAAGTCTTTCTGAAAAAGGCCCAGTCCTGTTGTATTTCTGGGCCAGCTGGTGCCGGGTCTGCCATTGGGTCAGCCCCGCCGTCAGTGACCTCAGTGAAAATTATCAGGTGGTGACTGTGGCACTGGCCTCAGGCGATAATGAGCGTGTAGCGAAATATCTAGGTGTCAAAGAGCTTCGCTTCCCGGTCATAAATGATCACGATGGCAGCGTCAGTCGAGACTGGAACGTCAGTGTAACGCCTTCCATTTTTGTTATCCGAAACGGTGAAATAGAAACCGTAACCACGGGCTTCACCACCAAACTGGGTATGCTGATACGACTTTGGCTGAATAGCTGATATTGCCAGATGACAAACCAGCGAAATTCGCTGGTTTGTTTCTCTGCCAGTAAACTTCAAAGAACCAGCTTCTGATTGATCCCTGCTTCAGAGATAAAATCTTCATCGTGACTGATCAGAATGAAGGCTCCCTGATAGGCTCTTAATGCCTCGGCCAGAATCCGTTTTGAATCCAAATCCAGATGATTATCCGGCTCATCCAGCAATAAAACAGGCTGCCCGTGTTGATGACTGACCATCAACATAGCCAGTTTCATTTTTTCACCACCACTGAGCACCCGAACTTTTCGAAACACACTTTCTTGACGAAAGCCTATACCCGCAAGAAGCACTCTGGCATCAGTTGCCTTCATGCCTTCACATGAATCCATCAAATTATCCAGAACGGTTGAGTCGGACTGCAGAAACGAAAAGTGTTGATCCAGATAACACAGGTTCGTATTGATCCTGAGATGACCCGAGTAATCCAGATTGCCTAGCAGAACATTCATCAGTGTCGACTTGCCACTGCCATTACGGCCTTCCAGATGCAACCGACCATGACCATTTAACACAAGAGTGATAGGGTCAGGATTCCCGTATGGAAGCACCAGCTCTTCCATAGTCATCAAGGTCGGAGAGTTATCCTTCGAAGAGGGCAGATACAGTTTCTGTCTCTTATGCACTTCATATTGCGATTTAAGATCATCGGATTTTTTCTGTAACTGCTCCGTACGACTTTGAGCCATTCTGCTCCGCTTACCTGCACTGGCTTGTGCACTGCTCTTTCTGCCATTGAACCACCACTTGGGCATGCCACCCTTCTTGCGCTCTCGCTCGCCCTGGGATGCTCTCTTGTCCGCCTTTTCCTTACTGGCCTGTATCTGGCGCTGCAGTTGTTTCTGCACCTTACTGGCGCAATCCAGCTGCTTTTCCAGAGCAGCACACTGCTGACCCTTTTGCTCAAAATAATGGTCATAGTTGCCACCGTATTGACTCAGGCCCAGAGAATTTAATTCCCAGATCTGTTCCATAGCTCTCAGTAACATACGATCATGGCTGATCAATAATACAGAGCCCTTAAAGTTCTGTATTTCATCCACCAGCCACTGCCTCCCAGATCGATCCAGGTGATTGGAGGGCTCGTCAAGAATCAGCAATTCAGCTTCTGAGCGTAACAGCTTCCATAACTGTAATCGGGTTAACTGCCCACCACTCAGAGCATTACAGAGCAAGGATGTATTTACGGGTAAGCCCAAACTTTTGAGCAATTCAGCGATCTCACTCTCCAGCTGCCACTGCTCTCCGACGATATCGAACCACTGTTGATTACAGTGTCCCAGCTCAATATTCCTGAGCGCATTAAGAACAGGTTCTATCTCTAAGAACTCAGCCAGAGTTTGCTCAGAGTTGATTAACTGTGAAGGGAGCTGACCAAGGTATTCTGACGACCCATTAATAACCACACTGCCCAATGAAGGTGCTTTCTGACCTGACAAAATACTGGCCAAAGCCGACTTGCCGACACCGTTTCGTCCCACTAACCCAGTTAACCGAGCCGACAAGGTAAAAGAAAGGTCGCTGAAAAGAGTTTCGCCGTTTTCAAACTGATACGTTAGGCAACTGGCTTGTAATAAAGGTTTGGAGTTTATAGTGATTGCCATATGGCCTCCTGCATAAACAGGGGCACCAGACGCAACTATCCCATGAGATTTATTGTGTAAAAAGGGAGTCAGATAATGACGAAGCTGCGCCCACTAACCCTGTAGATCCAAAGAAAAAGAAACGTTATTTGGATGACAGGTATTAGTTGTTCATGTTGGCGCAATCTCCTGAAAAGATGGGATGTACTGCTTTTTTACCAGATGCAGACTATCGATTCAAACATCGAGCAGGTTTTAGACAGTGATTTTCAAATAGAGTTCCAGACAATAGCTTGTTTCTTATGAGTAATTACTGAATAAGGAACTTAATGGACTCTTTCTCCTCTACTACTCATAGGTTTAGTCCGAAGAAGTGGCTAATAAAGCAGAAGTGAAAGGGAGTTTAGAGTGCGATTCTTTAGGGAACCTGCGAATAAGTCCCTGATCATGAGATAATAATCTCAGCAGCTTGATCAGAGGTAGTCATGGACCAACAACTCTCTTTTTCCGACAGTGAATTCAGCCAGAAGCGACGCAGAACTCGTAGGGAAATTTTTCTTGAAAGAATGGAGGTTCTGATTCCATGGAAACGCTTAGAGGCCGTAATCGAGCCCTATTACCCTAAGCGTGGCAACGGAAGACCTCCTTATCCTC
>NZ_LASA01000113.1 GCF_001562015.1 Endozoicomonas arenosclerae | reverse complement strand
ATGTTCAGCCTGAAACAAGTGAATGAAGAGCAGTGGTTGGAACTGGTCTTGTTGGCGACTTATCTGTGGCACTATTGGGCTGATCTGAGGCCAAGAGTGAGAAAAATCATAAGGACAAGTTGAAAATGTAATGCGCCGGAGAGGGTTTTATAAGTTCTCTCCGGAATAGTCAGAGTCTGAAATTACTTGAACTGCGTTTATGGGTTCAAGTCCGACAGGCTGCTAGGAGACTCGAATAAACTGGATAGAGAGTTTACAAGAAATTTATCTTCGAGTGTTCAGATTGATGCAATTGCCCTGAGCTTTGTACGAGGGCTTTCGAACAATATTGATATCCATTACGACGAATCCGTGTTCCGATCCGAGTTTGATAATGGTCAGAGAAATACGGCTCTGGCTAATTATCTTAAAAGCTTCGGCAACCTGAAAAATCATGTTTCGAGGGTTCTGGATTTCTATTTCTACCAGTGCTCACTGTCCATGAACTGTCTTGATCTTGCCCGGGCGTTTCGTTTTCTTGCCCAGGATGGCCGTCATCCTTTTAAAGACGAGTCAGTAGTATCTCGATTACAAGCCCGAAGAATCAATTCCCTGATGATGACCTGTGGCACTTATGATGAAGCCGGAGAGTTTGCATTTCATGTTGGGCTGCCCTGCAAAAGCGGTGTCGGTGGTGGAATTGTGGCCATTATTCCCGGAAAAATGTCGATTTGTGTCTGGAGTCCGGAGCTGGGGGCGAAGGGTAATTCCCTGCCTGGTATGAGAGCTCTTGAATATTTTGTTAAGCAGAGTGGACATTCTGTTTTCTAATTGTGACCGGCCTTTTGAAATGGGCAAGCTTGCCTTGTCTTTCATAAGGCTGTAATAAAGCAGTTATATACCTTTCTCACAATCAAAAAAGAAAGCTTTCACGAGCAGTAGAACAATAAAAAAGGAGTGAGGGATGCTGAAAAAGGCATTAAGTGTCGTTTTGTTGATGGCGGTTATTCCTGTTGCCAGTGCCACGGCTGTGCTCAATGGGCCTTTGGATATTCTGATTACCAATGATGATGGTTTTGACACTCCGGGAATAAGGGCGCTGCACAGAAGCTTTTCTGAAGCAGGACACAACGTCAAGATTGTGGCTCCTTCAAAGAACTTCAGTGGCAGCAGTGCTTCCATGACCTTCAATGCAATAGAAGTGAAGGAAGTAGAGCCTGATATTTATTCTGTTGCCGGCAGTCCGGCGACAACCGTCGTGGTGGGCGCAAGCGCTATCTTTCCAGCGGACAATCAACCAGACCTGGTGATTTCTGGCATCAATGAAGGGGCTAATCTGGGGCCAGCTGCCACAATGTCTGGCACAGTGGGTGCGACCATTAGCGCAATGAATGTACTGCCAACACCTATTCCTGCAATTGCCATCAGCACAAATGTAATTGGAGAAGATCCTCATTCCCAGGAAAATCTGATCATGGTGGATCAAATCTCCAAGTTTATGGTTCGACTGGTCGAGACACTGAGAGATAAGAACTCAAGATTGCTTCCAAAAGGGTTGGCACTGAATGTGAATTATCCACCGCTGCCTCAGGAAGAGATCAAAGGCATTCAGAACAGCCGGCAGGGGCAGGTGCCTTTCTTTAATATTGCTTTCAAGAAAGTAGCGCCCGATCTGTATGCACCCAGCTTCTCTTTGCCAGAAGAGGCGGGGAAAGACGTTAAAAGATCAGATACTGTTGGTTTCAATGAAGGCTACATCACCATTGTACCCATTGATGGCGATTACACCGCCGGCTTCTTCAAGAGACATAAAATTGCGACAGACATTCGTGATCTAACGCCTTAAATCATTTGAGGGCAGCGCTCGTTGCCCTTTTCACAAAAAAGCCAATGCCTGTTGTATAAGTCATTTGACTGATCAATAATTGAGCGCCCAATGAATGAATGGATTCATAATCGAATAAGGAATGGTCGATGAGCGTTCTCCTGCGTTACTTATTTTTAGCCTCTGTCGTTTTACTCTCCGGGTGCTTGAGTGCTCCTCAGGTGCAGATAGCACACATTACCAGTGATACTGATCGAGAACTGGGTCTTGGCGTTACTGGCTCAGATTTCAATGTCAGTTTTGAGAATCGAACCCTTGATTCTACCGAAGAGGATCGCACGGCTCTGACCAACTGGTTTTTCATTCCTGGTACTGATAGCTGTGATCGTGAGAGTGTGAACGCAGGTAATTGTGTAGCAGCAACTGGCGGGGTGTGCAGACGTGGCTCGATTGCACATTTGAATTTTGTCAGTAACCTGAGAGGCAATGAGCAAGGCACTGCAGTCTGGTCACAGGTAGAGAGTTCCGGCCAGTTTCCCAATACTTCAACAGCGCTTCGCCAACTCAGGGAGAAGTATGCCAGTCAAACAGACGGCATTGAGTTGTTGATCAGTTTTGGATCAATGAGTATTGAGCGGGATTCTGGTGGAACGCCTGATATCGGGCACTTTGAAGCAGCAAATAGCACGGCTTTTGCAGGCTTAAATTCAGTTGTGGGCAAATATAAGCCTGTTAGTGATACGCAGATGATGACTTTGTCTGTGGTAGGTGTGCCCGGTTTTAGAGAACCTGTTCCCGTCGCGTCCACTGCTTTAAAGGACATGCGAGTCATCTTCAATTTTCTGGGAGAAGAAGATAAATGCAAGGGACAAAACTTCTACATTGAGCCTTTCAATATAATCAACCCTGAAGACCCCGATGCTTCTGAAAATAACAATCTGGAAGCACTCAAGGCTTTTCAGAATATTACTGATTTGGATATTGCTCTGGTAGCCATCGGTCTGGCTCAGGATACCAGGGATAAGAAGGTGTCTTATTGCTTTGTCATTCCTGAGCATGTGAGTATCAACACTGGAGGTAGTCCTGTTGTCGTACAGTTGGGGGTGCCAGGCCCTTATAAAGCCCCTAATCCTGTTGCATATATAGCAACCGGCCTCAATGGTTGTGAGTACTTTTAGAGAGTTAGGCATTTGAGGGCAGGCTAAAGAGCTTGCCCGTTTCTCCATTCAGTGCCGTTTCGGCATAACCCCTTCGCTTTAGGCATTTCACAAGCTCCCCATGAATCGAGATTATTGCGCCGTAGTTTCGAATTAGACGTTCACGAATCAGTTGGGGTGTGTCGTGTTAGGAGTACTGGGTGGAATGGGGCCTCTGGCTACCGTGGACTTCATGCAGAAAATCATTGCGTTGACGGAAGCCAGCAAGGATCAGGAGCATCTTCCGATGCTGGTACATAATGTCCCGCAGATTCCTGATCGCAGTGCCTGTATCCTGCAGGGCTCTGAAGATCCTTTTCCGGCATTGCTCAGAGGGCTAAGAAGTCTGGAGCGTGGCGGTGCTGAATGTGTGGTGATTCCCTGTAATACAGCGCACTACTGGTTTGAAAAACTGCAAAAACATGCCCAGATCCCGATGATCAGTATTCTGGAGTGTGTCCAAAGCCATATTCGCAAGCATCAGTTCAAAAAAGTAGGTGTAATGGCAACCAGTGCAACTGTTTCTGCCGTCATGTATCAGCAGCTGATAGAGGATGATGGTCGTGCATGTCTGACGCCTGATCAGGAAATGCAGACTCTGATGATGGACGCCATTTATGACATCAAGGCCGGTCGTCTGGAGCAGGGCAGTCAGAGAATGAAAGTGGTCTTTGATGATCTGATTGCTCAAGGTGCTGAAGCTGTCATTCTCGGTTGCACGGAAATACCCATTGGTCTGGCTGATGTTGTGAAAACAAGCCCGGAGCAGTGTATTGATGCAACCGCTCTTCTGGCTAGTGCATGTGTTGAGTGGTATTCCTGCCAAGAGGCCAGAGAAGCGGCTTAGAGTTTATCTCAAAATAACTTCTCGATTTACACACGGATTCCGTTCTCCCTGAGCTTGTCGAAGGGTGGTGGTATTGGGCTTCGACAGGCTCAGCCTGAACGGGTTTTGAGAGGGGTTCAACCAGGAATTTATTTCAAGGCTATTCCTTGATAGTCATCAGTAACTACTTTTCTCTTTTTACGCCAGTTACTTACTTTGATTGTATGAGTGGCTGGTGTGTTTCTGCCAGTTCATGTGGAGCTATTTGTTCTTTGAAAATTTTACTGTGAGGGTATGATTCATCTTCTAACCTGCATGCCTGCATACGGGTTGTATTGAAGTTTGGAGAAGGGGTTGAATGAACCTGGAAAGTAAGTGGTTGGAAGATTTTCTGGCTCTGGCTGAGTTAAGAAACTTTTCTCGAGCAGCCGAGTTTCGCAACATTACTCAGCCTGCTTTTGGACGGCGGATACGCTCTCTTGAACAGATGGTGGGCTTTGAGCTGGTGGAGCGGGGAACCGTTCCAATCGATCTGACTCCGGAAGGACGCTTGTTCAGAACAACGGCCCGAAACTTGTTGAGGCAAATGGAAGAAGGCCTGACCCAGTTGCGCGGGCAGGCAGAAACCCAAGCCATCGATTTTGCTGCGGCACACTCTTTATCTGTGACTCTGCTGCCAGAGCTCATTGATCAAATGAGTTCTGAAAATCGAGCGCTCAGGACCCGTGTCGAAAGTATTGATGTCGACCTTGCCATTGAAGCCCTGAAAGAAGGGAGTTGTGACTTTCTACTGGCTTTCAATGCCGAAGCTCTGATGCAGCCTCCTTTTGAGTACTTGCCTTTGGGGATGACTCGACTGTTCCCGGTTTGTCTTGCGGATGAAAGTGGGCAGCCTGTTTATACAGCAGATCATGGGGAAGATATTCCACTGTTAAGTTACAGCCCGGACGCTTTCATGGGTCGAAAGGTGAATCACTTGCTGCGCAGTTCTATCCCTGATTTCAGGTTTCAAACCATTATGGAGTCATCACTGACCAATCTTCTGAAAGTGATGACCTTAAAGGGGAAAGGTGTTGCCTGGCTGCCGGACTATTCAATTCGACGAGAGCTGGAGTCAGGGCAATTGGTTCCTTTTACTGACCAGGCCGAGTGGGCTGGTCAGGTTGAAATTGTTATTTATCGCAACAATGTCAGACTTCATGCCAGCGCCGAAAATCTTTGGGCTCAACTGAAGAGTAAGTGCAGGCAGGGATGGTCGCTGACCTAATGAAAGTTTTTATAGGGCTGTTGTTGAATAGCTCTCACTCCCTGATTTGTCATCCAACGCAATTTCTCAATTAAGTCAGGGCTAGTATCAGGGTTCCTCATCCAGTCAGAAACAAGCTGTCTGGCTTCCTCCACTCTATTCCGTTTAACCAGAGCCCAAACCAGAGCCTTTTTGGGTTCAGAATCAGCAGGGTAGTTTTCGGCCAGAACTTTCAAGAAGACGATGGCTTCATCGTATTTTCCTGCACGCTCCAGCTCGGCGACTTTTTTTCTCCAATCAATTCTCAAGTCCCAGCCATTTCGCTGGTCAGACTGCAACATATTTCTGAGCTGCTTTTCTGAAAGGCTGGCAATGGTCTCATGTGTGACTGTACATAATGGTTTCCTGGGGCTTCCTTTGGAAGGTGCTTGTCTGGGCGATGGCTCTTCAAAGTCAGGGGGCTCAGGCAAATATCCACTGGTAAATTCTGACTCCAGGGTTTCGGGATCAATCAAAATACCGGGTATCTTTTGAATTTTTCGGGTTCGCTTCAGCAGTCGGCCCTGATAGAACCGAAGGTCATCAATATCAGCAGGGTCAAAAGTGGTTCCACTGTCAGGAATAAAATAGCGAGCGTCACAGGATATTTCTTTTAGATAGAAGCGTCCCTTGCTGTCGATGGCCACACAGGCATTTTTACCAGTAGCCATCAAGACATTACTGTATTGGTTGAGCTCATCGAACAGTTCTTGAGCTTCTTTTGAAGTAACGTGCATGGATGTTCTTATCTTTCGTATTCGATAACCACCCAAAGTCAACTCCACAATAAAGAGGGTGACGTACCCCTGCTCATCAATATTGGCCAGTATCGGTAAGGTGGTGGATGAAGACAGATCTGGGTTTTCTATGCCTGCGAGACTTTGGCGAGCCTTGCCCTGTGTATCGGTAAGGTTGAGATGTTGGGGCATCAAAGCAGCAGGAACGTGGGGTTCTGAAGGAAAACAGGGCAAGCCGTTATCAGAGGAAACAAACAGAAAGGCAGTTTGATCATAGAGAAATGACAAAATGGATAAAGGCGACAAGTTGACTGACCAGTTCTGGTTCTCAGAACTCATCGAAGTGGAGTTCAGGGTAATGCCATGAGAATGCTCTTCATCCATTCTGGCTCCGAAGAGCAGCTCTAACTCAGCAGGGTGGTTTTCTCCTTTCTTGCAGGCGTCGTCAATAAAAGTGCTTATTAATTGTTTTTGCCTTCGAGGTTGGGTTTGTTGTGGAGGGTCACTGGCTTTGGAATGTTTGAGAGCCTCTCCGGATCGCAGCCATACAGCAGGCATCATGGCTTCAATAGAAGAGGCAGTAATGGGTACTGAGATAGAGAGAGCAAAACTGCATGTCAGAAAATGCATGAGCTGAGCAGGTCTGAACAGGGCTGGGCCTTTTTTTATCTTTAACTGCATGGCTGAACCTTATTACCGGTTTAACTGTTGATTGGTTTTAAGCCGTCCGTGTGGAATAAGTGATTAACTATAGATATTCACAAAGAAGTAGTGTGATTGCTGGATAATTCTATGAGGTACTGCTGTACTGGTGAGCAACGGGGATTCTGCAGTCATGCAGTATTCAAGCCTTTCATGATAGAGTGTGCTTTTTTCACCTTTATGTAGATGAGCAGATGTTGAAATGACCGAGAAACCGGAACGACCCGAAAACCAACAAGATGCTGTGGACGGCTTGTTTCCCGTCGATGAGCACTTTGAAGAAGAAGTGGTCGAAGGTGGGGAAACAGTTCGCCACAAAGGCATCTATGTGCTGCCCAACCTGTTCACAACAGGTAACCTGTTCTGTGGCTTTTACGCCATTATCAGTGCCCAGGCTGGCTTCTTTACCCAGGCCTGTATTTCCGTCTTTGTCGCCATGATTCTTGATGGGCTGGATGGTCGTGTAGCACGCATGACCAATACCCAAAGCAAGTTTGGTGCAGAGTATGACAGTCTGGCGGATATGGTCACTTTTGGTGTGGCACCGGCAATGGTGGCCTACAGCTGGGCTCTGAACGATCTGGGTAAAGTGGGCTGGATGGTTGCTTTTATTTATGCTGCCTGTGCCGCTCTTCGACTGGCCCGCTTTAATACTCAGCTCGAAGTGACTGACAGTCGCTTCTTTACGGGATTAGCCAGTCCTGCCGCTGCGGCCCTGGTGATTGGTATGGTCTGGGCGCTCAGTGACTTTGGTATTGATGGCGATATGCTGGGCATTGCCCTGTTGGGTGCTGTGATTACCGGACTGGCCGGTGTGCTGATGGTCAGTAACTTTCAGTACAACAGCTTTAAAAAGCTGGATTTAAGAGGGCGTGTTCCTTTTATTTTCCTGATCGCTATGGTTCTGGCCTTTGCCGTGGTGTTTACGGACCCTCCCCGAGTACTCATGCTGATTTTCCTTGGCTATGCCTGTTCAGGTCCGATCATGTTCCTGGTGGGAAAAACCAGAAAGCAACCGGCTTCTGAATAACTGAAGAGTTACGCCGCTTACGCTCTGCAAATGAAAAGCCCCTGATCAATGATCAGGGGCTTTTTTAATGGTGCTCAAACGAGAGAGCTCTCAGGCAAGGTCAATTTTGCCGAAGTCGATTTCATTCTCTTCAGGCGAACTCTTGATCGCTCTGACTTTGGCAAAGCTAGTGATCAGAATGTAAGCAAGACACAAGAAGAACAGGACAATAACCAGCGCACCAATCCACTGAATCTTCAGGAAATCAAACTGGAATAGCAGAGTCAGCAGTGACATGGCTGCCAGATTGCCAACGATGTATTTTGCTTTTCCGAAGCGTTGAACCGTGAGGTTCAGGTTGTCAGAGTAAAGACGGATCAGTGAGTCCAGAGAATTCACTACGAACAGTATGCCAACAGCCGCCATCGCCAGACTGTAGTAGCCCGTCGAGTCGAGACTATTGATATGGTAGTAGTACAGTACGGCAAACCAGGTAGCGATGGGGATGGATGGGAAAATCAGCATGGCTGCAAGCACCTGCCAGGTTTTCAGGCCACCTACGAATCGTGATGTGAATTGACCAATCATGATGCTCCAGGCAAACCACCAGAACAGATAGAATTCGTGGTAGTCATTTAGAGGCAGCACAAACTGGTGAATGTTGCCGAAGTAATTGCCAATCAATGAAAGGGTTTCAACAAATGCTCCTGGTGTACCGTTCTCTCCGGTGAAGGCTCCCAGCCACATGAAAACAATCAGTCCCAGGAATAACCAGGTAGACGACAGACTAAGAGTTCGTACGTAGCGGAGGCTGGTGCTGGAGTAAACGGCGGCGGCAATCACTGCGAAGACAATCAGGTAAAAACTGCCAACAATCGTTTCACCATCGCCAACCTGGGGTAAATACCAGGGCAGATTGCTGAGCAAAAGGAAGGCGGTAAAGGCGCAGGTGCCAATAATGACCGCATTATTGATGAACTTGATCCAGGGAATTTCAAAAAACTTCACTTTGGGCTCAATGGCACAGAAATAGAAGCAGGTCAGAAAGTAGAAGCCCCATATCAGGAATCCCCAATACCCAAATTCAATGGCAAGAGGGTTACTGAAGGCGTATTCAGGGCTGGCCGCAATATCGGCATAGCCGGCAAACTCAGTCAGTGGAAACATAATCAGCCCAACATCTAGCCCTGAGGTAAACAGAATGGCGATAAAGGTCAGGGTTCGAACGGGTGTCACGCCCACCAGTTGCATGTTGCCCCATTTGATCAGGACAAAAATAATGGCGGTAAAAGTCAGTAATATCCCTGCACAAAGAAGAGCGGTCATAGTTTGCCCTCCAGGTTACGGTACATGTTGTTATTTATAGTCATGATGTCCATGCCAATTGTTATCTTTATTGTTTTTATGGCTGAGATTGTGGCACACCGGGCTGGTGGATATTTCTATTCTTTCTGGTCAGAAGAGTGGTTGGTTGCTCTTGCCGCCAAAATGAACAGTTATAAAGGCCAGTTTTGCAGGACTTAACTATCAACAGCACAAAACGGTGACATTGTCGTTCTGTTCAGGCTGGTGATAGTTAAAACCTGTAGTGTCCCTGATGCTCAGATGAATTTTATTGTTCTCTATAAGCGCAGAGAGGTTCCTGTTCTCTGCTTTTCCTGCCATTGAGCGTCCATATCTACTTCAGCAGAAGACGGGGGCAAGGTATCTACCTCTCGAATGAGGTCAGCAGCCCTTTCTGCCACCATGATTGTGGGGGCATTCAGGTTGCCATTGGGAATAGTTGGGAAAATGGAGGAATCCACTACCCGTAATCCTTCCAGCCCTCTAACCTTTGTCTGAGGATCAACAACGGACATGTCATCCGTTCCCATCTTGCAAGAGCAGGATGGGTGATAGGCACTCTCTACGGATTCTCGGACAAAGGCATCGATCTCTTCATTGGTTTGAACTTTTTCTCCAGGTTGTATTTCGGAGTCCCGGTATTCATCGAACGCTGGTTGATTGATGATTTCCCGGGTCAAACGAACACATTGTCTGAAGCCTTCCCGGTCTTCTTCATGGGACAAATAGTTGAACTGAATGCTGGGGTGATCGTCTGGATTCGCTGACACTGCTCGTACCCAGCCACGGCTTTTGGGTTTGTTGTGGCCGATATGAACCTGGAAACCATGCCCGTCAAAAGCACTTCTTCCGTCGTATCGCATCGCGGCAGGCAGAAAGTGATATTGCATATCAGGCCACTCTACGCCTGCTTTCGAACGGATAAAGCCGCAAGATTCAAAATGATTGGTTGCACCCAGTCCGTCTTTCATGAAAAACCAGCGAGCGCCAATAAACAATTTACTGAGCGGGTCCAGCTTGCCATTGAGAGTAATGGGCTTTTTGCAGCGGAACTGGAAGTAAAACTCCAGATGATCCTGCAAATTCTCGCCCACGCCAGCTAACTCATGTTGAACAGCTATACCCGCATCTTCTAATACCTGGCGAGGACCGATGCCCGACAATTGGAGAATATGGGGTGAGCCAATAGAGCCTGCAGAAAGAATGACTTCTTTGCTGACTAGAGCCTTTTTAATGAGCCCTTTATGTTTGTATTCAACACCTGTTGCTTTTTTGCCATCCAGTAAGACCCGTTGAACCTGAGCATGGGTCACCACCGTCAAATTACTTCGCTTCATTGCCGGTCGAAGATAGGCATTGGCAGTGGACCAGCGGATACCGTTCTTAACGGTCATGTGCATGGTACCAAAACCTTCCTGACGACAACCGTTGTAGTCAGCGGTTTCCATGTAGCCCGCTTCTACTCCAGCCTCTATAAAGGTGGAATACAGAGGGTTCTTCATTTCATTGCCATTATTGACGGCTAATGGGCCGCTATCTCCCCGATAATCATCTGCCCCGAAAGCCCAGGTTTCTGCTTTGCGGAAATACGGCAGGCAATGGCGATAATCCCAGTCAGTGGCACCATGCTGCTGCCATTCATCAAAGTCTTTTGCATGACCCCGCACATAGACCATGCCATTAATGGAGGAAGAGCCGCCCAGTACCTTACCCCGTGGGCAGTGCATACGACGATTGTCGAGAAAAGGTTCGGGTTGGGTTTCAAATTGCCAGGCATACTTTTCAGTATTCATGGGAATGGATAGAGCTGTTGGCATTTGAATAAAAATGCTCTTGTCACTCCCGCCGGTTTCAATCAGCAATACCTGGCTATTGCTATCTTCTGTTAGACGGTTGGCCAGAACGCATCCAGCTGAACCGGCCCCGACAATGACATAGTCATAGTTTATTTTTGTCATGGTCGTACTCCTTGAATGCGATCTTAAAAAGGGCTATCCAGAGGAGTCATCCCCACATACACAGCTTTGATCTGGGTGTAATTTTTCAGCGTCTCAACACCGTTTTCACGGCCTATGCCGGACTGTTTATATCCACCTACTGGCATTTCTGCAGGAGAGGCTCCGTAATTGTTGATCCAGCAGATACCTGCCTGCAGCTGGTGAATAACTCGGTGGGCGCGGGTGATATCCTGAGTAAAGACACCGGCTGCCAGACCCAGTTCGGTATCGTTGGCGCGGGCAATGACTTCAGCTTCATCCTCAAAGGTGAATACTGCCATGACGGGGCCGAAAATCTCCTCGCAGGCAATGGTCATATCATCCTGACAGTCTGTAAAAACAGTCGGTTCAACAAAGAAACCGTTGGGTGCTGAAGCAGGACTGGCTGCTTTGCCTCCGGTCAATAAAGTAGCGCCTTCCTTAATACCCTGATGGATGTAGTTCAGGACCAGCTGGTGGTGTTTTTCTGATATTAAAGCTCCCATGTTGGTGTACGGATCCATGGGGTCGCCCAGAACAATATTGTTTTCAGTCCGTTGCTGCAGTTTTTCTATAAAAGCCGGGTAGATATCCTTGTGGACGTAGACTCTTGTACCGTTCGTACAGATTTCACCCTGGGTATAGAAGTTACCGAGCATTGCGCCGGAGACGGCATTATCGAGATCAGCATCTTCAAAAATTATCAGGGGAGATTTACCACCCAGCTCCATAGTGACATCTTTCAATGAAGAGGCCGCACCAATCATGACTTTTTTGCCCGTGCTGACTTCTCCCGTGAAAGATACTTTGGCGATATCCGGATGATGGGTCAGCCAGGCACCGACTTCACCGTCACCCTGGATGACATTGAAGACGCCAGCGGGAACGCCTGCCTCAATAAAAATCTCAGCCAGCTTCAATGCACCCAAAGGTGTCTCTTCCGAAGGTTTGAAAATCATACTGTTGCCGCAGGCTAAAGCGGGAGCTGCTTTCCAGCACGCAATTTGCAAAGGGTAGTTCCAGGCACCTATTCCGGCACAGATGCCAAGAGCTTCGCGGCGGGTGTAATAAAAGTCTTCGCCTAGACACTGCTGATTGCCTTCAATGGAAGAAGCCAGTCCAGCAAAAAATTCAATAGAGTCTGCACCTGTCACGACATCAACCACAGAGGCTTCTTGCCAGGGTTTGCCGGTATCCAGAACTTCAATTCGAGCTAATTCATCGTTGCGTTCACGTAAAAGACTGACAGCACGGTTAAGAATTCGGCTTCGTTCTACACCGCTCATTTTTGACCAGGCCTCAAAGCCTTTTTGAGCACTGGCAATAGCGGCCTTGCGAATGGAGTCATCCGCTTTTTCTACGTTGTAAATGACTTCACGAGTAGAAGGATTGATGACCGGAAAGGTTTCTCTGGTTTCATTGGCTAGGTATTGGCCATCGACAAAATTCTGATAGCAGGGTGATGACACAGGTGACTCCATTAGGTATGTACAGGTGTAAGGATACGGACTCTCTGGTCCTTAGGTCCGACAGGAGAAACACCGAATTAATGTTATGAGAAAAAGACTAATAACGGCTTTTAACCTGCTCAGGGGGTATTTAGAAAAGTCGAAAGTGATGCTGCAGGTACAACGCCAGCAGGGTCTGGGTAGAAGGCGATTTAATCGTTGAAAAGTGCAGGCGCTGCCAAAGCATAAGATTCTTGTAATTATTTGCGTAAATGGAGTGTACAGATATTGTACTGACTGTTCAAATGGGGTGGGGGATGGAATATTTACAGCCGATATGACGTCTTTAGAAGTATGGATTATGTACCGCCGTTTTAAGTAATCTGTAGAGTGTCTCGTGACACTGGTGCAGTAGCTCTCAAACGAATAACTACGTTCTGGGGCTCTTGTGAGCAACGATTCCACTGTTGAAATTTGAATCTGTTCAATTGAAACGAGCGTAAGAGATAAATAATAGAATTATTCAGGAGTGTATCGATGCTGATCAAGACCAGAAAGTCAGGAGACGTCCGTAGCAGTGAAATTACCTCAGAAAGTGTTTACAAGGATCGTCGCCGCTTTCTGAAAATGGGGGGGCAGTTTGCCTTTGCCGGGGCGGGTTTGGCTCTGGCTGGTTGCAGTGATGCAGCGGACACTGGCTCAGCAAAGAAAAGCACCACGGCGGGTTATGACAAAGTGCCTCAGCTATCTGCTCCTGACTGGCTGCAGAAGAAAGTGGCTTCTTACAAGACAAGTCGATTCACAACCGATGAGGCTTTAACTCCTTACGCCAATGTCACCGGCTACAACAACTTCTATGAGTTTGGTTATGGCAAAGATGATCCGGCCAAGTTTGCCAAAAATATGAAAACAGACCCCTGGTCTGTGGTTATAGAGGGTGAAGTGGAGAAGCCTGGCAAATACACTCTTGAAGATATGCTCAAACCTCTTGATGTAGAAGAACGTATCTATCGCCTTCGTTGTGTGGAAGCCTGGTCCATGGTGATTCCCTGGGTAGGTGTTTCACTGGCGGATATGCTGAAGCGTTTTCAGCCTACTTCCAAGGCAAAGTATGTTGTCTTTGAAACACTCTATGCACCAGAACAGATGCCTGGTCAGCGTTCCAGCTTCAGTGCCATTGAATATCCTTATGTAGAGGGACTGAGAATTGATGAAGCTATGAATCCGCTGACGTTTATGGCGATTGGGGTTTATGGCAAAACTTTGCCTCCACAAAACGGTGCACCACTAAGACTGGTTGTGCCCTGGAAGTACGGCTTCAAGAGCATCAAGTCGATTGTCAAAATTCGTTTCACAGAAACCATGCCCCAAACCACCTGGGTAAAATCCGGACCCAGTGAGTATGGCTTTTATGCCAACGTGAATCCGGAAGTGGATCACCCACGCTGGAGCCAGAAAAAAGAGCGCAGGCTGCCTAACTCCATCTGGGATCCAAACCAAATAGAAACTACAAAATTTAATGGATACGCAGAGGAAGTCGCTCATCTCTATAAAGGGATGGATCTGCAGAAGTTTTATTAAGGGTGACATCATGGACTGGGTAGCCAAATCAAAGCTGTTTGTATTTCCGTTGTGTCTGGTGCCTTTTGGTTGGCTGGTTTACGCCGTTGTCACCAATCAACTGGGTCCTGATCCGGCGAATACTCTAACCAGAGATCTCGGTGAGTGGGCGTTAATCATGCTGTGTGCCAGCCTGGCCATCACACCGCTCAGAAAAGTCACCGGTGTGAACAAATTGATTCGCTTCAGACGGATGATTGGATTGTTCTCACTGTTCTATGCAGTACTTCATGTAATGGCTTATCTGGCCTTCATGTTGGGGTGGGACTGGCAGATACTTCTGGAAGATCTGGTTCAACGTCCATACATCATAGTTGGGGCACTGGCAGTATTGATCCTGAGCGCTTTAGGCGTTACATCGACAAAGAAAATGATGCGTCGCTTAGGTAAACGCTGGGCCAAACTCCATAAGCTGGTTTATCTGGCGGCTGGATTGGTGGTGCTTCACTTCATTTGGCTATCAAAAAGTGACTATACAGAGTCTGTCTTCTATCTGGCGATTGTTGTTGGCTTATTTGCATTCAGGTTGCCGTTTAAATGGCAAAGGACTCAGTGAGTCCTTTTGAGGTCACCTGATCAACGACACTGTTTGGTGATGGTTTCATAGAAATCCAATGCATGGGGTTAGTCATTGAAGAAGTAGATGTTTAGGGAGTGAAATCGTTTAGTTTCTACGAGTAGGTAAAATCCGAGAGTTGTCGTATTAATCATTCTCCGTATACTACGCCTCCACTGATCGGGGCATCGCTCTTAACGAGCCACGCAGCGAACCATTTCAAACATCGAAACAAACGGTGATTGACAATCGGATCGAAGCGCGTAGAATGCACCGCCGCTGAGACGGAAACGCAACGCTTACTGAGTTAAACGGATGCGGTCACAGCGAGTTGAAAAGCTTCATTCTTCACTACGAAAAATGATCGCTTGACAACGAACGGCGCCACGGTAAGATGAGCGCCTCGCTGATCAGCGCCAACCGCTGAATCAGCCGATTAAAACCTTCCGGTTCTAATCGAAGTTCTTTAAAAACATATCAGACAATTCGTGTG
>NZ_LASA01000112.1 GCF_001562015.1 Endozoicomonas arenosclerae | reverse complement strand
GTTATAAACCTCGGCTTTCACTGCCCCGGTCAGGACTCGAAACCTGTATTTTGGCACCCAAACTATATGATATTGGCAATGCCAAATGACATGCGTTAACTTTTCAAATCTACTCATGTTACTTCCTATCTCTAGTAGTTGTGGGGACAACTCAGAGATAAGGAGTAGCATGGGTAGTTCATGGCAGGCGAAGCCAACCATTCATGACCACGTCCATAGGACGTGGGTTTTCACGATGCACTAAACCATAATCATGATGAGTACTGACTACAAGCTGGTGCATATCAACCCGGATCACTATCTTCAGACGGAACAGGGCAGGCTCTGGACACCTGAGAGGAGCCAGATGGCTTGGGAAAAAGCATACTCGGACTTCGAGCACATTTTGGCTGAACAAAAAGGTCACACCGTAGCTTATATTGTGTTTGGCGTTCAGGGAGCTGGTAAATCCACCTGGATCAGTCAACACAAACCAGAACAGAGCAGCATTTATTTTGATGCGGCTCTCCCAGCCAAAAAGCACCGCATCCGGGTGCTCAGTATTGCCAGAAAATACTCTGCTCATGTTGTAGCCGTCTGGATCAAAACATCACTTGAGCAGGCTATGACTCAGAACAAGCAGCGCAAAGATGACGAGATAGTGCCAGAACAAGCGGTGCACAGCGTCTTTGAACAGCTTGAAGCCCCTGAACCATCTGAAGGGTTTGATGAAATACTGATTGTTGAGAAAAGTCCGGGCCAAAAACTGATATGAACTACTTTGCCTATGGTTCCAATATGTCCCTGGCACGCCTGAAGAATCGAGTACCTTCAGCCCAAAGACAAGGTGCGTATTTTCTTGAAGCCCATGACCTGCGTTTTCATAAGGCCAGTAAAGATGGGTCTGGCAAGTGCGACGCTTTTTTTACCGGCGACCATAGTCGTGTCTATGGCTGCCTCTTTGATATTGATCCCGAAGAGAAACACCTGCTTGATCACTATGAAGGACTCGGCGTGGGTTACACTGAGAAGCAGGTTCAGCTCATCAATTCTGAGCAAACGACAGTATCTGCCTTTACGTACATTGCACTGGAGATCGACCCGTCATTACTGCCATACGACTGGTATCTGCAACACGTATTGATTGGAGCAGCAGAGTCTCAACTGCCGGAAAGCTATATCAAACAACTACAGAAAATAAAAACGGTACCGGACCCAGTGATAGAACGAGCTCAAAAAGAACGAGCGATTCACAGACAGGTGTTTTAATTCTTCGTAAAATAAACACTCTTTGCGGCTGAATAAAAATAATAATGCTAAAAAAATTCATCCCTGCCCTGCTCCTGCTGACAGGTTGCACAGCAAACCCTCCTTCCCAACATTCTGTTGACTGTAACAGGCTTGAGCCTTTCACCCTCAGTGATTATACCCGCACACTAGCCAGTGCTGACATTGAAAACCTGCCTATGCCAAAACGTCTTTATATGCCGGATTACCCGAAGCTATTGCTTCAAAAAGGTGTTGAAGGTCAGGCTACCGTTCAATACGAGGTACTGGAAAGTGGCAGAGTCGAGAATATTCAGGTGGTTTCCAGCTCCAACCAGCAATTCGCTACCAGCTTTAAGCAGGCTGTCACCTGCTGGAGCTTCGAACCGGCTCATCAAGTCTCTACCCTTCAGCAAACTTTTTTCTGGCAGCTGGAAGGCTGATTCCAGCTCGAAGCTGCTGCTCTGCTAGTATTTAAAAGCACCTTATTAACCGGCCTCAGTCGGTCACCGGATACTGGCAGAATAATATGAATCCACTGGCCTTCATTGCAATCAGACTGTTTGCTCTTTACCTGATAGTAATAGGACTAAAGTCCCTACCTCTGATTATTCACGCAACCGATGCTTCTGCGGAGAATGACAACCGACTCTTCCTGTACCTGCAGATGCTGGATATTGTCATCACGATTGGTGCCGGTTTGCTGATCTGGAGCTTTTCCATGGCTCTGTCAAAAATGCTTTTTCCCTTTCATTCTGAAATTCAGGTGAATGTATCCAGTCAGGAGATTCTGAGAGCTGCTGTTTTTGTGATTGGCTTTTACTTCTTTATTGCAGCGTTGAATGGATTTTATCTTGCCTGGATAAACTATCTGGCGGTCCCTGAGTTAATGAACAGTAGCACTCAGACACAAAGCCTGGTGTCACTGTTTATCCAGTTGTTTATCAGTCTGGTGGTCATGCTCGGTTGCAACGGAGTGTGCAGCATTTACCGTAAAGTCCAGCATCTGGGAAAACAATAGCCTGAGTAACGCCAGTGAGTATGACGTCTAGCAATTCGTACTCATGTACAGATCCCATCGACACTCGCATCCTTGCTCAACTCCATTCCTGAGGAGATGAACTTTAGCTCACCTCTACACTCTACTCATCATTAAACCGATTGTTGATCGATGAGTTATGAATTTAACAAGAGTGAGGCGACTGCTTGTTTCTGGCCTTTTATGTCTTCTAACCTGTCTAGACGGCAGTGCTTCAGAGGAATATGCCACAGTTAATCCTGTTGTTGCAGGTCTGTCTCAACATCAGTTGCTGAGCACTTCGAAGCATACTTACATTGTTGATCTCCCGAAAGAATACAGCTTTTATGAGCTAATCTTCCAAATCCCTGCCAGGGCTACAGCTTCAGTAGTGCAGCTCTCTTTTCCTCTTTGGTATGCCGCATTTACGGGGTTACTCGCCCGTCAGTTCCCAAGCTTTCTTCCCTTACTTCACAGCACCCTGATACCGATGACTCAACTTCACAGAGGTTGGATATACAGCGCGATGGTAAATGGCGTCATTGAAAGCGACCTGGTGAAAGTGCCTCAGGAATATTTAAACAGACAACTCAGACCTGACATTTCCCTGCCCACAAAAGGTCTGTATCCCGTTTTCCTGGAGGATTCCTGGCTGGCCCGACATTTCAGGATGACGGTATCAACCTACTATTTCCAGAAACCTGTGCTCAGAATTGAACGCTTACCTGCAACGCTGACACCTGCAAATCATGTCTGGGACGACCTTTATCAAACCCTTGAAAAGTACAGGATTGATACCCTCAATATTACCATCAGTCACGATGATCCTTATGAACCCGTGTTGAAGGTACGATGGCCCCACCAGAAAACCGAAGACGCATTAAGCGTTCCTGTAGTAACAGAACAACCTTACTGCTGGGTGATAGAAGTTTTAGACGATGACTGTCAGCAGACTAATGCCGCTTTTTATTCACTGTTTCAGCCCAAAGTTCTGAACCTCTTGCTACAACATCTGAAGTGTTACCTTGAACAGCAGGAATCCCTGGACTCCTGTCTGTTGGCCATCGCCTCAGGGCCTATTCGTCCTTCAACGTCTGCCGGCTCTGGCTATCATCAGGTGCTTGACCTCGGACAACATTCATCCGCTCATTGGCTGACCTGGACCAGAACCCGCCAACCCTCTGACTGGGCTGGTATTCTGCTGCTGGCAAAAGCCGATAACGAACCCACCTATTTATATCAGCTGGCTCAAAGTGATGACGCTGAGCAACAGTTTCAGATTAAATCGTCCCAGAGATACATAGGTCCCAACCATGTCGATCAGCTGTTCAACGGCATTCAGCTGGTTGTCAATAAAGCGGCTTTCTCACAGCTAGATAACTGGGTTTCTAATATTATCAGCAGGCGTTATCCCAATCCTGTAAACACTGTTCAGCCAGCAGATCCCATAGAACCTGCTCCAGCTGAAAATCCTGTAGCCAATGCTATGGAAGCATCTCTTTCTTCTGACACCGGCATCAGTGCAGTCTCTGTAAAAGGCGAATCATCACTGACTCTTTCTCACAAAAGCTTCCGGGATACTCCAAGAATTGAACTGCTATTATCACACGGCTATGGACGTTTTCATGGCCTGTCCTATTACCAGAGAGTGGAGTCTTCATCTCTTGCAAAATTGAAAAACGACCTGACTGGAAGCCCTGATATCCAACAAATGATGACTCTTGCAAAAGGTTATCTATTGGAAAAATTCGCCTGGCGGGAATCACTTAGTAGATCCGAACAGCAGACTGTTAAAAAACTAGTGACAGTACTGGATGAAATTGCCCAGACCAAAGGGGATGAGGCCAGACGAGCAGTATTTCACGCCATGATGATTGAACCACGCAGTCAATATCTTATAGAAGCCGCCATACATCACGAGCAGTCATTAATGGATGAAGCCATCGATATTCTCCGTCATAAGCTGCTGTCTGATCATCATCCTGGTCAAAAGCTGTTAACGACCTACCACTATCTTCCTCAGACAGCCCCTATTAATTACATCTGGGTGGGCAGTCTGCTTCCTGACCGCTACCTGAAAAACATCGAAGAGGTCGCTCAAGCTCATCCAACAAGAAAGATAATTCTATGGAAAGATCGCTCCTTGCTTTCTGATGGGCACAATCTCATGATGGCCGAGCTACCTAATCTCAAGACCTTCTCACCCCATCAGTTGCTGGTGATGGATATTAACGATGTTCCTTTTCACCAGGCTATCCCTGCCCTGGCTCAACAGTTTCAGGAAGCCCTGGCATTTGTTCGCAGGGAACGATTCTTTTCGATATACAGTAATATGATCCGCACAGCCCTGATGATTCTGGGTCCCGAGGTCATTGTACAAAACAGTCGGACAACCGATTTGAATTCTCCGGGTGAGATGGAAGGTATGATCTATGTGGATACAGATATTCCAGTAGAAACACTGCCCTATGACTTTTCCAGCCTGAAGACCCCTCTCGGTATAGCCCTTGAGAATCAGAACAATGACCGTATGGCTGTCGCCCATGATCACCACCCGGTCATGATCAAATATCTGGAGCAGCAACTTGAAAGAATGAATACGGCCCTGACACAAGAGTCGCTTTCGTCCATAAAATGCCAATACCGTAATATGCAGGGTAAGTACGATTGCCAGCGTATACGGAGTCAGTTACTGGACCAGGTCATTGTCTCTGCAGGTCCACCGGTTCTGAGACACTCCATCAATCTTCTGGCTGGGCTGGATACCTACAAACACTATCGCAATGATCTTCTCAGTCGACTGGCTACCCGGCAGCTGAATGAATACTTTGCCCAGACCCTGCTTTCTACCTTTACCTGTGATGCCCTGCACTGTGATATCAGCTGGCTGGAGCCCGACTCCGCGCCTTTATTTACTGCTACCTGGAGCCCGGAAATACTGCCAGAAAAACTTGGATTCAGGTCCTGGTACTGGTTCCAGATCCGGTCAATAGCCGTTAATACTTTCCGGACGTCAGAGTCGGGCAGTGACAGGGGAAGTATGAACAAAGCCCTAAGAAAGCAGATGCTGAAAACACGATCCAGACCTGAATATCTGGAGTTGATCAGAGAAAAAACTGTTGACGTTTATGGACAGATGAAACGGAGTTTTGCAAAAGAGCGAGTGCCCTTTGCCTTCACCAGAGGCCACTCGCCTCTATTGACTGACCACTCCACTGACGCCAGTACCTATTCAAATTCATGCCCTGAATGCATGATTCTGGAACAGCTTCCTGAACAACTGAATCCGGATCCTGTCACGGTAATAGAGTTTTACAGGGTGCTTTATCAGTTTGAAGAAACAGCGGAAATCGCAGAGCAGGCTCTGCTTCAACTATTGAAGTTTTGAGAGTGGACTGGAAAGTGGCATCGACGATGATCACCAC
Organism: Endozoicomonas arenosclerae; assembly: GCF_001562015.1. Taxonomy (GTDB): domain Bacteria; phylum Pseudomonadota; class Gammaproteobacteria; order Pseudomonadales; family Endozoicomonadaceae; genus Endozoicomonas_A; species Endozoicomonas_A arenosclerae. Next base: position 55,002 of record NZ_LASA01000112.1, on the reverse strand, counting down.
TTTCCAGAAAGATCAGGCTGTTCCGCCTACGGTAATTTCATCAATCTTAAGCGTGGGCTGACCTACACCAACGGGTACAGACTGGCCATCTTTGCCACAGACACCAATGCCCGGATCCAGTTCCAGGTCATTGCCGACCATAGAGACCTGATTCATAACATCAGGCCCGTTACCGATCAGGGTTGCACCTTTGACGGGAGTCGTGACCTTGCCATTCTCAATCAGGTAAGCCTCGCTGGTAGAGAATACGAACTTGCCAGATGTGATGTCCACCTGACCGCCTCCCATATTGGTGACATAGATCCCTTTATCGACACTGGCAATAATTTCGCCCGGATCGCTCTTGCCAGCCAGCATGTAAGTATTGGTCATACGAGGCATAGGCAGGTGAGAATAAGACTCTCGACGTCCATTACCGGTGGGAGCAACCCCCATCAGACGAGCATTATGCTTGTCCTGCATGTAGCCTTTGAGAATACCGTTCTCAATCAGAACCGTTGATTCAGTAGGCACCCCTTCGTCGTCCATATTCAGAGAACCACGGCGACCTGTCAGCGTACCGTCATCCACAACAGTACACAGAGGCGAAGCGACTCTCTCACCAATACGTCCCGCGTAAGATGAGCTGCCTTTACGGTTAAAGTCCCCTTCCAGACCATGACCCACGGCTTCATGGAGCAGAACGCCTGACCAGCCGGGGGCTAATACAACGGGCATTGCACCCGCTGGCGCGGCACCAGCTTCCAGATTGACCAGAGCTTGTCGCACCGCTTCACGGGCGTAACTTAAACCTTTATCGTTCTGGATAAACTGCAGATAATCACTGCGACCACCGCCACCGGCAGAACCCCGCTCAATACGGCCATCCTTTTCAGCAATTACACTGACGCTCATCCGCACCAGCGGACGAATATCCGCTGCAAGTGTTCCGTCAGATGCAGCCACCAGAACGACCTCGTGAACCCCTGCAAGGCTGACATTGACCTGTTTGACCCGTGGATCGGTTTTTCTGGCTTCCTGATCAACCGCTTTGAGCAGAGCCACCTTATCTTCACGGCTCATGGAGTCCAAAGGATTTTCTGTCCCATATAGAGCCAGTGGTTGACTGCGACCCCAGGCCTGAATCTGTTGATCCTGTCCCAACCTGGCAATACTGCGTGCAGCGCCTGCAGCCTGTTCAAGAGCCGGTAAAATAATTTCATTGGAATAGGCAAAGCCGGTTTTTTCGCCGCTGATGGCCCGTACTCCGACCCCCCGGTCGACATTAAAGCTGCCTTCTTTGATAATGCTGTCTTCCAACGCCCAGGCCTCATGGCGTGTGGACTGAAAATAGAGATCAGCCGCATCGACCGAGTGCCCGAGAATACTGTCGAGAACCCTGCCCAGCTCGTTGTCACCGATATTTGCCGGCGCCAGCAAATGATTTCGCGCCTGTGTAAGAATGTCGGTCATATATTATTCAGGCCTTTGCTATTTTCCAGAGCCTGCATCCTGTAAAGGTTTGCAGACTTACATCTCGGGAACGGCAACCCATACATTCCGTATACTTTAAAAAAGGTTGCCTTGTATTAGAATTGTCACACCTCTGGACCGAAAAAGCATGTCTATTTTTCAGCTCAGAGGCGCTTTACTCTATGGCTTTTTCCGCTTGGGAATTTCCGTCTGTTCCGGTTTACGGGCTTTGCTGGAGAACAACTGATCCAGTGTGACTTCAGGATTATCAAAGGAACCCTTGATCCGGTAACGAATGCTGGCCAACTGATCCACCTGCTTGCCCACCAGCATATCAGCCAGATAAATCAGACCTGCCACCTGGGGAGCTGTGCCTAATAATACACTGAGTATCGGCAAGTTAGACGACACAGGCAATGTTACCACCAGACTCATATCCATATTTTCGGTGACGGTATCGACATGTCCGTCCAGCTTGAAGTCTGATGAGGGTCCGGTAATCTCCAGTGGCCTATCGAAAGTGATGATCCCTTCATCGAAGCGCACAACACCTTCCAGACGGTCAAAGCTGATGCCTTTCTTATACAGATCCGAAAAGTCGAGACGTAAACGACGAGTCAGCGCTTCCATATTCAGAATACCGAACAGTTTGAGCGCTCCGGCCCCCCCTTCAAGCTTCTGCAATGTACCACTTTCCAGTTTCAGGCGAGTGGTACCTGTCAGAGTACTGAGATTGATTCCCAGAGGAGACCCCTCCCAGGCCAACTGCCCCTGAATGGTGGTTTTCTTTGCTGAAACAAAAGGTGAAATCCCCATGGCTTCCTGTACAGCCTGAATACCCGAGCCTGTCAGGCGCTCGTTGTAGGACGTGCGATGCTGACCATTGACGTAGGTCCAGTCCAGATCACCGGAAAGCTCCATCTTTTGCAAATTAACTTTCAGGTTCTCAATTCGCTTGCCATTGGGCAGTGGACGAAGACCAAAGGAGACAGAGCCCAGATCCCTGTCACCCAGCTTCAGTGATTCAATAGAAATATCAGCATTCGGAAGTTCCGCAGGTCGAATGTGCTCCAGCACATCAGAACGCTCTTTCTTAACTTCTTCACTCACCTGTTTTCCGGAAAAGTGCAGTTTTTTCAGATTCAACTGATAGGGTTGCTGGTTATCCGGTATAAGTAGACTGCCTGCTATCTTGTCACTGTTAAGACTCAGAAGGGTACCTGCTGGCTGTTCTGAGCCCCCTGCTTCGTGAGCCAGATTAAATGCCAGGTTATTCAGTGTTTCCCCTTCAAAGTGAAGCTGGCCAATGTTCAGCTGTTGAACTTCAATCTGCCGAATCAGAGACTTTTCACTTTCGTCACCCGGTTGCCCCTCAAACTGCTGCTTCCAGGGCATCAGGTCCAGCTCAGGAATTGTGCCCGACAAGACAATTTTGTCAGGGGACATCGTGGGCAATGTGCCATCTTTACCCAGCATGACCACTGCGGACTCGTATTTAAAATTCTGGCCAAACTGAATTCGGGCCTGCCCGGTATCACCCAGGCGAATATCCAGTTCATCCCGATCGCTGAACAGATTGAAGCGCAACTCAAAAGGTATCGTCTCATCCGCAGCCACTTTCAATGGGGCTGGCAGCTCTACTTCCATCCCATCGAGATTACTGGTTACTTTCAGCTGAACATCGGCAGGCTTTTCACCCAGGATCAACTCGCCTTTGTAACGACTCGAGCCTTCCAGAAAGCTCAACACATCCAGTTGCAGCCACTGCTGAATAGCATCAGACGAAGCGGTGCCATCCCAGTTAAAATAAACCCGTGGCTGCTTTTTATCGCTCATATCGGTGTAGATGCTGGCAACCACGGAGTCACCCAGAAAATGGCCTTTCACTTTTTCAGCCGACAATCCGTTCTCTGTGCTGAAATTCAGGTCTCCCTGTATGCCATCAATCTGAATGCCAGCCGATTCAATGCCAAAAAAGGCATCTGAGGTTTCAATACTGACATCCACCGAAGTATCCAGAGCATGCTCCAGAGGAATGGCTAGACGAATACTGCCGTCCAGATCACCACGCAAGGTCCACTTCTTCGCTTCACCTTTCAGTTCCTGATCGATGGGCGTTTCAGTCAACAGTTTTTCAAGATCCTGACCTGTAGCAGAGACTTGACCAAAGATTTTCAGATCCAGATCACGGTCCAGCGGTAAACGGGCCTGAACATTACTGAGCTCAGCATCCAATGATCGAGCAGAATCGATGTCCACCTTGATATTGTCGTTGTCCACCCATACCTTGCCACTGGCATCGTAGACTTCCGGCCAATCGGGGTGATAATCCAGACGGGCTTTATCAACATCAAAATACAGCCCCCACTTCACATGCTCAGAATCTTTGTTTTCAAGGGAACCATCATAGTAGAAACGCCCCTCATTCACTTTGGCGCCCTTGATACTGGTATCCAGCCACTCCACCAGCTCTTCTGATAAAGTGGGTAACTTGCTGGGCAGATATTTTGACGCATAGCCGGCATCGCCATGGGTCATACCCACATTCAGGTCCATGACGATCGGCTGATCTCCCCCCAGAGGGATATCCAGTCTTAACTGGCCACTGAGATCACCTTCCGGTGCTTTAATAGTGATATCGTTACTGCTGAGCTGATAGAGATTTTCCTTGTCCAGTACATCCCAACTGAGTCTGGCTTTGGCACTGTCAAATTGCCAGACATCCCGAAACAACTTGGTCAGCCCCAGACTGAATTGCTCGGTATCAAGATCAAAATGCCCACTGAGCATCCCCATCTCCAAACGACCATTGACGTTAGATGCCGAAGGCGCGCCTTCCCATGCATCCACAGAAACGTTTTTCAGATTTGCAGTAAGGTCCAGCTGCTCCCGTAATGGCTTTTCAGGATAATAAGTGGCAGAAATGTCATTTAACCCGCCTGCTGGATTCAGGATCGTGAACAGTTCATCCGCCAGCTCTGGCATGAGTTGGGTGCTAACCAGAAACGATTTCAGTGCTGCCAGGTCAATGGCATCTACAGCACCCGTGTAGGTTGACTCTTTATCCTTGGTACCAGTGAGTCTGGCATGGGTACTGAAAGTATTTTCTCCGGACACCAGTTGAAGATTTTGCAGCCCTAACTTCCAGTCAGTACTCCCTACCAATTGATCACTGCTCAGTGTTAGCCCAGTAGAGAATGAAGCCTCCGGCAACACTTGCTGATCTTTTTGATAAACAATGGACGGTAGAGCTAAATCTCCCTGTAACTGCCAGAGACCATCCTTAAATTCCCACTCAGTATCGAGATTAAGCGGAGCCGATTGCAAATGCCCCTTACAATCTGGCAACAGAGCACACCAGGGCGCAAGATCCAGTGATTCAGCTGTAATCACCCCGGACCAGGCCATACTGTTTCTGTCTATACCGCTACCCAGCGCCTTGAATTCCATAGCCCCCTGTTGAGTCACAACACGGGATTGAAGATGCTTGAGAGAAGATTCTTCAACGATGGAGAAATAGCGGGTATCCAGAATCAGCGGCTCACTGCCAAAAGGCTGCATGGTGAACGAAAAGTTGGTGACATCAATATATTCCTGCAACTGCAATAACTGCAGAGTCTTTTTCAGATCGAAGCTCTTACCATCGTCACGAATGTATTGAATACCCCTGAGGGACCAGACTCCATCGCTGTCGCTTTCAACAGCCAGAGTAACGCCGTCGGCTTCCAGATAGGAAAAGACAGGCGCCCAGTTCATCAGACTTTGTTTTAGATCCAGCTCCAGATCGAGCCGGTGGATTGCAAAACCGGGAGCTTCAGAGGTATTGCCCTGAAGTGTCAGTCCCTTGATATTAAGTGTGGGTCGACCACCGGACCAGTTAGCATCTAATTGGTCAACAGCAAAGGCGGTATCGAGTTTGTCATTAAGATAATCAACCAGATGGTCGTGAAACAAAGGCAGGGATCCGATAAAGACACGGACCCCTGCCACTAACAATACAATAAGAAGAAGCACCGCCATGGTCAGGCGGAAACTCCATAAAGCGGTAGACTTGAGAGAAGCTACCAGCCTTGAATCTGACCTCATGAAATACCAGGCCACCCGTTTTTCATTGACGCTTTCCTTAGTGTGAACACCGGTTTACACCAGCACCACATCAAATTGCTCCTGGCTGTACATTGGCTCAACCTGGAAACGAATCGGTTTTTGAATAAACTCTTCAAGATCTGCGACGTTACTGGACTCTTCATCCAGCAAGCGATCCACTACCGGTTCGGAAGCCAGCACAGTGTAGCTTTGGCTGTCGTAGGCCCGAACGGCTCGAAGAATTTCTCTGAATATTTCGTAGCAAACGGTTTCCGCTGTTTTCAGTGTGCCACGACCATCGCAGGTTGGACAGGATTCACAGAGAACATTTTCCAGTGACTCCCGGGTCCTTTTGCGGGTCATTTCCACCAGCCCCAGTTCGCTGACACCGGTAATATTGGTTTTGGCGTGATCCTTTTCCAGAGCCTTCTCATAGGTTCTGAGCACCTGCCGCTGGTGTTCGGTATCTTCCATATCAATAAAGTCGATAATGATGATCCCGCCCAGGTTTCTCAGCCTGAGCTGACGGGCAATGGCCACAGACGCTTCAAGATTGGTCTTGAAAATGGTTTCTTCCAGATTGCGATGACCCACAAAAGCACCGGTGTTGACATCAATCGTGGTCATGGCCTCAGTCTGGTCAATAATCAGATAGCCACCTGACTTCAACTGAACCTTGCGGCTGAGTGCCTTGTTAATCTCATCTTCAACCCCGAACAAATCAAAAATAGGACGCTCGCCCGGATAGTATTCCACCCGGCCATCCACCTGGGGCACCAGCTTCTTAACAAACTTGGAAACCTTATTGAAAGTCTCTTTGGAATCAATACGGATTTTCTCAATATCCGGATCGACCAGGTCTCGCATGGTTCTCAGATGCAAAGGCAGATCTTCATAAATAGTGGAAGGAGCGCTACTTTCCTTAACAGTTTCTTCAATGGTCTGCCATAACCGGCGCAGGAACAGGATGTCCGCTTTTACTTCGGCTTCTGTGATCCCTTCAGCCGCAGTTCTGAGAATAAAGCCGCCCTTCTCATCTTCGCCATCGTCCTTCATGCCTTCTTCGACCAGCTTTCTAAGACGCTCACGCTCTTCTGCATCTTCAATGCGCAGTGAAATACCCACATGATTGTTATGGGGCATCAGAACCAGATAGCGGGCCGGGATGGAGATATGGGTCGTAAGACGGGCACCTTTGGTCCCCAGGGGATCTTTCGTGACCTGGACGACCAGCGATTGTCCTTCATGCACCAGTTCGACAATGGGTCGTTCTGACTGATCGTCGCTGTCCTTTTCATTGCGGGGAGCAATTTCACTGGCATGGATGAAAGCGGCCCTTTCCAGACCGATATCAACAAAGGCAGCCTGCATTCCGGGCAAAACCCGAACCACTTTGCCTTTATAGATGTTTCCAACTATTCCTCGACTGCAGGCTCTCTCAATATAGATTTCCTGAAGTACCCCATTCTCTACCAGCGCCACACGCGATTCCATTGGCGTGATATTCATCAGAATCTCTTCACTCATTCCCTTCCCCTTCAGCTGGTCAGGTCATCAGGAACTGAATTTTCTACTTATCCATTTCCCGGCCTGCCAGAAAAACAAAAATACAAACTAAATACCTGAAAACGTTTTGCCCGGCAGCACAAGGAACTACCAGACAAGGAAGTGACTGTTTGACAGACTCCCGAGATTCTTTCATTGATCAGCTAATGCCAATCAGGAATGCCAAGGGCTAATACCCAGATTTTGAAGCAAATCCGCAGTGTCTTTCAAAGGTAACCCAACGACTCCGGAGTAACTGCCGGTCATATTCTCTACCAGCAAAGCACCTTTGCCCTGAATGCCATAAGCACCGGCTTTATCCATGGGCTCACCGGTTGCGACATACGCTTGTGCCACTGCCCGGTCAAAAGAAGTCATTTGTACAATTGTTTTGGATACCTTCACCGACAGGTCATTTCCATCCGTGACGGCTACTGCTGTGATTACCTCATGGCTATTCCCACTTAATGACAACAGCATATCACAGGCTTGTTGCTCATTTCGGGGTTTACCGAGTATTTTCATTCTCAGAATGACCGAGGTATCCGCTGCCAGCACAGGCATGGGAGGCCGTTGATCAACACTGAGCTGCTCCCAGCCCGCCAATGCTTTTTCTTTTGCCATTCGGATGACATAAGCCTCGGGCGCCTCATCGGGAAGAGGCGTTTCATCGATTTCAGAATGAATCTGCTGAAAGTCAATGCCGATCTGCTGAAGGAGCTCCTTTCTGCGCGGTGACTGGGATGCCAGATAAATCATGATAAAAACAACTCCTTCAACTGGTCGTCTCGAACTCACAATCCGAGCCCACCGATAAGAAAACGCAGAAAGTTACAGCCTGTATTCACCCTGTCGAAAACATTAGTACATGAAGTCGCACCGGATCTGGCTGCTCTAAAACAAAATTGTACCGGTGCCGGTATTAAAGCAAAAGCCTCAGACTGTGCAGATTCTCACAGACTGGAGAAGGACAGGATAATCAGGGAAGATTATGAAAAACCTAAGAATTTTGGCCGCAAGCGTTTTTTCATCACCGAAAAGCATCACTAAACGTTTTGTTCACCTGGCTCTGACCCTGACAACCAGCGTCTTGATCGCCCTGCCAGCAAAGGCTGAGATCATTCCCGGCGGCCAGTTCCGCGTGATTACCTACAATGTTGCCGGTCTGCCGAGCTGGATCAACAATCTCGATACAGATCGTTTCGAACCCATGGGTGAAAAGCTGAGCGAATTTGACATTGTTCTCGTTCAGGAAGACTTCTGGTATCACGACCTGTTGGCTGCCAACATGGACTTTCCCTATAAGAGTACACCCAAGGTCAACAGCTGGGGTGAGTGGCTATGGCTTTACCTGGTGAATGATGGTTTGAACCGTTTTTCTCGCTTCCCCATGACCGAGGTTAAACGCCATCCCTGGGACAGATGCCATGACTATAACGTCTCAGGTGGAAATGGCAGCGACTGCTGCGCGTAAAGGCTTTTCTTTCGCCTCCCATACTCTGACCGCAGAAAACGGTGAGGAAGTCAGGCTGGATATCTACAACCTTCACATGGAATCCGCTCATACAGACGAAGGCAATTTGATTCGCACTGTCCAGGTAGAGATTCTGATTGAAGAGATGCAAAAGTTGTCCGGAAACAACGCCGTCATTCTGGTAGGAGACTTCAACTTCAGTAAAGGCAAAATGCCAGAGCTCTATCAAAAGCTGATAGAGGAAACAGGATTAACAGATTCCTTCACACCTCTGAGAAAAACAGAAAAGTGGACTGTGGACCGTATTTTCTTTCGCAGCAGCCAGCAATTGAAACTGACACCGGTAAAAGCACAGTCCCTGCGCTTTAATGACGGCGAAAGGACACTCTCGGATCACTCACCCAAAATGGTGCAGTTCAACTGGCGGCTGGAACAATAGTTATCAAGTCACCCTGAAACTGCGTCTGAGATACCTCAGCAAGGCTGACACCCAAGGCCAGAAAGCTGCACTGGTGATAGCCGGTGCCAAATACCAGAGCGTGGGAGGCGTTCTTCCCAGAGCACTGCGAATCCAAAGGTTCAGCATCTGATAAAAGCCAACGATGACAAAGGCCATAAAGGCCTGCTGCCACCATGGAAACATTCTTAAACGCCGATGCAACCCGAGAACAATCACAGCTACCAGCAACAATCCCATAGAGTTCTGGCCAAAGGGTGTCCCCAGCAGAACGTCCATCAGCAAGCCGGTAAAGAAAGCAAAAAACAATCCAAACCGTTCCGGCAGCGCCATAATCCAGTAAAGCACCACCATGGCGACCCAGGCAGGTCTGGCAATAGAAACCCATGCCGGCAAGGGCACAATGCTCAGCAGGAATGCCCCCAGAAGCGTTGCCCAGACAACCCAGTGGGCGTTGGCCTTCTGAATACTCATGAGCCCCCCTCCCGGGCTGACTCTTGCGCTTTCAAGCCCGCATCATCTAACTCTTCATCATTACGGAAGACCAACAGAACAAATCGGGTTCGGTTGACTTCAGCCATCAGCTGAACCTCAATTTTGGCAAAAGCGTCACCGGGGGTGTGGACTATCTTTCTCACTTTCCCTAGCGGGTAACCCACCGGAAAGATCTGCCCCAGCCCAGAACTGGTCAATAAATCACCTTCCCTGATATCTACCGTATCGGGAATATGCATCAACTCCATGGAATCCTTGGCACCTGTACCCACAGCAATGGCACGATAACCACTGCGATTCACCTGAACAGGCACGCGGCTGGCGGGGTCAGTCACCAGCATAACCCGGCTGCTGACAGGGTTGGCTTCAATCACCTGCCCCATAACACCATGGGCATCCACGATGGCTTGCCCTCTAAAGACGCCATCAGTGGTCCCTTTATTAATGGTAACAATGTGAGCGTAGGGATCAGGATCAATACCAATAATCTCGGCCACCAGAACTTGCTCATCCACCAGCTCTGATGAGTTCAACAATTCCTTGAGACGGAGATTTTGAGCGGTGAGGGATGCCAGCTTCTGGACTTTCTGCTCGAGAATGAGGTTACGGGCTTTAAGGCGCGTATTTTCTTCTAACAATTCACTTCGGGAAGTCACCAGTTCGTCTGCAGTGCTAAAAGCCCTGGAAGGTAAATCAGAAATCCATTGCAAAGGGGTCACCACCATGGTTAACCAGGAGCGGGCAACGGAAAGGTAGTTGTAACGATGGTCAACAAACAGCAAGGCAATACAAATAATCAGCAAAAAAACAAAGCGTGTTGCCAAAGACTGTTGCTGGCTAAATATCGGTTTAATGGCTGGCTCCTGTGATTTGCACGGAGAACTCAATCTTTTAGTTTTGAAAAATACTCAGCATGAATTTTTGCCGAAATAAAGCAATGAAAAAAATATTCATGCAACACATAACTGACCACTATTAAAACACACTCAGCCTAATGCGAAAGAGACAATTTCAGTCACTCAAGGTGAAATACCCGATTCAGAACGCACAAAAGGCCAAACGGAAATCCGCTTGACCTGTTGTAAACTGGAACGGTTTAATTTCCAGTGGGCTGTCAGTCAGTGGACAGTAAATCCATGCGATGCTTGTCCATCATCTCCAGTGCACGACCACCGCCGCGGGCGACACAGGTCAGAGGATCTTCTGCTACCAGCACAGGCAGACCGGTTTCTTCACTGATCAGCTTGTCCAGATCACGCAGCAGGGCACCACCGCCAGTCAGCACCAGACCACGCTCGGCGATATCGGACGCCAGCTCTGGTGGAGACTGTTCCAGGGCACTTTTAACGGCCTGCACAATAGCACTCAGAGACTCCTGCAGAGCATCGAGGATTTCACCACTGTTCAGGGTAAAGCTGCGTGGAATACCTTCCGCCAGATTACGGCCACGGACATCAATTTCCATCAACTCATCACTTGGATAGGCAATGGCAATTTCCTGCTTGATGCGTTCAGCAGTGGAGTCACCAATCAGGCTGCCGTAATTGCGACGCACATAGGTCACAATGGCATCATCAAAGCGGTCACCACCCACTCTGACTGATTCAGAGTAAACGACACCGCTCAGAGAGATAATGGCAATCTCGGTGGTACCACCACCAATATCCACCACCATGGAACCACTGGCCTCTTCAACCGGCAGTCCGGCACCAATAGCAGCCGCCATAGGCTCTTCAATCAGATAAACTTCACGGGCACCTGCACCCAGAACCGATTCACGAATGGCTCTGCGCTCAACCTTGGTGGATTTGCAGGGCACACAAACCAGAACCCTGGGGCTTGGCTGAATGAAGCTGTTCTCATGCACCTTATTAATAAAATGCTGAAGCATCCGTTCGCAGACATCAAAGTCTGCAATCACACCATCTTTCATGGGACGAATGGCAGTAATATTTCCCGGGGTTCTTCCCAGCATGCGCTTGGCGTCAGCACCGACCGCCACAACGCTTTTCTGAGTACCCAGATTTCGAATGGCCACAACTGATGGCTCATTCAGGACTATTCCCTTTTCACGGACATAGACCAGTGTATTCGCCGTTCCCAAGTCGATCGACAGATCACTTGAAAACAGACCCCGTAACCTTTTCAGCATTTTCTGTATTACCTTGATTCAAGGCTTTCTGTAAATGTCGCAGACTCTAACAATGCACAGTACTCAGAGCAAGCGGCAATTCCGCAAACAACAATGGTCCGACCGGGGCAAAACAGGGTAAAAATGGGGGTTGCCTCACGGACCATTTCGCAAAGACCATAGATTAACCTAATGCAGATAGCCTTTGTTCTCAATGGCCGTAATTCATAATTTCGAAATAAACTGAAAAATTTTGAACCCTCATTTCATTTTTTTCGAATGATTTTATCCAGTCCTTTCCCGGCAAAAAATTACATGTTGTTCACAGTTCATAAACAAAAGCCCAAAACTCATTGCCGAAAATCAGCAATGAGTTCGTCTCTTTTTAGTATGAAAATGCCGCTCAATCAGGTTCCGTAACCACTAACAAGATTCGGATGAGCGACATTTCCGGCTCATGGCTGTTTAAAATATTAAGAGCCCACAGCGATCGTTTCTTCGTCCTGATATTTTTCAATCACAACCGGAATGGATTTTGATGTGGGTGTATCACTGAATTCGCCTACGCTCTCAAGGGGCACCAGAGGGTTGGTTTCAGGATAATAAGCCGCGACATTGCCCCGGGGAATGTCATACTCCACCAGAGTAAAGTCATCCACCTGTCTCTCCACCTGATCCGGCCAGAGTGAGCGGATGCAAATTCGATCCTGATGAACCATACCCAGATCACGAATGTCCTCTGCACACATCATCAGAACCCTTCTCTGGCCATAAACCCCCCGGTAACGATCGTCCATGCCATAAATCGTGGTGTTGTACTGATCGTGGGAGCGCAGGGTCTGCAGGACAAATATGGGTTTATCCGTCAGCTCTGTGACAGAAGCAGGAATAATGGATTCAGGCAGCGGCTTAGCAAAAATAACAGCCTTTCCTTCTGAAGTATTCCAGTTCAAATCCCGAGCTGAATTCCCCAGATAAAATCCGCCGGGTTGTTTTATCTGCTCATTAAAACCCGTAAAGCCAGGTATTACTTTCTCAATCAGGTCTCTTATACGTCCATAGTCCTTTACCAGCTCCAGCCATTCCACGGGATGGCTGCCCAGGGTTGCCTGAGCCATACCTGCTACTATTTCTGGCTCAGACTTCAATAGATCAGAGGCAGGCTCCAGAACACCACCCGAGGCATGAACCATGCTGAATGAATCTTCTACCGTAATGGATTGACTGCCCGCAGTCTGGAGATCCATTTCCGTCCGCCCCAGACAGGGAAGAATCAGAGATTCTTTACCGGTAATCAGATGACTGCGGTTTAACTTGGTAGCAATGTTCACGGTAAGCTGGCACTGAGCCAAAGCCTTTTCGGTTAATTGTGTATCCGGAGTGGCAGCAGCAAAGTTCCCGCCCAACCCGATGAATACCTTGCTCTTTCCTTCCAGCATCGCCCTGATTGACTGCACAGTATTGTGGCCATGCTCCCGGGGACACGCCATATCAAACACCTGATCCATCTTTTCAAGGAAGGCTTCATCAGGCTTTTCATTGATGCCCATGGTGCGATCGCCCTGGACATTACTGTGCCCACGAACCGGACAGGCACCGGCACCCGGCTTGCCCATATTGCCCCGTAGCAACAGCAGATTGGTTATTTCAAAAATAGTGTCCACAGAGTGACGATGCTGGGTAATCCCCATAGCCCAGGTACAAATCGCCTTTTCCGATTTTTGATAAATCGCAGCCGCTTCTTCCAGCTGCGTACGACACAGACCAGACTGCTCTTCAATAAAGTCCCAGGAGGTATTTTCTACCTGTTCCAGATAAAGCTCCAGACCCTGGGTATGAGTACTAAGAAACTCATCATTAAAGATGGGTTTCCGACCTTCCTGTCTGGCCAGCTTATCTTCTGCCAGCATGGCTTTGACCATCCCTCTGACCGCTGCCATATCTCCGCCCATTTTGGGGGTCAGATACATGCCGGATATCTCAGTAGAACCATCGGTAATCATCTCTACTGCATTCTGGGGGTTGGTAAATCGTTCCAGCCCACGTTCTTTCAGTGGGTTGAAGCTGACGATTTTCGCACCTCTGCGGGAAGCCTTGTAAAGAACGTCCAGCATTCTTGGATGATTGGTGCCAGGGTTCTGACCAAAAATAAATATGGCATCCGCTTTTTCAAAGTCATGGATACTGACGGTTCCCTTACCCACACCAATCGATTTACTCAGCGCCACACCACTGGCTTCGTGACACATATTGGAACAGTCAGGAAAGTTATTGGTGCCGAAGCTGCGGACAAACAGCTGATATAAAAAAGCGGCTTCATTACTGGCACGACCGGAAGTATAAAATTCGGCCTGATCAGGATGCTCAAGTCCGTTGAGCGTGTCAGCAATCAGGTTAAAAGCTTCCTGCCAGCTGACATCTTCATAACGGTCACTCTCCTGGTTGTAACGCATGGGATGGGTCAGGCGCCCCTGATATTCGAGAAAATAGTCACTCTGCTCCCTGAGCCAGCTGACACTGTGACGGGAGAAAAAGTCCGGCCCGACTTTTCTGGAAGTCGCTTCCCAGTTGACGGCTTTGGCGCCGTTTTCACAAAAACGGAACTTTTTGTCTTCACCGTCTTCACCCCAGGCGCAACCAGGGCAGTCAAAACCATTGTCCTGATTGGTCTTGAGCAAGGTACGGATATTCTTGACGGCATTTTCACTTTTCAGCAGATGCTTACCGGTGCTGGCCAGAGCTCCCCAGCCACCTGCGGCTCGGGTGTACGGCTTAAGCTTTTTAGCACTCTGGTCGTTCCTGTCAGTCATTTTACTCCTCCCTGGCCTAACCGAGAATAGTGCTCAAGGGCTCCCTATTCTCGGCAGGCTCCTTACTGTAAAGGCGGGCTTCACCCTGCCTCGAAATATGAATGAGATTCAGACGATGCTGCCTGGCTGTAGTCACAGAAAGAGATGACGGTGCAGCCAGTGTGACCAGTGTTGCCAGACGACATCGAATGGCTTTTCTGACCAGCTCAATACTGCAACGGCTGGTCATGACAATAGTGCGACAAGACAGGTCTGCTGATTCTTTTATAGCTGCGCCCAGCAATTTATCCAGCGCATTGTGACGGCCAATATCTTCACGACAGAGACTGATTTCACCCGAAGCATTTAACAGGGCTGCAGCGTGCAACGCCCCGGAGCCCTCACCTAAAGGTTGCCAGTCCCGAATTCTCTGACGAATGTCCTGAAAATGTTCTGCAGGAGGCAGTTCAGCGCCAGGCAAAAGCTCCAAAGGCGTCAGGGTTGACTCCAGTGATTCATGACCACAGAGACCACAACCACTCCGACCCTGAAGGCTTCTGCGCTGCGTTTTCAGTTTTTGAAAATCCCTCTGGGCAATTTCCATCTCCATCACAAAGCCCAGATCGGTGCGGGTTTGGTTGATGGAATAGATATGTTCCGGGTAGCTCACCAGCCCCTCACTGAGAGAGAAACCCAGGGCAAAGTCTTCAAGGTCATTCTCTGAAGCCACCATTACGGCATGGCTGATTCCGTTGTAGCTCAGCGAAACCGCTACTTCGCCAGGAAGAGGGCTGGACAGCTGACCTGAATAGTCTTTGTAAAAAAGTGTCATTATTTTGGGCTTATGGTTGGTACAGAAGCAGCCTTGTCAGAGGACAATTAAAGTGTCAGTGCTTTGCATATAAAGGCCTTGATCCTCCTGCAATTTCCGCATTTTATCGGAGAAGGTTTTCCTATCAAAGTAATTATTGAACAGACTTGTTCCATTCTCTAAAACTACCTGTAAAGACGTCACAAGCGTCTAAAAAATTCCCATTATTTTTCAAAACATCCAAAACGTTGATTCTGAGTTCAACCCCATGGGTTAAAATAAAATGGTGAGAGCAAAATAATCAGGGAAGATCATGCTGCCTCAAACCAATTCAGGTCTCTATTCCAAAGTTCGCAACTGGGAACAGCAGTTACACACTCTCAGCACCAAAGTGAAAAGCGAAGCCCTGCCTGCCGTCAGCAATGGCCGGGTGGTGACCAAGCCCCCTCCCTCAGGATGGACTTTTAAAGGCTGGTTAAATGGCCCGGACAACGATGCCGAGATTCAAGAGCTGAAAGCAGACGCCAACCAGTTGATCCATGCAGCCCATGAACTCAATAATAAACTCGCCCTGAATGAACGAAGTGTCCTGCCCGCTCCCTCTGACAAGCTGAATGGTCTGACCATAAAACAGCTGCAAAGCAAGCTTCACAGTCTGCTCACCACCCAGTCCTGCCAGCTGGTAAGAGGTTATGACTACCTGGAACAGCTTTTTGAGGAAACCACCCACCAAATCAGCAACCCGGAAGAATCCCTCAGATTCTGCAGCGATGAGCTGCAAACCTGCTATTCCCGATTTCTGGCCTGCGCACCGGATGATACATCGCCCGAGTTATCCTGCATGAAGTTTAGTGCTGCCATTAATAGCTGGCTGGTTGAAAAGAGCAGAGCGTTAAGAAGCGACCCCCATGCAACTCCGGAGCGCTTTGAAGCCCACCGCCTCCTTCAGGAACGTTGTGGCAACTTTATGCTCGAAATCTATGAACTCTCACAAGGTGCATTCAAACAGGTAACCAGACAGCCATCACCTCCGCCATCTCCTGATCTGTCAAACCACCTGACCACCGAAACTGCAAGAGGAGAGTTATCTCTTGCCATAAGAACCAGCCAGGATGCCATCACGACTATGACCATTCCTGATGACTTTCCTGACGCCAGGGAGATGTTCTTAACCGATCTGAAAGCTTTTGAAACACAGTTTGAACAGGAACTCACAGCTTTTCCTGAGGGCCAGATCAGCTACAAGTGGCTGAAAGGTCAGAAGCAAAGGCTGGAGAAAATGCGCGAGACCATGTATTACGCAGTTCGTTCTCCAGACCGCCCTCCTATCGAGCACCCAGGCAGAATCGGCCTCGTTAATCACCACATTGACTGTGAGCCTAACTCTCACGTACAGGCCTTTGCCCATTTGAACGCCTACGATTACTTTTTGTATCGGGTTATTTCCGTCACTCCGGATCCTGGTGCTGTAGAACCGATACTGGATGAGTCCGAACTTGAAGAGCAACAGGCGGAACTGGAGGCTCTGCAAAGGGCAAGGGAAAAGGCCAGAGAGAAACAGAGGAATCAGAGGCCTCCTGCCTGGAATACCCCTCGCACTGTCAGGGAGCAGATGGAGATTCAGGAAAAACGCCTGCAGGAGGAGCTGGATGACCTGAACCAGCGCTATTCCAACCTTTCCTATGAAATTCGCACCCTGAAAAAAGCCGGAAGAGAAAGACATCAGGCTCAGGTTCTGGCATGGAATAACCAAAACTTTCATCGAAAAAATGATCTGAAGAATCAGGAAGAACAACTCTGGTGGCGCAAGGTTTTCGAAGAATTAAGGAATCCACCCAAAGGCCAGAGAGCCTTGACTCTGCACCGCCCCGGTGAAGGAGACGTATTTCGGGCAGAGCCGTTTCATGACGACCTGGTACCAGACCCTTATAAGCTGAGATTTGTTGAGTTGCACCCGAATCGACCCGAAACCATCAACGCATTCCATCAACCTGATGCCAAAACCTTTCTGTGGGGCGGGAGTGGGCACTGGCGATGTCTGGTTAAAAACAAACAAGGCGGGATCGACCTGCTGAACGACTCAACGGTCACCAGAAATTATTTCTCATCCGTGGATAAGATGATCGCCCACTTCAATAGCATGGAAACATACGCTCGCAGGCAAGTCACACTGGTTACTGAGTCAACATGAGGCCCGACTCCATCAACACCGGATGAAGAGGGAGAGAACACCTCCCTCAATTCCTTACCCGATGCTAACAAACCTTTACCTCCCCGAGTCATGCAAAGCAGAAGAACTCACGTATAGTAAGTCACGTGATAAGTAGAACCTGAACGGGAGGCCGTTATGGATTTTAAAGGGTTGTTGAATCAAGTTCTGAGCTCAGGTTCTTCCCTGGCCAGTGACGGTAAAAGCAAGCTGGAGAAAGGACTGAACATCCCCTCCTCTGGCAGTGAGCGCAGTGCCATGCTCTCGGGGATGGGCAAAGGCGCTCTGGCTGGCGGAGCACTGTCTCTGTTACTGGGCTCTAAAAAGGGTCGCAAACTGGCAGGAACTGCTGCAGGTGCAGGCGGTGCTGCGGCACTGGGAGCACTGGCACTGAAAACCTACAAAGACTGGAAAAGTAATCAGTCTGATGCATCCGGGCAAAGCCATGATGAGATGAAATTGCTGCCGGAAAATGAAGAACGACAGAGTCTGGTTATTCTGCAGGCCATGATTGCTGCAGCAAAAGCCGACGGCCATGTTGATGATGAAGAGAAAGCCCGAATTCAGGAAGTGGTCAAGTCTCTGGGCGCTACAGCAGAAGTGAATCAGTTTGTTCAGCAGGAACTGGAAAAACCGCTGGATCCTGCAGAAGTGGCCCGTGAAGTCTACAGCCCTGAAGAAGCCGCAGAAGTCTACCTTGCCTCTTTGCTGGTTGTGGATGAACAGAACTTTATGGAAAAAGCTTATCTGCAAGAATTGGCCAGACAGCTTGAACTGGAATCCGGCCTGGTTGAAAAGCTGGAAGCTCAGGTTCAAAACGCATAGCCTCTGAACAAAGAGTCATGAAACTCTCTTCCCCTTCATGACTCTTTCGTCCTTTCACTTACAAACGCATAAAGCTCAAACCTTTTTTGGTGCAAAGGTTCAGGAAACATTGAACTTGCCATCAGCGTCTACCACTCATCCGAAAACCCTCTGCCAAAAACATAATCTTCTATAATTCCCCCTCACATTTGCTAATGCGTATTTACCTTTATAAACACCGCATAGCATCTGTGAATACTGTTGCCGTTTTTTAATGGACCTTAATAAAGGTAGAAAAGATCAACGAAGAATAATTCAAACATCGAATAGATCTGGAATTAGACGACGCAAGCTGAGCGGCAAACATCACGACAACAGAATCTGAAAAGACCTAAAAAATAGGCCGATCTTACTTTACGCAGGCTTTACCAGATGCACTTTAAGACACCGTTTATAAAATGTTCTTTATTGACTCTCAGCTTAACTTTCTTTGCACCCTATGCTTTTTCTCAACTGCACGTCCTAGTCAGAAGCACTGAAGGCACCCCCTTTCAGCAGAGGGCTGAGATTTTACTGATCTTACTTTCTGAGGGAGAGGTCGATCACTCCTATCTGGACCAGGAAAACATCACGGTCCTTGCCCAAGCTTCTGGTTGTTCATTAGCCCAGCAGTATTTACCCGCAATGCCTGATGAGCAAAAAGTATTAGACCGTGACTGGATCCACTGGACCTACCTGTCTCTTCCTACATCAAAACAACCGAATGCAAAGCCCGTGGAAGTTCCCTCAGTCCCCTGTGTCCATAAAAGAGAATTTCCAAAAATAACCACAGAGATTATCCTGCAAAATCTGCCAGACATTGACGGACACCCTCTTCAGCCACAAAACTTGAACGTTAAAGAGGTAATCAGGGCACTTGAGCGGGCAGAAGTCTCTGGAGAACTCAATCCACTTCCTAAAGCACAGAACCGGAATACTTACTCTTTTTTAGAATGGATAGTTTTCTCTCCCAAGGAAGCAGGTCGGTTAAAATTTTGGAAGAAAAAGCAAAAAGAAAATACACCTCCTGTTGATTTCAATCCCTTAACTACGAGCGGCGAGTTCATCATCGACAGATCCCTCCTTGCTCCTGAAAAGAAAATTGAAGAAGAGGAAGAGCCCGAGAAAGAAGAAAGCGGCAGCGATGGAGAGAATGACCCTCCAGAAGATGATGACAGCGAAGATGACTCAGACAAGGAGCCTGATCGCCCTGAAAGGCCAGAGGCAGTGGAAGCTGAGCCAGAACCCCCCATTTCGCGACTAAGACTTCTGGGACAATGGCTGCTTAATACTGTGCTCCCCAACCTTGCTCGTGGAGCTGCAAATATCTATCTTCCGGGCTCACTCTGGTATCTGCCTTCTACCTATACCCCAAAGGCTCTGGTAATCACCCTCGAAGTGGGAAGAATTTATCTATACACCACAAGTGGTATTCAGTTTTTCTTCAACGATGATGACAAGCCTTCCACCAAGCTGGATAAAAAGCTGACTCCTTATTTGGGTCGCTATCTGGTAAAAGTCCCGGCTGGAACAGCTCTTCTCTATCTGGATGGACTTAAATTCACTAGATTCCTAGGCCAAAAAGCCAGTCAATATACAGGTATTGAACTGGTTGACTTCTGGAAGGATGCAGAAGAAAAATATCGTAAATCCGCCGAAGAGCGGCAGGAGATCATAAAAGCATTTGAAGCCAAACCTTTACTGGCAAGACTGGATCAGCTTACTCACATTAAAAAGTTCCAAATGGGGCTTTGCTTCGACATGCATGAATACTTCATGATCTATGGCTACCCGTCCACAGGTTACGAGGGTAATTTATGTGTTGAGCCTCAATATGGCCCACGCCCCAAGCTTCCTGGTTGGGACTACATGGCCAAAGTCTTTCACCCGGATAATATTGAGCGGCATATTCCCGACTACTTTGGCAGGGTTACCACGCCCTATGACCGGATTACTTACCAGATCTACTTCAGCCCCCTACATTTCAGCTCCGATTTAAAACCTCTGAAAATATTGGGCCTGACTCACAAAAAGGCTCTGGTTCAGCTGACCAGCCCTTATGCACACACCGAAGCTACGGCCTATGCTTTGCTGCACAAAGAAATGGAGCTAGAGGACGAAAGTCCAAAACTTGCTCACCTGCGCATTCGCCTCGCTCAGGAGGCAGTAGCTCTTGCTTCAAATATTGAAAGTGGAGCTATTGCCTCTAATCTCAGTTCACTCGTCAGTGCACAATCGCTCTCCTATCACGAGACAGACTTACTACTTGCTCATATGGTCAGCATCAGCCGCTCTGAGTTGAATCACCTGATACAACGATTTGGTAGTAAGGATTTACAGCTCCAACTAAGACTGCTTAAGCGATACCAGTCTTTCCGTTTCAGATTTGTTAACAAATACCCTGAATGGTTCACAAAAGTGGATGCCACTATTCCCAGCCATATCCAGCCTCGTGCCCTAAAAGAAGAAGCATTCGTAAGGGATATAGTCAGTACACAGGAAGATGAGTTCAGGAAAAAACTGAACGACTCACGAAGTGAAGTGAAAAAGGAATTCAGAATAAAACTGGAAACAGCACTCGCAGAAGCGGAGAAAGCCTTCAAAGAAAGTCTGAAAAAAGCGATGACCGATGTCGACCCGGCACACAAGGAGGATCTGGAAAAATCAATGAAAAAGACGGAAGAACAGTTCAGAGAGAAGTTAAGAAAGGCCTCAGCAAAAGCTGAATCCAGTAGATTATTCTCTACACAAGAGTCAGCAGAAACAAGTCACATCGAGGCCAACTTCTGGATCATAGAAGAAGAAATCAGCAAATCGAACTTCCTGGTAGCGCGAGCCTTACTTGACTACCTCGAAGAAAGAGCAGAAAAAGAACTGGCACGCCTGATTGAATCATATGATAACAGCTCCATGCACTATGCCTTGAGAAGACTGAACTACTTCAGTGGCTTCAGGGGCTTTGTCATGGGATCAAAAAGTGCTGGTGAACTGGATCATCCACCTGAAAAGTTAAAAAAAGAAGCCCTGGCCATTTCAGAAGCCGCTCTGGCTGACAGTCTCAGATTCGCTGACCCGGAAGTAGTGAACAATTCAACCACCTCAGTAAACGCAACGGCTTCAGCTACATCAACGGTGGAGAAGACTACAGCAACTACTGTTACACCTTCAGTTGTTGAGACTTCAACCCACTCAACCAGTGTACAACCGACAGTTACCGCTAGTCCTATACCCAAAAAGCAGCCAGAACCTTCTTCATTGAAAAACGTTCTGGTAGATGAAGTAACATCCCACTCTGATGACTTGTCAGCGTTTGATCTGGATGAGGTTTGGTGAGGTTCCTGAAAAATAGAGAAGCCAATAAACCGGAGTACGCCAGGTTTACAAGAATAATTCCTGGCTACACCTTGAGATTCACCTTCATAGCCCATACATTTAGCCTTTATTCCCCATACTCAACTTTCCCGCTGCTTCTAAAAGCAAGCGAAAGCTGGATATAACCGCTTTTTAAAGCCCGAATTCGGAGATCGCCATGGCCATTGATGCTTCTGAAATTCAGAAGGTTGCCCATTTGGCACGCCTGTCCATAGATGACAGTCAGGTAGAAAACACTGCCAATACCATCAGCCGTATTCTTGAGCTGGTTGATCAGATGCAGACGGTTAATACCGACAATGTGGAACCCATGGCTCACCCACTGGATGCCACCCAGCGTCTGCGTGAAGACGTGGTCTCTGAAGAGAATAATCGCGAGCAGCTGCAGAGCTGTGCACCGGCTGTTGAAGACGGACTGTTCCTGGTTCCCAAAGTCATTGAGTAAACCAGCCGGATACTGAACAGCGCTTCAACCCTTTATTCTGTTTAAAAGCGATTACCCTGAATCATGTACGATAAATCACTCTCAGAACAAAGCCGTGCCCTGGCCGACGGCGAACTGTCCAGCGTTGAGCTGACCCAGCTCTACCTTGACCGAATCAAGCAGCTGGATGGTAACTACAACAGTTACATCACAGTGACTGAAGAACTGGCCCTGGATCAGGCCAAGGCTGCCGACGAGCGTCGTGCAGCAGGTGATGCCTCTGCCCTGACCGGCATTCCCCTGGCTCACAAGGACCTTTTCTGCACCGAAGGTGTAAAAACCACCTGCGGTTCCAAAATTCTGGACAACTTTGTAGCTCCTTACGAGTCCACTGTGACCCGTAACTTCAAGGAAGCCGGTTCCGTCATGCTGGGTAAAACCAACATGGACGAATTCGCCATGGGTTCTTCCAACGAAAACAGCTACTACGGTTCTGTGAAAAACCCCTGGGATACCCAGGCTATTCCTGGCGGCTCTTCCGGTGGTTCTGCAGCCTGTGTAGCAGCTCGTCTTGCTGCTGGAGCAACAGGTACTGATACCGGTGGCTCTATTCGTCAGCCTGCTTCTCACTGTGGTATCACAGGCCTGAAGCCGACTTACGGCCGTGTATCCCGCTACGGCATGATTGCCTACGCATCCAGCCTGGATCAGGCCGGTCCGATGACCCAGACTGCAGAAGATGCAGCCCTGATGCTGAATGTTATGGCGGGCTTTGACCATCGTGACTCCACCTGCCTGGATCGCGAAGTTCCGGATTACACCGCTAACCTGAACGACTCTCTGGAAGGTAAGACTATTGGTCTGCCTAAAGAGTATTTCTCTACCGGTCTCGACTCTGAAGTTGAACAACGTGTTCGTGACGCTGTTGCTGAATACGAAAAGTTGGGCGCAAAAGTTAAGGAAGTCAGCCTGCCTAATCTGGAGCTGTCTATTCCTTCTTACTATGTCATTGCTCCTGCAGAGGCTTCTTCCAACCTGTCTCGTTTCGACGGTGCTCGCTTCGGTCACCGCTGCGAAAACCCAGAAGACCTGATGGACATGTACAAGCGCAGCCGCAGTGAAGGTTTTGGCGAAGAAGTTAAACGTCGTATCTTGGTAGGCACCTATGCCCTGTCTGCTGGCTACTACGATGCCTACTACAAGAAAGCACAGAAGATCCGTCGTCTGATCCGTGATGACTTTATGAACGCTTTCGAACAATGCGACATTATCATGGGACCGAATGCACCAACGCCTGCTTTCAACATTGGCGAGAAGAGCGACGATCCGGTAGCCATGTACCTGTCCGATATCTACACCCTGTCTGTTAACCTGGCGGGCCTGCCTGGTATGTCTATACCTGCTGGCATTGTGAATGGTCGCCCTGTTGGCCTGCAGATGATCGGTCGTCACTTTGATGAGTCTTTACTGCTGAATGCGGCTCACCGCTTCCAGCAAGCTACCGACTTTCACCTGAACACTCCGACTACAGCCTGAGGTAACAGACATGACATGGGAAACCGTTATCGGGCTGGAAATTCACGTTCAGCTCGCTACTAAAACCAAAATTTTCTCTGGAGCTTCCACCGCTTTCGGTGCCGAGCCCAACACTCAAGCCTGCGCCGTGGACCTGGGTCTGCCCGGTGTTCTGCCGGTTGTGAACGAAGAAGCCATCAACAAGGCCATTATGTTTGGTCTGGGCATTGATGCCGAGATCAACAAGGTTAATGTGTTTGAGCGCAAAAACTACTTCTACCCTGATCTTCCAAAAGGCTACCAGACTACTCAGCTGGAAAAGCCGATCGTAGGTGCCGGTAATGTAGAAATCACTCTGAAAGATGGTTCTACCAAAACGGTTCGCATTCACCATGCTCACCTGGAAGAAGATGCTGGCAAGAGTCTGCACGAAGACTACCACGGTATGTCCGGTATCGACCTGAACCGTGCTGGCACACCTCTGATCGAGATCGTGACCGAGCCAGACATGCGTAACGCTGAAGAAGCAGTGGCCTTCGCCAAGAAGCTGCACTCTATTGTCACCACTCTGGGTATCTGTGACGGTGATATGTCTCAGGGCTCCATGCGCTTTGACGTGAACGTCTCTGTACGTCTAAAAGGTCAGGAAGAATTGGGTACCCGTACCGAAACCAAGAACCTGAACTCCTTCAAGTTCATGGAAGCAGCCATCCTGAAGGAAGTGGAACGCCAGATCGATCTGATTGAAGACGACGGCAAAGTGATTCAGGAAACCCGCCTCTACAACGGCGATACTGGTGAAGCTCGCTCCATGCGCAGCAAGGAAGAAGCCAACGATTACCGTTACTTCCCTTGTCCAGATCTGCTGCCTGTGGTGATTGAAGACAGCCGTCTGGAAAGGCTGCGTTCACAATTGCCGGAAATGCCGGACGCCAAAAAAGCCCGCTTTGTCAGCGACTTTGACCTTAGCGAAGTGGATGCAGAAATCCTGTCAGGTGATCAGGCGACAGCAGCATTCTTTGAAGCGGCAGCAAAAACCAGTGGCGACGCCAAACTGGCTTCCAACTGGGTGCTGGGTGAAGTTTCCAAATCTCTGAATGCCAGCAACATTGAGATCGCTGAAAGTCCTGTGTCTGCAGACATGCTGGCGGGTCTGATTGCCCGTATCAAAGACAACACCATCTCCGGCAAGATTGCCAAGCAGGTTTTTGAAGCCCTGTGGAACGGTGAAGGCAAAGATGCTGATGAAGTGATCGAGAAAAAAGGCCTCAAGCAGGTAACCGACACAGGTGCCATTGAAGCCATGATCGATGAAGTTCTGACAGCCAATGCCCAGCAAGTTGAAAACTATCGCGCTGCGCCTCCTGAAAAGCGTGGCAAAATGATTGGTTTCTTTGTTGGACAGGCGATGAAAGCGTCCAAGGGTAAGGCTAACCCTGGCATGGTAAACCAGATTCTCAAGAAGAAGCTGGACAGCTGATAGCTCTTAGCCCAAAAAAAAGCCCGCCTAGTCTAATCTCTCAGCGGGCTTTTTTCGTTTCTTAGGAATTATCTTACTCTCAAAACCCGTTCGGGCTGAGCCTGTCGAAGCCCAATACCATGACCCTTCGACAAGCTCAGGGTGAACGGAGTCCGTATGTAAATCGGGAAATTATTTCGAGACAAATCCCTAATCTCTTGACCACTTACGAATGTCTTTAATCTCCTCTTTCTCAATACTCAGGGATTCCAGAAACTCCTGGTGAGCTTCAGGCTCCATTTTTTCAAATTGTTTGTGCCAGCTTTTCATATCGTCTTCGCTGAAACCGGCAGCTCTCATGATTTCGACCCAGCGCTCTTTATTGACCATGTTTTGCTCCAATAGTGCAGGATTTTCCAACAGCATGACGATTGCTTTCTGCTGCTGTCTTAGTGTCTGTATCTCGTTTTCAAGAGCCGCAAACTGATCGCGCAGTATACGCTCCTGATCCCTGTTATCTTTACGATCCAGCAGCTCGCCAATACTCCTCATCGGCAACCCATAAGAACGATAAGCCATAATCGACTCAAGCCGCTTGAGCTCAGTATCGCCGTACCATCGATAACCGTTCTCCGAGCGGCTGGCAGGATTCAGTAACCCTATTCGCTCGTAGTAAAGAAGGGTTGTTCTTGATATCTGACACTTTCTGGCCAGTTGAGAGACTGTCAGCATGGGATCTCCTGATCGATAACAAGCTTATTGTCAGCCCTGCACCTGTAGACGGGTCAACAAGAGAAAATAATGATTAAAAAGGCGCCATTGGAAAAGCGCCAGGAAGGTCTGGCAGGATCAAACACTGATGATATGAGCCTGCCTGCTGCCAGGATTGAATCCATAGCGCTGCCAGCGGGCACCATCTGCATCCTGATCTTTCAGAATTCGAGTGCATTCATCGGAACGCGCATCAATATACTCACGGAGAGTTTGCATTCGTACAGACTCTGCATCGGATAAAGGTCCCTGATTTTCCATTTCTCTCTGCTCGAGAGCCTTCATCTCCTGAACGGCCGACTTGTAACCCTGCAAAAATCTTTGCTCCGGGGTACGACAGAGGAATTGCATGGTTTTAACGACACCGGAACCCGCCCCGTAAAGTGCACCACCTAGAATGCCACCCAGCGCTCCGGCAAAAAAACCTACAGGAGCTGCAGATGAACCGGCAACCACGGTCGGAATCAAAGTAGCCGTTGAAAGTCCCCCAGTCGTTGAAGCCACCCCATAAACACTCAATCCGATCACCGCAGCACTGCCCAAAGCACCAGCAACCAGTGTTTTAAAGGCTGAAAAAGTATTGGCTATTTCATTCTTGATATTTCTGCCCAACAACTTGATCGCAGCGGATAAGCGACAGAGAACAAAAGGACGTTTTTGACCTTTTATTCTATCCCAACCTTCAAGGTAATTATTCTCAACGGTTACTTTACGACCTGAAACCGGAGACGACATGAGCTGAGGGCCAGACATGGAAAACATAACCGGTGCTTTTTCTGCGTGCGTTACTCCACTCTTGCTCTGCTCTCCATTTGGATTAGAGAGCTGTATCTGAGTATGCGGTATTCCCCCGCTATCCGTCACTCCTCCTAACATAAGCCCCTACTCCTTGTGTATTCATTTATACACTTGAAAGTAACCGGAACAGGGTTCAGAAGGCATAACATTCATGTCACTGAGACTAACCAAATATCAGTTGTTCTTCTCAGACACCACCACTTCCCAGTGAAAGTCCTCCGGAAAGATGGGGTTCCCCCAATAATCCTTGATTCTGGTGGACAGAACAGCACGATACCGTTGACCTTCGACCAGGCTCACACTCGGGTTAAAAGTCACCACATAACCATCTCGCACCCTGACATTGCCAGAGACCCTCTGACCCTGATCGTCTTCGACATAAAAGCCGGACCAGAGAGAGTAAGATTGCAGAGGCCGGTCCGACAAAAAAGTAAATCGTCCCCAGGGGTCATGCCGGTTGGGATTTAGAAAACCATCATCCGGAGGGTAGACCGTCACATCCGGTGCTTTTGACCGGCCATTCAATTTCTCCCAATAAAACTCCCATAAATTAGCCAGAGCACGACCTGTATATTCTACGCCACCGGCTTCAGTGATATAGCTTTGCCTCAGCCATGGGTATTTCTGGCTGTCGACATAATTGGTGAAGAAATCGACAATATTTCTTTGCAGGCTGGCAGCTGTAATCATAGTGGCCTCCCCTACCTGCAAATGGGACATTTCAACATTCCGGGTGCGCATTTCAGTAAATACCTGAAAAACATCATCCAGGGGTGAGACCGCTGTAGGAAGAAGGTGGAATGCCCGGTTGTAATCCCAGACAGAGTACTTGTCTATCATGGTATCCCTTTTCTCAAGAAGGCTATCACCTTCCGGGGGATCAACCAGCTGGGAGCGGTTATCCATCAGAATATCGTAGGACTCATCTTCAAACCCATGAGCGACCATTCCCAGGAAATGGGCAATCAATTGTTCACAACGAGGGGCATCCAGCTGCCCCTGGCAAAGTGCAAAAATATGTTTGAAGTAAGGGACATGAAACGCTGGCCAGTGCGCGGGCTCTGCATAACTGAATTTGTGGATATAACCACCATCAGGTAGAACACTGCCAACTATCCAGTAAGGCTTGTTGTCATCCAAAAGGTCTTTTAATGCTTGAGGGACCACATTTTTTCTGGCTTCATCGGTCATGATGGCGTGAGTAATATTTCCCGCAGCCACCGCGCCAAAGCTATAGAATGATAGCAAGAGCGTAATGAAAATCCTTTTCATAACCTTGTCCTGACTATTTTATAGGCTTACACCAGTATTCCTCTTTTTTATCTTCAAACCAACCCGATTCAGTCTCTGGTAAAATACAAAATACCTTCAATAGGGTAATGATCAGAAAGAACACCTAATCTGGAACTGGTTTGATTGGCGTGGAGAATTTTCATATAGCCATTAATCGGGCAGACATTTCTCTTATCACAGAGAATATTGTCCAGTGTACCCAATGGGGTTTTCCCCTTGGCCATTTCATTCTCGTGAATATCAAAGGAATAAGGCAGGGATGTATTGGTAAAATCAGCCGCCTGACGACTGACCAGTGTTTCCAGCATGATCTGAAAATATTCATCCCCTTGAGCCATTCCGTCCTGTCTGCCTGCATCAGAGTTGAAATCACCCATATAGATAACCGCCTCATGGCGGGGAATGTTCAGTTTATTTTTGATCTGCTTAAGATAGCCATAATGCTTGATCAAGCCTTTGTATTCTTCCTCATTATCACTTTGAACGGTTTGCAAATGCAGACCAAAGACATGCAAGTTGCCACTTTGAGTAGGTACTTTTACATACCAGGCTCCAATGGCACACCATCCCTGATTACCAACAGGCATGGGAAAGACAAACTCACGCATCTCCAAAATAGGAGCCTTGCTGTACACGACGACTCCGCCATTGAAAAGCCTTCCAGACAGCAACCATTTCCAGCCCTCTCCCAAAACGGGCGTCATGTAATAACCTGCCTTTCTCATTTCCTTATTGACGACACCTCTTAAGTACTTATCTGCGATCTCCTGAAGCGCAACAATGTGATAATCCCTCTTGACCATATATTGGGCAATCTCTTCTGCTCTCAATTCAGGGTCGTTCATATCCTGGCTTCCAAACCACCAGATCAGGAACTCGAAGAAGTCATAGGAAGTCATCAGATTCACATTCCAGGTCAATAGCTTCAGAGGTGAGCACTGATCCGATTTGTTCAAAGGACAAGTCAAAGGGGGATTAGTATTTACAGGAATAGGCTCCCTACTTTGCCGAGTATCATCAATTCTCAGCATCTCAGTATCGGCAACGACAAGTGCACTCACCCATAAAAGTAAAGCCAGAAGGGGACTGAACTCTTTCATCAAGTCTGCTCATTGACTGGAAAATCAAGATTACAGAATAGAAGCTTTCAGAAGAGACATAGAAGAAAATCAGAAACTACTGACTGAAGCAAAAGCGCTCAGACAGTAGTTTCACGATAGGGTATTAAAATAGAGGGTATAACTCATTCAGCCTTTGCTGGCAAAAGCATCCTTCATTTCACTTTCAACCTGCATAAAGAATGCGCCAAAACCTTCCTGAATGCTTTGAAGCTCTTTGTGAATAAAAGATTGATTCCTGCCTGTGTAACCTTCCGACTCAATCAATTTTTCCACATCATAAAATCTCGCTTGAAGATCAACGCTGTCACTGATCTGTTTCTTTATTGTATCCTCACCTTCCTTATCCCTTTTCTGGTACTTTTCCCAGAATTCTTCACAAGTGTCGTAGGAGGATTTTACTTCTTTGTAGAGTTGCTTTAATTCGCCTGCATCGATCTTTTTATCTTCAACTGTTTTCTGTTCAGGCCAGACCCAACCACTCATCCAGCTGCCAACACTTTTGGCTGCCCCCGCCAGTTTAGGCACTGCATACTTACCAACGACCGCTGCCAGCATCAGAGTTCCACCGATCGAAGCTGCATTTTTGACTACTGGATGATAGAGTGCAGCATAGGCTGTCGCGTACCCCATACTGGGCTCAAGGAGCTTGGGGGTAAAATATTCAATATAATGTCCGGGATAGCCGGTTTTGGAGAAAGCTTCCTGGGCAAAATCAACGCAATTAAAGCCCAAACCTCTATAGACGCAACTGGCTTCCTTTTTCTTACAGGCATCTGAATACTCAGAAATATACTTTTCTACTTCCAACGCCTCCTGGTGGGAGATAAAAAAAGTCACTTTAGGAATATGATCAATACCGTTATAGCCTTCATAACTACTGACTTCGTCCATTATATCGCCCAGCTCAGCCCCAAACTCTTCGCGGAAAAGTTTGCTCGCGCCAACCGTTGACGAAATAACCCCCTGGGGTTTACTACCCGATGATTTCACACCTCCAGCTACTACCTTAGAACCCAGATAGAGCTCAGAGTCCTTGCCTGCGGAGGTCAGTACTGAGCCTTCACCTGGTTCATCGCACTCAATTTCAGGAACAGAACACTGGTCAGCGTCACCGCGTGGCCAGGGAACTTCGCACATAGGATCCGGTACTTTGGGTTGTGGCAACAAGGGATTGGCGGGGGAAGTCTCAGATTGGAATGCTGAATCCAGCTCAACCTCTGGATGATAACAGCCTTGTGTATCTATCGTTGGCATTTCCTGCCCCAGGGCAGGATGATATCCGTCTGGATAGAGCCCCCGGGCAATATCTACATTTCTCTCTTTGTTTTCCAGCCTGACAAAACTGTGTCCATAATCAAGATAAACGGTCAATCGGCAGGAAGCGTTATCTTCTCTTGTAACATTCCGGTTATTGAAAACCGCACCCCCACCACCTACTGCAACCCTGGACTGTGCAGTATTCCCGACATCCATGGGCCTGGGAGGCTGTGTCTGTGTTTGAGTTTGTGTCTGAGGTGAACTGCGCCCGGCATCCATGCCTGATCTCCTTCTCCAGAAAGTGCATCTTTTTATTATAATCAATGACTTAAAAGCACTGACTACTCCCCGACCAAGTGCTCTCAATCAGGATTAGCCGTATATCGGACGTTTCGCTCTGATCTGTCGATAGAACGCTCGTCAGAATAAGGCCTTACCACTCAATAGGCCTGACAAAAGCATCCCTACCGGCAAATTCAGCCATATCTCCAAGCTCGTCCTCAATACGCATGAGTTGATTGTACTTTTCTACCCGTTCTCCACGACAGGGAGCACCTGATTTCAGATGGCCGGTACCCAAAGCCACGGTCATATCGGCAATAAAGCTGTCTGTGGTTTCGCCACTACGATGCGATACAAACGCTCCCCAGCCACAACTCTGACATAAATGCACCGCATCCACTGTCTCTGTCAGGGTTCCAATCTGGTTTAGTTTTATCAGAGCCGAGTTCGCCAGATTTTCTTCAATACCCCGGGCAATGTACTCAACATTGGTGACAAAAATATCATCGCCTACAATCTCTATGGCATCACCCAATTCATCGTTCAGAACTGCCCAGCCTTCCCAGTCCGACTCAGAAAGACCGTCCTCCAACAAACAAACCGGATAGTTTTTAACCAGTTCTGAGTAATAACGCACCATTTCTGCAGAAGACAGTACTTTCTTTTCTGTCTTTAACTGGTATTGCCCATTTTCAAAAAACTCGCTGGAAGCCGGATCCATACAGATGCCGACATCTTTACCGGGCGCCAGGCCCGTTTTCTCAATCGCTTGCAGGATAAGATCCAACGGTTCGCGATTTGACGACACTGACGGAGCATATCCACCTTCATCCCCAACTCCGGTATGGTAGTGCTTCTCCAGAAGAATGGATTTGAGAGCCTGATAAATTTCGCTACCCCAACGCACAGCATCACGAAAAGTATCTGCGCCATAAGGCGCAATCATATACTCCTGGAAATCCGCTCCCTGCCAGCGAGCATGGACGCCTCCATTCATAATGTTCATGCAGGGAACCGGCAATCGATTAGCGCTGATCCCACCGATATACTGATACAGAGGCAGCTCAACCGACATGGCAGCAGCTCTGCATACAGCAGTAGAAACACCAAGAATCGCATTGGCTCCCAATCTGGACTTATTGGGTGTGCCATCCAGTTCGATCATGCGATTATCAATGCCTGCCTGATCCCTGACATCATCATCAAACAGCAGCACAGCTATCTCACCATTGACCGACTCAATGGCTTTTTCGACCCCCAATCCGGAATATCGCCCCGGCTCACCATCCCTGAGTTCTACCGCCTCCCTTGATCCTCTACTGGCACCTGATGGCACCGAAGCACGGGCTACGATTCCACAGGCTAATGAACATTCGACTTCAAGGGTGGGGTGACCACGGGAGTCCAGAATTTCGTGCGCTACAAGGCTGGTGATGGCGAAATCCATGGGAAATGACCTCCGGTTTGAATGGACTAAATATAGAGGTAATCCACAAGACAAACCTGTCATAAAGGTTATCTGCAAACCGATTTAAATAACTTGCATGATGAACCTCTTTTATAAAATCGGTCAGAACTGACCTTTTCCAGGCCCAATGACCATTCATGCACGTCAATTTTAACCTTTTTTGTTAAACAGCTTTTCTTATCCACATTTTTATTCGTATTAGTTTTTTTGAATCACAGTTTTTAAATCGACCTGAATTTCGCTTTAAATGAAATATTTACAATTCTCTTTCCCGAGAATCGCTTAACCCTTTAACCATCTTTCTCACCGTTTCACACAAGGGCACAAGCCTTCCGTTTTAATAGACGCGTGTCTTCTAGATAAATATATAAATCGAATAAAAATTAAACTTTAATAACTAAATTTGTAAAAAAATCCTGTTTCAGGGTATGATTCCGGCCGATTTGCTGGGAATGTACTCCAGCGTATCTTTTTGTCAGGGTATTTTGCCTGACTTACTCGTTGCATTTATTCGCTAAACGACCACGAGCATTTAACGAATAGGTGTTACTCATGATCAAGCCAGGTCGCCAAAACCAAAAGTAAAGGCACCAGCTAACAACCAGCTAAAACTGTTTGGAGCGGAAGTATGTCGTATCAGTCCGAAGTTCTCCCAACAGGTGATGCACACAATACCAATAACAAACGCACCGCCTTTGATCGTTTCCTTGCTGCTGTAGAGTGGCTCGGTAATCTGTTACCCCATCCTATTACCCTGTTTGCCCTGTTTGCTGTTGGCATCGTTGTCATCAGTGGCATCGCCTCATGGGCCGGACTGAGCGTGGTTGACCCTCGCCCGGAAGGTGCCGCAGGTCGTGCAGCAGATGGCATGATCCATGTCGTCAACCTGTTTACGGGTGAAGGCCTGAGGATGATTGTGACCAATCTGGTCAGCAACTTCACCGGCTTTGCTCCTCTGGGTACCGTACTGGTCGCCCTTATGGGTGTGGCCATTGCAGAACATTCCGGACTGCTGAGTGCACTGGTTCGTTCTCTGGTAATGAAAGCATCCCGCAACACTGTAACCCTGATCGTTGTATTTGCCGGTATTATCTCCAACACCGCCTCCGAACTGGGCTATGTGGTTGTTATCCCCCTGGCTGCCATGATTTTCCACTCTCTGGGAAGACATCCTCTAGCCGGTCTGGCCGCAGCATTTGCCGGTGTATCCGGTGGTTACAGTGCCAACCTGCTGCTGGGTACCGTTGACCCACTGCTTTCCGGTATCACTGAAACTGCAGCCAGAATGATTGATCCGGCTTACGTGGTAGGCCCTGAAGCCAACTGGTACTTCATGTCTATCAGCGTATTCCTGATTACCTTTGTAGGTACCTGGGTAACCAACAAGGTCATTGAGCCTCGCCTGGGTAAATACAATGAATCAGAAGCTTCTGTTGATCTGTCTGAAGACAAGATGGAAGAAGTCACCGACCTTGAAAAGCGCGGTCTGATTCGTGCAGGTCTGGCTCTGCTGGCAGTAACCGCAGTTATGGCTCTGACCATCGTTCCTGAGTGGGGCGTACTGAGACATCCTGAAACCGGTGCGGTTGCAGGCTCCCCATTCCTGAAAGGCATTGTTGCCATGATTCTGATCTTCTTTGCCATTCCTGGCTTTGTCTACGGTAGAACAGTAGGCACCGTCAAGAACGACAGAGATGTAATCAACTGCATGTCCAAGAGCATGAGCACCATGGGCATGTACATTGTCCTGGTATTCTTTGCCGCTCAGTTTGTTGCTTTCTTTGGCATGACCAACCTGGGTACTATCTTTGCAGTACTGGGTGCTGAGTTCCTTCAGAACATTGGCCTGACCGGTCCTCTGCTGTTCATCGTCTTCATCCTGATGTGCGGATTCGTGAACCTGATGATTGGCTCCGCTTCTGCACAGTGGGCCGTAACAGCGCCAATCTTTGTACCGATGCTGATGCTGGTTGGCTACGCGCCGGAAGTGATTCAGGCTGCTTACCGTATCGGTGACTCTGTGACCAACATCATTACTCCGATGATGAGCTACTTCGGTCTGATCGTTGCCTTCGCTACACGCTACAAGAAAGACCTGGGTATTGGCACCCTGATCTCCATGATGCTGCCATACTCCATATTCTTCATCATTGGCTGGAGCGTTCTGTTCTTTGTATGGGTCTTCGTACTGGGTCTGCCAGTAGGTCCAGGCTCTGCTACTTTCTATAGCGCTGGCTAATAGAAAGACAGACGACAAAAAGGGGTGATGATTCACCCCTTTTTTTATGTCTGTTCAAAACTGTAAATGGCAAAGATCAACTTGAGTCCACAATCTGATGCTCCATCTGAATGGACGGATCGACAAAAAGATCGGCCAGCAAAATAACGGAAAGAAAAAAAAGCAGAACAACGACGGAACTGAGCACAGCTACCGTTTCCTTTAGCACTAGACTCATCATGACCATTGACTCCCTGACTATGGCATTTTTATTTTTCAGGGCTTTGAGTTCAAAGAACCTCGCCCATAACTTATTTATATGATCTGCCAGCTCATGCAGCCAATGCCAAAATCAGTGAAATGTCATCTGGGTGACACCCAAAAAATAAGACGCTCGACTCATAACTGAAAACAAGTCGAGCTTCGCAATTAACAAATTGCTTTATCATTCAACAAAGCTAACTAAAGGACATATAATTTAATTCAGCTGAATTATTAAAAAAGAAAATTCTATTTATCAATCTTCTTTTAATGTCATCCAGTTTACACTTCTAATTAACCGGAAATTGCCTGCTTTAAATTCACCAAATCTAAAAGTGACTCTTTTGAACGAATACAATAACAACCTTTGTTTTTATGCATGACATCTTCTTTAACCAGTTCCCTGAAAACTTTATTGACCACCTGTCTTGAAACACAGACCAGTTGAGCAATATCTTCTTGAGTAATACTGAGATCAAGACCAAACCCATGGGTACAATCCACCGCATGGTCATGACAGAGGTTTACCATGGTCTCAATAATACGGGTTCTGGCATCCTTAAAGATCAGGCTATCCAGCCTTGCCTGCAGGGTTCTCTGGCGCTCTTCAAGCTTCTGAACCACCTCGAGGTAGAGCTTCGGATTAGAGATATCGTTAAGAAACTTCTCTTTCTCAATCAGTAGAATGGTGGCTCCCTGAATGGGCACCAGCTCATAAGACACATCTGCCGTGTGTATGCCACCAAACAAGTCCCCCACCTCCAGAACGGAGTCCAGCATTCTGACTGTTTCACTGACCTGTCGATAAAGTTTGATTCGTCCTGTTAATACCAGGTAAACACCCTGCTGACGAATAGCCAGTGGCGAACGATGATCAATTTTAACTTGATGGGCTTCACGGGTCAGTGACTCTACATCCTCTTTGGAAAAACGCTTAAAGAAGTCCAGCGACCTCAAATACCAAAGGTTTATATCACTCATGTAAGACCTGCTACGACATTGTTGTTTTCTATTTTTATATACGACTATTATTTTCAAGTAACCAATAGACGACAATATATTTTGATTATTTATTTGCTAACACAAGTTAGCCTATCAATTTAACTAACCTAGTTAACTATACTTCTTACTTCCTGGTCAAAAAAGAAGATAAACGGAAATGTGATCTGTTTCAAACTTGAAACAGACCACATTTTAATTAAGACATAAACTAGAGATACATAACCGTGGATTTAATTTCTATAAACTTGTCAAAAGCATGAAGTGATTTATCCCGGCCGTTTCCAGACTGCTTGAACCCACCAAAGGGAACAGTAATATCTCCACCCAGATAGCCATTCACGTACACAGTCCCTGCCCGGATTTTACCGGCAACACGATGCGCCCTTGACAGATTGTCGGTCCAGAGTCCTGCTGCCAGCCCGTAATGGGTATCGTTGGCGATCTTGACCGCTTCGTCTTCACTGCTGAACTGAATGACAGAAACAACAGGCCCAAAAATCTCTTCCTGGGCAATTTTCATCGAATTATCGACCCCTTCAAACAGAGTAGGCTCAATATAAAAGCCCCCCGTATCTTCCAGAATTCGTTGCCCACCTGAGCTAAGTCTGGCGCCCTCTTCCTGTCCTGAAGCGATATAGTCGAGAATGGTTCTGACCTGCACCTCATCAACAATAGCGCCTGCTCGACTTTCAGGATCCAGTGGGTGCCCCGGTTTCCAGGCCTGCATATGCTTTTGAAGCAGTGGTATAAATTCATCATAAATGGCTTGATCTACCAACAACCTTGAACCTGCCACACAGACTTCACCCTGGTTGTAGCCAATACCCATGGCCGCCCCTTTGGCTGCTGCTTCAAGATCCTGACAATCGGCAAAAACAATGTGGGGACTTTTGCCTCCGGCCTCCAGCCAGATTCGCTTCATATTGGATTCGCCAGCATAAACCATCAGCTGTCGGGCAGTTCGGGTAGAACCGGTAAAAGCCAGACAATCGACGTCATTATGCAATGCCAGGGCTTTACCCACCGTATGGCCATAGCCCGGCAGCACTTGCAGCACTCCTTTTGGCAAACCTGCTTCTTCAGCCAGCTGCGCAAGACGTATAGCGGTTAAGGAAGATTTTTCAGAGGGCTTGAGGATAACACTGTTGCCGGTAGCCAAAGCAGGCCCCAGCTTAAGACTGGCCATACTCAGGGGGAAATTCCATGGGACGATCACAGCCACCACACCCACAGGTTCACGGGTAATCATGGCCAGACGGGAGGGATCCACAGGGGCTATCTCGCCATAAATCTTGTCTATGGCTTCAGCGCACCACCTCAGGGATTTTGCACTGCCCGGAATGTCATCATTCAGGGAAAAGCGGATGGCCTTGCCCATATCCAGGGTTTCCAGCAGTGCCAGCTCTTCAACATGTTCCAGAATTAAATCCGAAAGCTTGAACAGAACAGCTTTTCTATCAGCAGGAGCAGCCCTGGACCACTCGCCTGAATCAAAAACCTCTCGAGCACAGGCTACAGCCCTGTCAGCGTCCTCCTGAGAGCAACTGGCTATTTTGCCAAGCGTCCGTCCATCAAGGGGAGAGATGCAGTCAAACGTTTCTCCTGAGGCGGCATCGGTATACTCGCCGTTAATCCATGCTTTACCGTTAATGGTTAGCTGTTCGGCTCTGGTCTCCCAGTAAGCTTTATCCTGGCTGGACATGGTGACTCCACTTTTACTCTGTGAATGCAGCCATATCAGGCTCTACAGCTTTTATTGTTCGAAGTTGCTGTACTCCCGCTTCATGACTGCCTCAGCATTGATTAATGAAACACTACTGCTCGGCAAGCATTCATTATTGAGACTTTTTCGGTGATAGCCAAGTCAAAATGTCAGCATTACTGTCAGCCTTGTTATACAACTGCCTGGCAAGTGCTTCTAGGATGTCTGGCAAACAAACAGCCATTTAAAGGAGTATTACCATGGCTTTATCCATCAACCTGGAAGATCACTACAACTACACCCTGCTGGAAGTCCAGGGCAAAGTCGACTCGGTCACATCACAAATGCTGGATCGAGCCATCGAGGCAGCGACATTTGAAGGCAATCGCCACCTGATTCTGGATTGCTCTCAGTTATTCAGCATCAGCAGTGAAGGTTTGAGAGTCTTGCTGAATACTCGCAGTACCCTGACACTGCTTCACAGCCTGACTCTTTGCAATGTCTCGAGATCGATTCGCGCTTTACTGGAATTGAGTGGCATCTCGCGGTACATCAGCATTGCCAGTGATTTGGAAGAAGCTGAGTCCATGCTGTTTGAATCGGATGCCCAGCTGGGCAGGATCAGTTCGAATTAAATTGGCTTAATCCGATGAGAACGGATCCAGCGACAGCAATACCAGCTCAAGTCAGTACTGTCACTGTTGATAGGACAGGCTCTGCACCAAAGAGCCCTGTTCAAACTTTCTCTCCCTCTGATGTAAGACAGCGACTGCATGTTAGCAGCCAGAGTAATAAGCCCCTCATGTCCTATCAGGTTCGATCATCTAAGAAAGTAACCGTTTCAGAAGCAGCAGATCTCTTCAAGACAGCCAACATCTCTTTCAATGACCCAACCATGAAATCAGTGCTGGTTGACTTTTATATAGGGGCCAGTGAAGAGGAAAAGGTTCAATTCTGGCTGTCTATCCTCTCCAGCGATCAACATATAAGTTTCAAGCACTGGTTCTCCAAAAAAGCAATGGGCTTAAATTTTGAGCCTTATTGCGCAAGAGCCTACCAATTAATGTTCAAAGACAAATTTCCTACCCTGCCCATTCCTCTCAGTGAGCATATTGCCAGAGATGCCCCGGTTAACTTTATCTGGGTTGGAAGCCTTGTGCCGGATCGCTATTTGCAGCAAATTGAACGTGTTGCTCGATGCACACCCAGGAAAGAAGTCGTTTTATGGATTGATCGCACACTGCTAAACCCCGCTGATCAGCATTTAATGCGAGAACTACCTTCTTTATCCAGACTAAAGGGTCTCGACATAAAAGTGCTCGACATCAATGATGCCGATCTGGACAGTGCACTACCTGAATCACCAGGCGTACTCCATAGCATGATTGATTTTGCCAGAAGTGAATTAAAAGCGATGGAAGTAGTCAGCGATATTGTACGCTATGCACTGCTCGCTATAGGAAGTGAGGCTATTGACCGCGCTTCAGGGACAGCACGGAGTCGATCAAGTACTGGCATGATTTACCTGGATACCGACCGAGGACCACAAACTGATGAGACGGTTGAATGGGGGCCGATGAGTGCACCTGCAGGATTGATTTGCACAAAACATGGTAACAATGATGTTCTGGCGAGCGCCTACAGTGGGCATCCGATCCTGTTGGAAACACTGAAGACAATCAACAATCGCTTATCCCCTGCAGGAAAAGAGAAGTCTCTGCTCTACAGAAATAGCTTTGCGCATTACTATGACACCCTTCAAAAGACCGGCCCTTCCTGCCTGTTCGACACTTGTCAGCAAGTAACCGGGCATCCCGAGTCTATGGATGAATACCCGTACTTTCACTTCAACTCACCAGTAGCAGGTCCAGAAGTATGTGACGGTAACTGGTGGAAAACCGACAAGCCCCGTCACACCCATCACTGGACTCAGGAAATCACCTGAGCTCAGGCTTCCGTTGACTGGAATTTATCTTCCTTGTCAGCATGAGGAAGAATCATATTAAGCAATACAGCCGTGATGGCACAAAGACTCACTCCTTTGAGCGTAAATTCACCAAACGACAGAGCCAGGTTACCAATACCAAATACCAGAACAACTGAAACGATAACCAGGTTTCGAGGCTTACTCAGATCCACCTGGGCTTTGATCATAGTAC
The DNA here is from genome assembly GCF_001562015.1 of Endozoicomonas arenosclerae. Classification (GTDB taxonomy): domain Bacteria; phylum Pseudomonadota; class Gammaproteobacteria; order Pseudomonadales; family Endozoicomonadaceae; genus Endozoicomonas_A; species Endozoicomonas_A arenosclerae. The sequence continues at coordinate 15,608 of NZ_LASA01000112.1, read as the reverse complement.
TGAGACCGACCACAGCAATAGAACCAAACAACAGCATCATAATGCCACCCATAACCGGGGTTGGTATCGTAGCCAGAAAACCACCGACCTTACTGATAAAGGCTACTGCAACGGCAATAACGGCGGCCCAGGTCATAATCTTCGGGTTGAAAGCCTTGGTTAGCATCACCGCACCGGTCACTTCCGAGTAGGTGGTATTAGGTGGTCCACCCAGCATGGCTGCAGCTGAAGTGGCCAGACCATCGCCCATCAGAGTATTTTTCAGGCCAGGTTTTTCCAGATATTTTTTACCGGTTACCGAACTGATCGCGAGCATGTCGCCAATATGTTCGATGGCAGGAGCAATAGCTACCGGCACCATAAACAGAATGGCATTCCAGTTGAACTCAGGCGCGGTAAACGCCGGAATAGCGAACCATGGACGATCAATCACCGGTTGAAAATCCACAACACCCATAAATAAAGCCGTCAGATAACCTGCACCGATTCCGCAAATAATAGGAATCAGTTTGAGAATACCGCCCGCCATTGTGGAAACAACCAGCGTCACCACCAGAGAAATACCTGCCAGTAACAGTGATGTATTCGGATCAATAGCCGGGTTTGCCCCACCACTGGCCATATTCACTGCAACAGGGGCCAGTCCCAGACCAATCACCATGATCACCGGGCCTACAACCACCGGTGGAAACAGTCGATAAAGGATACCACTGCCTTTCAGTCGAATAATAAAGCTGAGCAGAACATAGAAAAGGCCTGCAGCCATCATTCCACCTAATGTGGCGGGTAATCCCCAGCTTTGAATACTGAAAGTAATCGGKGCAATAAAAGCAAAAGAAGAGGCTAGAAAGATAGGTACCTGGCGCCGGGTACAAACCTGGAAAATAAGTGTACCAATACCAGCCGTAAAGAAAGCCACATTGGGATCCAGCCCCGTCAGCAGTGGCACCAGCACCAGTGCTCCAAAGGCAACAAACAGCATCTGGCCGCCCATCAACATCTGCCGCCAGACAGGCATGTCTTCACCGTTCAGAGTCGCATCAGTCATAATCAGTCCCTTAAAAATAGACGCCCACATATAGCCAATAGCTGCCCAATAAAATCCAGGTCAACACAATGGCAAAGTAAACAACAGGATAATCACGCCGGGCTATAGGAATGACCAGCCAGGTGGTTTTCCTGGCCAGATCAGACAGCCCGTAGAGCAGCAGAAAAAGACCCCAAAGCCAGTACCAGTCAAAGAAAAATGCGACATAAACCACGACCAGACAGATCACTGCCGGACGTGGTGGTACTGTAACTGCAGTCCAGATTTTTTCAGGTAGGTTCATTTGGGAGCCGTTACTCAAACTCAACTCGTTGGAAATGCATTCCTTCCCTGAAACCTCTGCCGCGTTACTTGGTTCCGAAAATCTTATCTCCGGCATCACCCAGGCCTGGCATGATATAGCCATGCTCATTGAGGCAGTCATCCACTGAAGCGGTAAAGATGGTGACATCAGGGTGAGCAGCCAGCACTTTTTCAATACCTTCAGGTGCTGCAACCAGAACCAGGCAACGAATTTCCTTACAACCGGCTTTTTTGAGCATATCGATCGTGGCGATCATGGAACCTCCTGTCGCCAACATCGGATCCAGAACCAGAGCAATACGCTCATCGATGTCCTTAACCAGCTTTTCAAAGTAAGGAACGGGCTCAAGCGTCTCTTCATCACGATACAGACCGACTACGCTGACACGAGCGCTGGGCACCAGATCCAGAACGCCATCCATCATGCCAAGACCGGCACGGAGAATAGGTACGATGGTGATTTTCTTGCCCTTAATCTGCTTGACGGTGACATCGCCTGCCCAGCCATCAATCACATGATCTTCCAGTTCAAAATCCTTGGTGGCCTCATAGGTCAGCAATGAGCCTACTTCATTGGCCAGTGTCCGAAACCCTTTCGTACTGATATCTTTGGTACGCATGATGCCCAGCTTATGCTGTACCAGTGGATGCTTGATTTCCTGTACACTCATGTCAGTTCCCGACGCCTTCCGCTTGTTTCTGAGTCAGCCCATTTCACAGGCATAAACCTTTTTATTTTTACACAGCCTTTACTATTCMCCTATAAGTTTTTCTCACATTAAACCGCCGTGAACCTGCAACTTGCTGTTAACCTCTAATAAAGGTATTTTTGCTCTCTTTTTTGCTACGGTTCAACTTTTGCCTACACTGGCTGTTACCCAGAATCCTGACTGTTTACGGCGGATTTTGAAAAGCCAGATGTTAGCCAACGAACCGTTACCTGTTATTTCAACGAGGTTCCCAAACCATGTCTGTTGATCTCGACCATATTCAGCAAGTCTTCGACGAAGCTGACTGCCTGTATAATGAACAGCAGATAGAAGCAGCCATCAAAAGCATGGGCAGTGCAATTACTGAACAGCTGTCCAATAGTAACCCGCTGGTTTACTGCGTAATGAATGGTGGTATGGTCATTACTGGCAAGCTGCTGACTCACCTGCAGTTTCCGCTGGAAGCCTCTTACGTGCACGCCACCCGCTACCGTGATCAACTGACCGGTGGTCGTCTGGACTGGAGGGTACGCCCTTCTCAGGATATGAAAGGCAGAACGGTTCTGATCGTTGATGACATTCTTGATGAAGGTCACACACTGGACGCGATTGTTGACTTCTGCAAGGAGCAAGGCGCTGAACAAGTTCTGACAGCGGTACTGGTCGATAAGCTGCACGATCGCAAAGCCCGCCCAGGCCTTAAAGCGGATTTCTTTGGTCTGGAAATTGAAGATCGTTACATCTTTGGTTATGGACTGGATTATCAGGGCTACTGGAGAAATGCCAACGGCATTTTTGCTTTGAAGGGTCACTGATCCACTCAATCAGTTGAGCCAGGCTAGCGAGCAGCAGCCTGGCTTAATGGCCTTTTATCCCGGGAGAGTTCATTCTTCCCTGAAGCCCTTTTCTAATAGCAGCACGTTCCTGTTCAACTTCTTTGGGAACGGCTTTATGCTTTTTAAGCGCCGCTTTTTCTTCTACTGCCTGTTGCTTGCGAACTTCTTCCACCCCTTTTCTGAAATCCTTACCCTTACTGGCCTTGGCCTGGGCATCAACGGCTTCATGATATTCGTTCTTGAGTGCCTTCCTGTCACTGGAATGAGTTTCTACTTTACTTTCAAGCCGCCTCAACTCTCCCTCAAGGTTTGCTCTCAGCGTTTTGAATGATGCCTCTACACGGGTTTTAGCCTGCTGCTTTTGCTCAGGAGTCAAACGTTTGTTGTCATTAATTTCACTCAACCGCTGTCGTCTCATCTTTTTGATCCCTTTCAGCTTGGCTTTCAATGCCGGGATCTCATAATCTTTTCTTTGCTCATGCTCCATTTTCTGAAGAGCCAGCTCTTCTTTTTTGGCGGTGACTGTTTCGCCTAAAGCTTTTACCTCTGCCCGATAATCTGTCCACTTCTGTCGAACTTCTGCATCCGCCTTGCGATGCATGGTCTCTACTTCACGATCCAGCTTTGTGTGACGGAACTCCGCCTCTCTGGCTGCTGCTGAATCAATCCTTGGCTTCAGGGATTGACTGAGATTTCTAATCTCTTCTTTCAGCTCGGCTCTCTTGCCGGGCTCATCGTCACTGCCTCTTATCCTTCTTAATTCATGTCGGTCGGTGTCATAACTTTGAAAGCCAGGATCTTTATCGAAGGCGGCTCTGAACTTCGCCATCATCTCTTTTCGATCACCATACCGTTCAGCTTTTGAGAAGTCATAGGTTTTTCCATCCGGGGCTGGAAATTTACCTTTCTTGGGTGGTGCGCCCACCGTGTCATAAAGTTCAAGAGATTTGGCGTACTTTTGATCAAAATCCACCAGCTTTTTCTCAAGATCATTAGCTCTCTCTTTTAGCTGAGCCAACTCCTCTATCTTCCCATTTCTGGCAGTAAGATCTCTTTCCAACTCTTTATTGTGAACACCATTGATGAGTTCCTGAGGAACAGGCTTCCAGTTTTCATGCTTGAAGAAACGCTTCAGCTCGCCAAAGACATGGGCTACTTTTTGCTTAAAGGTTCGATCGGTGGTTTCTTTAGCCGGGCTGGCAGAACTTGATGACTCTGTGCCTACGTGCTTTTTGCCCTCCACTACTTCGCTTGTTCGTTCATGGACCGAAGTGTTCGAAGGGACTGATTGCTGAGACCTGCCATGCGGTGGGGGAGGCGGAGGTAAATAGTTAGGATGATTACGGGCTTCAATAGTGCGATTTAAACCCTGGGCTTTAGGCCTTGGGATGCCTTTGATACCAGAAGAGCCGTGCTGATCCGTTTGTATCGGACTTTGACCCCCTACTGAACCCGCTCCTGTCGACATCCCTGCTTCCTCTGAATTCTTTTCAGTCTATTCCGTTATATATTTAAGTATCATCTATCGCAGAGAGGCTTATCAGGCGAATCTATATCTTTTCGGAATAATTCATAGTATTTGATCCACTATAAAGGCGGTAATCGCCACAATCCCGACAATAACCGTAAACACATCGAGATAAATATTCCTGAAGTGACTGAGACTGGGCACTTTATACAGCGCATAGACCGGCATCAGATAGAGAATTGCGGCCAATACCGGAACCACCACCATCTCAACCATGCCGATTACACTCCAGTTTGCATACCCTGCCAGCCAGCATGTAATGAGACCAAAAGCCACCGTCCCCCTACGTAATGCCACTGGATTCAGAGGCTTGCGTCCGTTGTACTTAAGCCATTGCTGAGTCACCAGCCCGTGCATACCTTCCAGCGTCCCGAGATAAACCCCAAAGAAAGAACTGGCAATGGCCAAAAATGCAATCACCGGAGCAACCACAGCAAACATGGGATTTACGGAGCGGTTGGCCAGTACCGACAATACCGGGAGGTTAGCTTCTTTAGCCATTGCCAGATCCTCCGGAGTCAGGGTCAGAACACAGGAAAAAACAAAAAACAGAATGACCACCAGCAGCAACTGGGTATTGCGCTTTAAAATCAGACTGGTTTTCTGTGCACAGGACTCATTGTCAGGCATGGTCATTCGATAGGCCTGGGCAAAGGCTGAGCAAGCCGGTGAATGGTTGAATGAAAATACCAGCAGGGGCGTTGTCAGAAACAGCGTCAACAATAAATCATGGGTATTGAAAGGCTGGTCAAATGCCGCAAGATTCCAGTCAGGTATCAGGTAAATGGAAATACCCACCAGCACCACGACCAGAGGGTAACAGAGCAACTTGACGGCTCTGAGCATCCAGATTTCACCCACGTGCATGATCGCTACCAGCAAAGACACCAGACCAAGGCTTAATAGAAGTCTGGGTGGAGACTCAATGAACAGCTGATTCTCCAGAAAGCTGATGACAACGTTGGTGATCCCGATTCCGTACAGAAGCAGTATGGGGTAGATAGACAGGAAATAGGCCAGTGTCAGCACTCTGCCCGCTTTAACGCCAAAATGCTCATTGACAGTACCCGTAATATTGGAAGCTGGATTAGTTGAGGAAAGACAGAACCGAACCAGATTTCTGTGAGCCAGCCAGACCATTGGACCAGCCAGTAGCGACAAAACAATCAGAGGCCAGATTCCACCTGCACCGGCATTAATGGGAAGATAAAGTATACCCGCACCAATAGCCGTACCAAAAAGATTGAGCATCCAGCCAGTGTCTCGGGAACTCCAGCCTTTCCCCTGCCTTGGTTCAGAGTGAACGGCTTCATCGAGTTCCGTTTCCACGGTGCTGTCAGGCATAGCATCCCCTGCAGGATCAAAATGAATATAGGTCTTCAGGAGCAAAGATATAAAAGGCAGCAAGCAGTATAGACAGCAAAAATACCTTTCACCGCCAACACTTACAGTTTGAAACACATAGTGTACAATGCCGCAAGACAGCTACGTGTTGACCAGGAATAAAAATGAAGAAAGACAAGCAGAAAGTCATTGGTGAAGTACTGAGCGATGAGCGAATTAAAGAGCTGCTTACCCTTCAGGCCCCTGCTGGCGAAGACAAAGCTCTGCATATTCTGACTCGTGCCTACCGGGCTCTGAGGGCAGATGATTTTGAGCGTTTTTTACGCTTTTACTCAGAAACCGGCCTGGAGATCAACCCTGTCACATCAGAAGGCGGGTCATTCCTCTCCACCCTGGAAAAGCATCAACACGCATCGCCTTATGTTCAAGCTCTAAAGAACTGTGGTGCCAGCTAACACCTTGCACAAGATTTATTATTCGGAAGCCTGATCTGACAAAGGATTTGTCTCGAAATAACTTCCCGATTCACATACGGGTTCCGTTCACCCTGAGCTTGTTAAAGGGTCGTGGTACCGGGCTTCCTCTTCCAGCCATCTGCTGATAATACCGAATCTCTATCAAACTCCTATACTTCACTCCTTTAGAAGTATTCAGGAGATTGTCCATGTTTGGTGCATGGTTTAGAGACCCTCGCATACTGGCCTGTGCCATGGTGATGTTCAGCTCAGTTTCAAGCGCTTGTGATGAGTCCTCCATGGAAGAGAAGCTCGCTGCCTACAACCAGCATTATCCTGCCATCAGCTACCCAACCCTTCGGAAAGCCATGGACGCTGGTGAAGTCTTTATCATTGACAGCAACAAGGCAGAAACCTATAGCAAAGGTCACTTACCCGGGGCTCACTCCCTGGCAGAACGGACCACACTGGAAACCCGCCTTCCGGTTCTGAAAAGCTATCCCATTGTTGTTTATTGTGGTGGCCCCCAGTGCTACTCCTGGTTTTCAGGGGCTGATTTTGCTGCAGCCCATGGCTACACCAACATCATGCATTACAAGGGCGGCCTGAAAGACTGGAAAGAACAGGGAGATACCCTTTCAACCGGTAAGAATTAAAGATTTTCTCGAAATAATTTTCCAATTCGCATAGGAATTCCGTTCATCCTGAGCTTGTCGAAGGATACTGGTAATGCACTTCAACTGGCTCAGTGCGAACGGTATGAGGTTTAGCGCCTCGCTGCACTAGCCAGTTATGCATTATGCGGAACCCTCCCTCATAGCCGTTCCACACAACAGACTCTTCATAAAAGTGTCACTGCTTCGTCATTCGTCGCTGTCAGCCTAATGCCATATAAAAATTTCTTTATGCGTTCTATTACAAAACTTGATTGAGCAGCAGGCAGTCCTGCTGAACACAGTGCCTCAGAAAAGACAATAAAAACCAATAGAAAGGAAACCCTCATGAAAAAAGGAAGCCTGCTTCTGGCTACAGGTCTGGGACTCACCCTGACCGGAGCTACTTCGGCCAACAGCGAATCGCCACAGTACTGGGTAGACAATGGTAAAAAAGCTCTTGCTGCCGAGTTGAGAAGCTACCCCAACATGCGTTCCGCCAAAAACATCATTCTGTTTGTAGGCGACGGTATGGGTATGTCTACAGTGACCGCGTCCAGGATTCTGGAAGGTCAGTTACGTGGAGAAAATGGGGAAGAGAACGAACTATCCTTCGAACAGCTCCCCTATATGTCCCTGTCAAAAACTTACACTACCAACTTTCAGGTTCCTGATTCAGCAGGCACTATGACTGCCATGATGACCGGTGTGAAAACCCGCAGCGGTGTCCTCAATCTTGATCAAACTGTTGATCGTGGCGACTGCAACTTTTCAGAAAATAATGTTCTGACCACATTCTTGCAAACGGCTGAAGATGCCGGTCAATCAACAGGTGTCGTATCCACCGCTCGTCTGACACACGCAACACCTGCTGCCACCTACTCTGTCAGTCCAGACCGTGGCTGGGAAGACGACAAGGATATGCCTCAGGAAGCCAAAGATGCCGGGTGTGTTGACATTGCCAGCCAGCTGATTGATTTTGAATACGGCAACGGTATTGAAGTAGCCATGGGGGGCGGACGTCGCAGCTTTATTCCAGCCACCATGAATGACCCGGAAGACACCGACAGAACCGGTGAGCGTCAGGACAACAGAAACCTGACCGAAGAGTGGGTGGCAAACAATTCCAATTCGGCCTACGTCTGGAACAAAGAACAGTTCGACAACATTGATCCTCAGAACACCGACCACCTGCTGGGTCTGTTCAACCGTTCTCACATGGAATACGAAGCAGACCGTGAAGAAGACACCGGTGGCGAGCCTTCTATTGCAGACATGACCGACAAGGCCATCGACATTCTTTCCAAAAACCGTAAAGGCTTCTTCCTGATGGTGGAATCGGGTCGGATTGATCATGGTCACCATAGCGGCAATGCCTACCGTGCCCTGCATGACACCATTGCCTTCTCCAAGGCTGTTAAGACTGCCATGGAAAAAACCGATCCTCGTGAAACCCTGATCATTGTGACAGCAGACCACAGTCACGTAATGACTATTGCCGGTTACCCGCAACGGGGTAACTCTATTCTGGGCAAGGTCGTCGCTACTGACCGCCAGGGTAATCCCTCAGACAATGTACTGCTGGCAGCTGACGGCCTGCCCTACACCACCCTGGGTTACGCAAACGGTCCGGGCACCAATGGTAGCGGCAGTGCCCAGCGCAGAGTTGACCTGAACAACATGGATACTGAAGCCAGAGACTTCCGTCAGGAATCTCTTATTCCCCTGTATTCAGAAACTCATGCCGGTGAAGATGTCGCCGTTTACGCCGGTGGCCCATGGGCTCACCTGTTCAACAAGACCCAGGAGCAGAGTTATGTTTTCTATGTAATGAATCATGCTTCCCGGATCAATAAGCGTAAATGGTGGGCCTGGAATCAGTGGTAATGTGACAGGCAGAGGGTCTCTATACGGATAGAGACCCTCTGTTAAAGTTTACTGATGCTACACAACCCGTTTCTGAATCCCTGTCGTCCAAACTAAATGACCAGCCATTCTGACGACAGATATCTTTTACAATCAGCAATCCCAGACCATGTCCTTCCATATTGCCTTCTGTGGCTTTCAAACCGGGTCCGGTGTCCAGAACCTGTAGCCCCTGATCACTAACCACTATTTTTACTTCGCCTTCCCGTGTATAACTGAACGCGTTTTTAATGATATTACCCAGAAGAATACGCAGTACTGTGTCAGGGGCATTGATCATAACGGCACTTTTGGCATCCACTACCACCCGGACATCTTTCCCTTCCAGCAGCATCTGATTCTCTTCCACCAGCAGCTCAACAAACGACTGGTCGATCATACTCCTGGCTTCTATGCCGTTTTTTTTCTCCCTCACCAGACTGAGCAGGGTTTCAGAAATATCGGTCATATCCCGGCAAGCTCTTTCAAGTCTGACTCTTTGCTTTTCAAGAAATTCAGGCTCTTTTGAAATCTCAAGCAGACCCACCACCCCCATAATAACGGACAGTGGAGTTCTTAACTCATGACTTACATAACGACTGAATGACTTTTCTCTTTCAATACTCAACTGAATCCGTCGTCGATAATCATTCAGGGCCTGAACCAGTCTCATCTGCTCTTCTGAGAACATCCCTTTTTCCGATAAAGGGGATAGATCATCGGGGTTCCCCAAATCAATCAATCGCGCCAGGTCATTAAAGGGTCTGGCAATATTTTCAGACAACCGCCGAACAATAAGATAGAAGCTGACCAATATCAGTAATGAGGACAGGAAAACGCCTAATGTCAGGGTATTTTCCATATTCTGGGTCATTGTGACCGGTGTACTGTTTTCAACTATATAGAGTGTTTTTCTGTTACCTCTTATAATGGCCTCTTTAGCCAGCACAGTGACGACTGAATCGCCTTCGGTATCATCATCAAAATCAGCGCCACCACGCCAGTTCTTATCAAAATATCTCGTGACACTGCCCGGCATGGACTCATAACTGTCATAAGCAGTGGTCAGCTGATCCAGCACCTGAGGTCCGGTTGCTCCCTTCCTGTATTTCTCCAGTGCAAAACCCTGTAAAAACTCAGCTCGCCTTATGCTGACAGAGTCCTCAACATAATGAAGCACGGAAAAAAAAATTAAAAAGTTGAACAGTAAAACTGAAACCAGACAAATGCATATAGGGAGGGTAATTTGCCTGCGAAGCGAAGGAGGCAGTGGCATTGTATCGAACATTCAGGTAGATCCTTTTAACCGATAGCCAACTTTAGGCACTGTCAAAATCAGCGCCTGTTCAAAGGGTTTGTCCACAGAGGTTCTGAGCTGGTAGATGTGATTTCTGAGCGTATCGCCCTCGGGAGGATCATCTCTCCAGATGGCGTATATAAGCTCATCCCGAGTAACGACTTCCGGCGCTTTATCCATCAAAATTTTCAGGATCTTGAAGCAGGTTGGATTCAAACCAATAGGCTGTCCCTCCCTGATAGCACTGTGACTGGCCACATCCAGTGACAAACCACCATAAATCAGCTGTTTTTTAAAGACCGAGGGTGAACTGCGACGAACCAGGGCATTCACCCGGGCATCCAGAATCTTCAGATCAAAGGGTTTAATCAGGTAATCATCAGCTCCTTCTGAAAACCCTTGCAGAGTGTCGTCCGTTGTATCCCGGGCAGTCAGCATCAAAACCGGAGTGCTGACACCTGAAGTGCGGAGCTCACGACAAACTCTGAAACCGTCCATACCTGGCAGCATCACGTCCAGAATAATAATGTCGTAGGTATTCTCACAGGCCAGGCTCAGACCATTTTTCCCATCAGCTGCGTAATCGACTTCATGACCCGTACTTTCAAAATAATCAAGAATAACACCGGCAATCTCTCTGCTATCTTCAACTAACAGCACTCGCATTCCATATACCACCAAAGGAAAAGCAACAGGCCGTAGTATAACCAGCAGTCGGTACAAAAAATGTCTGCAAATGTTTAGACATTTTTATCACACGCTCATTTCTAGACTGGAATCCCTCTTTGCAGTATTTGATGGAAACTATAATGTCCCAGTCCGTTAGTCAGACACGGCATAGACTCCGACTCAGCAGAATAGCCTTCGCCCTGACCTTTTTTATTTTAATCCTGAGTCAGCCTGTGCTCTCTTCCTACCCAGCCCTTCAGAAAATCAGTTTCTGGGCTGGGTTATCCCTGATCGTCATTGGCGCCATGGGACGTTTTTACACCATGGCGTTTATTGCCGGCATGAAAAACAAGAAAGTGGTCGACTATGGTCCTTTCTCCCTGTGTCGAAATCCTCTGTACTTCTTCACGCTCTGCGGTGCTGCAGGTATCGGCGTTATGACTGGCAGCCTGATACTCACAGCCCTGATTCTGTTTATGTATTGCGTGACTCATATTCCCCAGATAAGGCATGAAGAAACGGTTCTGTCCCAACGTTTTGGAGAAGCCTACCGCCGATACAAAAGCAAAACCCCTGGCTTCATCCCGAATCTGGAGCTCTATCGCGCCCCGGATGAAATCAGTATCCGGCCCAAAGTACTTAACAAAGCAATGAGGGATGCCAGTGCCTGGATTATCTGTATTCCGGTCATCAGCCTGCTCAACGCAGCCAAAGTAAAAGAGTTCATTCCAGCCGCCTTTACTTTGCTCTAGGAGTCTGTCCCGTTTGTTGACAGGCTCGGATGCGAGTGGGAGCATTCAGTTGCTCCCTCATAATGCAGTAGAGATTGAGTCATGGAAAACCAGCCCGTTATTCAAGGTGTCATCGCCCGAAACTGTCATCCTGACGGGTGCTGGGAAGCGGTCAAACAACAAATCCTTTCTGTTAAACAACTGTCGTTTGAAACCCAACCTGATCTTAACGTTCTTATTCTCGGAGCTTCCTCTGGCTTTGGCCTGGCTACACGCATCGTCGCCAACTTTGGCCTCAGAGCGAACACTCTCAATCTTTCTTATGAAAAGCCCCCTTCAGAGAAAGGAACCGGATCGGCAGGCTGGCACAACAACCAGGCTTTTCAGACATTGGCTGAACAGGAAGGTCTGACCTCCATAAACCTGGTGGGTGACACTTTCTCGAATGACGTCAGAAGCAAGGTCAGGGAAACCATCAAAAAACAGTTGAATGGACGTGTAGATCTGCTGATATACAGCCTGGCTACCGGAGTCCGCCCCGATCCTCAATCAGGAGACCTCACTCGATCAACCATCAAACCCATTGGCGAACCCTATGAAGGATACACACTCGATCTTGAGCATGAGGAGATCAAACCTGTTGCCCTTAAGCCTGCATCTGAACAGGAGATTCAAGACACGGTAAAAGTGATGGGGGGAGAGGACTGGTTTAACTGGGTGCAAGAACTACAGGAAGAACGATTGCTCGCAAAAGGCTTCAGAACCATGGCCTATTCCTATATAGGCCCACAAATCACCCACGCGCTCTATCATCAAGGCACCCTGGGACGAGCCAAACAAAACCTGCAGGAATACGCCGATCGCTTGAATGCATTGCTGGAAGGGAACAACGGGGGAGCCTGGTTAGCGGTCTGCAAAGCGCTGGTTACCAAAGCCAGCGTATTCATCCCCGGACTGGGTCCCTACCTCATGGCGCTCTACAAAGTCATGAAACAGCAAGGTTTGCATGAAGGCTGTATCGAACAGATGATCAGGCTTTTTGTTGATAAGCAGGCTTTGGGAAAACCTGTAGAAGATGCCCAACGCCTGATCAGACTGGATGACTGGGAGCTAAAAGACTCTGTTCAAAATGAAGTTTCTGTATTGCTCAAACAGGCGACACCGGAGAACTTTAAGGACGTACTGGATTATCGTGGTGTCAGAGAGGATTTTTTGAAATTGAATGGTTTTGAACATATACTGGCTCACTAACTGCTTAAACGTTTCGGGCCCCAACCCCTTATTTAAGCCGGATATCCTCTACATACATGCCTCTATACTCCAATGGAATCTTGTTCTTTGACTTTCTTCTTGAACAAGATGATGGCCGACCATCCGGATATATAACACAACCATTCTCAGCGAAGCCTTTTCCAAGGGTCAATTTCAGGCATTTGCTTGCAACGCCTTTCTTGGTTGAAACAACCCCTGCCAGACAGTCCCCGTCATCCAGAAAACTAACCAGCCTCTTAACAACTCTTTCAGAACTCTCAGGGTTTTGCTTCTGGGCTTTAAATGCCCATACTTGACCAGGTTCAACTATTTTTCGACCAGCTGCATCATAAGTAAAGCTGCAGGCTTTAAGGTCAATAGTCTTATCATTTTGTTTGGTTAAGCACATGGGCGCGGCTGATCTGAGACCTCGATTAACTGGAGTCAGAACACCAAAGTCTGACCAGGCATTGCCGTAGCGTTCCATCCGAAAGAGTTGACCAGTACCCTGATCTTTTTTCTTGATACAACTTTGTTTTTCAATACTAACAAGATCAAGTTTTTCAATTCCGGGTGGTTTCAAACCCTCGCTGTATATCCTGAACAGCTCATAGAATATCATTGAAATCCCTAACACTTCTCCAACTTGTTGTGTGACACCGTACAAAAACTGGTAACTGCCCACCATAACAATTATCCCAGATCTGAATAGATTTCGTTCAACCAGTTCATTAAGGCTTAAGGATAAAATGGCAATTCCGAAGAAATTGCTCGCCAAGTTGCTTCCATACATAAGGGAAAAAACATAGCTGACAGCTAATCCACTGAAAAAATAGTTCATAAGAAACTCCCTTTCTCCAGCCCCACCCGGATCAAATTTATAATTCAGGCATTCCCGGTTGTTTGCCAGAGATCCAGGCTTGCCTGCTTCTCTCAGAGTAAAGAGTGTAGAACGACTTAGATCTTCAACAGGAACAGGAATTTTTTCAGGAAAAAATAGTACTACCGCTTCTACTAAAGTATGAAGTGAACGACTGGTATTATTTTGAAGTGCGAAGGCCTCAGCTTGCTGAGTGAATACATTTATTATGACAATCAAAAGGAGAAAGGCTCTATTTTTTTTATACAGGGTTTGAACCACACGATCGTCACTTGCTCTATTCATAAATCGTAACGTCTTTCATACGAGTTATTTTAAAAAATAAATATTAGCTCATTTATTCTTATCCGCCATGCCGGGATGTTAACGACTGGAAACTCATTGCTTGAATGAAGTTAATTTGCCCTGGTAAGAACTTAGAATGGGAGAAATTCAGTATGGGAAGGTACTATGACCTTCCCCACTACCTGATATCTTCAATTAACCAGAGATAGCAGGATAATCGGTATAACCCTGAGCGCCACCCTCATAGAAAAATTCAGGTTTGGCTTCTGTCAGGTCGGCATCCTGTTTGAAACGTTCGACCAGATCAGGATTAGCAATAAACGGAACACCAAAAGCCACTGCATCCAGTTCTTGTGAGTCTATGGCGCCTAATGCCTCATCTTTGCTGTAACCCATATTGCCGATCAGATTGCCTTTATACAGTTCCCTTGCCGGCGACATGACATCAGCCTGCTGTTCCCCGGCAAAATCACTGCGCATCAAGTGCCAGAATGCCAGCTGGTAGTCGTTGAGTTTTTCAGCCAACCACTGAGTCAAACCAACAGGGTCACTGTCTTTCATACTATTGAACCCGTTCAGAGGAGAAGTACGCAAACCCACTTTACCTGCACCCCAAACTTCAACCACAGCGTCCAGCACTTCAAACATTAAGCGAGCACGGTTCTCTATAGGGCCACCGTAAGCATCAGTACGCTTGTTACTGCCATCACGGAGGAAGTTATCCAACAGATAACCGTTCGCACCGTGCACTTCTACCCCATCAAAGCCTGCCTCTTTAGCATTCAGTGCGGCTTGCCTGAACGCTTCAACAATGGCTGGAACCTCTTCAATCTCCAGCGACCTTGGTGTGGTGTATGGTAATTTGCCTTCCGGTGTATGAACTACGTCATCAATAGCCAAAGGGCTTGCCGCCACGGGAACCTTGCCATCGTTCAGAACGGGGTGGCTGGCACGTCCGCCATGCCAAAGCTGTAGAAAGATCTTACCGCCTTTTGCATGTACGGCTTCTGTCACCTTTTTCCAGCCATCAATTTGAGCCTGAGAGTAAATGCCTGGCTCATTCACGAAAGCAGACGCGCCTTCTGCCACCATGGTCGCTTCAGCAATGATCAACCCGGCGCCGGCTCGCTGGGCGTAATATTCAGCCATTATCTCGGTGGGTACATGAGCTTCGGCACGTGTACGAGTCAAAGGCGCCATGATAATGCGGTTAGCCAGTTGGACATCCCCTAACTGAACCCCGGAAAACAGATCGGATGGAGCAGACATTTCAATCCCTCAGATAGCTTTGGTTTATTTATGGGATAAAGATTAGTATTCTTATTTTTTGGAAACAATAAGGTTAATTGAAATTGATTGTTCGCGATTTGGAAACTATAGATTTCAGGACACTGTCGATCTTCGTCACAACCTGTCGGCTCATGAGCCTGACACTCTGTGCGGATGAAATGAGTCTGCCCAAGGGAAGGTGTGAACAAGTTCCTTGTGAGCTAATCTACCATCAGCTCATATTTGGAGTTCACCATGAAGAATCAGCTCACGTTTGCCGACTGCGAGTTCACCCAAAAAAAGCGACAGACTCGTAAAGAGAAGTTCTTACTCAGAATGGAGAAGCTGATTCCCTGGTCTCGATTAGAAGCCGTCATTGAGCCTTTTTATCCAAAGCCAGGTAATGGAAGACGCCCTTACCCGCTAGCAACCATGTTGCGTATT
>NZ_LASA01000111.1 GCF_001562015.1 Endozoicomonas arenosclerae | reverse complement strand
CTTTTGGTCAAAAGGCTACTGTGTCGATACTGTCGGAGTAGATGCAGAAATGATCCGTAAATATGTGAAGTACCAAGAAAAGAAAGAACGTCTCCAGCAGGAGATAGATTTCAGGAAATAATCTGCAATCTTGGGGCAACTCTCACCAGCCTTCTCTGAAGGCTGGCGGTTTCAGCCCCCTTATAGGGGGGGCATAAAGCAAAACCACGTTCTAAGAACGTGGATCATTTACTTTGTAATGAGAATTATTCTCAATATAATCTGCGGCCAGTGACATTCAGAATAAAAATACAGAATCGACAAGGAAGACTTTCATGATTTTGAAGCGAACGATGGCTGCGCTGGCTGTGTCAGGCCTGCTTCTGGCAGGTTGCAGTGATAGCCAAAAAGCTGAAGTTACAGGCTCGGCCCCCTCTCTGAATATCTCTCAGCAAACCGCTCAGTCTGTCATTGAGCAGTATGCTGATGTCGCTTATGCCACTTTTGAAGATGCTCTGATCACCGCAAAGGCTTTACGTGTTGCAGTGGGTCAGCTAGTCATCAGCCCCAATGAAGAATCATTGAATGCAGCCCGTCTGGCATGGAAAGCGGCCCGTGTCCCTTATATGCAGTCTGAAGTTTTCCGCTTTGGAAATCCTGTCGTGGATGACTGGGAAGGTCAGTTGAATGCCTGGCCTCTGGATGAAGGCATGATCGATTACGTTGACTCCAGTTCTTACGGTTTCGAGATGGGTAATGCTGGAGCCCAAGCCAATATTGTAGCGACCACGGAGCTGGCAGTGGGTGAGAATACCCTCGATCTTGAGATGTTGACCCCTGAAAAATTATCCAGCTTGAACGAATTGGGTGGCAGTGAAGCCAATGTTGCCACTGGCTATCACGCGGTGGAATTTCTTTTGTGGGGACAGGATCTGAACGGCACCGGTCCCGGTGCAGGAGAGCGTCCGGCTACCGATTACGCCAAAGGTCTGGATTGCACCAATGGCCACTGTGACAGAAGGGGTGAGTACCTTCTGAAGGTAACGGATCTATTGATCAAAGACCTGGAGTACATGGTAGAGCAATGGAAGCCGGGTGTTGCAGGTAACTATCGGGCTGAACTGGAACAGGGATCGATTGACCAGGGTTTGAGAAAAATGCTGTTTGGCATGGGTAGCCTGAGTCTGGGTGAACTGGCCGGTGAAAGGATGAAAGTCGCACTGGAAGCCAATTCTACTGAAGATGAACATGACTGCTTCAGTGATAACACGCACTTCTCTCACTTCTACAATGCCCAGGGCGTTCAGAATGTGTTTACAGGCAGTTATCAAAGAGTGGATGGTTCCATAGTTGAAGGCCCAAGCATTCTTGAATGGCTGAAGCAAGAAGAAAAGGAACTGTCAGACAAGGCAGAAGGACAGCTGGATAACACCCGAACTGCTCTTCAGGCTATTGTCGACTCAGCCGAAAATAATAATGTGGCTTTTGACCAGCTGATTGCCCCCGACAACAAGGAAGGTCATGTCATGGTACAAAAAGCTATTAATGCTCTGGTTGAACAAACCACTACCATCGAAGAAGTCGCCAGTATCATGGGTATTAACCAGCTTAATCCGGATAATGCAGATCACGAGTTCTGAGAATGATAAAAAGAGTTGGACTACCGGCGCTGTTGTCTTTGGCTTTAGCAGGCTGCTCCATGGAAGAGCAGCCCGTCTTTGAGCCCGGTGAAGAAAGACCCGGTGGTGACACCTCGGTAACGATTGCTGGCCGAAATTCTTTTTCCATGCCGGCCGGTAATATGAAAGTCACGCGCAGGCTGGATTTTAATGTCGGAAACAGTTTTTTCCGCAACCCCTGGGTGGCTTCGCCATCTTCGACCACTGCCAGAGATGGCCTGGGTCCACTCTTTAATACCAACAGCTGTCAGAATTGCCACATCAAAGATGGCCGTGGGCACGCGCCCAAGAATAATGATCTCAACAAGGTGTCTTTGCTGATGAGGATCAGTATCCCAGCCACGGCAGATACTGATCCTGAAATACTCATCAAAGATGGCTCTGTTCCTCATCCTGTATACGGTGGTCAGATTCAGGACTTTGCTCTACCAGGCAGTGTTCCGGAAGGACGGGTTCAGGTTCGCTATGAATATTCGCAAGTGACCCTGAAAGGTGGAGAGACAGTCGAACTCAGAAAACCTTTCTTCTCTATCACTGATCCAGGTTATGGGCCATTACCCGATGATCTGATGATGTCTGCCAGGGTGGCTTCGCCCATGATCGGTTTGGGATTATTAGAGGCTTTAACAGACTCCAGTCTTTTAACTTATGAAGATCCGGAGGACCGGGACGGTGATGGTATATCCGGACGGGCTAATCGGGTCTGGGATCATGAGCAGGGTAGAACCGTCATGGGTCGCTTTGGTTGGAAAGCCGGTCAGCCCAACCTGAAGCAACAGAATGCAGCAGCCTTTAACGGCGATATGGGGATTACCTCCAGTCTCTTCGCGGAGGAAAACTGCAGTGAATCCCAGAAATCATGCCGGGACTTGTTAACCGGTGAGAAAGTAGAAATCTCTGACAAGATTCTCAAGAAAGTGACTTTTTATACCCGAAATCTTGCCGTACCTGTTCGATCAGAAGCCAGGAATAAAACGGTATTGAAAGGCAAAAAACTGTTTAGCGACATTGGCTGTGCGGGTTGTCATATTCCCAGTTATAAAACGCCTCGACTCCGTGATCAGCCTGAACAATCTGACCAGTTGATTTGGCCGTACACCGATTTACTGCTCCATGATATGGGCGAAGAGTTAGCTGATCACCGACCGGAGTTTCTCGCCAGTGGTGTTGAATGGCGAACACCACCACTCTGGGGTATTGGTAAAACCCATGAAGTCAGTATTGAAGCTACTTTTCTGCACGATGGCCGAGCCAGAACCATTCAGGAAGCCATTCTGTGGCATGGTGGAGAAGCTCAAGCCTCACGAGATCGTTTTGTGTCTATGGAGAAGACTCAGCGAGCAGCGTTGCTGAAGTTTATAGGATCCTTATGACCCGTTGTATTCGTTTGGTTGTAGCTATCGCTTTGCCTCTGCTGTTGGTGGCTTGCAGTCAGAAAGAGAGTGAAGAGTCTGCCCGTAAAGAAATCTATTTAAGCCAGTTTATTGTCGCCGATTATGCCGCAATGCAGCGAAGTGCGGTGGCACTGAATCATACCGCTGAACGTTTTTGCTCAAGCCCTGTAGAAGAAAATTACTTGTCTCTGCGCCAAGGCTGGAGGCAGGCCATGTCCGCCTGGCAAAGTGTAGAAGCTGTTTCTCAGCTTTACCTCGAAGAGAATATGGAAGGTTGGCGGTTTCAGTTCTGGCCTGACAAAAAGAATCTGACGGGTAGAAAAATAGAAGCCTTGCTTAAGAAATCTGTCAGTTCTGACTTGAGAGAAGAGAGCGTTATTGTTCAGGGGCTTTCTGCTCTGGAATACCTACTGTTTGATCCAACCAATGGCCAGCGCATTCTGCTGGGTGAAGAGAATCGTTGTCGCCTATTAAAAGTAGTGAGCAATACACTGGTATTGAATGCCGGGGACCTTAAGGACAGGTGGCAGGCAAATGGGGCTTTCTATAATGAATATTTCAGCAGTGAGCCTGAAAAACAGGTAACTGTTCCTGTGCTGGTTCTCAATAGTCTTGATGTTCTGTCTTCCCGTTTGATTCGTGAAGTGGGTTTGCCAATGGGCAAACAGAAGGTCAATCACTATCTGGCAGAGTCCTGGCGTAGTAAGCAATCTTTGGAAAACATCCAGCAGTCTCTGACTACGGGTCTGAAAATGACTCAGTTTGTACTGACAGGCTCTCTCTCTGGACAAGAGCGGGCAATTTGGCAGGGACTGGCTGAAGATATAGCTCAGTTTAATCAAGATATGGAGCCATTACCTGCTTCCATTCCTGGTTTGGTTGAAGAGCAAGGCCGGGATCGTCTTGTCGCTTTGCATCGTGATTTGTCTGAGCTGAGAGGGGGAGTTCGAAAAGCTTCTGTCGCCCTCAAAATTCCTCTGGGCTTTAATACTAACGACGGTGATTGATTGAATGTTCAGCCGTCGAACCTTTCTTAAAACCGGGCTGGCTTTTGCTGGCCTGTCTCTCTCAGGATGTTCGATTTCTACACGAAACTCATCAGTACTGATCAGTGCCGCCAGAGACCCGGAAGGTCGACATTTTATTCAGGCTTTCACAGCTGATGGGGGGAAGTTAGGTCGTTGGCCAATTCCGGCACGAGCACATGATATCGCTGCCAGACCTTCCAGCTCAGAAGTGGTGGTTTTTGATAGAAGGCCGGGCCGATTGTTGTATCAGCTTGACTGGAAAAAGCCTCAAGAAGTGGACTCTGTGGTCAGTCATCCTCTACGACACTTTTATGGTCATGGCGTATTCAGTCAGGATGGCCGGTGGCTTTATACGACAGAAAATGATCTGGAAACACTGAATGGCATTATAGGTGTTTATGATGCTGAGAAGGGGTATCAAAAAGTCAGGGAGTTCACTTTGAGTGGTCCGGGTCCCCATGAAATAGCCATGATGCCAGACGGCAATACGCTGGTGGTGGCTTTGGGAGGGATTCAGACTCATCCTGATTCCGGACGTGAAACATTAAATCCAGAGAGTCTGAAACCGGCTTTGCTTTACATTGACCGCAATACAGGAGACGAACTGGAAAGGCAGGTGTTTGTCGATCCTGCCCTGAGTATTCGTCATTTGGGTGTGGCTCCAGACGGTACAGTGGCCATTGGTATGCAGTATCAAGGTGATCCTGAGACTTTGCCTTTAGTCGCTTTGCATCAACGAGGTGAGCCACTGAAACCTGTAAAGGCAACAGAAGCCCAATGGTTGGCATTGAATGGTTACATAGCCAGTGTCTGCTTTATCCCTGATAGCCAAACCCTGGCGGTGACCACTCCCAGAGGCAACAGGATTGGTTTGATTGATGCTTCCAGCGGTGAGTTGAAAACCCTGATCCATAACCGTGATTGTGCGGGCGCTGCCACTACCGCTTCAGGATTGTTGGCTGTGAGTAATGGCTTAGGAGATATTCAGCTTTTGAAATGTCATCAGGGTCAGGCTGAGGAAGTTTCGATAGCCCGGATTAAGGGCTGTCAGTGGGACAATCATATGTTGTCACTGGGTTGATTGAACCCTGAGTATTTCTTCCCGAACTTCAGTGAGAGCTTCCCTAAAACTGCCATCGAACTGCTGCAGTTTGTCGATGAATTCAGGCAGCATCTCTTTCAACATGCGACCAGTGTTTTCTGGCAGGGTTTCTGGCATCTGGCTCAAGGTCTGATTCATTCGACCTTCAGCCTGAATAATGATGGACTTCAATCGTTCAAACTCCAGTCCCTGGTTTTCCAGATCAGCTTTTCTGCCGGAGCGTGACAATGCCAGCTTATCAAACATTTCCTGAAGTTTGAGATCCTGATTACCCATCATTCCTTCAATGTGTTGAAGGCCAGCCAGATAGGCCGAAGCACTGGCTTCTCCAACCGGAGCAATGGGAGTTGCCTTGGCTTCGTCTGATGCTTCAATAGCCGCTACTTCAGGTTGTTTGCCCTGGGCCATATCGGCACGGTAAGGACTGATGGCAGCAATTTGTCCCAGCAGTTCATGGATGATGGCGTAATTGAACTGAAGCATCTCTTCCATGTTGCTTTTCAGGTCTTCAAAGGTGGTTTCCACCTCTTCTTCAACCTGTTGCTGACTGGAAAGACCCAGTTCCGGATCCTGTCGGGGAGCAGAAGGGGGAACGGGGCGATTATTGATGTCTTCGATTGCCATGGAATATCCCTATTCACTTTCAATCTGTTGCTTATCAATAAGGATAGGTTACTTCTCGGCTATGGAGCCTTTGTTGAAGCCCTCAAAAGCAACCACTCGAACGGATTTACTTGGGTTTCTGTCCTTGATGACGCCAGCAATATGTTCTGCAAGAAGCTCGACAGTACTGTCAGTATCAATCAGGTAGCAGCGGTCTTCAGCAATGGTCAGCTCAAAGTAACCCTGGTCGGAGGTGTAGCCAAAACGCAGGTGATCTTGTTTGCCCAGAGTCACTTTTTCCAGAAGGTCTTCCCGGGTGGCGATGTAGATATCTTTCCAGGTTTCAGCCCAGTTGGCTTCCTGCATAGGATCGCGTTGGCCATCCAGGTAGATATGAATAGGGGAACGGTGACCATGGGCAATCCTCTGGCAATCACCCAGATGCTTCTTCAACCCGTGGCTGTAGTGATAAAAAGCGCTGGAAAATTCCTCAGGGTATATATGTAGCTCTACACCTCTGACATTGTCAGGCAGTTCATCCAACAGGGTCTTTTCCAGAAAGGGCGTCAGAGCTTCAGGAGTGATTTCCTCTGAGTTAACCAACAGAATGGCCTGAGCCGGAGCCTTACACTCGATAATATCACCGGAATTGCCCTGCATATGAACAGAAAGGCGCTCTTCATTCTCTGTTTTTACAGAAATAGCAGAGTGCGCGGTAGGTACCAGCAGACGATGGTCAGCCAGAATGTCCAGGGATGCCTTGATCTGTTTTTTGACATGGCCAAAGTCAAACACCATGCCCTGTTCATCCAGATCACCCCTGAGCGTGACATCCACCAGCCAGGTCTCTCCTACAACCCCACGCTCGGGGGAGAGATAGCTGAAATCAAGGGTGGTTAGCTGATTGACGAACAATGCGGTCATTGGGTTCTACTGCGGCTGAAAAATGTTAAGGGTTAATCGGTCAATTGTAACTCATTTCTCCCGGCTGTTCAGCGTCCAGTCAAATTCAGTGAAACGGATTTTCATCCGGTTTCCCTGCTGGGCTATCTGCTGTTTGATTTCAGGGTCAGGGTGATACTTTTCGACAAAGTTCAAAATGCCTGACTTTTGTCCAAAATCTTTTTTGTACCAGTAAAAGCAGCGGGGCAATAACAGCTCTTTTCCATCAACAGAAACTTGGCGTTTCAGGAAGTCGGAAGAGGCGGCTTCCAGTTCATCTTCAATGGACTCAGGACAAAACACTCTGAGTGGGGCCGAGCTATGGCAGGCGCAGTGAAATGCCATATGTATTCTGGGGTCCAGCTGATTCATCACGTAAAGGTGGGCAGGATGTGTGCGACGCAGTGGACGTCTCAGTTTTCTGAAAGACGGTGTGTTGGCTCTGAGAATCCCGTGCTCAATCTCATCCAGGGAAAAAGCATGGGGTCTGAGCTGATAACGAAACCCCTGGAAAAAGTCCTGTTTCTCCATGATCGACTGTACCTCATTGCCAGACATGACCACATGCAGGATCAGGGCGTTGTAGAGGTTGAGCCAGAATGCCTTGCGAGCTTCGTCAGACTTAAGAGCCCCGGGATCAAAGTCTCCCAGAGAGCGCGCCAATAGCTGGATCTTGTTGTAATCGCCCGAGCTTTTGCAGGAGTCATAGTCGAAAGAGTTGGAGCGAAAGTCGTAATGATGCTGGATGAGTGATGAGAGAACCGCTTCCAGATCACTGGCAACTTCAGTTCCTTTGTAAAAGCGGCTGACCCAGCCATTTTGATTCATCTGTGGCATAAAAATGTTGCCCGTCCATGGTTTCCATTAAAAAATGTGAGAGGAATAAGGCAACTATCGGTGAATTGTTTCGGGGATTTAGCATATTATTCAGAACTCTGTATACCTATAGACGTTGGAGCCCATTTTGGATCGCACTATCACGCAGTCTGATCTTGAGTTTGATGCCCGTCATATCTGGCACCCTTATGGTACGACTCCCAGCCAGTATGAATTGTTTGCTGTTGAGAGTGCATCAGGCGTGAGGCTTCGCCTCAGTGATGGCAGGGAAGTGATTGACGGTATGTCATCCTGGTGGTGTATGGTCCATGGTTATAATCATCCCGTCATGAATCAGGCCCTGAAAGATCAGGTCGATTCCATGTCACACGTTATGTTTGGTGGCCTGACCCATAAGCCAGCTATCGAGCTTGCCCGCAAGCTGATAGAGCTGACCCCGGAACCTATTCAAACTGTGTTCTTTGCTGACTCCGGCTCTGTTGCCGTGGAAGTAGCGATCAAGATGGCCATGCAGTATTGGCAGTGCAAAGGACTAACCAGTAAGAACAAGCTTCTGACTTTTAAGGGTGGATACTTTGGTGACACCACCGGTGGTATGTCTGTCTGTGATCCTGAGAATGGTATGCATCATCTGTTTACGGGTATTCTGCCTGAACATCATTTTGTGCCCAGACCCGCGTGTGGCTTTGATGAGACATTTGAGGAACATCATATAGAAGCTTTCCGCTCAGAGCTGGAGTCTTTGAACCATCAAGTGGCGGCAGTGATTATTGAACCTATTGTTCAGGGCGCTGGTGGCATGCATTTCTATTCACCTGATTTTCTTAAAAAAGTCAGAGAGCTTTGTGATGAGCATGAAGTGCTGCTGATTCATGATGAGATAGCCACGGGCTTTGGTCGTACCGGTAAAATGTTTGCCTGTGAACATGCGGATGTCATTCCAGACATCATGTGTGTAGGCAAAGCCATAACCGGTGGTTATATGACCTTGTCTGCTGTGATGTGCACAGAGGAAATCAGCAAAACCATCTGTGCCAGTGGTCCGATCATGCATGGTCCCACCTTTATGGCGAATCCTCTGGCCTGTGCTGCAGGGGTTGCGAGCATGGAGATTTTATCCACAGGCGAGTGGCAGCATCAGGTAGCCAATATAGAGAAAAAGCTCTGGGATGGCCTTTCACCCTGCGCTGAACTTGAAACTGTGGATAATGTCCGTGTCCTGGGAGCCATCGGTGTTGTGGAGTTAAAAGAGCCTGTGGTGATGTCCGAAATTCAGCCCCGTTTTCCTGAGCAGGGAGTATGGGTCAGACCCTTCGGTAAACTGGTGTATATCATGCCGCCCTATGTGATCTCCGATGAAGATCTGGATACCCTGTGCAAGGCTATTTGTACGGTTGTGAAATCCATTAGCTAATCAATCGATTGACCGGTCAGGTTCCTGGTGCAGCTAAGCTCATACCCCATACCGTTCACACTGAGGCTGTCGAAGTGCATTATCAACATCCTTCGACAAGCTCAGGATGAACGGAGTATGTATGAGCTTAACGCTTGACAGCACTTGCCTTTATAACTCCTCCAGAGACTGCTCCCTTTCAGCAACCAGCTCCTGATTGACCATCGCTGTGACACAGGAGTCTGACCAGACGTTGATGGCGCTTTCCAGCATATCGATAAAAGCATAGAACGGCAGTATGAGTACCATCAGCTGCATATCGACCCCCATGGCGGCCAGAAAGGCACTGGATAGCATATAGCAACCCATGGGAACACCGGCATTACCAATGGCTGCAATGGTGGCGACCAAGATCCAGGAAAACATCTCCAACGATGTAAACTGAACACCGTTGCTCTGGGAGACAAACAGTACAGTGATCAGGATGTAGGCTGCACAAGCGTTCATGTTGACAGTAATGCACAAAGGCATGCTAAAGCGGGCCACTTTGCGCTGGAGGCCCAGCCTTCTTTCTGCACAGTCCACTGCAGAAGGCAGGGCAGCACTGGAAGACTTGGAGAAGAAAGCGATAGTGAGAGCAGGCCACATAGCTTTCAGCGTACTGACAGGTGCTACTCCGCGAATTTTTAGCAGGGCAGGCAGAATTACTCCAGCCTGTATCAAGTTGGCCAGTACCACACAGAGCAGATAAATCGCCAGTCCCTGTAATACTTCATGATTCTGTACATCTTTGACGAACAGGGTGACAAACGCCCAGACGGCCAGCGGCATCAGTTTCAGGAAAAAGCCGGTCATCTTCATTACAGCGGCAAACAGGCTTTCAAAGAGTTGGTTAAGCGTCTTCTTATGTTCCTCTCCCAAAGAGAGGATGGATGCACTAAACACCAGTGCAAGAAACAAAACGCCCATGACGTTGTTGTTGAGGAATGGCTCAATCAGATTTGAGGGAATGATATTGAGAAGGTGATTCCAGTAGCTGACTGCTTCAACGGTGTTCTGTCCACTGTTGAAGACGCGGGCTGCACTCTCGGATGGGTCCAGCAACAAATACAGGCCCAGGGCCAGGCTGGCAGACAGCAAAGTGGTGAGAAGAGTGTACTTAATGACCCTTCCACCCAGAGAACGGACATCAGCCATACCACTCATACCCGATAAAGTCGCCACCAGAGAAAAAAAGATAATGGGCAGGCTGACCAGCTTCAGCAATCTTATGAAAATATCAGCAATCACGTCGCAGATCTGGTTAATCACAGCTATGTCCAGCCAGCCACAAAACAGTCCAAGAACGGCAGCACCAAAGAGTATGACAGGTGAGTTAATGCTTACATGTCTATGGCTGTCGCACATGAAAAACTCCTTTTGGATTATTTTGTTACTCCGGCACCATTCCCGGTCAGCCTCCTGAGGCTGAGTGAGTAATTCTTAAGGGCTGCTGGCCAGATCTTGTCTGATTGATTAATTCCTCTAGAAGACCAAGGTTAGACCCTCTTATCCGATGCGTAAGGTTAATTTGGCATTTGGTTATTGCGTTCCAGACGAGAAGTTTCTGGCTGGAAGCTCTCGGTTCACGGGGGCGTTGGCAAGAGTAATAAAATGCATTCATATTCAGGATAAATCAGCCATGAGCGAAAGAAGTATTTTTTCGTCACCCTCGGGGGATGAAAATTTTTTCACTGTAAAAAAACAGAGGCAAAAAGATCTTTGCAGGCCATGGACTTTGTCTACAATTGACGAGCTGTTTCATCTGGATGTACAGCACGGAAGTGCGGGTTTTATAGAGGTGTCAGGGCTTTGAAGGGCACTGCTGTAACTTTCCCCAGACTTCTGGCTGACTGTTTTTAAGACGGTATTTTAACTGATGGCTGCCTCAGGAGGTTTAATCATGGCTCTCCGTTTTGATCTGCCTGATTTGCTGGAAGACCTGGAAGATGAGCAGGACGCTTATGAATCCGGCCCCTGTTTTCCTTATCCCGTGGTGGATGGGTTGCCGGAAGAAATTGCCATGAAACGTCTGGTAGTTAGCGGGTCTCTGGTCAGGTTGAATGTCCGTGGTGGTTCTGGCAGTACACAATTGAATCTGGGGGCGACAAAAAGTAATGGTCGCAAGAAGGTATTGTTGAAGCTGCCCTGATCGACTGAAACAAATAGAAATAATGGGCTTTTTCTGCCGATTTTCTAATTGACGGTTGTTTTTCATCTGACTTGAGAGTTCGTCATAGCTGGCCCGTTGGTATGGGCAGGCTTTTTTTGCATAATGACTTTTCTCTGGCGACTGGGTATAGAGACCAGGAGTAATAATGGACTGCAGACTTCAGGGGGTTATTGTTGCCCGACATGGTGAAGGCACACATAACACCGGTGGGTTTTATAGTTCGGACCCTGACCACCCCAATTATATTGAATCCAGATTGACGGAGCTGGGGCGTGAGCAGGCGTTAAATCTGGCTTCACAGCTGAAACAGTCTGGTATACGTGGGGCCGAAATTTGTCGAGTAGTGGTTTCACCTCTGCCTCGAACCATTGAGACAGCCCATATAGTTCTGAGCGCGTTAGGTGTGCCTGAAATAAATATGGAACTGGATGAGAGGGTTATTGAGTCGAAAGTGGGTGATAGGGAAGGTCAGCAATATAAATCTTATAATGACCGTGATTTCTGGTTTCCTGAAAACCCTGAAAAATTCGGTGGAGAAACCAATACCCAGATACAGGACCGAATGCTTGAAGCCTATAACCAGATTCTTACTGAAGACTGTCAGTCAGAGGGTTATGTGATGGTTTTCAGCCATGGTGCCCCCATTTATTTGTTAATAGAAGCGCTCTTAGGGATGGGCATCAAGCTATCAACAGCAGGATATAAACGATTGCCTTGCCATTTCAGACTGTAATCCAATAAAAATTTTCAAATTGCTTACCTGACATCTGTGAAACAGATTATGTGCAATACCCTGACTCTGATTTAGAATGAGCGATCTTGAGTTTTGGGGCCGTTGACATGACTGAGCAAAAAACAGCACTGATAAAAGAAACATTCCCGGTGGGGCCTTTGCAGTGTAACTGCACGATTGTAGGTGACCCTATTACCAAAAAAGCCATTGTGATTGATCCCGGTGGTGATCCGGAGATTATTTTGTCAAAGCTTGAAGCTCATGGGCTTAAAGCGGTGGCTCTGATTCATACCCATGCTCATCTGGACCATTTTCTGGCCAGTGGCGAAATCAAGAAAAAGACGGGCGCACCTATCCATCTTCACAAGGAAGACAAGTTCCTTTGGGATAATCTTGAAACCCAGTGTCGCATGTTTGGTGTGCCATACAATCCTATTCCTGATCCCGACTTCTGGTTGAATGATGATCAGGAATTACCTTGTTGCGAAGGTGTGGCTATGCACACACCCGGGCATACTCCAGGCTCCATGTGTTTCCACTTTGAGAAAGAAAACCTGCTGATTGCAGGGGATACTCTGTTCCGCCGCTCCATTGGCAGAACCGATCTCTGGGGTGGTGACTTCAAAGCGATAGAAAAATCCATTCGGGACCGCCTATACACTCTGGATGAAGAGACTACAGTGGTTACAGGTCATGGCCCGGATACCCGGATTGGTGAAGAAATTCGGGAAAACAGCATAATTCGCGGCTAGCTCTAGTTAGCCAGCAAGGAGAAGTGAACATGTTGATGCAGTTAAAAAGAATGTCTGTAGTGGTGGCCGCAGCAGCGATTGTTGCAGGTTGTCAGACTACTAACCCTTATACAGGGGAGCAGGAAGTCAATAAGACCAGCAAGTACGGTGGTATTGGTGCGGTTACCGGTGCCGTAATTGGTGGTCTGATCGATGGTGGTGAAGGGGCTTTGAAAGGAGCAGCCATTGGTGGTGCTGCGGGTGCGGGTTATGGCTATTACACCGACAAGCAGGAAGCAGCACTGAGACAACAGTTGCAGGGAACAGGCGTTCAGGTTTACAGGCAGGGGGATAACCTTCAGCTGATCATGCCTTCAAACATCACGTTTGATTCCAGTAAGTCAGCTATTAAGTCCAGCTTTTACCCTGTTCTTGGCTCGGTGTCTAAAGTGTTCAAAGAATACGACAAGAACCTGATTGAAGTGGTTGGCTATACCGACAGTACCGGAGGCGACAAGATCAATCTGCCTTTGTCACAGGATCGGGCCAAGAGTGTAGCGGATTATCTGATTTATCAGGGTGTGTCCGGTACTAGAATCACTTACTTCGGTGCGGGTTCATCAAATCCGATTGGTGATAACAAGACTAAAGAAGGTCGCGCCATGAACAGGCGGGTAGAGATTAATCTGAGACCGGCTCCTCAGAAGTAATCAGAATGACTGAAAAGAACGGCATGTGTCGCTCTTTTCAGTCGCGTCCATTCCATTCAGGATTCTGGATTAAGCGACGAATCAGCTTATCAGTTCTTTCCAGCTTGGCTGGATTTGTACAGATACCCCTAAGCTCTTCCGTAATTTCAAATCGGCCATTGCAAAGTTGGTGAGGCCAAACACCGGTTGCTGAGGCCATCTCTTTGAAGTTCTCCTGTCTTTCTGACATCAAGGCTGCCCTGTAACTTAACAAGGCTCTGCAGTGGAGTACTTTAAACATTAACTCGTCTTTCTGGGTCTTCCATTTCGCAAGTAGTGTGCCTAAGGGGATTGAACAGGCGTCTTTCAGTTCAGAGTGTTGCTCAACAAGTCGGCTGACTTCATCAATGTCATCGCTTTCAAGTGTTGCTTTTGCTTTTTGTGCCAGCTCTAGACCGCCATATCCGTTCAGGATGCTGAAAAGCATATCCCAGGAGCCTTTATGAGCGGTTTGCAGAGCTGCAGATTTAAGGCTGCAGTCAGTATCAAATACAGATTTGTGCATATTAGCTCTTGCAGAAGTTAATACACTATCCAGCTTTTGTAGCTCCTCACCCCTGAGAAGAATATGCTCTTTATTAAGAGGGAGTTTCACCTGTAGCCAGGCACTTTGCTCATAGAGTGCAATGAAGCCAGCGTAATCTCCTGAATCCAGATATGTTAATGCCAATCCTGCACTCAACTCTTTTGTTGTAGATTTTTGTTGTGCTCTATCCTCTGTTTTCAGGAATCCATCCAGTGCCCTGTGAGCGGCGTCAGTCAGTTCAACCATTCCCTGAGATTCAATATTGAGATCTGGCTGTACTTGAGAGCCGGGGAAGTCTTCCTGATCAATCGTTTCCCATGGTGAGGGAAGGTCAGGGTTAGCTTTTTGGTAGGCATCCATCAGTTCACCGAGAACCGGGGTAAAATGAGTCAACAGGAATGGAAAGTTTTTGGTGAATCGAGTTAGCTCTGCAAAATCATCATCGGTAATACACTGTTGAACCGTCATTAAGATAGCTGTGAGAGTGTAGCTGTCCAAATGACTTTTGCTGGCAGCGTCAGTTACTGCGCGTAAACTTTCTTTTGTCTGCTTTTTTAGCTCTGAATAAACTTCTTTCGGAGTGCCGGTCGATTCAACGAACCGGAATTCTACAGGCTTAATGTCGTAGAATCTTTGGGGCAGTGGCAGTTGCTTTTCAGGTTCAACACTGGAGGTAAATAATCCCCAGACCGATGCGCCTAGTGAGCTTGCAGAAGTTGAGAAAGTTCCCAACCAACTTTGATTTTGTGGATCCTGATTATTTGAGACAGCCATAGAACCTCTCTTCTACTCTTCAAATTTGTTCAGCATGAATTGCTGAAGGCCTTCTTCAAATCGATCCAGCTCTTGTTCAACCTCTTCTGGAGTTCGGCTTACAAGCTTTCGATCTTCATTGAACCGGGTGGACAGTGCTTCCTGAATTTGATCCTGAAGGTTTTCAAACTCACTGCGCTCAAGTACACAAGTCCAGTGGTTGTAGCTGCATGGTTCGGGGCGGAAGAATTGAAAGAACTCATCGGTATTACCTTTTGCCAGACAGGACTGGTAGGCAATCAATAGCCTGACGTGAAGAACATGTGGTACATACATACCTGCCAGTTGGAAGGCACCTTTCTCTGCCATATCTGCGGTCAGCTCGCCTATCTCTTCAAAAAGCTCTTCGTCTTTTTGTGTTTCTGCATGAGCTTTCTTCCATTGGCCTGCTTCAAGAAGCTTTCTGACTGTTTCGAGTTGTTTTTTTCTGGCTTGATACTGGGGCAATTCAGTTTCACTGGCACTGTATTCTTTGTCACGATTAGCCTTCCAAACTTTTCGGAAGCCTTCTATGGCTGAGTTATATTGTGTTGAGCATTTCTGTAGCATGGCTGCTCTTCTGTAAGAAATGGTCTTGTCGTCTACGAGATCCTTGTGATCTCTATCCAAAGGGTCTTTGGCCATTTTTATATAGATGTCTGTGATCTTGTTGCCAGCCAGTGACTTTTGAATAGCCAGTACGCAACTTTTAGGCAGTACTTGCTGCAACCAGCGGGAGTTGCGATAAAGGTCCAGGAACAGGTCGAGCCGGTTGTGTCGCATAAACTCATAGGCCCAGCGAACCGTGAACACCCGGGTGTCCGGGTGATCTTCATCATGATCACGTTTGTATTTCTGGTATAGAGCTTCGAAGGTAGCCATAACGTCGCCCAGGCTTTCAGCAGGTGTATCCAGTTTTAACTGAGGATCCCAAACACTTATCAAACTCGGCAATGCGGGAGTCAGGGACATTAAGGGGTCTCTATTTTGTGTTTCATACCACTTGTCCAGCAGAGCCTGATGAGGAAAACCGTGCAGCAAATCCCTGAAGTTCGCCCAATTTCTCATCAGTTTTTCATGATCGTCTCTGGCCAGATTGGCAATACAGATATCAATGACGCCTCTTCGAATTCGATCAATCTTGTCAGTTGCTCCCGCAGGTTCATGTTGTTCCTGGAGTATCTGAATCAACTGATCCCTTAATTCGTCATAACTGAGCTGATGGATGTTTTCGATCTGTCGAACTTGAATGGGCTTATGGGCAGCCACTCTTTTTTGTTGAATATAAGGCGTGACTTCTTCGTCGGGAAGGCGAATTGAGCTGCCCCAGCTATAGCCCAATGCTTCGGTCACTAATTCAGTTTTTTGGTTGATCCATTTCCAGAGGCTGGAACCTTCGTTACCTACGGCCATTCAAGAGTACTCCCTGTTGATAAAGCTGAGTCTAGCAGGGGGGAGTTGTGCTCAAGTGCGTAGCTGATGACTAAAGAAATGGGAATAAAAGAGGTAGAGTGAGGGAAGTCAATAAGTCGGCGAAGTTCTGAAGAACCAGAGTACCGACGGTTACCAGATGGGAGTGGTCGGTACTACGGGTTCCTGGTGGGGGCTAAAGACAGGTTATCCTGCCATTGAACGGTTTGTCTCATAGTCTGTGGATTCCAGAGCTGCGTTTTCTTGTTTGGGTATAACTCGGTAACTTCTGCTCTCTTTCTGGCTGGTGGGACATGGATGGGTACCACGTGAACAGAAAATACAGCAATCACCACTCTGGGGGGTCATCAGGTTTTTACAGCTTCTGCATTCATAAAGGTATACACAGGCATCTAATGGCATGGTTTCGGTTTCAGAATGACCACAGCTGCTGCAAGTAACAGTTGATTCAGTATTAAGATGAAGTTTCATAATGTAATTCTCTTCTTTTGTTATTTTCTTTGGGGCGTAATGTAAAAATATCGACACTTTTCCTCCTGTCTTGAAAGAATGATGCATTCTTGGTTTGTCTCCACGAATCTTAAGCAAGAAGTATGACAATTATGTGTTATTCAGAAACCTTGAATTTTAAAAGCTAAAAACTGGGTGAACTGACCGTTGGGGTTAAAGTTATTGTCGGAAACCAGAATCAGTGTTTTTTCACCCGTGGGCAGGGTGGGGCCAAAGCTGATGCCTTCAATGTTATCCAGCTTGATATTCAGATCAGCCAGGTCCAGCAGCAAATATTTATCCATTGGCCAGACGCTTTTGCCTTCAATACTGTCCAGTTTTTTGACGTTGCTGGCTGTGTGAGTATTCGTTAGATACAGGCGAATACTATTGCCTTTGCCGACCGAGAATGCTCTTTCTACCGCAATAAAATAGCCAGGCCCCAAAGACAGCAGCTCCACCAGACCGTTGGTGCTGAATGCTCCCTGCGGCTCAGGAGCGTCAATAACCGGATCTGTTTCATAAATGAATTCCTTGCCTGGCTTGCCGGTTTTGCCATTTAACTTCATGACTCTTATCGGGCTGCCACTCTCAAGACTGGAAGCGGGTCCATCCTGTTTGAGAGCACCTTCGGTTGCGGTATAAAGGTGTTTGCCATTGTAGGAGAAGGTCAGACTTTCAAAAGCCAGGTTGTTGCGAATGCCTCTATCGGGGGCAGGCGCATACTTTTCGGGCAGGGCAAACTCATCCACATACTGTCCGTTGCGAGTCATGATCCTGACAAAAGGTGGCAGCCCCTGGTTGGCGTCGCCTTCACTGGTCCAGTACAGAAGGTTGGGGAATGGGGAAAGCCGGATAGCTTCCGGATCAACACTGGCAGCAGAAAAAGATTGACCGTCTTTGTCGAGAATCTCGGTGACAGAAGTGAACTCTATATCCCCTGAATCCAGACGACCATCTTCGAGATCCATTGTGAGTTCATAGAAACGAGCTTTGCCTTTTTGAGCTCGATCATCACTGATGCTGATGAAGCGGTTGTTAACAGCATCGTAATCAAGCCCCGACAAGCCTCCCAACTCAGTATCCAGCACTTGTTCACCGGTTGGAAAAGTTGCCTCACCAATGAATTCAAGATTGATAAATGGGGTTGCCTGAGTCATTCCTGCAAAGGTGGTCAGGGCCATCAGGGTTATTAATTGTCGTTTAAACAGCATGATCCATCACTCTGACTGAAAACTGCAGTGTTCAGCAGGATGA
Organism: Endozoicomonas arenosclerae; assembly: GCF_001562015.1. Lineage (GTDB taxonomy): Bacteria > Pseudomonadota > Gammaproteobacteria > Pseudomonadales > Endozoicomonadaceae > Endozoicomonas_A > Endozoicomonas_A arenosclerae. The sequence goes on along the minus strand of NZ_LASA01000111.1, from coordinate 4,315 downwards.
TGAAGGCTTGATGAAAAAGCAAAGACGAAGAGATTAAAGTTTGGGGGAAGGCGTCAGGAATGACAGGAAAGACCGGAGTCTTTCCTGTCAAAGGCAGAATCAGGCTTTTTCAGCTGCAGCCTGAATCGCGGTGAGTGCAATGGTGTAGACAATGTCTTCAACCAGAGCACCACGGGAAAGGTCGTTTACAGGCTTGTTCAAACCTTGAAGCATAGGGCCAACGCTGATTACGTTAGCACTGCGCTGTACCGCCTTGTAAGTGGTATTACCGGTATTCAGATCTGGGAATACAAAGACTGTCGCACGTCCAGCCACGTTTGAATCAGGTGCCTTGCTCTTGGCAACGGACTCTACAGAAGCAGCGTCGTATTGCAGAGGTCCATCCACAACCAGGTCAGGGCGTTTTTCACGAACCAGCTGAGTGGCATCGCGAACACGCTCAACGTCTTCACCAATACCGGAAGAACCTGTGGAGTAGCTGATCATGGCGATACGAGGCTCAATGCCAAAGGCCTTGGCAGAATCAGCGCTCTGGATAGCGATGTTAGCCAGCGCATCAGCATCAGGATTCGGGTTAACAGCACAGTCACCGTAAACCAGTACCTGATCAGGTAGCAGCATGAAGAAAATAGAGGATACCAGACCGCCGGCGTCTCTTTTGGGTTTGATCAGCTGGAATGCTGGACGGATTGTGTTGGCGGTAGTATGAACAGCGCCGGATACCAGACCGTCTACTTCATCCATAGCCAGCATCATGGTGCCCATTACTACGGTGTCTTCAAGCTGTGCTTCTGCCATTGGGGCATTGAGGCCCTTATGCTTGCGCAACTCAACCATAGGCTCGATGTAACGGTGACGAATGCTTTCCGGATCCATGATGATCAGGCCTTCCGGCAGATCAAATCCGTTATCACGAGCTACCTGCTCAATCACTTCACGGTTACCCAGCAGAATACACTCGGCAATGCCACGTTCCTGACAGATGATGGCAGCCTGAATGGTTCTTGGCTCGTCACCTTCTGGCAGAACAATACGTTTACGAGCTGCTTTGGCCTGCTGAACAAGACTGTAACGGAACGCAGGTGGCGACAAACGACGTTCTGCCAGGCTCTGGCAGTGCTTCTTGAACCAGCTGTTGTTTAAATTTTCGGCAATGGTGTTCATGACCTTCTCGATGCGTTCCATATCATCCAGAGGTAATTCATCGCTCATACGATCCAGGCGGGTTGCTGTCGTATAAGAATCATCTTCGGTCATCAGGACCGGCAGACCGGTTGCGAAAGCTCTTGCGCATAGCTCATTCACAGCGCTGGACATTCTGATACCACTGGTGAGCAGCAGACCGGGCAATGGCACACCGTTAGAAGCTGCCATGGCAGTTGCCAGAACAATATCATCACGGTCACCGGCAGTAATAATCAGATTGCCTGGCTTCAGGTGATGAATCATGTTGCTGGGTGTTCTGGCGCTCAGCGTGTAGGAATTAACACGACGCAGGGCAATATCACCTTCGTTAATGACTTCACAGCCCAGGTGACGGGCAATATCCAGTGTCCGGTGTGAAGACAGCTGTGGCTCATAGCTGATGTAGCCAAGAGGCAGGAAGCTTTTGCGGGAAAATTCTGGCAGCGGTTTGAACTGGTGCTCTTCTTTCAGCTGCTCAATCTGATCTTTGTTCAGCTTATTCAGGATGTAACCAATGACATTGGGGTTTTTGATGCCCCCAAAACTGTCAGCTGCAATTTCCAGCTTGTCTGCCACATCTTCCAGTGAATCTTTACCTGGCTCTGAAACCAGAATAATGTCGGCGTTCAGAGTTCTGGCCATGTCGCTGTTCAGGCGGTTGGCATAGGGCATGTCACGGGTCGGAACCAGACCTTCTACGACTACGACTTCAGCGCCTTCAGAAGCATCGTCGAACAGGGCAACGATGTCTTCCATGAGCTCATCACCTTTGTTGTCACCCAGCAGGTTTTCAACCTTTTGTGTGCTGATCGGTGTAGGTGGCTCATGGTCCATGATGCGTTGAACCAGTCGTGTAGAACGTTCAGGTCCTTTGTCGGTCGTATGCAACTGGGCAATGGGTTTGAAGAATTTTACTCGCAGACCCAGGGTGTCCAGTGCCCGCACCAGTCCCAGGGATACTGAAGTCAGACCGACCCCATAGCGGGTGGGGGCCAGAAAAAACGTACGCATAATGCTGTTCCAGAAATGTTTGCAAACATAGGGACTTGTGATCCCTAAAGCAGCCTTGAACGACAAAAACAGTCACTCGAAAGGACTGTATTACTTCATCGTTTGTCACAGCCGGATCCTGCGGCTGACAGGTCAAACATGGGGCTGAAGACAGTCTCCAGCCCCAGGCGAATCAGGCAGTCAGGGCCTGAGTATCGCGAGAGATCATTAGTTCTTCGTTAGTAGCAACCACCATACCCACGGTGGAGCCTTCCTGGGTGATTACACCGCTTTTGCCCCGGAAGGTTTCATCATTGAGCTTTTCATTCAGCTCAAAGCCGAAGATGCTCAGACGCTCGATAACATTCTTACGGATGATACTGGAGTTTTCGCCAATACCGCCAGTGAAGACCAGAGCATCAATTTTGCCCATGGCAGCGGCAAAGCCCGCCAGCTTTTCAGCCAGAACGTGGCAGAAGACGTCCAGAGTCAGTTGAGCGTGCTCGTTACCTTCTACGGCAGCGTCTTCGATGACACGACAGTCGCTGTCCATTTCAGACAGGCCCAGAAGACCACTCTTCTTGTTCAGCATGTCTGTGGTTTCGTCCAGGCTGTAACCCAGAGTTTTGTTGAGGAAGCTGAACAGGTTCGGGTCAACATCACCGGAGCGGGTGCCCATGACCAGACCTTCCAGTGGTGTCAGGCCCATTGTGGTGTCAATAGATTTACCATTTTTGATGGCACAGGCAGAAGCACCGTTACCCAGGTGAGCTACCAGAATGTTGCTGTTGTTGATGTCCAATCCCAGCATGTCTGCAGCAGCCTGACCGACATAGCGGTAGCTGGTACCGTGGAAACCGTAGCGACGAACACCCTGCTCTTTGTACAGGCTGTAAGGAATCGGGTAGAGGTAAGCTTCAGCAGGCATGCTCTGGTGGAAAGCCGTATCAAAAACAACGGCGTTTGGCAGACCCGGGAAAATTTTCTGGGCAGCACGAATGCCGGTCAGGTTAGCCGGGTTGTGCAGAGGAGCCAGTTTGATGCAGTCTTCAATGGCTTCCAGAACTTCGTCAGTCACCAGGCAGGATTCGGAGAAGTTTTCACCGCCGTGAACCACGCGGTGGCCAATAGCAGAGATGCCTTCGATCAGGCCTTCTTCACGCAGAAGACCCATCAGTCCTTCCAGAGCGGCTTCATGTGCGGCCAGGCCCAGTGTCTGACTGCCTTTTTCACCGTTGATTTTCCAGCGCAAAACAGCTTCGCTGCTGCCAAGGCGCTCAGCGATGCCGTTGATTTTCTCTTCTTCAGTTCCGGGGTTGATCACTGCGAATTTGAGGGATGAGCTGCCGCAGTTGATGACCAGAATGCTGTCTTTGCTCATTGAAATAATACCTAACAGAACACGGGCAATAAGAGACTGGCAGGGTCACCCCGGTCAGTCTCCTGGAGGCGGCTTTAGTACAGACCGACTCCGAGAGGGGATGCACCAGCAGTAGAGTCTTACAGATACAGATGTGGTCTATGTGACAATACTGATGGAACGGTTCGCGTCATGGCAGCCCGCAGCTCAGATATTCGGAAACTGAGAGTGAATAGAGATAGATTGCAATTCACCAGACGAATATCCGGTCAGAAAACGGGCAAGCAACATAGAAGTTTCGATTATAACCATTGATATAGGTCAATGGACTGCGTAAAGATGCGTATGCAGATGCTGTTTCTGTATGGCCTTGTCGGAATTTCTACAGTCACAACAGGCGGCTGTCCACAGGAGGCCATTGTCGAATGAAACCCTGATTCCTCACTCTGAAGGTGAGAGCGGGATGAAAGGTTTCACGGAAAAAACTTGGGATTCAATGACAATGTAGCCGTTTATCCTGGATACTCAAGGCCGAGTCTCTTCCAATATAAAATGAGCCTGAACAAAAGCCCGGTTTCCAATACGAACTGAGCCTGTAAAGGTCCAGGATGTCGTTCATGATGAGAGGATGAAGATTATCATGAACACCAAACTCATCAAGACCCTGGATCAGGTCAGCGACTTCCTTGAACATGTCCCAGACATAGAACCTGGCTGGGAGTCTAAAGATGAGTGTTACCGATGGATAGAGTTAACTCTCAGTCATTTCCGTTACCGCTC
>NZ_LASA01000110.1 GCF_001562015.1 Endozoicomonas arenosclerae | reverse complement strand
TTCTTATACAGTCGGTACCGACCATGAGTCCGAAGTCGATCGCTCAGAAAGTAAAGAGCATCACGGCACGTGAAGTTTTCAAGAAAAACCCTGAAGTTAAGCAAAAGTTATGGGGTGGAGCATTCTGGAGTTCAGGATATTTTATGAATACTGTCGGCCAGCATGGTAATGAAGATGTAATTGCAAATTATGTCAAAAACCAAGGCAATGCGGAGTACAAGCAGCTACACCGGAAGGAAATAAGTCCGAACCAAATCAGTCTGTTTATGGACTGACCACTCAAGTTGCACTGAGGATACCCCGCAGCTTGCTGCGGGGTAGTTCATTAAGGAATACGGTGGGAATTACAACAGCCGTGCCGGATTTTCCGGGTTTAACCCCAAAGCTTGCAAGGCCTCAGAAAGGTTCTCCAGAAAATAGCCGGAATGAGCGGTTTTCCGAAATGCCATAGCCACAGCAGCCCCTCTTGAGGTTTCAAGGGAATCCCTACTGTTGAGTGCTTCCGAATAAAAAACACCTTCTGAACACTTTTCCATCACTGGAATACAGGCATTCTCCTGCAAAGAGCCTTTCAAACGACCAGTCAGTCTTTCCATACATTGCTGAACACTGTCCGGATCTGATTGAAGGTACAGGGCTACGGCAGTGCCTGATCGTTTCACGGTTTCTGGAGAACTATAAAGCAGGAAGGCTGGCTTCTTTTCCTGTTTCAAAAGTTCCAGTTCAGCCTGCAACTGCTCTAAAGACTTAACGGTATTCTCAGGAGAAAGGCAGAGTGTCAGAACGGCCCAGGGTTTCGACTCATCGCCTCTGACACCATCCGTTCTGGAAACTTTCAGAAACCGGACAGCCGCTTCATTGGATATCCCCAGACTGGGAGCCGATAAAGGCCTCATTCCATACCCTAACCTTTGCACCCTGAGATCAGGATGCCCCTGAAATCGCTCAAACATCTTTTTCAGAGCTATTTCACTTTCACGGGTCATCTCGGGTGGCGCAGTATTTCGACCAAAGAGGCCACGACAATCCTGCTCAAGATCCGCTGATTCAACCGTCAGTTCTCTGCCTCTCGCAAACTTTGAGAGCAGCTCCATAAACTCATTGGTTTTCACCAATCTTGCCGGGTTGCCTGAATCATAACCTGACAGTAATAACTCTTCATTCAGAACCCGGGATAAATCCAGATCAGGGTTGTGATGGCACCGTTTCAATGCCCTGCAGATAATACGCTTTCGTGAATTACCATGACTCCCTGAATCCCCATCTTTCCGCTCACTGTAGGCAACCCCGGTATAAATGCGCTCCATGCCAAAGGGAGTATGTTCGATCCGGAAACCCTGTGGAATTTTCTTATCAATAGCCTGCGCTAATGCCATGACTTGACCTGGACTGAAGGTGCAATAGATCACAATACAGTCGGTCGTTTTTCCCAACCTCGAAAGCGCCTGGATTTTGGTTTTTCTGATCAACTCAGACCATGGAGCCTGGTGCATGAGACCAACCATCACCTCAATAGCATCTTTAACTTTATCAGGATGACAGTTAAGGGTCAGACGACTGCTATCGCCAACATCTTCATCACCGTCTTGAACCGAAAAGAAATATTGAGTATCCCTAAAACCCTGAATACCAAGCATCGACTCAATGTCGACATTAAATTCACGCATAGAAACACGCAGCGAGTCGTACTTTTTATCCAGCCTGATAATAGTCTCAAGCAGTTTTCTGCTTTCATCAGCTGTTAATGGCCTGGGGTTCTGACGAGGAACATCTCTACGATACAGCTAATGTACCAGGACATCCTGATCACTATCAGTGGGATCAAAAGTCAATTTTGAAGCTTCTTCTGCCCAGTGCTGGAGAGCTTTTCTTTCAGGACCAAGCACATGTGATGTATGGCGTTGGGCAATAGCCCCCTGCTGGACTTCACCCTGAGTCGTTTGAGGCCTGGTTTCATCAACTTCCTTCCTAACGGGAAGGGGCTCAATGCCTTCTACAGGACGTGGCGATGAAGGTGGAGGCGTGGGATCCATGATTTCCAGTATACCCGGTGAGTCATACTGGGTGTCGGCCAATGAACCCGCTTATTTACCAGGGAATTAAGCCTGTCCATGGCTCATTCCAATCAATCGTGGGTGAACTGGTTATTCTCTATCTGATAGTGGTAATGGATCTGCTTCATCATTCTTTCAATCTGCTTGATGGGCAGGTTCAGGTCTTCAGACAGTTGCTCAAGACTCTGGCAACCCAACCTTAATCGCTCATTGGCAATACTCAGCAGAATGTGAGGCTCCAGTTTTTCGGCATGTTCAATTTCCACAGAGAATCTCCTCCAGGGGCTGTTGCCACTTGTAGAAAACGACAGGATAAAAATAGCACTGATCTTTGCTGAAAATATAAATCCAGTTAAATCAGTTGGTTGTCATCGTGCTGACAGTAATTTCAAAAATTGTGAATCCAAATGAATCTTGAAGGCGTATTTTATTTTGCAGACAGCGAAGTCTGCCCAACAACAAACATAACAGCATTTAAAGGATTCCCTCATGAAAAACTCAACCAAACTCCTCGTTGCTTCTGCCCTGGGTTCTGTTCTGGCCATGTCCACTGCTGGCACTGCTCACGCAGCCAAGTCCGGTATGGAAAAGTGCTATGGCGTAGCCAAGGCCGGAAAAAATGACTGTGGAACCGACAAGCACAGCTGCGCTGCACAAGCCAAAACGGACGGAGACAAAACCGAGTGGATTTATGTACCTAAAGGTACCTGCGACAAACTGGTCGGTGGCAGCCTGAAAAAATGAGCCAGCTCCCGGATCATAGACCGGTATCCACTGGTATCGGTCTGAGGGAAGTGCATTTCAACCAGGTGCTGGAGCAAAAGCCCCCGGTGCCCTGGTTGGAGGCCATGACAGATAATTTCCTGTTCCCTACCCGCGAAAGAGAGTCCTTGCTGACCATCAGGGAACATTACCCCATGACCCTGCATGGCGTGGGTATGTCACTGGGTTCCAGTGACCCTTTGAACAGGGAATATCTGTCCCGGGTGAAACAGCTCAGGGATGAGCTTCAGCCATCCTGGCTGTCAGAGCATTTATGCTGGACATCTGTTGCAGGCACGTATCTCCATGAGCTGATGCCTCTGCCCTACACGGAAGAAGCTATTGCTCACATAGCCCAAAGAATTATGGAAGTTCAGGATTATCTTGGCGAACAGATTCTGGTGGAAAATGTTTCCAGTTACATTCGCTTCAATCATTCTCAGGTGAGTGAAGCTGAATTTTTTGCAGCCGTGTTGGAAAAAGCCGACTGTTTTGCCCTGCTGGATGTCAACAATGTTTATGTGAATGCCTGCAATCATGATTATGACCCAGTGAGATTTCTGGAAAAAATACCTGCTGATCGAGTTAAAGAGATTCATCTGGGAGGTCACACCGAGACTGAACAAGGGTTTCTGCTTGATACTCACGGCAGCAAAATTTCAGAACCCGTCTGGGCGCTTTACGAGCACTGTCTTCAGTTAACAGGCGCAGTCCCCACACTGGTTGAATGGGATACCGACATCCCGTCATGGCAGGTTCTGGAAAATGAGGCTGAAAAAGCCACAGCCCTGATGACTCAGGCAGGAGGCACACCATGAAGCTGGAAGCTCTGCAGAAAGAGATGCTGAGCTGGATTCAATCCAGTCAACCGGACAGCGCTCCGGAATGCATTCAGGCTGCCAGCTCCCTGACACCGGAACAGGGCTTGTCAGTCTACCGAAACAGCATTCATGAAATTGCCATCAGAGCCTTGAAGCTTACTTTTCCAGTCACCCATCGAGTTCTGGGTGAAGAGTGCTTTCGAAGTGTGCTCAGCCATTACATCCGTACTGCGGATTTTTCTGACCACTCTCTGGAAAACCTGGGGCAGGACCTGCACGAATACGTTGCCCAGCTTCCTGAGTTCGAGTCGCTGACTTATCTACCCGACCTGATCTTGCTTGAGCTCCGGATTCATCGTTGTGAGCTCGAGCCTGCCGAAACAGCCATGACTCTGGAAGAAATACAGAGCGCTATCCAGCTGGGGATCGCCAGCCAGTTTCATTTATCCGACAGTAGTTCGTTATTGGCCAGTGATTATCCGGTACTGGATATCTGGCAAATGCATCAGGAATACAGCGAACCCGAAATGAATCTGGATGAGTACCCTTCCAGCCGGGTGCTCATTACTCAACAGCAGAATCAAGCCTTCTGCTTTGCTCTAAGCCCTGAAGAGTATGCGTTGCTGTCAGCCCTTTCAGAACAACCTGATCTGGAAAAGTGTTGTGAGTTACTCACATCACGCGGACAGGAAAGCAGCCTTTCAGCATTTTCGAACTGTATGGAGCAGGGGTTTATCAATAGAGTCACCTGACCGAGGACTCTTTTATCAAGGGCTGAAAGCCCTTCTATATAGGGTTGAAGACTCTCTCCCGACGGGGGTTTAGCCGAAAAACAAAACAGAGGAAGCAAGCATCATGAAGATCCAGACAGCACAAGAATACCTGGCCATCGTCCGCATGCCTTTGCAGCAACTGCTGCCTTTGGGTCTGCGTCTCTGGGTAGCCAATGTATTTTTCTTTGCAGGGCTCAATAAATACCAGAGCTGGGACACTACGATGATGCTGTTTGAATATGAGTATGCAGTGCCTTTTCTGGCGCCTGATATAGCGGCATGGCTGGGTACTTTTGGTGAACTCTTCTTCCCTGTTCTTCTGGTGCTTGGATTGGGTGGCCCTATTGCAGCTATAGCCCTGTTCGTCGTCAATCTAATTGCAGCCATATCTTATCCGGACATCAGTGCTGCCGGTATGCAGCAACATTATCTCTGGGGCTTTATGCTGATGGTCCTGGCAATATACGGCAACGGACAGATTACTTTGGATCGTATCATTCAAAAGCTCTATATCGATAAGCTCTATGCCAGATTGAATACGGGAAGAGCTTAAGGAATAGTCCTGAATCCCAAAACCCGTTCGGGCTGAGCCTGACGAAGTCCAATACCACGACCCATCGACAAGCTCAGGGTGAACGGAATCCGTATGTAAATCGGGAAGTTATTTCGACATTTTTTCTAGCGGTTTGCGGGGGCTATTACAGCCCCCTCTCAGTGACAAGGCTTATTTTGCTTTCTGAATTTGCTGCTGTAGCCAGGTCGCGATTTCCATAGCGAACTTCTTATCTCCAGCCTCAATTCTGCCTTGAAGCGCCCCCTTAAAGTCACCTTTGGCAAGCGCTTCTTTCTCAAGAGCCTGAGCTTTTGTTTTCCATTGCTTAATCTCGCCTGGAAGTAACTCTAACTTTTCCTCCAGCTCTTTTTTCTCTTTCTTCAGCCCATCGACTTCTTCCTGAAGGCTTTGTGCTTCATCACGCTTCCTTTTGCGAGCGACTTGAGCTGCGGATTTATTCTTGTTCCTGCGACGCCATTCTTTAGCAACAGCTACATCAATATCGTCCAACTTATTGTCATCAAGCATTTTATTGAAATCATCCACAGGCATATTAGCCAACTTCTCTTTCGTCACCTGCTTACCGACGATCTGTCCGTTTATTGGGGACTTTCTTGCAGCCTCGGCAGCAATCAGTGCTTCTGCAACGCCTTCCAGGCTTCTGCCCATATAGGTCGCTGACTTGGGCTTTTTTGATTTACCCGCTTTTGCTATAGGTCTTGGTTCTGGTATTTCTACCTCAGTCGTTTCCAGTGCTGGAGTTGGAGCAACCGGTACCTGGGTCTGCTTAATAAGAGAGCATGCCCCTGTAAACAGGCTGTCCATCAAATCAGGATTATTCGCCAACTGCTTGATCATCTCTTCAGTAACTTCAACGGTTTCATCTACTGAATGTCCATTGGGTACGGATGAAGGCGATGGAGTCTGGAAAGATGCTGGTGATACAACAACACCAGAATCAAGAGATTGATCACTGCCTGCCGGGGAAGTGGCTGTAGTTAATAAATCCATTGGATTGATCTCACCGTTCAATTCTTCAAAAGATATCCCTGAAGAATTAACCAGCTCCATTGCCATTCTCTCCAGCTCAGAATCCCCTGAGACAGTGGGGTGAGGAAGGGAAGGCACGGGTCCACCGTTGATTAATCCAGAGAGTAAATCGTCTGAGCCCCCACAAAAATTAAAACCAAAAAGATCCCCGCCACTTTCATTAGTAAGAACAGGACTAGTCAGGGATAGTCCACTGTCTACATTGAATCCTGACAGCATGGGACCAGTAGAAGGTATTGCCGTTACCGGAGTACTTAATGGCATCGAAGGAGCTGGCGGCCTGACATGAACAGGGGCCTGACCTTGTTGGACATAGGTTGTCGGCTGCACACCCACGACAGGAGAGCTATTAAACTGTCCCATAAATGCTTTACCCGTTGTGGTCAGACCCACACCCGGAGTAAACAAGTCGTTGCCATCATTTGTAAACAAAATATCCATAGTTCCATCCCTGTTTCTGTTGATTAAACCTGTAGCCATCCATTGCCTCAGGCGTTTTCCAAATCCTTTAATACGGAGTACTTTATTTCTAGAGTTCAGAAGTTTTGAATGGTTCAGGACAGGGCTGTCAGTATGGCTGACAGAATCGCCAGAGAAAGATCAATGAGGAGAGGCAGGCATAAAAAAGGCTGCACAAGGCAGCCTTTTCAACAGAGATCCGGGTGTTTTACAGACCAGCCGCTACACGCAGTGCGTCAGCCTTGTCGGTACGTTCCCAGGAGAACTCTTCTTCTTCACGACCAAAGTGGCCGTAAGCAGCAGTAGCACGGTAGATAGGACGCTTCAGGTCCAGCATGTCCACCAGCCCTTTTGGACGCAGGTCAAAGTGTTCACGAACCAGCTCTTCGATCTTAGAGTCGGATACCTTACCAGTACCAAAAGTATCGATAGAGATAGAAGTCGGCTCAGCGACACCAATCGCATAGGAAACCTGGATTTCACACTTGTCTGCCAGACCTGCAGCCACAACGTTTTTAGCTACATAGCGGCCAGCATAGGCAGCAGAACGGTCAACCTTGGATGGGTCCTTACCGGAGAATGCACCACCACCGTGACGAGCCATGCCGCCATAAGTGTCTACGATAATCTTACGGCCGGTCAGTCCACAGTCACCCACAGGGCCACCGATAACAAAGATGCCGGTTGGATTGATGTGGTATTTGGTGTCTTCATGCAGCCACTCTGCAGGCAGAACCGGCTTGATCACCTTTTCCAGAATTTCTTTCTGCAGCTCTTCCTGGGAAATTTCAGGGTTGTGCTGGGTAGACAGTACTACAGCGTCAACACTCTGAACCTTGCCTTCACTGTCGTAACGCATGGTTACCTGGCTCTTGGCATCTGGGCGCAACCAGGGCAGAGTGCCATTCTTACGCAGTTCAGCCTGACGCTTCACCAATTCGTGAGAGTAGTAGATAGGCGCAGGCATCAGTACAGGCGTTTCGTTGGTGGCATAGCCGAACATCAGGCCCTGGTCACCCGCACCCTGTTCACGATCGTCTGTTTCGTCAACACCAACGGCAATGTCTGGTGACTGCTTGCCAATAGCATTCAGTACAGCAACACACTCGCCATCAAAGCCCAGGTCTCCGTGGTTGTAACCAATGTCAGTCACAACATTGCGCACCAGCTCTTCGATATCAACATAAGTATCGGTACGCACTTCACCCGCTACAATCACCATGCCGGTTTTCACCATGGTTTCAACGGCCACACGCGCTTCCGGGTCATCCTTGAGGATGGCATCCAGAATAGCGTCGGAAATCTGGTCGGCAATCTTGTCCGGATGACCTTCGGAAACCGACTCGGAGGTGAACAGAGTATAATCTGCCATAGTCGTTTTTCGCCTCTTTTAACTGTTCAGTCCAGGGGTTTAAAAAAACGCCTGACCTGAATCTGAAATCCATTACGCAGTCCCAGGTATTGGGACTCACCTATTTCCAGACCTGCATCCTGTGCCCAACCATCAAGGTCCTCGACACTGAATCCAAGCCATAAATCTCCACAGGACTCTCGTACCCAATCCTGATCATGATTGCTGAGTTCACTGACCAGCATACTGCCACCGGGCTTTAACAGCCTTGAAACCCAGGAGAAAATACCGGAAGGGGTTGCTACATGGTGCAAGACCATATTAGCCACTATGCAGTCAAACTCTCCTTCCAGAGCATTCAGGGTTTGAATCTCTCCATGAATGAACTCGACATTTTTCAGACCCCGCTCTTTTACCCTCTGCTGACTGATGGACAGCATTTCTCCGGAGTTGTCCACAGCATAGACCCGCTGAAAGCTCTCACTCAGCGTTTCCAGAAAATCACCTTCTCCCGGCCCCAGTTCCAATACTCTCTGATGGTCAGGTAATTCGGTCTTTTCCAGAACGTCAGCCACACACCGGGCATAAAGATCATGGTCAGCAATTAATTCCTGGTGCTGACGGAACTGATCCACATTCCGGGCAAAAAACGCCATGGACTGCTCTGCTCTCTGACCCCTCACCTTGTCCAGGCGAGTCATCAGGGAAGGCGACAACGACAGGGTGTCGACAGCTGAAAAAAGAGAACGCATGACACCACTGCAGATCCCTTCCTGGGGAGGCAGAGCACGACGGTAAAAAACGGTATTGCCTTCCTTGCGGGTACTCACAAGTCCGGCCTGAGAGAGAACCTTGAGATGATGACTCATGGCAGGCTGACGCATGTCGAAGAGGCTGCTGAGTTCCAGCACACCAAAAGAGTCTGTGCTCAGAACTCTTAAAATCTCAAGCCTCAGTACATCGCCATACGCTTTACCCAAAGCAGCCAGCTGTTCGACTGGTCCTGATTCTGACACGCAAAGCTCCTTACCGATGCCTCATTGGCTTCTGGCCCTGATTGACTGACTAAGGCTCAGAAGGGTTCTTCTCCGTCTATCGTGGCGCAAAGTCTAGCAAGCGCTACAAGGTATATCAAAACATTTTGATATAGATATTTGTACGTGTCGACCTCATTCAACAAATTTGTACACACGTGCAGTAATCGCTAACATACTTCCGGCTGCATAATCAGGCGTTATCTGCGGCCATGAGTGAATAGAAGTTCTCAGCACCCGGAAGGCCATCACCATGAGCAGTACGTGGACACTGCGCCGTTTTATCCCCATTGGCATCCAGCCAAGAATAATGATCACCCTGATGGTTCTGGGTGTATTGCAGATCGGTATTACCGGTCTGGCTGGCATGTTTTACATCAAGGAACAGCTGGAAAATCAGCTGGCTGAGAAAAACCTCGAGCAGGCCAGAGCCCTTGCTCTCATTCCCTCCGTTAGAGAAGCCGTCAAAGCAGGCGATTCAGAAACCCTTCAGCAACTGGTCAGTGAGATGCACAAAGTTCTGGGTGCGAGCTTTGTCGCTATTGGTGATAAAGAGGGTGTTCGTCTGGCCCATCGTCTGGAAGACCGCATAGGCCTGCCCATGGTCGGTGGTGATAATGAGCAGGTGTTAAAACACGGCCAATCCTATATTTCTTCAGCCGTTGGCAGCATGGGTCCTTCCATCAGAGGTAAAGCCCCCGTGCTGGATGACCAAGGCAATGTTATTGGTGTTATCTCGGTGGGTTATCTGGTCAACGAACTGGAATCCAAGGCCGATGCACAGGCCATGCCTCTGACGATGGCCATATTAATTGCCTTGATGCTCAGCATGATTGCGGCCACCCTGATCAGCCAGAAGCTGAAGAAAACGATTCATGGTCTGGAACCTAAAGAAATTGCCTGGCGCTATACCGAACAGATCAACAAGCTGAATCAGCAAATTACCCAGGTCAAAAGCTACGCAGACCTGCTGCGTGTCCAGACCCATAAATACTCCAATAAACTGTCCACTATTTCAGGCCTGATCCAACTGGGTGCTGTTGATAAAGCGGTAGAACTTATCCACAAGGAAAGCTCCGGTTATCAATCGGTCATCGCCTTCCTGCAAAGCGCTATTCCTAATCCGGTGATCGCAGGTGTGATACTGGGTAAATATCATCGTGCCAACGAACTGGGGCTGTCTCTCGATATTGACCCAGACAGTCACTTTGCCGATATTCCCGAACACATGGACACTCGTCATCTGGTCACCATTCTTGGCAACCTGATCGATAATGCCTTTGATGCTACTGCACGAAATAAACGAAGTAATAAAAAAGTCTTCCTTTCAATGACCGACATCGGCAACGATCTGATCATTGAGGTAGAAGACAATGGGGCAGGGATTCCAGAAACCCTGAAAAACTCCGTGTTTGAGCTGGGTGCGACCAGTAAGGAAGGGGAAGGACATGGTTATGGCCTGTTCTTGGTCAGGGAGGCCATCCAACAACTAAAGGGTTACCTTATCTTTGATGATGTAAAACCCTCAGGCACCCGCTTCACCCTCTATATACCGAAATCGTATGAACAAACTGAAAATATTAATCGTTGAAGATGAAACAGGGATTGCCGAACTGCACCGGATGGCCATTGAACGACTGGGGTCATTTGAGGTCAGTGGTATTGCAACCAACCTTGAGCAAGCTGCCCAGATGGTGGCGGTACTTAAGCCAGACCTGTTACTGCTGGATGTATACTTGCCCGATGGCACGGGTGTCGACCTTCTGAAACAATTACGCAATGAAGGCATGCAGCAGGATGTCATTCTCATCACTGCGGCAAGGGAAGCCGCTACCCTTCAGGAAGCCCTGCACGGAGGTGTATTTGACTACATTCTCAAACCCGTGATTTATTCCCGACTTGAGCAGTCTCTGCAACGTTACCTTGAGTTTCGCCAGCGTCTGGATAGCAGTAATGAGCTGCAGCAGGCTGAAGTAGACAAGCTATTGTCCAGCCAACAGAACAGAGAGCTTAAAGCAGAGATTCTCCCCAAAGGTATAGATCAGATCACGCTCCAGAAACTCAGGAGTAGCCTGAGTAGTACCAGCAAAAATTTCAGTGCCGATGAGATAGGCCAACAAAACGGAATGAGTCGAACCACTGCCAGAAGGTATCTGGAGTTTCTTACGACTACGGGCGAATTGCGCTGCGACCTGGACTACGGCTCAGTGGGCAGGCCACAGCGACTCTACAGAAAAGTGTGAAACTATTTTTTCAGTTGACGATCTGGCCAATGGTAGGCAGCCCAGTCATTGACTATTTTCCAGTAGGAGTATGTGATTCCATCACCTGAGGCTTGTTTACCCTCAATCGCTTTCTGAGATGCCAGGTATTTCTGATGCTCTTGAACATGACGCAGCTGGTTCACGGTCTCGGCCTTCGTCCTGTTAAATGAGCCGTAAGCTCTCAGTGACAACGCAGACCGGCTCTCTGGCTCCTGACCTGTCAAAGCAAAAACCAGCAGATCCGATAACATTTGGCCCGCCATGTAAACCAGATACTGGCTGTACTGCTGAACTTTACCCTGATAGGCCTCAGAAACAGTTTGATTGTACTCAACCCCGCTGTACACCAGATCTTTACCTGCCAAATAAAGACCGGAAGCCAGATCCCAGGGATCCATCATCGTGCTTAAAGCCTGAATGTCTGCGGGATAGTTCGGCTTATCACCCACAAAGTCCTTCAACGACTTCAGAGCATCGGCCAGCTTGGTATCGGCATCTTTATCATCCCACCGGACATCACCAAACTTCATGCCTATGGAATCCCAGAGCGAGTGCAAGTTATCGACACCGGGAACACCCGAAATGGGGAACTCATTACCTCCCCGATCACCTTGTGGATTTTGCTCATCAAAACGCTCCATAGTATGAAGCGGCTGGTGAATATCTCCGACTATATGCAGAAGCTTTATGTAGGCTTGAGCGGCTTCGTCAGACACCTCTCCGTCCTTGATGCTGTCCCGGCTATTTTGCAAAACGCCTAAACTGACTGCTATCTCAATAGGAGCATTCGGCAGTTCGCTATAAGCATCACTCAAAGCGGTTTCGTCGACTTTGCTGTAATCACCGGGTGGAACATAAGGTCCATTGATGTAATGCCAACTCTTGCTGTCCCTGTTCTTAGAGGAATAGGTATCCAGAAAAGATGCCGCCTTGGCAGTATCCGACAGCTGATCAGTATTAAAATCACTGGAATAGTAATCTTGTGCTTTCTTGAGAAGTTTCTCCATGTAGCCGGATACATCCGGATATTTTGCGACGATCTGATCACTGGCCAGCTGACCGATCATCATATGACCCAAGTCATGCCAGGCATGCGTGTTTACAGAACAGAACAACACCAGCCCATAGCCGCCCGCCCGCAGGAATCGACCTGGAATAAGGTTTCCCAACATACTTAAAGCCTTTTTGGCAATGAATGTACTTCAAAAATCATGAAGTGATGTTTCACTGGAAAAAGTAGGAGAAGGTGTCAGGAGTTGCCAGAATAAATCAGCATTACCAATCAGCTGTGGCTTCAGGTTTTGATTGAAGGGGAAGAAGCCACAGCACGGAGATGGTCAAACCAGATCAGTCTTTTTCTACCAGACCGTAAGGCAGACTGGTGAAAAGTTCAGGTCTCTGTTGAATATTTACAGTACTGTTCACGCCCTGCCAGTCCAACAGCATAATAGCCAGAACATTTCTGTGTTCACCATAAGCCAGTTCAAAGCCACCATCTTTGGAAGGTACCATGCCTTCTTTCCTGTCGATGGCATCTCGAACATGCTTTCTTATTTTGGCAACAACAGGATCGTTTTCCATACCCGCCAGAAGAAATGTAATACCGATTTCAGCAATAACATCTTCTTTTGCGCGATTCAGAATCGTATCGATGTTGTTTCTGAAGTAATCATAAACCCATTGAAAGTCACTCTCTTTCACATTGAACTGATAATACTCGGACGCACCAAAAATAATGTGTGTGAGACCATACAACTTATTGTTGTATTGCTGTTCGTTCAATTGAGGGTCTTTGGAGTCTGGATAGGTTTCACGGAATGAACGACTAAACGCTTCTGTAACATCCTGCTCACCCAATTGCTTCAACCAGTACACATGATTAGCCATCTGACCAGCCCATGCTTCAATCATCTGAGGATCCGTCACATAGAGATTGAAATCATATCGCTTAAGAATTTCATGCAGTTTTTTATCATTAACATGCTTGAGACCGTACTCATCTGCTCTGGCCATGGCCCCTAGCAAACCCACAGCCAGATAAACGTATTCAGGCCTTTTTTTCAGTGCGGCTCGCCGTAATACTTCTCTGTCAGGGTCAGTATCCTGGTAGTTTTCGCTGATGGCTTTTGTATAAGCTTCAATCTGTTCATCTGTGTAAAGCTCATGGGCAGCCTTGCTCAGCTGGCTTGCCACTCTGGCGGTATCAACCCAGAGTGCGGACTTGAACCTTGGATCAGGGCTCTGCCTGTACATACGCAGGCCATAATGAGCCATTTTGAACGGAGAAAGGGTATACAGCCTCGGTTCATAAGTATTGCGAATAAGATCAGCGTCATCCTTGTAGCTGTTTGCGAAGGCTGTAGCCGATAAAAGACCTAAAAGCAGGCCCAGGCTGATGACTTGTTTTCTCACTGTATTTGTTCTCAGTACATCAAGATCATAAAAGGGTGCAGCTGAAATGAATCAAGCCTGAATCTAATACATTACTCTTAAGTAACTAGCTGCGTACGACACTATTAAAGTAAAAATTGCATACGAAACCCAATTATAATGAGACAGCAGACTTAAAGTTGTACGTAGTTTTACGGAAATCAAAAAAATATTTTTCATCGAAAACAATAAATAAAAACACTTACAACAAAGGCGTTAACACCTAACGCGATCGCCTTAACTTTTTAAGGCAAACTGATTATTATCCCAACAGTGCTTATTTATGTTTTTTCCTGAAGAAAAAGCAGTTAATAAAACAATTCAATTAATGTATTCACTCTAAAACACTTTCATCAAAATAAGAGTGAATACTTGTGCACATAACAGTACATCAGGAGTAGTAACATGCCTGAAGCTCTAATAGGCTTCCTGGATGGCGTAGTACCTGCATGGCTCTACGAGATTCTCTTCACCACAGTAAATAATCTCTATAACGGTATTACAGCGCCTCTGTTTGCCAAAAGCCGCATCAATATCAGCTTTCTGTTTATCTCTGCGCTATTCGCTTTATTTTCATATGTTTATTATTCCAAGAGAGATAATAAAGAGCGCTCTATTCGCGGCTTCTTCAGTTTTCTTACTCCGAAGGACGTTTACTTAAGTAACTCAGCCCTGGTTGATCTCAAGATTTACCTGGGAAACAAGATTGTCAGTGGTCTTCTTTCTCCCATCAAAGTACTGCTATCGTCTTCTACCGTTGCAGCGCTGGTTAATTACCTGCTTTCAGAAAATCTGACATCACCAGGATTTTCAGAAGGTCCTTATGGACTCTTCCTGTTTGCATTGATTTATGTGATGGCCTATGACTTTGCCTACTACGTAGCGCATACCGCCGCCCATAAATACCCAGTTCTCTGGGAAATTCATGCCCTGCACCACTCTCCCAAGGTAATGAACCCTCTTACCCTGTTCAGGGTCCACCCGTTGAACTTCCTGTTTGCCGGTATTATTAAAAGTGCCGTGGGTGGTGTACTGATCGGTATTCTGTTGTTCCTGTTCATGGGGTCTGTGGATATCTTCAAGATCTTTGGCATGAACTTTGTTTTCTTTATCTTCACCTTTGCGGCATCCAACCTGAGACATTCCCATATCTGGCTGTCCTGGGGTCATGTGCTGAACCATATTTTCATCAGCCCAGCCCATCACCAGGTTCATCACAGCTCCCGAATCAAACACTGGGGCAAAAACAACGGTCAGATTTTCGCCATCTGGGACTGGATGTTCGGCACACTGGTTCTTCCTACTGAAGATTTGAGGGACAAACTGGTTTTTGGTCTGACACCCAACGATCCGGATCCCCATGTTGACCTGAAGACTGCCTATCTCGGACCTCTTAAAAACATCTGGAAGATTGTTCGCGAGCGCTTCTCAAAACAACCTCTCGTGGATCGTCCGGCATGAATAACCGAGTCTCCCTCTACCTGGACTTGCTGCGCTTTGGCGCAGCATTCATTGTCATGCTTTCCCATGTCGCTATCGAGCGGACCTCCGGGGGTGTCTGGCAGTGGGTTCGCGATCTGCACATTGGCAGTGACAGTGTCATCGTATTTTTCGTGCTTTCCGGCTATGTGATCGCCTATGTGGTGGATCAAAAGCGCGAAGACAAAACCAGTTACATGATCAACCGACTGTCACGGCTTTATTCGGTTGTTGTACCTGCGCTGCTGTTAACCATGTTTGTAGACTGGCTGGGTATCCTGATGGCCCCCGAGTTCTACAAAACCTTCTGGTATATCCCCTTCAGTAATCTGGAACGCTTCTTCGCCAGCTTCTTCTACATCAACCAGATCTGGACCATCAATATCAGACCTTTCAGCAATGGACCTTTCTGGTCTCTGAGCTATGAGTTCTGGTATTACATGATGTTTTTTACCCTGTTCTACTTCCAAGGCACCAAGCGTATTCTGCTGACTGCACTGGTACTGGCCATCATGGGTATCAAGCTTTGGCTGATGGCTCCTATCTGGCTGATGGGGGTCTGGACCTACCGTAAGAGCCAGACGATTGAGCATTCAAAACCTATGGGCTGGTTCCTGTTCCTGGCTCCTATTGCTCTCTATGCACTGATTAAATACTTTGGTATCAGCGCAGCTCTGTTGGAATGGACCCGAAGCACTCTGGGACCTGATGTTGTGTATAAATGGTTGAGATTCTCGGATGAGTTCCTGATCAGCTACGTCTACATGATTCTAGTATCCATGCATTTTCTGGGACTGGTGACTGTAGCCAAAGACAACCTCGCCTGGTTGGAACGCTGGCAAAAACCCATCCGTTATTGGGCAGGGCTGACGTTCTCACTGTACCTTTTCCATTACCCTCTGATGAATTTCTTCACAGCCGTATTCCCGGGAGAAATTACTTCGGTATGGCGACACCTGGCCATTGTTGTGGGCATTATGATTGTCACGGTTCTGGTGGGTAATGTGACTGAAAGGCATAAATACAAAGTCAGGGATCTGTTCCGATGGCTTTGGAACACCATCAGCCCTGAGCAACCAAAAGCTCAAACAGCCTGATGTAAAAAAGCCTCCAGCGGATCTTCAACTGGAGGCTTTTTCTTTCAACAACAAAAACAGATTATGCAGTAGCTTCCACAGCCTCAGGCTTTTTTCTGAAGGCCTGAATAGCAGGTACCAGAAGCACGACAACCGCAATGGAAATAATGGCCAGAGTGATTGGACGCTCCCAAAGGAAGCTCAGAGAACCATCGCTGATCATCAATGAACGACGCAAGTTGTCTTCCATCATACCGCCCAGAATAAAGCCCAGAATCATGGGAGCCATCGGGAAGCTCATCAGTTTCAAGACCAGGGCAGCAACAGCAAACAGCACCATCATCTGGATATCAAACGTATTGAAGCTGATCAGATAAACGCCGGTCAGGGAGAAGAACAGAACCAGCGGTGTCAGAATCTGCTTGGGCATATTCAACAGCTTGGCAATGTATGGAATCAATGGCAGGTTCAGAATCAACAGCACCAGATTACCCAGATACATGGAGATGATCACAGACCAGAACACCTCAGGCTGCTCAACAAACAGTCTTGGCCCGGGCTGAACACCATAGGAAATCAGGGCACCCAACAAAATAGCAGTGGTACCAGATCCGGGAATACCCAGCGTCAGCAGAGGCACAAAAGAACCTGTGCAGGCGGCGTTATTCGCCGTTTCCGGGCCTGCCAGACCTTTCAGACTGCCTTTACCAAAGCCCAGTTTTTCTTTTGCAGAAGCCAGATTACGCTCCATGCCGTAAGCCAGGAAAGAAGCGATTGTTGCACCAGCACCCGGTAAAACCCCCGTGAAGAATCCCAGAATGGAAGATCGGGCAACAGTAGGCGCTACTTCTTTAACTTCCTGCTTGCTGAGCTTCAGGCTCCCCATATTACTGAGCTGATCACTGCTCGGACCGCCCTTATCAGGCCTGAATACCGACATCAAAGCTTCTGCCAAGGCAAAAGTCGCCATAGCCAGCAGCAGAAAGTCGATGCCATCAATCAGATCCATTTTGCCAAAAGTGAAACGCTGGATACCACTGGACTGGTCGGTACCGATGGTAGACAGCATCAGTCCCAGAATCGCCATCATGATGGCTTTCAAAACATTACCCTTACCGGCAAAAGCTGCTACAGCAGTCAAACCCAGAACCATCAAGGCAAAATAATCAGGACTCTGGAAACTCAGGGAAACCTGAGCCAGCATCGGGGCAGCCAGAAGCAGGAAAATAGCGGCAATGGTGCCGCCACTGAAAGAAGCGTAGGCCGCCAGAGCCAAAGCTTTACCCGCCTGACCTTTTCTGGCCAGTGGATAGCCATCAAACGACGTTGCAACGGTACCTGCAACACCAGGGGCATTGATCAATATAGACGACGTAGATCCACCAAAGATGGCGCCGTAATAAACACCCGCCAGCAGAATCATGCCGGAAGCCGGATCAAAGCCATAAGTAACAGGGATCATCAGGGCAATGGCCGACATTGGCCCCAACCCTGGCAACATGCCGATAAAAGTACCGGCAAAGCAGCCAATAATGACATAAATCAGGTTTTGCCAGGCCATTGCTGTGGCCAGGCCGGCGGTAATTCCTTCAAACATGACTTACCTCCTTAGATAAACAGTTCGCCGGGCGCCAGGTAGATACCCAGAATCCGAGACAAGAGAAACCAGAGCCCAACAGCAACCGGTACAGAGGCCAGAAACAGTACTTTTATACGGCGCTCTCCCAGCAACCAGTAGCCGCCCAGCAGAAACAGTGTTGTTGAAACCAGAAAACCCAGAGGCTTGAGCGCTACACCAAACAGACTCATCAGAACCAGCAGAGCTATGGTCACCTTCCAGCCTGGACCGGAAAAACATTCAGCCGGAGACTGGGCATCATTGTCTGGCAGGATCAGCATCAACAGGGCAACAATAGAGCCGATGACACTGAGAAAAATTGGCAGGGTTCTGGAAGTAAAAGGTTCATCCATACTCCAGGGCTGAAGAGGAATCTGATAGGCGTTATAGCCATAGACCAGGGCCAAAATCAGAAACAGCAGCGCCCCTACCCTGGTGGCATTCATAGTATTTTTCATGGGGAATATCTGAATGTTGAATAGTTCTTGTTGGTTGAGAAAATCATTTTATTACTCGGGGTAATAAAATGATTTTCTGCCCACGGCTGACTGAGTCGGCTCAAGCCAGCCATGACCTTCAGGTGTCGCTTACAGAAAGCCCATTTGCTTCATCAGCGCGCCCAGCTCTTTTTCCTGGCTTTCCAGGTAAGCCATGAATTCGTTGCCAGGCTTATAGATTTCTACCCAGCCGTTGGCATCACGGACTTTCTGCCACTCTTCGGTGTCGTACATTTTCTTGACCAATTCGCCGTAGGCCGCCACTTTGTCATTATCCAGCCCTGGAGGACCAAACACACCTCTCCAGTTCACGAAGGAAGCGTCAACAGCCTGCTCCTTGAAGGTCGGAATGTTTGAAGCAGAAGGCAGACGTTCATCAGCTGTTACGCCAATAATGCGGATTTTACCGGAGCGTTCCATTTCCAGCGCCTCACCCAGACCAGTGGCCAGCAACTGGGTTTCACCTGACAGCAGACCGGCCATTGCTTTACCACCTGCGTCGTAAGGTACATAGCGGACTTTACGAGGATTCTCACCCGCAGCCTGGAAGATCATGGCGGCAATCAAATGATCCATGCTACCGGCAACGGAACCACCTGCTACTTTCAGCTTGCGGGAGTTTCCTTGAAAGATTTTCAGAGCATCAGCAAATGTCTTGATCTCGGAGTCGGCACGAACGGCCAGTACACCGTAGTCACCAATAACAGCGGCAACAGGTGTCAGATCACGGAAGGATTGGGGAAATACTTTTTGCAGAGAGCGAATCACGATGGGCGTGGAGTTCACCATCAGAGTGTCTTTCTGACGCTCAGCGGTTTCAATCAGATAAGCAATGGCACGACCGCCGCCACCGCCTGACATGTTTTCGTAGCTGACTTTATCAATGATACCAGAACGGTTCATGGCTTCACCGATGCCACGGGCTGTGGAGTCCCAACCACCACCGGCACCACCGGGTACCAGGAAATGCGCTTTATTGATGATTTCGGCCTGGCTGACACCTGAAACACACACGGTAGCCAGAATTGAGCCCGCCAGAATACGGCGGAAGTTTTGTCTGATGCCCATTTGATCAATCCTGTTTCTATTCGTTATTTACTGATCCGTTAAAGGCATCCTAAGTAATAACCGAAGACGCAAGAAGCTTGCGGGCATAAAGGCTTTTTTGTTCATAAAGTTCATGATCACTTCATCACCAGCAGTGATGAAGTGATCACATTGAAGACTTTACGCTTTAACTACTCCCAGAGGGGCTGAGTTACTTTCCAGTGAGTAAAAGTTTTCAATATTAGGGAACAGACGCGGCAGATCTTTTTTCTTTAAACCGAACCACATCGCCAATTCTGCATACAACTGATCAGTGGAGGTTGTCGGGATCAGAATGCCATCACTGACCTCCAGATCACTGCCCAAAGCCAGGGAGGGATATTCCCCAAATATTTGTCCACCATGAATGTTCTCACCCATAATCATGGTGTTACCGCCCCAACCATGATCGGTGCCATTGCCGTTAGACGTCAGGCTTCGGCCAAAATCAGAACCGGTAAAGGTAATCACCTGATCCGCTACATTCAGCTCTTCCAGAGCCAGCTGAAACTCGGACATGGCCTGGCTGACAATCTTCAGCTTGCGCTCATGATTTTTCAAAAGCTCGTCATGATGATCCCAGCCGATGTAGCGCAGGAAAAAGGTTTGCTGTGGCATGCCCAGGCGATCTGCGGCCTTTATCGTACGAGCCACCATTTTCAGATCCCGGGACAGCTTTTTATCCGAAAAAGAGGTGTTAACCCGGATGTCCTGAGTAGCACGACTGAAGGTCTCATGGTGTTTCTGCGCCTGACGGGTAAAAGAGGCATAGGTCTGCTTGAACGGATCTTTGTAGGATCGGCTCAGAATACTGTCCACTCCACTTTCAACCAGCTGATTAAAATACTGCATGGTTTGGTCACTGGCTGAGTTTGAGTCCTTGAACACCATACCCACACTGCCTTTATCCGTAATGGCATAGCTGGTTCTGTCCACGCCATCCTGCATGACATTACTGCCAGCCATAGAGACATTCATGGGCAGTTGGCTGTCTGGAGCACCCTCCTGCAGTTTGTCAGCAAAAGCACCAAACCAGCCACGATTCACCCGCTCGCCAGGACGGGAAGTCTGCCAGTGTCGAAACTGATCGGAGTGTGACATCAGACCCACGGGCAATTGAACGGTATTGTTATTAAAAGACGCCTTGCTGACCGGCTCGATCATCGGCCCAACATTGGCAATAAACGACAGTTTGTTATCTTCAAACAGTTTCTGAATTTCCGGCATGGAACTGTGCAGACCGAAGTCCTTATTGTTCTTGTCGGAAAAGCCTTTCAATTTCAGCAGACTCTTCTTGTCCAAAGCCAGATTGCCCCGACTGCGCTGATAGTCGCGATAGTCGTCAGAAGAGGTTGGAACCAGCATATTGTAACTGTCGTTCCCGCCATCCAGCATGATGAAGACCAACGCTTTCTTGCGATTGACACCCTGCCCGGCAGCCATCACCGAACCACTGAGCCCTGAAAACAGGAGCCCGGAGCCCGCCATCACAAGTCCAGTGTTTTTAAGGAATTCACGCCTTGAGAGATTCGTTGTTTTCTTTTTCATGCTGCGGCCTCCAGAATGGCGAACTGCGGAGAGATGGCAATCATGAAGGCAACAGTCTGTACCACATATCCAGCCTCTCCCGGGTACTGGGAAATCGTCTCTTTAATTTCCTTTTTCACCTCACACTCTTCAGTACCACACAACACCATACTCATATGGGCGATCAAATCATCAAACCGCCGCTGTCTGGCCAACTGGGTTTCGTATCTGAAGTCCGGTCTCATACGACTTCTGCTGTCAGAGAAGAGCAGGTTTTCATCCAGTTCGGGTACATTTTTTCGTGTACTGCTGATTTGGGTCGATACCGCCGGGTAATACTCGCCAAAAAACCAGTTGTACATCATGTTGATCCAGGAAACCGATGTCGCTGAATTGAGAAGTTCAAACTCGGGAGCCACCATTCCGGATTTCTCGATCGGCCCGTGAGGGGTGTAATCCGGCTTGTAAAAATTGAAAACAGTGGGGGCTGCCATCGGCAGTTGAGCCGTAGTTCTTTTGATGTCAGCCCCAATCATCCAGGGCTTCTGTTCGGGCGTGTTAACATCAAATGCCCTGAGCAACTGGGTTACCTTGAACAGGGGCGCCTTCATCTTCATGGGACGGGAAGCTTCAGGGTGGGTAAGAATCTCTCTTAGAGCAGCTTTCATATCCCCTTTGCTACCGAACTTTTCAGCTACAGCCTTTACATAGTCAGGACTGGGATTGGATGTCACCAGCTGCTGAATCAATTTGTGGGCAATAAACGGGGCGGCACTGGGGTGTGAAACCAACATCTGCGCTACATTCCGGACTTCCCTTTGTCCGTTCTCTCCCCCTGACAATTTAATATGGCCATTAAGCAACGCTTTTGGCCCCCGATCGTGGTACTTCTCATCAACGATCATGGGACGGGACATATTCACGAACGGGATAGTCTTGAAGGTTTTACTGACATCGTCGTCAAAGTTGATGCTGCTACCGTGGTAATCGAAGAACGACGTCCGCCACTCATAGTCATAGCTGGCCGCTTTCAATCCTGTAAAGACTCGTGCCAGCTGTTTGATGTCACGGTTATCGTAAGTGGGGATATCCCTGCCCGAGCTGTCTTTCTTGCGAGTACCATCAGCATTCAGCTCAAACAAACCTATGCTGAACAACTGCATGATCTCCCGGGCGTAGTTTTCATCAGGATGAATGTGCTTTTCGGGCACCGCTTTCCTGTTGTTCATGTGCGACAGATAGAACCCCATGCAGGGGTGCAACGAAACTTCCGAGAGAATGTCGGCATAGGAGCCAAAGGCATGGCGATAGAAGATATCGTAGTAATTGGCCAGCGCTACTGAATCCAGGTCCAGCTGAGAGTTTTGGGACACCACCAGAATTTCACTCAATGCCTGGGCAACACGGTGACGCAGCAAATCGTCACTGTCGTGGGGCGCGGAAAGAGCCCTGTCCCACCAGGCCATCTGAAAGTACCACTCATAAGGCAGAGCCGGGTCATTGCCATCACCATTGATGGCTCTTTCACCGTGAGTTTTTCTCAACTCACTGCGGAAATAACGCCAGATTTCTGTGGTCTTGTACTCGTAGCCATTGCCAATGTCGACCGATGCATTAAGCTGTTTATCCAGCCATTTTGCCTTACCCAGTTTTTGGACGTAATCAATAGTTTTACGGTCTACGCCAAGGGTTGCCTGCATCAGAAAACGCGAAATGTCGTTTTTATTCTCATTCAAACTCTACATCTCCCTTTTTACCATTGAGGTATTTCGTTTTTATATCAGTAAGTCACTTTCGATTATTTTGATACATTTTTGTCTTGAAATGAATTAGATAGATGTACGCAGGGAGTGTCAAGGCAAGAAAAGTGAATTTCCAATGAATAATACGTGTGCTCACTGACACAAAAAACAAGGGGTCGTTTTTTAAACGGGAAGGGAATCCCCCGGGGCTAAGGCCCGGAGGGAGTCAGCTCAGTGACTTTATCTTTTCTTATGGAGTATTTGATGGATGACCGACATCTGCTCATCAAAGTAGGGATTCCAGGTCAGGCGGGCATGAGTCTTGTCTTTCTCCCGGTAGCCCCAGGCTGAATACCAGACTTCTTCAGCCACCGGACATTCTTTTGCAGCTTTGCCCAGCTGTCCGTTATTACACATACGATAGCTGCCGTTTTGTCCGTAATACGGGTTTTCGGGGGCAAACAGAGGCGCCATGTGGGAGAAGTTGCTGATTCTCAACTCTGGAATACGGCCTTGGTATACAGAAACTCTGGTGTCCTGACTCTCAGGGTCATTGCCATACCAGAAGAACTGACTGTCAGGATGAGTAAAGCGTGACTCGAACAGTTCAAGAACCCCTTTCGGATCAATCACACTGTCGTATTCACTCATGACAATAAACGCAGGCCTGTTAAAAGGTTCTGCCTTCAAGTCTTCGCGGACTTTTGCACTGGTTTTGTAGTACTCACCGGCACCGTTAACGGCCAGCGAGTCATAGCGAACGTAGTTGTCGGTTTCATCGATATCAGCCCAGTCCTTAACCTTTGAAAGATAAGGTGCCAGAGAGACCATTGAACTCTTGGGTTTGAAACCGGGGGAAAACAATAACAGGCCTTTTATATCCGGTTGCTGAAGGGCAAGACTGGTTACCAGATTTGCGCCGGTTGAGAAGCCCCCAAGCCAGAGTTCATCCACTTCGCCCCGTAATTGACGGGTATGGAATTCAACCATTTCCTGCCAGGCATCTCTGTTCTCGGGGATAAGGTCTGCGGGTTTGGAACCATGCCCCTGTAAAAGAACTACTCGAACCAGAAAGCCTTGTTCTGCCAGTGCTGGAGCTACATCAACAAAGGAGTATGGAGAATCGCCCAGCCCATGAACCAGCAGAATGCCCTTGCGTTTTTCGCCCTGCTTCAGAGGTTTAATTTCATAAGGGGCGTTGGCATTAAGCTCTGCCTCAGCATCTTCGCTGATAAAGGCCCTGTTCTCTTTCAGCCAGTTGCGGGTGAACTCCACATATTCATCAAAGTTCTCATATCGAAACTCTGGAAATTCCGCAGAAGGTTTGAAGGCTGGTGAATCTGGCACCTGTACACAACCTGCGAGCAATAAGGAAACGGTTGCAGAGAGGGCACAATGAATTTTTCTTAACCCGATCATTTTCTGAAGGTCATCCGGATGACAAAGCTCAAGCTGCTCACTCTACAATACTTTCAATAGGACCAGTAGTCAGGCAGAGCACCTGATAACACTGGGGATAGCAGGAAAAACCCTGCGCTGAACCAAAGCTTCCAGACCGATTGATACAAGGTATTACCACTTGCCAGATTAACTTCAGTGTCTGACTCAGGGATTGAATCTGCATCAGGCAGACTAGAGCTGGACGATTTTTTCTTGAACTTACCGATAGGACTTTGCTCTCTGCTCCCAATGGTCACTTCGGATCTTTTCCTTATCAGACGCCTGGTACCATTGCCACCCGTCCAGAGAAGGTATGAACGACCTCTATGCTCAAACTCAATCCCCTGCAAGACTCCACCCCGACTCCATAACGTAACTTTCCATCTGCAATCGGTACTGAATAGAAGATCAATATAGCCCACGGCCGAGGCTTCCCTCTGACATATCTGGTCACCTAATGCATCTGTTTGGTCCATTAACTCCAATGTCAGATCTGACATCTGTTTGACCAAGGGTAATTTATCCTCCACCGGAGAATCTGTCAGCCTGTCTTGCACCTGCTCTGAAGCCTCTTCCAGGGTTTGAGCTTCAATAAAAAGATCATACTGCGCCAGGTAACAGCGAAGACTTTCATGCAGCCTGAGTGATGAATCCCACTCATGGTTAGGGATATCATGCACTTTATCTTTTGAGTCATCACGACTGAGCGTTGCCTTTTTTACGCCTCCAGCCGCTCTGACATTGAACGACGCTGACACTGGCTTACCGGACACTCTTTCAAAAAACGATATCTGTTTCTTATTCGGACAACGAGCAACCGGTTCCTTGATAACCCTTGGAGACAAGTATGGCCAGATTTCATAGAGAGAGGCTGTCGAAACAGAATCGTTGAGTGGCAAGCTACTGACAGAACCACTCCTTGTATCAAGCGTTAAGACAACCTGAGAGAGTGGCGTCCATTGACTGCCACTGGATGACTAGAACAGGGTAAGCTGATGATCACCAGCGAACACAGGGGCAATGTGCAAACATACGGCCAGAAACAGAAACCACCTGACACCATCCGCAGCACGTTGAGCCACCCTTCCACCCTGTTTGAATCATAATAAGCCTTCATTTTAGACAGGAAATTCCCCGATAACCCCACCTCCTGCAATACGACCAGCCCTCATGCAAAAACGGTTTGCTGTTGCCCAATCCGGTTCAACTGCCAGTCATAAGGACTGTAGCTTTTCTTGACGGAAGTATTCTGCAGTAGCTTTTGCACTAAGCCACGATCCGGATGCCAACTGGCCAGAAAGCGTATGACACCCTGATCATCAAAATCGGCCTGATACCATTTAAAAAGAGGCGGCAGATTCAGCAAACGACCATCGTCACTCAGTGTTACTTCACGTTCCAGAAAATCTCTTGTGGCACTGGCCAGAGAGCTTTCAACAGAGTCAGGAGCAAAAGCCCTGAGCGCAGGTGAAGAAAAGCAGGCCGAATAAAGACCCATATGCAGGCGAGGATCGAGCTGTGACAAAACCAGGCTGCGGCGGGAATCATTTCTCTTGAAAGTACGGCTGATACTGTTGGGCTGCCTGGCATTTTTTCTCATAATGCCATGCTCAATGTCATCAAGACTCAGGATGTGACCGCCAATGTTATAGGTATGATCCTGATAAAAGCCCTTCACTTCCTTCAGGCTGCCACTGACCCCGGCAAAGCAGACACTGTGAAGTAACAACAGATTGTAGACGTTCAGCCAAAAAGCTAACCGATCCTGATCTGCGGTTAAAATAAACGGGTCAAAATTTCTTAAATGCCGCGAAAACAGAACCGCTCTGTAATACTCCTGAGAGTTCCTGCAGCGCTCATAATCGAACTCATGAAGTTTTTCATCATAGAACTCGTTGATCAGCGCCTGAAGATGTCGGCTGATATCGATAGAGAGACAACACTCATCGGGTTTTCTGTTCGAGGCAGTTCCATCATTGAGTAGCATTTTTATTCCATCGAGTTGTTCTTGTTCTACTCCAATATACGACGAACTTAGGTTTACAGTTTCAGTATTCGAGCCACTTTTTGTCGCTGAATGTCATGCAGAAGACTTTAGATGCCTGTCAGAATGAAATAGTTTCGAGTAAGTAGCCTTCCTTAATGATAACGACAAAAGCCGTTTATTAATACAACCAAGCTGTTATACCCCAAACCGTTCACACTAAGCCTATCGAAGTGTATTTCCAGCATCCTTCGACAAGCTCAGGATGAACGGGGTATCTATGAGCGTTATCTCCCATACCGTTCGGTGTAAGTAGAACTGGCAATCCAAAGAGTAAAAGTCCCTTTGACAGTCAAAGGGATAAAAAATACCATCATCGTCATTCGACGATTGACGGTTATAGATATGACCACTGAATGCTTAACCGATGTCTGCCAGATTGAGCTTGATGACGCTCAGGAGCAGGCTCTGGCAGCTGCAGCCAAAGCGCTTTCCCACCCAGCCCGTATACGGCTTTTGAAGATTCTGTCCCAGGGACAGTGTCTGGGCAGTGATCTGGTCAGCAATCTTGGACTGGCTCAATCCACTATTTCTGAGCACCTTCGTATTCTGCGAAAAGCCGGTTTTATTGATGCCGAAGTGCAGCACCCGCGAACCTGCTTTTCGATCAAACCAGAGGCTTTAACCCGGTATAAAGCCTTACTGGAATATCTGGATTAACCTTTAGGCTCTTAATGGATTCCGGGGAGTTATCCAAACAACACTCCCAGAAGACCGGTTAGAGCTGCTTTCCCGCGCTTCTTGATATTGTGCAGGCACTCGAAGAAACCCAAATACAGCGGTAACTTCTCTTGTGATATACCCCGATGAGGACGCAACCAGGAACGCAACAGCGACCAGAACCCCTCCATTGTATTCACATGAATCTCATGAAAACCGTCGCCGTCCTCATCTCGTGCATATTCACCGG
>NZ_LASA01000109.1 GCF_001562015.1 Endozoicomonas arenosclerae | reverse complement strand
GAGGATAAGGAGGTCTTCCGTTGCCACGCTTAGGGTAATAGGGCTCGATTACGGCCTCTAAGCGTTTCCATGGAATCAGAACCTCCATTCTTTCAAGAAAAATTTCCCTACGAGTTCTGCGTCGCTTCTGGCTGAATTCACTGTCGGAAAAAGAGAGTTGTTGGTCCATGACTACCTCTGATCAAGCTGCTGAGATTATTATCTCATGATCAGGGACTTATTCGCAGGTTCCCTAGAAATATACTCACACTCACCAATGATAAACTGGCATTCATCACGGTTAGAAGCTTTATATTCCCCCGCTCTACTCAAATAATATTCCTTACCAAAAACATAGAGGTATTTATTTAACTGATCAATTGTTTCATCCTTATTGACAGTTGAGAAATAAAAATCATCACCATTTATTTTTGTTAGTCTCCTGAAATACATTGCTGGAGACTCAACATCATATGGGACCATAGCAAATTGATACCCAAGTTCTAAGGTTGGATTAATGTCTTCTCTATTTTGGGGGGTCAAAACATTGTTCTTATTTTCAGATAGTACTTTTTTAGCAACCTCTGTTATAAGCACATCATCTGGGGCTTTTGGTCTATCGCTGTATTTTTCACAATCTGATAGCTTTGGTCCATTCGCGATCATTATTCCTGCAAGCTTAGCATTCGTTTTAAAGCTACTATTAAGTGTTGACTCTTTCAGACTCATAGGAACAATGTTTGCTAGAGTATTACTAACACAAACACAATAGCTTTCATTTACACTCTCACTATCCATACAGGCAGTTTTATTAGCTGCTAAGAATAATTTATTAATTTCAGAAGGAGACTTAGCTGGCTTACTAGAGCTTTCTGATACTTTCTTTGAAGCATTACTCACACAACCAGACAGAAAAAGCACCATTAAAAGCACTATTGTTTTTTTCATTATACGACCTTAACAAATTAAATTTTTCTATTATTAACCAGACATTAATTTAGTAATAAGAGTTTCAGATACAATAATGATCAAGCTTGAAATACTGTAGATCATAGGACGAGAGATTTGCCCCCTGCATCTTTTCAAAGCCTGCGAGCAGAGCAAAATAATAAAAGGACCAAACAGTGATATCGCCTTGACAGTAACGTGGCCAGGCTCTTCCTGAGTTTGAATATCTACACTCATGAAAAGACTTATCAGAAACATAATACCTGCGGTGAGATACACAGCCCGTTTATGCTCAGCAAGATTATTTAACATATCTTATTCATTATTATTTTATTCTTATCAGAAGTTAGAGAGCCTCTCAGAGACTCCCTAACTGTTTACTGCAGACTGTTAAATTTCAGCCTATTTCCCACCAATACTCAAACGAGCAAAACGAATCACAGGAGAATAGAAGTTGCGGGACTGGGAAGTCTCCAGTACCGATCCCATAGCGTCGATCTCATTCAGCATCTTATAGAAGTTGCCTGCTACGGTGATACCACGAACGGGTTGAACGCGTTTACCGTCTCTGCACAGGAAACCGGAAGCACCAAATGAAAAGTCGCCACTGATGGCATCCGCTCCGGAATGCACACCCGCCAGATCGACCAGTTCCAGGTACTCACCACCGGTCACTTCGGCACTGCTTGAACTGCCCACAGCAATAACCTTATGACGTGGCGATACGTCCAGGCTACTTTTGGCTCCACGGGAAGCACTGGCTGTGCTTTCAGCATCCAGAGCTTTTGCAGTGTGACTATTATGTAGCAGAGTCTTCAATTCACCCTTTTCGATCAATTGATTGTCTTTTGCAGCAAAGCCTTCACTGTCAAAGGCGCAGATATTCATACCACCTTCGACGTAGGCTTTATCGGTCATGCTAAACAAAGGGCTGGCCACTGACTGACCCAGTTTTTCTCTCCAGGGGTTTACCCCTTTCATGGCACTGACACCGGAGAAGCAAAGGCCAAAAGCACCGAACAGACTGCTCAAGGCGTCTACTTCAAAGATAACACTGTAATTGCCGGTGGCGACTGGCTCGCCTTCCAGCAAATCAAAAGCAAGATCATAGCCGTGGTCGATGCAGAACTTTGAATCCAGTTCACTAAAACTTCTTCCACAGGAAGAGGCGCCATCCATTGATTGTTTGCCGTCTTTCTCCAGCAAGGTATAGGCATAACAGCTGAAAGACCGCTCTTTGTGCTCGCAGAATGTCCCCTGGGTATTGGCGATCAGTAGCTGGCTTTCTGATTCGCCATAGCCGTTATAGGGAGAACTGGGCTCGTAAGGTTTACTGGTCACACCTTGCTCAAGGCTCAGAGCCAAAGCAATTTTGTCATCAACAGACACAGTATCCGGCTGATTAATTTCTTCCAGATCGGACTTGATATTGCTGTTCAGACAGCTGATCTGTTGATGCTCATCCACCTTGGCAAAACGGGCACTGTCCAGGGCATTGTTGAGCATCTGATCCAGGCTTTCAGGCTCCAGAGATTCCGAGTAACTGGTAGCCACTCGCTGATCCTGAACCACACGAACACCAATGACCTGTCCGGAAGTCACTTTATACTCGTCCAGCTCACCTTTATTGGCTTTCAGGGAGAAGCTGTTGCTGCTGCTGGCAATGACGTCGGCTTGGGCACCTTTGCTCTGCACGGCGCTCAAGACGTGCTCAATGGCTTGCTGCAATTTGGACTGTTCGCTCATCAGTTACCACCTCCCACTGTGATCTTGTCTACCTTGAGAGCAGGCTGACCCACGGTTGTAGGGACAGCGCCGCTAACCGAGCCACACATGCCCGCAGCAAAATCCAGATCGGCACCAATCATGCTGATCTCTTTCAACACTTTGGGCCCTGTACTGATCAGAGTGGCGGTTTTCAGTGGCTTGCTGATCTTACCGTTCTCAATCAGATAGGCTTCCTGAACGGCAAAGTTGAACTCACCCGTTCCCGGCTGAACCGATCCGCCTCCCATCTTCTTGGCATAAACTCCACGTTCAATGGTGGATATCATGTCTTCAAGCGAACTGTCACCGGCTTCAATAAAGGTATTTCTCATACGGGAGGCTGGCGCGTATTTATAACTTTCACGACGACCAGAACCTGTTCTTTCAAAACCTGTCTTCAATGCGCCCATTTTGTCGGCCATGAAGTTGGTCAGAACACCGTCTTTGATCAACTGGGTTTTGCGGGTAGCCATACCTTCATCGTCGATATTGATGGAACCCCATTTATTACCCAGAGTACCGTCGTCCACTGCGCTAACAACCGGGTTGGCAATCATCTCACCCATCTGATCGTGGAAAACAGAAGCCTGTTTGGCGACGGATGTCGTTTCCAGCAAATGGCCACAGGCCTCATGGAAAATAACACCGCCAAAACCATTACCAATCACCACCGGCATTTCACCGGAAGGACAGGCGTCGGCATTCAGTTTGATCAAAGCCTGCTTGGCAATCTGTTCGCCCAGCACTTTGGCATCCAACTGTTCATTTAACTCCCAGCCAGTCAGAGCTCCGGGGGCTTCAAAACCGGTAGACTGTTCATTACCTTCCTGAGCGACAGCATTGCCTGCAAAACGGGTGTAATGGCGGGTATCGCCAATGTGCAGACCTTCAGAGTTAAAGATCTCTATACGCTGCTCGCGCTGCAGGGCACTGCCCATAAACTGGACAATTTTCTCGCTTTGTTTTCTGGCGGCTTCGTCAGCCTGACGCAGGAAAGCAATTTTGGAGTCGAGGTTGGTGCTCTGGCTCAGAGCCTGAATGCAAGGGTGGTGATCCTGGAATTTATTGAGATTAAGGGCACCGGCACTGGCGATCTGGTCACGCTGATCTTTAGCGGCCAACAGTGCAGTGACTCGCTTCAATTCCTGCTCGTCAGCGCTATTGGTGTAGCCATAGAGGATTTTATGGCCGAAGAACAGGCGAATACCGATACCAAAATCGATACCCGAGTTAATCTTGTCAACTTCGCCTGACACCAGCTGTACGCTGCTGGTCTGGTGATGTTCTACAAACAGTTCAGCAAAATCCGCCCCCATAAACAGGGCGTGATCAATCACTGCTTTGGCAGTAACAGGGTTCAGCATTATTGCTCCTTGTCTGGTCTTTAGTACCCATTTTATAGGATGTTATTTTCAGGGTTTGAATTGATACCAGCCCATGCTTTTGGCACAGACTTCAGTACCCATCTGAAGATCATTGACCCGTATCGGGTCACTTGATATCTGCGACAGAGCGGCAACATTGTTACCATAATCGATATGCCCGTCACTTGTCATGCGTATCCGGAGAGAGCCATCAGGTCTGCCAGATGAAAATCTGGCTGGAATCGTGATGGCTGAAGGAATCAGGAGGGATAGTCGATTCTTGTTAAATTCGGCCCCTGGACTCAATGTTGACCAGTTCATTCCCTTTGAACTCCAGGCGATAATAACTGCTGGAGATTTTATACACCCACTCTTCAAGGCTCAGTACCTTGATGCGTTTACCTCGTCTTTCTTCATCAATATAGCCCGTTGACTCCCGGTATTCCGGCTGACCGCATTTGGAAGAGACCTCATACTTCAAGTCTCCCTTCTGAACCAGGTGGGTGCCACAGCGCATGGCATAGGAAGTACCTGGCAATGCCACTGCTAATGAGAGGACAAGTGAGGGAACGATTTTATTCACTGGTCCTCTCAACATGAAATGGAGTGTTGTTAAATTCCTGTTTCTACCAACGGTGTCCTGAATCAGGTAAAAAGGATGAGCCCTTCATAAACACCTGAAGATTTCCCTATCTATAGAGCATGAGCATATCACTACTGAGTCAGACCTCACAGGACTCTCAATCGATTACCAAAGAATCGCCTCTTCACTCACACAGATTTGTAAACTGGCTGACGATCAGCAAGCATCGTTTAGTCTTATGAAAAGTTTTTCAGAGTTGTCATTCACCCTGTAGAGACTTCCTGTAGAAGAACTTGTTGTCTTCATCTCTATCATCGGACTTCACAAAACCCAACCCAGTCCAGAACTCAGCATTCTTGTCATTGGTAGGGGTCAGCTCAATGTTCAAAGCACCTTCATCTTTGATATGCGCTTCTGACTTTTCATAAAACTGTCTACCATAACCTTGAGTTCGATACTCTGGCTTTATGTAATACTCCATCAGATAGCACATGTTATCTTCATCAAAATTAGTCATGTACATGATAAAGCCCAGGATAACCTCCCCTTCTTCGAAAAAGTGTATTCTTATGGGGTTCTTTTCTCTTTGGAGAAGAAACGTTATATCGCCTCTGTGTGCATCCGAATAAAAATATTCAAGATCAAATTCATCGCCCTGGGAGGCGTTGGCTGCCAGCTCATTGATATAAACGTCAAACAGCGTCCAAAACTGATCCAGCTCAGCCAGCTTATTGACAGCGTTCAGATTAAGAGAATTTTTCATTTTATTATTTCCTGATGAATAAAAAGCTCTGTATTTAGCCAAAAAGCCTATCAATGCTTCAGTGCCACCAGACTGTTAAATGGAACTTTTCGGTTGAGGCTATTGTCTAAGTCAATACGATCTTTCAGGATGAAGACATCAAGCTATGAACCAGGAAGGACTCTCATATCTCGCTATTCGACAAACCCAGGCTACAGGTCTTAATCAGTTGACCCAGATAGCCCTGGAGTCCCCTAAGGGCCCTATTGAGCCTGAAAACCAGGAGCAAAGGTCCTATATGCTGGCTGCGGTCGGCCAATCCATGAAAGAAAAAATGGTGCGAGGCATCAGAACCCGAGAGATCTCAGTCAAAGACCCCTCCCCAGAGATTACCCGGAAATGGGAACAAGCTTTTCTGGATACCTACAACGAGTGGATTGATACTCTGATTGATGAACACCGGCACAAAAGAGCTTCATGCATAGGCCTCTCGTCCATGGCAGCCTACTTCCCTACCGAACTGCTAATGAACAGTTATTACGTGATTGTGGATGATATCCCCAGACCCCAAACAAAAGCACTGGCTGGCTTTGGACAACTGTTTGCTCACCCCGATCTGGACGGCATCAGTTACAAAGACACTTTTTTCATCAGAAGGAAAGCATTGCATAACCTGAGCAATCATTTTCATGAGCTGGTGCATATCTGTCAATGGAAAGCATTGGGCGATATGGGTTTTCTCAAAAGATACATAGGAGAAGTTCAGGCTTGCGGCTACCGCAACGCACCTATGGAAAAAATGGCGTATGACCTCCAGGCACGCTACTGCAAAGGGGAAGCTATTCCCAATGTGCAGGAAGTGGTGGTAAAGGCACTGGCAGAATCCGAAACAGCCAGCCCATAAAAACCACTTCATTTTCTTTTCTTCTAGATGGCCGCCGCTACACCACCCAAAATGCTGAGAAAAGACATTTCTTTAAATTCATTGCCATAGCTCTGGTGATGAATATGAAATGCTTCAGCAACATCCTCAGCTTCAACAACTTCGCCAATTGTAAGAAACCCCTGATTCAGAAGCTGACTCTGTTCTTCCAGGTAGGTTCTGGAATATTGATCAAGATAGGTTGTCACCTCTCCATTGGTGAAGAATTGCACTTTTTTCATTGTTTTCTCCTTTGCAAAAGACTCTTTATTCAGGAAGCCCTTGAAATACAGAAATAATATGAGTGCATATTACTCAACTGAGTCATTCCTATCTGTAGATGTTCTACCAGAAGTTGTTAAAGCACTGTTAATGTCGTATAGATTCGGCAAATAGCACTGACAATATAAAAACATTCAATGAAGATGAAGTGGCCTAAGAGACCAAGAGGACAGGGCAATTGCATCAATTCAGAACGACTGAGCAAAGCAGCTTTTTCAGGTGCTTATGGTCCCACCCTGCTAGCTTCCGGTGACTCTTGATACTGCGACTTCCCTTATTGGCTTTGATAGCGTTCAGCGCAAGCCGTCTCAGAATGGAGAAATTTTCAGCCCCATTTCCTGTGCTTATCTGACATGCGTCCTCTGAAAATGCAACGTCCAAAATCCAGTGCAGATTATTCTCCACCGCCCAATGATTG
>NZ_LASA01000108.1 GCF_001562015.1 Endozoicomonas arenosclerae | reverse complement strand
AATATGCACGAGATGAGGACGGCGACGGTTTTCATGAGATTCATGTGAATACAATGGAGGGGTTCTGGTCGCTGTTGCGTTCCTGGTTGCGTCCTCATCGGGGTATATCACAAG
The DNA here is from genome assembly GCF_001562015.1 of Endozoicomonas arenosclerae. GTDB lineage: Bacteria > Pseudomonadota > Gammaproteobacteria > Pseudomonadales > Endozoicomonadaceae > Endozoicomonas_A > Endozoicomonas_A arenosclerae. The sequence goes on along the minus strand of NZ_LASA01000108.1, from coordinate 18,590 downwards.
AGAAGTTACCGCTGTATTTGGGTTTCTTCGAGTGCCTGCACAATATCAAGAAGCGCGGGAAAGCAGCTCTAACCGGTCTTCTGGGAGTGTTGTTTGGATAACTCCCCGGAATCCATTAAGAGCCAAATGTATTACGTTAATCGAAAGGTGGAAGAGGCGTTCTTCCATTCGTACTGACAGTTTGAGGAGTAGTCGCTTCAAATGCCAACTGTGTAACGTCTTACCTATTAAGAATAAGCATGGAAGCTGAATACAGAGGCTGTTGAGAGTTGTATTCTTGTGAAAAGTTCATAAAAACGTAACCCGGAAAATTCATAAAGCCGCTTTCACTAGGTGAAAGACCGCAGAAGATCGACACTTTATGAAATTTCCGGGTTAATCGGATTGCCCCTGCTTTTCCTTGAGGTCTTCAACCCAACGGAATACTTCTGCCACGGGTTCAATCAAGTCGCTGGGGATATAGCTGGCAATGTCGGTATCGAAAAGGGCATGGGCCAGAGGCACATTTTCCAGGACTGGTATGCCTTCTTTATCTGCGATTTTAACAATGAAACGTGCTCGTCCACCCTGGCCTTTAACTGTGACAACAGGCAGTGGAGTAACGTCCTGTTTGTAATGCAGGCCGATGGCCAGGTGAGTCGGGTTTTTGATGACTACGTCAGACTTCTTGGTGTTCTCGGCTTCGTTCAGAATTTCCTGGTGAATCTCTTTACGTTTACCTTTGATTTCCGGACTACCTTCCATCTCTTTGTGTTCTCGTTTTACTTCATCTTTGGACATTTTATTTTGCTTGGTGAACTGCTGTTTCTCGAACAGGAAGTCCAGCACTGAAATGACCATAAAAGCGGCAATGGCATAGATCAGCAGCTTCTTCATCAAAACGCCAACAACGGGAAGAATGCAGTCACTGCCACAATAGGGAAGATTAACCATGTCGCCAAGGCTGCCCTTTATAACGAAGTAAACAACAATAGAAAGAAACACAATCTTGATAACGGATTTGAAGAATTCCACCAGGTTTTTGATGGCAAAAATACGTTTGAAGCCAGCAATGGGACTGATTTTTTTAATATCTGGCTTTATGGATTCACCTGCCAGTAGAAAACCAAATTGCATGATGTTGCCTATGATGGCAGAAAGCATTGAAACCATGACCAGTGGCAGCAACAGTTCAATGGTTTTCTCCAGAATGCCCTGGGTTACGATTTTGAAGGCGTCGTTAAAGTTCTCGTTGTAGACAGTGGCGGGGAGGATCACCATTTCCTGAATGGTGTTGAGGAACATATCGCTCATAAACCAGATGGTGCAGACCACGGCGATAATGCCGAAGGTGCTGGAGACTTCTTTACTCTTGGCTACCTGTCCTTTTTTGCGGGCATCACGAAGTTTTTTGGGAGTGGGCTTTTCTGTCTTTTCACCACTCATTTCCAGAGCTCTCCCACCGTTCTGAAAATCATGGGAATGCCTTCGTCATGCTTTTTCGCCAACTTCAGAATAGTGCTGACGTAAACCACCAGAATAGCTGCAGCTACACCCGATTTAATGGGCATAGCCAAAATAAATACGTTCAACTGGGGTGCCGAGCGGCTGATCAGGGCAATACCGAATTCAGTAATGAACATGGAGATTACAACAGGGGCAGCAAGCCACATGGCCAGACCAATAATCAAGTCAAACTGATTCAGGAAGAAGGTGGCTGCTTCCGGGTTCAACTTGGGATAAAAGCTGAATACAGGCCATACGTCGTAGCTGATAAACAAACTTTGTAACAGCAACAAAAACAGGCCGCTGACCATGAATATGGCGGTGAAAGCCTGAGAGAACAGCACACCCATTGGGGATGTTTCTGCTCCTGACAGCGGGTTCAGGGCACTGGCCATAGAAGCACCCCGTTGGTTATCTATAAAGAAACCAGCCGATTCCAATGCCCAGAAGGGAATGGTGATACAAAAACCAAGAATGGCTCCAATAAAGGCTTCTTTCAGAACAAATCCGGCCGTGGCGTAAATGGTGATGGTTTCATCCGGTTTGTGCTCAGCCAGCATCGGGTGAAGAAACAGAATCATGCAGGCGCAGATACCATTTCTCATCATGGCGCCACCGAGCATTCTCTTGTGCAGGAAGGGAATCAGAGTGAACAGTGCCACAATTCTGGGCATGCCCATGGTAAACACATAGAACCACTCTTTCAGCTCGTCTATTGGGATGACCATGGCGCGCTCAGAGGTCCGGAATCTTGTTCATGATGGCCAATGAGTAGTGGTAGATCTCAAGGCCAAGCCAGCGTGCTGTCGCAAAAATACTGATAATTACGGCAATCAATTTAAAGGCAAAAGGCAGAGTCTGTTCCTGAATCTGGGTCAGTGCCTGAATCAAACTGATCAATAGTCCGACACCAGCTGCTGCAATGATCGGCGGCATTGAGAGAATCAGTGTCAGCATTAAAGCCTGGGCTGTCAGCTGGATAATGTCGGAATCTACCATGTTGTTCCCCTAGCCGTAGCTCAGAATCAGTCCCTGTATCAGGCGAGTCCAGCCGTCCAGAAGGACAAACAGGAGCAACTTGAACGGGAGTGAAATGGTCATGGGGGATACCATCATCATACCCATGGCCAACAGGATGTTTGAGACAATCAAATCAATCACGATAAAGGGCAAATAAAGCAGGAAGCCAATCTGAAAAGCTTTGGTCAGCTCGGTGATACAGAAAGAAGGCAGAAGCACAATAAAGTCATCGCCCGAAAGCTCCTGCTGATACTTTTTAGGCCAGAGCAGTCGAGCCGACTTCAGGAAAAAGTTCCGCTCATTTTCATTGGTGTTGTCTTTAAGAAACTGCTTGTAAGGTTCACTGGCCAGTTTGACGGTTTCAATCCAGGAGAGATCATCAAAATTTAGTTTTTCCGGCTCAAGAAGTTCATAAGCCTGATAGCCTACCGGAGCCATGATGTAGAGTGTCAGAATGATCGCCAGAGCGTTCATGGCAATGTTCGGAGGAATCTGCTGCAGACCGGTCGCGTTTCTGAGAATCGAAAAGACCACCACCAGTTTCAGAAATGAGGTGCCCATGACGGCCATGAAGGGAATCAATGCCATCAGTGCCAAAGGCACCATTAAATAGAACGGGCTGGTGAGATTCAGTATGCCGCTTTCCATGGCGGGAACCTGCTTTACTGGATGTACAGCCTGATTATTAGGATTCAGCCCTGGAGGCTGACCAAGAATTGCGCTCGAGCATAAAGTTCAGTAGAACGAGTCAGGTTTTGCGTTGGATTTGTGCGAATAGTTGACCTATTTAAATAAATTCAATGCAAAACCCTGGCCGTTCTTTCTGGACTTTAGGCCGAGCTGTCTATTCTTGGCCAGCCTCCTTACCTGTAAGCTCTGTGATCCGGGCTCCCAGTCGGCCTTCTATTTCTACCAGTTGGCATTTGCCTATCAGTTGGCCGTTGGCTCTGATTTTGACCGGTGTTTCCAGAGGATTACTGAGCTGGAAAACATAGCCGGGAGTCAGGTTCTGCAGTTCTGCGAAGGTCAGCTGCTGTTCTCCGACCTCGAACATCAGTGTCACGGGCAGATCATGGAGATCAAGAGGTGCCGCAGGTGCCTGAGGAGCATCTTCCTGTGGCATTGACTCTTCATGCTCTGTCTGTTCTTGTGCAGAATGCTCTTCCATAGCCTGAAGCCTCTGTGAAATAGTGACCCGGGTATCCTCCAGAGTGCCCATAAACGCAGCATTCTGTTTGATTCTGACAATCACCTCTGAGTCGTTGACATGCTCTTCAAGAAAAACAATGTCGCCTGCTTCCAGGTGATTGAGTTCACTGCGGGTTAGTACGGTGCTGCCTTTTTGCAGGGATACCCATAGAGGTATATCGGGCAGCTGGATGGATTGATGAGGTGGAATTGACTTCAACAGGTTCTCAATAACTTCTGAGTGTTCAATCTGAATTCGGGTGCTGATGTTTTCGGCTTCCAGATTGACTGAAATTAAAGTCGAATCGGTTGGCTCTGCCTCTTTAAGATGACTCAATGCAACGGATTGTCCCAACATCTGGCTCAGAAAATTAAAGATGGGTGTCAGGCTGCTGTTGATAGTCGCATCTCTGAGTGCAGAGGGAAGTTTCTGAATGACCTGATGGTCCAGCTTTTTAGGCAGTAGGAAGTCGAGAATTTGTTGCCCGAGGTAGAGTTTACTGGGGTATCCTGATAGTTCAATCTCTGCCTGCCATGTGGACGTCTGGTTGTCCAATCCTTCTAACGAGACAGTAAACTCTGTTCCGTTGAGTTGAATTTGGTAGCGGTTTTTTCGATTGCAAAGAAGTTGTCCCAACTGAAGCTCAGTTGCAGATACTGATTCAAACTCCAGTGGTGTAGCTTCCATAAGTGTTTACCTCGGCAGACCCGGATCAGGAATCATCTTCTTCCTGTTCTTCTTCACCCACGTATTCCTGTTGTGAGCGACCGTCATTCTGTTCGCCACCGCCGCCAGACATATTGATGTTGACCTGAACTTTTTCACCAAGCTTTTCCAGGTTTTTCATCAGGCTGGCCTCGTTGGCCACCAGGAAGTTATGGGAATCTGCGTTAGAAGTATTCATGGTAACTTGCAGTTCACCGGAAACTCTCTGAATCCGAATCTCTGTGCCAGGCAGAATGTTGTCTTTCAAGGTGATACGAACTTCTGCACCCTCAATGGCATCTTTTGAAGACACCATGATTTTGTCGACAAGCTTGTTGATCACTTCATTGATTTCTTTCGGGCCGCTCACCGCTTGAATGCTTTTGAGCTGGGCTTCTGAAGCCTGTTGGGTTTCCCTGACCTGACCTATAGCATGTTCATTGCCATCAAGCAGGGATTGCATTGCGCCTTCTTCCTGGCCTTTCTGTCCTTCTCGGCCACCTTGATCCTTGAACTTGCCTTCCAGTGCTTCCTTGGCCGATTTTCTGCGTTCTGCCATCAGGCTTTCAAGGCTTTGATCATCCTTGGATTCCCCCTTGGCGCTTTTAGGGTCTTCCTTCTTTTTCATTTTCTTGGAAAAGTCGGAAGCCTGATCCTCAGACACTTTCTGGCTCTGATTCTGGGTGGGCTGGTTATTGTTGGTATTCTGCTGAACATTCTGGTTTTGATTAGTGGGCTGCATGGTTCGCCTCCTTGTAATCTGTGCACCCTAGGATTTGGGGCGAACAGTAAATTCTTCCATTTCCAGGTCTTCCAGGCGGGCAGCTTCTTTGGCCGCTTCCTCATCCAGAACCTTGGTGAACTCTTCAAACTTTTCCACAGCCTGCATGGCCTTCATGTGAGCTTCCCGAGCCTGCTCCAGCTCTTCTTTGGCCTGAACGACTTTTTGTTTAGCTTCGTTAATGGCTTGTTCCAGCAGGACATCTTTCTCTCGCATCTGGGCCACTTTGGCTTTCAGCTGATCCAGGTCGTTCTGCTTCACTTCGGTATTGATAATGTTATCGTAGAGCCGTTGTTCTTCTTTACAGCGCCAGTCTATGTACTCTTCCAGTTCCTGCTCTTTGTTTTTGACGTCCAGCTGGGCCTGTTCAAGTCGGTATTCACATTTGCGAACTTCATCCTGGGCAGATTTTTCCCGAATCTGTTTGACTTTAAGAAGTTCATGCAGCATTCAGATCAAACCCCAACGACCTGACGCAACTGTTGAATAGTGGCGTCGTAATCGTTCAACTCATCAGTACGTTGTTTAAGGAAGGTTCTGATGGCGTCGATTTTTTGCAGGGCTTCATCGGCAACTGCATCCGATCCGGCTTTGTATTCGCCCACTTTTACCAGCAGTTCAATTTCTTCAAATTTAGCCAGCAGTTCCCTGAGCTTACCAGCAGCAGCTTTATGCTCTTCAGGGGTTATGGCATTCATGACACGGCTGGCGCTGGATAACACATCAATGGCTGGGTAATGGTTGGCTGCGGCCAGCTTCCGGGAAAGAATAATGTGACCGTCGAGAATAGATCGGGTTTCGTCTGCCACGGGTTCTGTCATGTCATCGCCTTCTACCAGTACGGTGTAGAGTGCGGTGATGGAGCCTGTATCGGACATACCGGCTCGTTCCATCAATTTGGGGAGAGTGGCAAATACAGAAGGAGGGAAACCTCGACGGGTTGGAGGTTCGCCAGCCGCCAGACCAATTTCACGCTGGGCACGAGCAAAACGGGTTACGGAATCCATCAGCAGCAAGACTTTCTTGCCTTTGTCCCTGAAGTATTCAGCCACAGCCGTTGCGGTATAAGCGGCTTTTGCCCTTTCCATGGAAGATTTGTCGGATGTGGCCACAATGATTACGGACTTTTTTACACCTTCTGGACCGAGATCATGCTCAATGAATTCCCTGAGTTCCCGTCCCCTTTCACCGATCAGCGCCAGGACGGTGACATCGACTTCTGCACCTTTAACCAGCATGGAGAGCAGCGTACTCTTACCCCCACCGGCAGCAGCAAATATACCCATCCTCTGACCTTCACCGCAGGTGAGTACGCCATCAAGAACTCTCAAACCCAGTGGTAATGGCTTGTCGATAATCTGGCGGGTCATGGGGTCAGGGCTGTCGGCATAAACCGGGTACCAGGTTTCAGGCTCAACACCGTCAAAAGCTTCCGTGTTCAAAGGGTTGCCCATGCCATCTAGAACATGACCAAGCAGATGAGGGCCAACGCCTACATGGTGTACTTTGCCGGTTGGAATAACTTCGGTAGTGGAGGAAATACCCATGATTTCACCCATGGGGGAGAGTACTGTTTCATGGCCCTGGAAGCCGACCACCTCAGCGAATCCGGTTTTCTCATCATTAGGGGTTACAAGCTCGCACAGTTCACCAATCTTCACGCCGGGAACGGCTGCCTTAATGATCATGCCCTGTACTTCGGTCACACGGCCACGAATATCGACTAAACGGCTGCTTTCAACGGCACTCTGAAGCGCTGATGTGAGGTAGTTAAGTGCTTCGGCCACGATCCCTGTCTCCTCTGCCTCTCATTCTTTTAGTTTAGGGTGAGAGCTGGTTCTGATCCGCTAGAAATAAAAAGAGGGCTGAATAAGCCCTCTTTTTTGATGCCAGGATCAAGAATCAGACCATCATGCCCATATCTCCAGGTCCGCCTGGTGCGGTAGGAGGAGTCTTGGGTCCGCTTTCCTTGGGTGCTGCAGTGCCATCGCTCTCGGTGTTGTCGACTTCGGAAATAACCCACTCCAGAGTGTTTACAAACTTCTCGAGGGTGGATTCAAAATTACCGTAGTCGGAAGAGGCCAGCATGGAGCGAATCAGCAGAACTTCAGACTTGTCATGGTTCAGGGCATGGAATGCGCCCTGCATGCTGTGGTGCTGAAGGTTCAGTGACAGGAGCTTTTCGTAAAGGCTGGTTTTGGCGTCGTCGTGAGCGTCCATGGGTTTTACCGAAGAGACAAACACCAGAGCTTCGTCTTCTTCCAGGTATTCCATATTCACGATCAGGGTATCATCAAAACAGAGACCACAAGCATCGTGTTCATTTAAGCTGAGCTCGCCTAGACCGATGCTCTCTGCAAAATGCTGTAGATTCTCCTCTACATTTTGCTTGTAACTCATTCGATCATACCCTCCAATGGTACTTAGTCAGAAACTGAAATAACGAGAACTAACTTTTAGTATATATCGCTCTTTTGAGTTGCGTCGGAGAATTCGGAACATCGCCATCAGTGTGGGTATCTCTTCCGGAACTCCAGAGCCTGATTAAAGTCTTTTACCCAATAAGAGCCTTTATCGGTCAAAGTGACGAACGTCTGTATACTTGTTTCAACTTTTTTTTGAGTAGTGAGATTCTTTTGGCAGAAAAAGAGAGCATTGATGATGTCTGGATGCAGGAAGCCCTGAAGGAAGCTGAAAAAGCCCGTGAGCTGGATGAGGTTCCGGTTGGGGCTGTGGTTGTCAGAGAGGGTAAAATTATAGGCAGGGGCTTCAATCAACCGATCAGTGGCTGTAACCCCGTGGCCCATGCTGAGGTCATGGCACTTCAGGAAGCTGCAGCTCATGTTGAAAACTACCGTCTGGTGGACTGTGAGCTTTATGTGACGCTTGAGCCCTGTACCATGTGTGCTGGCGCCATCATTCACAGCCGGGTAAAACGGGTGGTCTTTGGGGCCTTGGAGCCTAAGGCGGGAGCTCTGGTCAGCCAGAGCCGGACTCTGGAGTTGCCCTATATGAACTATCGGGTAGAAATGACCCCAGGTGTTCTGGAGGAAGAGTGCAGCGAAATGATCTCCTCATTCTTCAGGGCCAGACGGGAAGCTAAAAAAGCAGAGAAGAAGCGTTTGAAACTTTGCTGATCCGATGGCTTATGGACATAAATCAGCGGGAGAGATTCGGGCTTCTTGTGGTCTTTATCCTCATCTAAGCGGTTTATTGAATTTTGTGAGCTCAATATTGATAAGATCCGTAGATCAATCACTGGTTTCCATACTGGAGTTTCGATTATCATACCGCCCTGATTATCTCCCTGAGTCCAGTTGAGGACAGTTTTTAACATGCTGATTTTGCGTGGTGCTCCGGCTCTCTCGCCGTTTCGCAGCCAAAAGCTGCTGGAAACCCTGCAACACAGGATCCCTGAAATTACCGGCGTCTTTGCTGAATTCCAGCATTTTGTCCGGGTCGATGAGGCGCTATCCGACCAGGAAATGACTATCCTGGAACAGCTCCTGACATACGGCCCCAGGATGCAGGAAGGACAGTGCTCCGGAACCCGTTTTCTGGTGGTACCAAGACCCGGCACCATTTCGCCCTGGTCCAGTAAAGCCACAAACATTGCTGAAAATTGTGGTCTGAGCAAGGTTCATCGTATCGAACGGGGTTTGGCCTATTTTGTTGAAGCTGAGGAAGGTCTCAGTGAACAACAGAAAGAAACAGTGGCCAGCCTGATTCATGACCGTATGACCGAAGCTGTTCTGGCTGAAGACAATGAAGCAGAACAGCTGTTTGCTGAAACAGAGCCCGCTCCACTGACTCGCGTGGACATCCTGGAAGGGGGGCGTGAAGCTCTGGCAGAAGCAAACCAGTCACTGGGACTGGCGCTGGCTGAAGATGAAATTGATTATCTGGTCACCAGCTATCAGGGGTTGGACAGGAACCCTACTGATGTTGAGCTGATGATGTTTGCCCAGGCCAACTCTGAGCATTGCCGTCACAAGATCTTCAATGCCACCTGGTCCATTGATGGTGAACAGCAGGATCACTCGTTGTTCCAGATGATTCGCAACACTCACAATATGAACAGTGAGGGCGTACTCTCTGCCTATAAGGACAACGCTTCGGTTATTGAAGGCTCCAAAGCCGGTCGATTCTTCCCATCCCCTGACCAGAAATCTTACCAGTATCATCAGGAAGACATTCATATCCTGATGAAGGTGGAAACCCACAACCACCCCACCGCTATTTCTCCCTGGCCTGGTGCTTCCACCGGCGCGGGTGGTGAAATCCGTGATGAAGGTGCGACTGGTCGTGGTTCCAAACCCAAAGCCGGTCTGACAGGTTTTACCGTATCCAACCTGAATATTCCGGGTTACAAACAGCCCTGGGAAAAAGAGTACGGTAAGCCCGAGCGCATTGTTACTGCTCTGGATATCATGCTGGATGGACCTCTGGGCGGTGCGGGCTTCAACAATGAGTTTGGTCGTCCCAACCTCTGTGGTTATTTCCGTACTTTTGAAACAACTGCCAAAGGTGCTGAAGGTGACGAGGTCAGGGGTTACCACAAGCCGATTATGCTGGCGGGTGGTCTCGGTAACATTCGAGCTGATCACGTTGAGAAAGGGGATATCCCTGTCGGTGCCAAACTGATTGTTCTGGGTGGCCCGGCCATGCAGATTGGTCTGGGTGGCGGTGCTGCATCTTCCATGACTTCAGGTGAGGGTAAGGAAGACCTGGATTTTGCCAGTGTTCAGCGTGATAACCCTGAAATGGAGCGTCGCTGTCAGGAAGTTATCGATCAATGCTGGCAGCTGGGTGATGAAAACCCTATTGCCTTTATCCATGACGTAGGTGCGGGCGGTCTTTCTAATGCTCTGCCAGAGCTGGTGAGTGATGGTGGCCGTGGTGGCCATTTCCAGCTCAGGGATATTCTGAACGACGAGCCAGGTATGTCGCCGCTGGCGCTCTGGTGTAATGAATCCCAGGAGCGTTATGTCATGGCTGTGGCTCCAGAAAATATGGAGCTGTTTGAAGCCATCTGTCAGCGTGAGCGTTGTCTCTATGCCGTAGTGGGTGAAGCTACTGAAGAGATGAACCTGCTGGTGGAAGACAGTCACTTTGAAAACAAGCCTGTTGATATGCCTCTGGATGTTCTGCTGGGTAAGCCTCCCCGCATGCACCGTGACGTAAAGGTTGAGAATATTCAGCAGAATGCTCTGAATCTTGCCGGTATTTCTCTGGAAGAAGCCGGTGAACGGGTTTTGAAACTGCCCACAGTAGCCAGTAAAAACTTCCTGATTACCATTGGCGATCGTTCAATTACCGGTCTGGTAGCTCGTGAGCAGATGGTGGGTCCCTGGCAGGTCCCTGTGGCTGATTGTGCTGTGACCGCTACGGCATTTGATACATTTGCCGGTGAAGCCATGTCCATGGGTGAGAGAACACCTCTGGCTTTGATAAATGCACCCGCATCTGGGCGTATGGCTATTGGTGAAGCCATTACCAACATTGCCAGTACCCGTATTCGCAAGCTGGGTGATGTGAAGCTGTCTGCTAACTGGATGGCCGCTGCGGGTCACCCGGGTGAAGACGCCAAGCTTTACGAAACCTGTAAGGCTGTGGGTATGGAGCTGTGTCCGGAGCTGGGAATCGCTATTCCAGTGGGCAAGGACTCCATGTCTATGCGCACCAGCTGGAAAGACGGTGATTCAGAGAAGAGTGTAACCTCGCCTCTCTCTCTGGTTATTTCTGCCTTTGCCCCTGTGACAGATATCCGTAAGACTGTCACCCCAGAGCTGCGCACTGATAGAGGCGAAACCGATCTGTTGTTGATTGATCTGGGTCGTGATCAGAACCGTCTGGGTGGTTCTGCCCTGGCACAGGTTTATGGTCAGATTGGTGATCAGGCGCCTGATGTTACTTCAGCAGAAGATCTGAAAGGCTTCTTTAATGCTATTCAGCAATGTCTCGAAGAAGACCTGTTGCTGGCCTATCACGACCGTTCTGACGGTGGTCTGTTCACAACATTGGTTGAAATGGCTTTTGCGGGTCATACCGGTATTGAAGTGAGTCTGGACAAGCTGGCGGGCAATGAGTCTGCGATTATCCCGGCCCTGTTCAACGAAGAGCTGGGTGTTGTGGTTCAGGTTCGTCGCGAAAATAAGGGCAAGGTCAAGGATATCCTGGCTGAGCTGGGTCTGGGGTCGTGCACACACACTATTGCTTCCCTGCGTTCTGATCAGCGTATCAACTTTACCTTCAATGGTGAGTTGATCAGCAGCGAAAGCCGTGTGAAGCATCAGCGCTGGTGGGCTGAAACCAGCTACCGCATGCAGGCACTGAGGGACAATCCTGAGTGTGCACGTCAGGAGTTTGATAACCTGCTGGACGATAATGACACTGGACTGCATGCTTCCCTGCCGTTTGATATCTCTAACAATGTTGCTGCTCCGTTTATCGCTACGGGCAACAGGCCGATGGTCGCTGTCCTCAGGGAACAGGGCGTCAATGGCCATGTAGAGATGGCAGCTGCTTTTGACAAAGCAGGCTTCAATGCTGTGGATGTTCACATGAGTGACATTCTTTCCGGTCGTCGTGATCTCACTGAATTCAAAGGACTGATAGCCTGTGGTGGCTTCTCTTACGGGGATGTCCTGGGTGCGGGTGAAGGCTGGGCCAAGTCAGTACTATTCAACGGTATGGCGCGTGACCAGTTTGCAGCTTTCTTTGATCGTGCCGACAGCTTTGCTCTGGGTGTCTGCAACGGTTGTCAGATGCTGTCTAACCTGCACGAGCTGATCCCCGGTGCTGAGCACTGGCCACACTTTGTCCGCAACCAGTCTGAGCAGTTTGAAGCCAGAACAGTTATGGTAGAAGTTCAGCAGAGCAAATCCATTCTGCTGCGCGGTATGGAAGGTTCCAGAATGCCAATTGCTGTGGCTCACGGTGAAGGGTTTGCGGAATTCAAGAAGGCAGACCAGATTCAGAAGCTATCTCAAAGTGGCCAGCTGGCACTGAGATATGTGGATAATCAGGGGCGGGCAACGGATCGTTACCCATACAATCCTAACGGCTCTCCGGAAGGTATCACTGGTCTGACTTCTGCGGATGGCAGGGTCACCATCATGATGCCTCACCCTGAGCGGGTGTTCAGGTCGGTCCAGCATAGCTGGTATCCGGACACTTGGGGCGAAGATTCCCCCTGGATGAGAATGTTCAGGAATGCCCGGGTCTGGGTTGACTGATCAAGAAGAAGAGAAGGGCTGATTCATTATTGATTCAGCCCTTTCTTTTTATGATCACCGGAAATATTGCCGGATATCAGTGAATCCGTCACGGCGAAGCAGGCCTTCGAACTATTTTCCATTCTAAGCATCTAAACTGGACAGGAAACGGAAGGTAAACATACTGGGAGACTCATTTATGAATAACAGGATTAAACAGGCAGGGATCGTCTTCTTGCTCTCATTCTCTCTGGCTGGTTGTATGACTGATCAGACCGGAACCACCTATTCAGCTTCTGAAGCCCGTCAAATGCAGACAGTTCGTTTTGGTACTGTGGCCGAATCCAGACTGGTTAAGCTGGAAGGTACCCAGGGTGAAGTCGGTACTCTGGCTGGTGCTGCGGTAGGTGGCATTGCCGCTTCAAGTATTGGTGGTCAGCGTGAAAGCGCTATTGCTGCAGTTGCTGGTGCTGTTGCTGGTGGTGTTCTTGGTAACATGGCTGAGAAGAAAATCACTACCAAGCAGGGTGTGGAATTGACCGTCAGACTGGATGATGGTTCTTATGTTTCTGTTGTTCAACAGGCTGACCCAGCGGTGAACTTTGCGGCCGGTGATAAGGTTAAGATTCTTACCCAAGGCACTACCAGCCGGGTTATTAAAGTTCAGTGATCTATGTGTGGCCATTTCTGGCCACTCAAGATTCTCCGGTTCTTACTCATTTCCGAAAAGATAGGTCAAAGCCTCTTTTTCTTCCTGTGTCAGCGGGGTCTTGGGGCATCTGGGATCTGTTTTTTGAATAGCTGTGATCATTGTCCGTGTGAAGGGGAGTGGATCGCAGCCATGATCCGTCTCACAGATCATATCCCACTTGGGTTCAGCTTTTAGGTGACAGCCCAGGCACTGTTGTCCAAACAGGTTTTTAACATTGTGGGTTCCCTGCTGTTGAATTCGGGTGCCATTTTCTGTGACTTCCAGATTGAAAAACTCCCAGTCTCTGCTGGCTTTGCTGAAGCCTTTCTCCCTTTTCACCATGGCCTCACCGGGTACCAGTTGTATTAATGTACCTACAGGGTAATCACCCCCTTGATTGGCTCTGGCTATCGATAATGATGCTTCGTTATTTCCCAGCAGGTTTGTGACGTAGAGACCACGAACAGGTTCCATTTCGAGTATACATCCGAAGCTTTTATGGTTGATTTCAAATGCTTGTGATTCAGGCTGCTTGCTGGCAGATGACGTCATGCTGAAGACCAGCATCAGCAAAAAGGCCAAAGTGAATGGTGTTGGGAGTGTATTTGCCACGGGATGTTTCCTCCTGAAACAGTATTATATTTATAGTTGTACGCAATTTAGTTGTGTGCAATTTAAATGGACGATTAGCATGCTGTCAAGTAAATTGTGTGCAATCCATTTGAGACTGCCCTATGAGTGAATCTTTCCTGAAGCTTGACCAGCAAATCTGTTTTTCTTTTTACAGGCTATCTAATGCACTGGTGAGAGCTTACCGCCCCCTGCTTATAGAACTGGATCTGACCTACCCTCAGTATTTGGTGATGATGGTGCTTTGGAATAGGGAAGGCTGTCAGGTGAATGAGCTGGGTGAAGAGCTGAATTTGGATAGTGGCACCTTAACGCCTTTACTGAAAAGGCTTGAGTCCAAGGGCCTTGTGGAAAGAAGGGTCAGTGCACTGGATGAAAGAAGCAAGCAGGTATTCTTGACTGCGAAAGGTCATTCCATCAGGCAGGATGCTGAGTGCATACCCATGGAGATATACAACAAGATGCAGCTTTCTGAGAAAGAGTGGTTCCAGCTGAAGCAGAGTTGTGACGATCTCTTTCAAAATATTCAATTACTTGAGAAACAGAAAGTCTGAAGCTGGGCAGGCGACAATGAGTGCTTTTCTAAGTTCATTGTTGCCTGCTTAAAGGTGCCTACAGGTGTTCAGGCCTTAAGAGATAATATTCCACAAACAGTTTGGGTTTGTTCTCGACTTTGATCTTGGTAACAGGCTCAAATGCGAACCTCCCAAGAAATTCAGCCTGGGGGTAGTTCTTTTCCAGTCTTTGTCTCACGGTCTTTGAGTATCGCTTGCCATCCACCATGACAATAATTCCGCCATTCTTGCGGAAATCCTTTTCATCCATCCAGAGACTTTCAACGGGATTAAGGCCAAAAAAGGGAATGGTTCTGCGGTTGTGGCTGTATGCAACAAGTTCCGCAACATGATAGTGAAGACCTCCCAGGTATGGCATGGGATGATCAAAGTTTTGAGACCATAGCTCCTCGGCTTTAAGCATTTGAGCCCGAAGTGGTATGAACTCAACAGAGTCCCAGTATTCGTCATCAATGAGGGGTTTGAACAGGAGGTAGCTGCACCTCAATGAAACCAGAAGGACTCCGGTGAACAAGCACCAGAAAACGACTTTTTTAAACCGCTGATAATCAATCAGTGGGCGTACCCAAACCAGAAGCAGTAGAGGGAGCCAGGCAAAATAAGGCGTTGCCCAGCGAGGTACCAGCTTCTCTCCGGTGATAAACCCAAACAGCAGAGTGAATGCAAAAGGACCTGTAGCTATGGCTATGAGAAAAGTTTTCTTGAAATGGTCATAGACGATGGGAAGCTTGGGGGCTCGGAACAAAGGGATCATTAACAGAAGGAGCAGGATGACATTGCCAAAATTGTTTTTGATAAAGTTCAAAGGGAAAATCAAATGATCCCAGTGAGTGCCCGTGCCGTAACGCTCACTTTCTACATAGTTTTCTTCCAGATAACTCACAGCTGCAAAGTTGTTATCCCAGAGCCAGTAAATATGAGGTGAGGCAATGACCAGAGCAATAATGCCAGCCAACCAGGGGCCTGCAGATGACAGAGCGCTTCTGCCTTCTTTGGTGATCAGAAGCACTATGAATAAAGGCGCAAAAAGAACGGCTACCTGATATTTGGTGAGTATGGCCAGCCCGGCCATGACTCCGGTTAGCAGCCAATATCCAAGGGATTGGCGGGTAACAGCAAAATAGAAAGTCAGGACGAGCAGAGCCCAGATCGGGTGCTGCAGTGTATCGGGTGTGACTCGTTCTACCCTGTTGCTGTAAAAGAGAATGCCTTGAAGAAGGAAAACAGCCAGCAGTGCTCCTGCTCCTGTCAGGTATTCTCTGGCCAGCCTCCAGACAGCTATGAAGGCAATGACAACGCAAATTTGGGCCAACAGATAGACAGGCCAGTCACTGGTTTCAGTAAGGTTGGAAGAAAATGCTGCAGCCCAGGCTGCCAGAGGAGGGTGCTTATCATAACCCCACTGCCAGAGGTTGCCCCAGGCTATGCCTTCAAGAGTGTCTGAGTGCAGTGTGTTTCTGACCAACCAGGGACCCACTGTCCAGAAAACCAATTGAAAAAGGCAAATCAGTGAAAGCCAGCGATAAGGGTGTTTAATAACAACGGAAGAGGGTGAAGATTCGGCAATCATTGCTTCATTCTGCACAGATCAACTCCTGTTTGGTGGCAGTCATCTATGAATTGTTGTCCGGATAAATAGTCGAATTCTTTTTGTCTTGCTTCCGGGTGATCCAATTGAGTCTGGCCTGATGTTTTCCCCGGGTGGCACATGATCAGTCCTCTGTCGTATGAGTCTGACAGCCAGGACTTCATCAAGGCCGGATAATCAGCATCAGGTTCCAGCGAGTAAATGCCGGCAAAAGAGGTATTGGTGCTGATGCTCTGGTTGATCAGTTCATACAGCAGGCTTTTTCCGCCAGAGTTTTCAATGATGTAACTTTTCAGGCCTCCACCCTGGCGAATCATGGGGATAACGCTTCTTATCCAGAATGATGGTTCTGGTTTGTAGTGTTGAAGGACTCCAATCAAAGCATTCCTGACCATGGGAAGGTGATGGATGTGTTGGTGGCCATCGATAAAATCCGGAGCTCTGCCCGTAGCATCCAGGAAGTTCTGGTATTGAATAGAGATCTCATCAAAGAGTGCTGTTTTATCCAGCATGTGCAAATGGCTTTTAATCAGCACCTGGTTCAGGCTGGGAAACCCATCCCTGAAGCTTGGGCTGAGACCTTTCCCTTCGGTTAGATTCAGGTGCAAACCAATATCGACATTGTCCTGGACAGACGTCAGACTTCGGGCCTGGTTTTGCCAGTCAGAACCTGTGACCATGCAGCTGGTGGCCTGAATCCTGCCCCTGCCTGCCAGCTCCAGAATGGCTTCTGAAACACCAGGGTGCATACCGTAATCATCTGCGCACAACGTTATTCTTTTCATTTGAAGGCCCAGTATTTACTCAAGGTAAAAGTAACCAGGGGAATGACGGCCAGAACAATAAAGCTGGCTACCAGATAATTTAAATGGCTATAGGTCAAAAGCAGAGTGTATAGCCCTTGATTGAGCACAAAACTGCAGAGCAGCTGAACCAGCAGAAACTTCACCAGAGTATTGTGGTGTACATGCTGCTTATGATTAAAAGTCCACAGTGAATGCCCAAAATAACTGACAATAAATGCCAGTAAAAAAGCCAGAGGGTTAGCCAGAAGCGGGGTCAGCTCATTCAGATCAACCAGTAGCCAGAGTATGAAAAGATGTACAGCTGCAGCAGTACCCCCAGTGACAATAAACTTAATCAGCTGCATCACTGTCCTTCTGGTTTTTAAAGCCCAGCTGTCGCTGGATCAGGTACCTGGGGCGGTTTTTTACCTCACAGAATATGCCCGCAACATACTCTCCCAATATCCACAGAGACAAGAGCTGGATACCACCTATGAAGGTGATGGCAACGATTACGGTAGGCCAGCCTGGCAAAGGTGCGCCGAGAACAATGGTTCTGAAAATGATAAAGAAAGCATAGAAAACCGAGATGAAGGAGATGATCAGCCCCAGGCCACCAACGATTCTAAGGGGCAGGGTGGTAAAAGCCGTAATGCCTGACAGGGCTAAACTGGTCAACTTGCCGTAGCCCCAGCCTGACTCACCAGCCAGGCGATCCCTGACCTGAAATGGTAAGCCAATACTTTTGTAACCTACCCAGGCATAGATGCCTTTCATGAATCGGCTGCGTTCCGGCATGGATTTCAGGGCATCAACAACGACTCTGTCCATAAGACGGAAATCACCAGCGTGTGCAGGAACATCAATACCTGTGCTGGAATGCATGATCTGATAGAAGAACTGGGCACCTTTCTTTTTAAGAAAAGATTCGTTTTCCCTGTCCTGTCGAACGCCATAAACCATCTGATAACCCTGGCGCCAGTAATCAACAAAAACGGGGATCATTTCAAGAGGGTGTTGGAAGTCGGCATCAATCAGAACTACGGCATCACCGGAAGAGGCATCTATGCCCGCCGTGAGTGCGGTTTCCTTGCCGAAGTTTCTTGATAGTTCAATCAGTTTGATTCTTTCATCTTCGCAGAAGGGTTCTACCAGTTCGACAGTCTTATCGCTGCTGCCATCATCGACAACAACGATTTCATACTGATCAGTGATGGCTGCCATCTGCTCTTTGAGAGCTTCCATAAACTGACCAATGACCGGACCTTCATTGAATACCGGCACCACACAGCTGAGCGAGAAAGGGTCTTTAAAAGGCATCTTGTCTCCGGCTCGATAATTCATTTTGCCGTGAGCCTCGCACTCCTATAAAAGGAGCAAGAGCGACACATCCGGCTCATGGCTATGTTTTGATTGTTATTATTTATCGGCTTGACATTGCTTTCGGTGAAAAAACTTTCACCACCAGAAGCGACGTAAGAAGCTCTCTGCCGCTCAGGTTGTTTATTGTGAAGCTCAATTTATGAAGCTGTTATTGAAAGAGACTGGTTTCTCTTCAGGAAAATGCCTTTGTTTGGGTGTAACGTCCAAGGCATTTTAACCGCTATTTTCAGCTTGTACGGATGATTAGAAATTGAGCAAAAGTCTGTTTCCATAGTGGTACGGTGTCACAGAAAAAGCAAGTCGCAGTCTCTTCCAATATGAAATGAGCCTGAAGAAGGGGCTGGTTTCTAACATGAAATGAGCCGACTTCAGCACTGTCGTTCATGATGAGGATATGAAAATCATCATGAACACCCATTTCATCAAAACCCTGGAGGATGTAAGAAGCCTCCTTTCACAAGCAGACTGTCTGGAGCCCGGCTGGGACTCCAAGGACGAATGTTACCGTTGGATTGAGCTAACCCTCAGCCACTTCAAATAC
>NZ_LASA01000107.1 GCF_001562015.1 Endozoicomonas arenosclerae | reverse complement strand
ATTTATAAAAGCCAGGTATCGAGGTTTGAAGAAGAATGACAATAAACTGTCTACTTTATTTGCCCTGGCGAATATTGTTCGACTGGATCAAATGATCCGGGCACAGGGTTAGTCCGCCCTGAAGTCACGAAAGTGGCTAAATATCATACAAATAAGGGGTTGAGACCTCTGATTTCAGTCCTACTTCGAACTCGATTCAAGAAGGGAAGTAAATTAGAGGTTATTCGCAGGTTCCCTAGTATCACTTTTACAGATATTAATGGTTCTTATTATTTGTTGTTGCTGATTTTCTTTATAAAGAGGCACATCGCCAAAGTGAGACCAGTAGCTGAAAAGGGAAGAGGCAGCTGCACTTTGCACAATCAAAAAAGACAGAAAAAAAAGAATACTCTTCATAGGCCATCCAGATTAACAGCTTTTAAAAGTCTGCTGGCTTTAAACTAAAAGAATCAATTAACGTTAATTCGCATTCAAAACAAACAAGCCGAGGGTAATAATCAAACCCTGACTACCAGGTCATACTAGCCTATATTGAGCTTATCTCTATAGACAACACTACCATCATAAAAATCAATAAAACAAATTTCCTATTTTCTTCAGCGCAGTTAGTTAACGAGCAAAAAGCTTTCTTCTAATAATTAGCTAACAGGTCAACGTCTTCTTATTAAAGTTAGTTAATATTCACTGGAGATAATATGGCCATCCGATTAGTTTATTTAAACCTGATTTATCTTGCTCTTGTTATACCTTTAGCTACCGCTTCAAGCACTATCTTTGATGGTACCGGAATAGATGAAAATGGCATGGCGCATATCACATTTGGTCAAGTCGTTTCAGGATCAAAAGAAACAAGACAGATCACTATTTGCCCCTCAATTGGCCAGACTCCCGTAACAGTATCAGGGCCCTTCTTTCTAACAGAAGACAGGCAGACCACCAATAATGGATGCACACAGCTGACCCTTGAGTTCACGCCCGGTGAAAACAGTTGTGATTACTGGCTGCATGAAGGTCTGCTGACCATTGCAGGAGGTACATCACAGGAATGGCAGACACAATTATCAGGGATAGGCGTGCGCCCCCCTGCCTGGCAAACCAAACAGGCCAGTTCGGGCTGGCGATACGGCGGCTCACTTCAACTGCCCGAAGCTCCGTACTCCTTATCGGCCACCCGCAATAATGAATACCTGGCTTGGGTCACCAGTGACGATGGCGATACCACCAACGGTTATCAGGAGTACAGTCTGACCGGTCAGGGCAACTTTGATTCACTCACCTGCGCCATTTCAACAGATCTCGACGTCATCGACGAACAAACACAAACTTTTTTAGAAGCTCGAGGCTGGCAGGAAGGTGACGGTCTGGGCCGTATCACTGCCATCAGTTCAGGAGATGACTTCTTTGTAGGAGTGCAGAAAAATGGTTATGTCCTGACTCACCAGCCCTCCAATTCGACCTGCAATTCGGCCGCTCCCGATAGCTCAGCCCAGGATGACTTTGCAGATCTGTTCAGACGGCAGGGGTTTGGGGGCAGTCCAAGAACCTGCAGCATTCCCTGTCTTGGCCCCAACGCCTTTGATTGCTCCAGTTCAGCGGAATGTCGTAGCAAGTGTTCTACCCGAACCTGTAACTTTGACTACCCCAGCAAGGGAGAAGACATTGCTGTTTCTGCTACTCAGAACTGTCTACTGGTGACAGACACCTTTAATAGTGAGCTCAATACCCTGGTGTTTCAAAAGAATGACTCATCCAGATTGGATAGAGAGCACTTCAGAGTCAAGGAAACTCTGGATTACACCGAAAAAGATCCGGAACTGCTGGATGTTAATAACAGTAATTTTTCAGTCACTATTAATAAACGATCCAGTACAGCCACTGTCTGTTCTGTTATGGAGGACATAGAAGAGAATATCTGCCAGCCGGCCGACTGCAATGAAATCTGTCATCCCTCTTTCCGCAATGCTTCCAGCGTGAAATTTCTGAACGATAGCAGCAGAGAGTTCCTGGTCACCGACTTACGTGAGCAGAGACTCTATCTCTTCAACCCTGCTGGAGAAGTCCTTGCAAGTTGGCCTGAAAGCCCTCAGGAAATGAACCTTTGCGGTTTGTCCCAAGTGATTCGTCATCCCAGCCGTAATGAGTTCGCCCTGTTATATACAGATTCCAATGCCATTGTTTTACTAGAGTGGAATGGTTCATCTTTTTCAGAGAAAACTCGTTTCACTGCCAATGAGTTTCCAGGCTTGAGCCAACCTGTCAGCGCCGTATTTATAGAAACAGACAACGAAGAGAGCAACCTTCATGTGGCCATGAGAGGAAGCCGACAAATAGCTCGACTGCAATTCACTCCTGTTACCGAAGCCTTTTACCGAACCCGGTTGCCCGCTAGCCTGACGCCCTCGGAACCTTTTATGCCAAACACTGCCAGTGGCAGCTGCTTGACGACGCCTCCATCTCTTATGTGCACTTTTGGCGACAGCAGTTTGAATAATGTCTGCCCGTCAGCTTTTTCTCTCTCTGCAGGGGCTATTGCTGGCATAGTCTCTGGAGGAGTGGCCATTATCCTTACTCCCGTAGTTTTTCTTACAGCAGCCTGCATACTGGTCAGTAGAAGCACCAGCAAAACCATTCAAACGGAAGGTATGGAAATGCAATCGAAGTAATAACAACGCTGACGAGTTTCAGTCCTCATCGTCCTGAATCATCAACCATTCCAGCGCCTGTTCCTTTTCATGCAGCGGGAAGGTTTTGGCTTCTACTCCGGGAAACAGCATGTCAGCCCACTCAACGGCATGAGTCAGCCATTTATTTTCGGTCACCACCGCCTTTTTGCTCACGGCTCTGACGTGGGGCAGACCAAACTTCAGATCTTCCCAGAGAGCTGCGAGAGAAATGCCTTCCCATTCTGCCAGCTCAACATAGACGGCAATTTTCTCATGCTTTTCAAACTTGGGCCTGATCGACTGAATCAGAGGCAAAATGTCATCTTTCTCGATTTTACCTTTAACCTCTATACCTACCAGGTAATCTGCAGGCATGGGTAACAGCTTGATCATAAGTCACTCCTTTTACCGTGCACATTGATTCCATATATCAATGGATAAAGGTATCACTGTCGCTTACTGCTGATACCTGCGCATGAGAACCAGCAAATAACTGCTGACAGCCAATGCAATCACTCCCAGCAGAACCTTCAGGGCTATCGGTGGAACCAGCCAGATTGAAATACTTATTCCTAACCATAACACTGCTAAAGCCCGATAGCCTATTTTGGGCGACAGTGCCCGATCATGAAGATACTCCCTCAACACCGGACCAAATTTAGGATGTCCAAGCAGCCACGCATTCAGCTTTGGCGAAGATCTGACACTCAGCCAGACCGCCATCAGTAAAAAGACCGTGGTGGGCATGAGCGGCAATACAGCACCAATGATACCTAAAAGAATGCAAAGCACCGCCAGCCCCTGGTACAGACTCCTCAGCAAAGGGTTTCTGACCAGTAAAGAGTTTTCCTCAGTTTCTACAGTCTCTGACATCAGGGATTCTTTACTCTTACTCAAACGTGGCTTCCTGAATACTCTTTACATAATCCAGCTCTGCCAGTTTTCTCAGAACTTCGTAATAATCCAGCTGGTTGGTATCCCCTATGGCCAGATACTCTCCCTTTTGACACTGGATTTTGCCCGGAGAATCCCGATACACCACCAGTGTTGGATCAATGACCATCACCTGGTCAACATACTCTATCTTGTCGGGTACACAGAACTCGTAGGACACGGCGGTCATGTTCTCACCACTCCCACGCAGGCCATCCTTGTTGAGCTCATTGAGATCAAAGTGGATTTTGGCCATATCCCCCACTTTCCAGCCCAAAGTGGAACAACCGCCCAGCAAAAGAGCCAGCAGGAGTAGGGCAGGGGCTTTTAACGACATAGGTAAAATCTTCCAAGATAACGTGCCTGACTATAGTAACTCTTTTTTTTGGCTCAGGGCGGTTAATCACACAAATGCAGCCAAATATTGGTTATCAGGCACTGTCACAGTGCACCCCCTCCCTAAAAAGGACCATAGTCTATGGCATTCGCCACTACGGCCCCAAAACTCGCCACTCCCAGTGTAAAAATAAAGAAGGGTGTGTAGAACCGAATCCAGCGGATGTAATCCACTCTGGCGGCAACCAGCGCAGCTATGAAGTAGCCACTGGTTGGAAAGAATATATTGGAAATCCCGTCAGCCACATTGGAAGACCACACCAGCACCTGCTGATTCATACCCACCAGTTCAGCAACCGGGCTTAACACCGGCAAAGTCACCAGCATTTGACCTGAACCAGCGGGTATCAGGAAATTCAGGGATGTCTGACTGATCACAACACCCACAGCCATGGCCCATTCAGGCAACTGACTGATAAGAGTAGCCAGATAAAAAACCAGAGTATCCATAGTGTTACCGGCCTCCAGCGTGACGGAAACGCCACGGGCCACACCACTGATAATGGCTCCGGGCAGCATTACCTTCATGGCATCATTAAAATCGGCACAAATCTGGTTGCCTGATCGACCCGCTATCAGTGAAGCAATAACCGCCATGGTCAGAAAAAGTCCCGAGATCGCATTAAAACCCAGACCAAAGATGATGATGGCAGCCACTATCCCTATAAACATCATCAAAGTGACAATACCTGCCAGCTTCAGTGAAGTGCTGTACTGATGGTCAGCCGGTGTCGTTTCTTCTGATAGCAGTTCCTGCCTTAATTTCTGATCATCAACATACATACTGCTGGAAGCAGGCGAGGCCTTCACACGTCTTGCATAACGCAAAATAAAAACAGTGGTACTGAACATGATAATGGCCCAAAACATCACACGGTATCCGGCGCCGGAAAACATTGGCAGACCCGTAATAAGATGACCAATACCCACCGTTGTAGGTGCTGTTATTCCAAAGGCAAAGCCCAATGTACAAGGCATAATGGCTGTTGCTGCAGCCGTCATGGAATCATAGCCCAGCCTTAACATAAGGGGCAGAATGATCGGTATGTAAGCCAGCGACAGTTCTGGCGTTCCAATAAAGGCCGCTATTGCACCAAAAACAAGCACCAGAATCGGAATCATGAGTTCAGTTCTAGAGCCAATCCTCTGCAGCAACAGATTAATACCCATGTCGACCACGCCAATGCGCTGGAGCACAATAACAGCACCACCAACCAACAGTGTCAGAACTACAACCGCAGCTGCACCTTCTATTCCGGCTGGAATGGCTTCAATAATGTCCATTGGACCAACAGGCGTCTGCTCTATCTGTTGATATGAGCCTGGAACAACGCTCTCCCGACCATTAGCCAACGTCTCTCTCTCATATTGGCCTGCCGGAATAAACCAGCTGAGCACGCCCACCAGAACAATAAAGAAGAGCAGGATGATATAGATATCAGGAAACTCGAATCGTTTTTTTTCCGGACTTCTCGACACGGCTAAAGTCGATGAATTCATAACAGTTACCTCTTGTTATTGTTCTTGCCAACACGGCGTCAGCTTTTTTTCTGACTTAAAGGTCAGCTTTTAAAGAGGTAAAGCAAAAAGTATGCACATTTGGCAGGGAACCTAAAATTTCACCCCATCAATGGATGCTCTGATTTCTATCTATACTCTTTTTTTCCTTGTATCAGTCGCCGACCAAATATGAGCTTACGTTTTATTTTTCGCCCCCTTCTGCTCGTACTGCTCTTTGTCACAAGCAGCAGTTTTTCTGCCTCTCTACCCAAGAGCTTCTATCTCAATGAAGCTTTTCAGCAGACCAGCAGTTACTTTGATCATATTCGTAATCATCGCCCTGCTCTTCAGGCATTTATGAATCAGTTGCCAAAGGGCGGCAACCTCCATCATCACCTTATGGGAGCCATTGAGCCCAAGGAAATCATTGATATTGCGATAGAGCGAAAGCTTTGCATTGATGCCAGCCAGCACTTCGCCGAGTGTGAAGGTTCTCTGCAGACGGTTAAGGAATATGTTGACCAGGAAGAAAACCGTGAAAGCCTGATCAAACAACTTAGAGTGCCTGATAGTTCAGACACCACCCAGGTTCGTAACTGGCACTTCTTCAATTACTTTCCCCTGGTTGCGGCCCTGTTTGATGGGGTAGATGCCGACTTTGTTTCATTCATTCGTGAAAAAGCAGCTGTTGACGGGCTTACCTACCTGGAATCGATGATTTACTGGAACGAAGCCACCGGGCCGGATCAATTATTTGCCCTGATCAACGATTTCCCAGCACCTGACCCGGACAGCACCAGCAGTCTGGAAGATTTCCGTGCCAAACTGGTTGCCCTGCCCGCTTTTCAAACCCAGCTACAGCTTGCAGCCAAAGAGGTCGCCAATGCCCTTAAGGTTTCTGACGACCATTTAAAGTGTGCAGCTAAACCTGCTCAGGCTGCCTGTTCAGTCACGGTCAGATTTCTTCACGAAATTCATCGGACCGATACCCTGCCCCGGGTTTATGCACAGATGATCTTTGCTTTTGAATTAGCTCAGCAAAGCCTCTCCAGCAATGACCCTCAGGTTCTGGGCATCAATATAGTCGGACCGGAAAACAACGAGACAGCGCTGAATGATTATCTCAGCCATATGAAGATGCTGAGCTTCCTGAAAAACAACAACAGTTATCCCCTGGTAAGTAATCATATCAGCCTCCATGCCGGGGAGCTGGTCAAGGCTACCGTTGAGGATTTTTACTATCGCACAACTTTGGCCAACGCCATCCAGATGGTACAACCCAATCGAATAGGCCACGGACTCAGCCTCATGGCGCAGGACTGCCTGAAATTGTCCAGTACTGGTAATGAAGAATACGCCAATTGCAGTGCAGAACTGCTGGACATCATGCTCAAGCAAGACATTGCTATAGAAATTCCTTTCACCAGCAATCAGAGACTGAATGGCATTGGCCCCAAAGAAAAGCACCCCTTCCCCGTCTATGCCGGTAACAAGATCGCCGTCACTCTGGCAACTGACGACCCTGGTATTCTGAAAGTAGACCTCACCAGTCAGTTCGTGGAAGCTGTCTATGGCTTCAGCCCTGATCAGACCACTAACAGCATTCTTTTATCCTTTGACCAGATTATTGAGTTCGCGCGTAACAGTCTGGAATTCAGCTTTCTTCCCGGTCAGAGTCTCTGGGTTAAGGGCGATCCCAGTGCGCGATATCAACAAAGAGTAACAGCCTGCCTTGATCTTGACTCAGAAGCCTGCAATAACTTTGTTAGCAGTAATACCAAGGCGAGACTCCAGCGAGACCATGAATTAAAGCTGGCCGAGTTCATCAGCAACGAAGATTTTCAACAGAAAATACTGTTGCAACAATACTCCAGACAGCTATGAAACTTGCAGAAAAAAAGACCCACTAAATGACAAAAGCATATTTCTCGAAGTCACTCATCAACGTTCTGGCATTGATCTGTTTCTGTCTTCTGATTCTGAACAGTCAGGTTTATGCCAGAGAGCATCTCAAAGTTATACCGGACAATTGCGCAGCGTCTTACCTGGGCAAACACTTTAGTGATGTGCTGCCCTGTTATCTGGAGAAGAAAGACAACCATTATCACTGGCAAAAAGAGTCAGTCACCGACGAAACCGTTGAATTGGATGGTAGAAAAGTAAAGGTAAAAGCTTATGCCCTTCAAATGCAGTCTCTTCGCTGGACAGTAGCCGAAGAGGACAAGGTTTCTGATCCGGTATGGCAGCATCGGATGATGATCTATGTCCCGGAAAAAATCAGTGCTGACAGTGCCTTGCTCTACATTAACGGCGGTACGATCCACCAACCTGACGGCTACGAGGTGAAGAACAAAGGGCCGAATGATGACTTGCTGTTTCCTCACATTGCAGCTCAGACCGAATCCGTTGTGGTGGATCTGAAAGATATCCCCAATCAGTTTCTGCAATTTGGCAATCAGCCTCCTCTGAAAGAAGACGCCTTGGTGGCTTACACCTGGAAAAAGTTCATAGAGAATCCACAGAAAAACTATAACTGGCCGCTGCGTTTACCCATGGTCAAGGCCAGTATCAGAGCTATGGATACGGCTCAGGCTTTCATGAAAAGTCAGAAGGTGAAAGTCGACCATTTTGTCCTGTCAGGTGGGTCAAAACGGGGCTGGACTGTCTGGCTGACAGCGGCCATGGATAACAGGGTATCAGCCATAGCACCTATGGTGATTGACGTTCTGAACCTGCAAGACAGCATGCGACACCACTACAACAGTTACAAACGCTGGGCACCGGCTGTGAAAGACTATTACTCACTTATGCCCACCATTGGGACAAAGCCCCTGACGCAACTGATGGAGGTGGTCGACCCCTACTCGTACCTGCCGCAACTGACCATGCCAAAGTACATCATTAATGCCACGGGCGATGACTTTTTTCTACCCGACTCCAGTCGTTTTTATTTTGACGACCTGAGAGGAGACAAATGGATTCGATTCCTGCCCGACCTTCGCCATTACATTGTTAAAATGGATCGATCTCTGGTGAGTGCAACGGTGGAGTCTTTTTACGGAGCCATAATCGAAGACCGGCCCATGCCCACTATCAACTGGGACGTTAGCGATGAAAAATTGAAGGTCATCTCCTCTCTGCCACCCAAAGCTATGAAACTCTGGAGTGCTGAGAACCCCGAGGCACGTGATTTCAGAACCAGTCCGGATAACCCCGCTGTGACTCGATTCAAGCCAGAGCCTCTGAGCTTTCATTGCAAGGACAGTTGCCGGGCAAATATCTCCCTGACAAAGCCGGAAAAAGGCTGGAACGCCAGTTTTGTCGAGCTGATCTATCCGAACCCTCCCTACCGGGATCTGTCGTTTACCACTCGTGTGTTTGTTACTCCGGATAAATACCCTGAATAGTTCTGAAGCACTCTCCAATTCTGAAGCAGGCCGGTTGTTCTTATGCTCTGGATAACAATCCGGCTTCAATTTTAAGAATTCACTGTACTGTCAGTATGCTATATATAAATGAGGATTTTTAATCACTAAAAAGATAATGAAGTCAAAGTTTGTATTGTTGTTATTGGCTTTCCTTAATTTCCATCTGCTGATACCACCAACAGAGGCAACACTCCTGGAAGAAAACAGAGCACTTTCAGCGATAGCTATTTACCTGCTGTCTTTGAGCTATGCCAATACAAGTTCTGACTGTCTCTTCACACTTTATCCTGAATATGATCTTGGCAAATTGGCCCTTCTTGCAGAACAAGGCTGTACTCTTATTCTCAGCGAAAATCCGTTATTACTGTACGTCTCTGAGTCCATTGATCTCGATTCATTCAGGATTAAAACGGTTGAGCCTCAAGATTCCCCTATCCTTTATTTGATCGTAAAGCCAGAAAGAAAAAGAGGAATTAGCATTAAATTCCCAGAGGAAAGGAAAGGTATTCAAACTCTGGTCGATCTTCGATTACTGGATCCCATGCAGGATCCATACAACCGTTCTGTTGTACTTCGTAGCTATTCTAATAGTCAGCCTGTTAACTCAATATCTACCGAATTCTCTTCCAACCCGAATGGGGATGGTGGAGATGATCCTGGATGGTCTTTCAAACTCTGGAAGTGGATGCAAAGGCATCTTTTCTCCTGCTGGTGCAGCACTTCAAAAGATACCTTTTACAATGACCCTGTTGACCCTCATTTAGAACTGGCCTCACCTGACCAGAAAGCTTCCCCCGTATTGTCGACCAGGTCCGAACTTTATAGTTTGGAAGGGACAAAAACCAAACTGGTCATACCAAAAAGCCTTCCTTTAAGGTCTCCTTCACCTTACTCAGACATTAGCATTCTGTCAGGCAATGCCGGTTGCTTTGGTTTCTGCAGTGCCCCTACCCACCCCACTTCCAGAACGACTCCTCTGAGAAAGAGTCTCTCTCTGGTGGGATTTGAATACCCTCCCTCTCCTTCTCCTACTGAACACTCTCACTTTGAACATTATCTTTTTCAGGCCCATGCTGTATCAGACTCTGTGAACTCTGGCTCCTTTTTGCAACTTGAAGTCTTGTCTCCCGAGGCTGCTCCCCAAGCTCCACCACCCTCACTAGCATTGGATGCCGTTGTACTTGCCGATCAAATGTATTCGCCTGCAGAGGAGGTGGTCACCCCACCTCACCATTCAGCACCTGAACCAGAGTGCAGTGAAGCTATCGATTTCTGTGAAGAAGTCTGGTCGGTAGATGAAAATTTACCGGATTGATGTCAGGGAGATTCCCAGTTGCTCAAGATATAGAAAACATTAACAATTCCATACTCTGGGATACTGAGAACCTGGTTACCCCCTTAGCCTGTTAAAAAACTTATAAAACCCGAACAGCGTCGCTAAACTCACCTTCAACGTTCAAGGTCAAAGTCACCGTTTCTCTGGAGCGGTTACGCCAGAACCAGCCGTGCTTACCGTCAAACTCAGCGGTTAAAGTCCCACTGTCTTTGGTGACCTTTCTGCCTTTGCCATAACCAAAATAACTGATCTCCTTGTTGTCGGCGTGGGTATCAAAGTTCACATGACCGGAATCTACCTGCCAGAGGTACTGGACCTGCTCATCCTTATTCATAGTCAGTTTGTACTCTATGGCCTGACCGGGTTTCAAAGTAAATGAAATGGACTCTTTCCGGAGTTCAGGCTGTTCAACAACAGCGGGCTCTGGCAACGGTTGAGGCTCAGCCTTAACTGTTTCCTGAACCACTACCTTTTCTACTACCGGCTGCGCTTCCTCTTCACTGGCTTCACTCGCAAGCTGCTCTTTAATCTCTCCCATTTCAGTTAAACCCATGGTTCGTCCAAGACCCGTTGGGTCCACGCCGTATTCAGCAGGCATGACAACCGTTACCAACAGGACAGCAGCCACAACTATGGCTAAGCCAGTGGATTTCAGAAGCTGGCGGTTGGTCGGTAATTCACTGGTATCAGGTTTGGGTGCGTTATACATAAGAATTCCTGTTTACTGAGTAGCTGAGATGAAATATCCGGCGAACTGATAACCGGTGAGCAAAAATCCCACCGTCATTAACAACACATTGGTGTTGTATGCCTGACGGTAAAAAGAGGCGGTTTTACGCCAGAAACCCATGAAAATCAGAATCGCCGACAATGCCAGTAACTGACCCAGCTCCACCCCGACATTGAACGCGATAAGGTTTGGCAATAACCCATCGGGATCCATATCAAATGCCTGAATCTTGGTGGCAAGACCGAAACCGTGGAATAAACCAAATACAAGAGTGGCCACTTTGGTATTGGGCTGAAACCCAAACCATCTTTGGTAAGCTCCCATGTTGTCCAGCGCTTTATAAACAACCGACAAGCCAATGATGGCGTCAATCAGATAGGCGTTGGCAGGAATATCAAAGAAGACACCCAGCAGTAACGTACTGGAGTGACCGATAGCAAACAGAGTGACATAAAGTCCGATATGCTTCAGACGGTAAAGGAAAAACACGACACCAAACAGAAACAGCAGGTGATCGTAACCGGTCACCATGTGCTTGGCCCCAAGATAGGTATAAGGAATCAGGTTCACCCCGGAGATTTCCTGGATATACCCCTGATCCCCCACCGTGACACCATGGGCAAGCAGGCTGCCTGATCCCAGCCCAAAAAAGCAGGCTATCGCCAGACACAGCCACCACCTGCCATTAAAAAAAGCAGTTCTCATAGGTTTTCTCTTTTTCAAACCAAAGGCTATCCGCAGCCTTTGCTGATGGATTTAAAACAGATTGAAAAGGCAATTACGCCAGAAATTGAGAACGGGTCGGTGGGGGTATGGGAGGTGCATACTGAAGGCTGGTCAGAGCCGGCTGATAAGCAGATGCATAAACATTATTCATTGCCTGCAGTTCAGGGCTGCTCTCGTAGAGAAGCGCCATCAGGCTGAAATGAGTGTGTTCGTAGCCGCCAGACTGGTCATAGCCAGTGTCAGCCAGATAATCAGCAGCGTCAGAGAAATGAGTGTGCATGCCATGATGCTCATGGTGCTCAACAGCATAAAGATGAGTATTGGCTGAAATGCCTGTACCCAACATGCTGAGAATAACCACCAGAACCACGATCCATTTCATGCTAAATCATTTTTTATTTGAAGCTGTCGCATCAGTCTACTCAGTTGACCATGGGCATGCAATTACCCTGGAAGCTGAAGAGCTGAGAGCCCAGCTAAAAGCCTGGAGGAAGGTAGCTGGTGAAGTCAGTGACGAAAGATGGTTTTCTGATACATTTTTAATGCTCTGGCAGCATCATGTGCAGAGATCCTTTGATTGCAGTCAGGTTCAAATACCTGATAAAAGAAATCAGCCAATGCAGGTATAAATCGAGCATCATCCCCTTTCAGAGACTCTTCCAGAAAGCTGTCTAAGTGACCATGAATTTGTTCTCGAAGCTGTTGCTGCTGCTCTTCACTCAACTGGATGTAGGGTAATTGATCGAACGGAAAAGAATGAAATTGATTGAGAAAAGCCCGGTCGGAGTCCAGCATTTTCTGTGGATCCAGCATGGTCAGTAACGTTAATCCTGATGCCCAAATGTCACTGGCAGGCAAGGGCGGTTCAAAGGTGGCATGAAATGGCTTAATCTCCCGAGTTCCGGCTACTCGCTCATTATCAGCCAGAACCACCCCATCTATTCCGCTTGAAGCAAATCCTGTTTTCGAAGTTGTCTCGCCAAAGTCAGCAACCCATAAAGTCTGGCCTTTCAATAGAAGGTTGGCAGGTTTAATGTCCTGATGCACCAGGTTTAGAGAACTCATGCAAGCTAAACCGGAAAAGAGATCCTGTCCCAGATCTGAAAGCTGGCTGAGACTCAAAGCCCCTTTGGATAATTGACGCTCCAGACTGTTATCAGCCTTCTCCAGAAAGATCAGCGGCTCCCCTGATGACGTTACTCCAGCCCCCATGAAAGGCACAATATTGATAAAGCCCGGATGATCTCTCGCATGTTGCTCAAGTCCGGTTAAAACACCGGCTTCCCGGATAATGCCGTTCGCATCAGAATAAATGGGTTTGCCATCATCAGGGTCGATAAAACAGTAGCTTCGCTTGGCAACAGCTTCCATCCCACTGATTTTGCATCCCACCACACAACCATTGGAACCCGACGCCAGACACACTGAAGATTGCTCGGCATCCTCCCGACAGGTCACTGGATTCCCGAGATCATCATCGCAATGAACACTCTTTGCGGTGTCCCTGAACTCGAGCTTAATGCCTGGAACAATGACTTTTACCTGAATGCCACAGTCGATATTTTTGCCAATAGTTTTCTGCCCTGAAGCCTGGCCTTCTTTATGCTGGTCAATATTTCGCTGTCGAAAGGACTTATTAATGTCTTTATTCGTGGTTCTGAGCCTCAGCCCTTCTTCCGTTTCAGCAAGCTCAGCCACAGAGACCCCTAGCTTCTGTGAAGAGGATTTCATTTTATCCCTGCTTTCCTCAGAGGGAATAAACAAGCTCTGTGACTTTCCGTCTCCTCTTATTTTACCCACCTGGAGTCTCCCTCTCCTGAAGTCAGCCTTTCCATCACATAGTACTATCGGCAAAGAAGCACGAAGAGAGAGCGTCCATATGGGCTTACCATCAGCTCAATCAAAGCCTGCCATACACCAGATAGCGAACAGGGTTATCAGGACATTGTTCCAGTCCACACTCAAAGAATATCGAGAAGATATTAGCTGCAATCAAAAAGACCAGAAGAACAAAGGCTATGTGGGAAAACATCCGGATTCTTGGGTCACGAGCCTCGGATACCTCATCTTTGTAAGCATGCAGCTCAAACTGCTTGGAATAGCCAATAACAATCGCGATGTAGATGATGGAAACAGAACACAAGATATAGACCCATGTGTACATATGCAGCCCAAGAAATGCAGAGCCATAACCTTGAGGGGTTGTCACATGCAGCGCGATTTGTCTTAAAGCAATAAAACTCGTCAACGTCGCAGCTAGCAAAGACAAACTGTAATGACTGGGACGAACATGGTACCTCATGTTCAACAGGAACCCTGAAGCAATGGCCAATATACCCTGCCGCTGTAGTATACAGAGCGGACAAGGCAGCTCGTGCATCACAAACTGAAACCAGAATGCAGCTGTCAGCAGAAGACAAACAGCCAGCACTTCCAGACCACTGGCACACTTCACAAAATTATTAATCTTTCTGCGCTCACTCATCACCCGCCCCTCCCTACAGATAGATTTGCAGGTGATCAGTAATATGATGCAGAAAAACCAGCGCAATCAGAGCGAGTGAAATGCTGAAACAAGCCACTCCCCACCGGCGATTGAACCAGGCGACAATGACCGCAAGCAGTATGAAGATAAAAGACAGCAAAGCATAAGGCATTTTCGGAGTTCCTCGCTTCAGGGCCAGCTTGAGTGAGGATAGCTTTCTGTGGAGACTTCGTCTTAAGACGGACTTCAGGATACTGGATTATTGTAGGGCTGGTAATGGCTCGGGATTACAGGGAAATGCTGTAGATATCCCGAGGCATGCAGTTAGAAAAGGCGTCAATCAGACTACTGTAAGCTCGGACCATTTGAATTTTTTTATTTCCAATATCGAGGAGCTTCCTCTGGTAGTCCTTCCCAGCTCTTGATCTGGTTGATTATATCTATATCCAAATTGTCATACTCTTCACTGTCTATATCAAGCGACTTATACCACGAAAAATCTTCATCAAATTTAAAGTTCACCTCAAAATCACCTTCGGAAGTAACTTCAAAACGAGCTTTATTCCATGGACTTTCCTTGCTACTGCCTTTCATCAAATTATATAAATCATAGAAAGCATCAGAAACTTTGGAGTCGTAAGGCTGTCCATCTCGTTTATTTACACTATAATTTTTTACATCACCTGACGAGCTTATGAATTGCTGTACAAAACTAATTGAACTTCCAGGCTTTTCCATAACAGCAACAAGCCAAGCTCGCGACCATTCATCCGAAATCGCCTCAAACATAGACTGACCGATATGATTGTAAATATCATCAATGTTATCAAACATACTAACCTCAGTTCCTAAATTCTCTTTCAGTGATTGGACCATTATCCACTGAATAATTACTATACATAATTTCTGGAGTACCTGTTCCTTCTTGATACTTTACAAGTATTTCTACTTCAACCTCTCTTCCTTTGTCTAACTCTTTAGCCCACTCCTTTTCCATCTGCCGCCACTCCCCATGACGGTTTTGGTTCTTGAGCTGTGGAACCAGGTTAACCTTCTCAGCAGGTCCTTGGAAAAGAGTACCAATCAGATGACCACCATCATAGTCAGGATCATCTCCACCATACTTACTTTGTGTTGTGGTATTCCTATGAAGCTTATCTCTTTCCTTTTGAGCTGTGATGGCTGATTTCTTCAGTTTTCCTGTGACCTTGACTGTACGGCCCTGACTATCAGTTTCATACGTGTAAGTAGCAGGGACACCATCATGATATGAAGTTACTTTGTAAACAGTGTTCGGTTCCGGGTTCTCAAGCTGCTCGTGCCATGTTCCCTTCACCCCTCTCTTGCCCGAAGACTTACCTGCATCTAACTCAACTACTTTCTTTTCAGTCGATAGAGTCTGCGTTTGTTTAGAGGAATCACTCTTTTTGGCAAACGATAATTTGCCTTTGTTAGGCTCACTTGATGATGATTGCTTACTATCCCCCTTCGGCGGCTCAGAAGCCACCGGAGCAGGCCGATCATCCGCAGGCAAATCTTTCGTCATATCCCCAGATAAACGACTGCGCATTGGCTTTTTAGGGGATTGCTTGTGGACAGTTTTCTTGAGTCGAGCCAGATCCCTGAAGAGATCACCCAGTTGACCCATTTGCCTGACCAGTCTGCCTTTGCTGGCCACATTTGCGACAGCACCTGCTCCGGCTGTTGTCAGAATCAGCAGGATGGTGAGCAATACTTCAAAGGCTGCTCCCCCAACAAACTCACTGGCTTCCAATGGGTGCTGGGCTTTGTAGTAGTCTTTTGAGAATTGAACCAGCAGGAAATGACATTTCTCATCATCCCAGATGATCTGGGCTATCTCCCAGGCCTGCTTGAAGTCATCAATATTGATCTTTTGTGGATCAAAACCCAGAGCCTCTACCAGCTCCTTATATTCGCCTTCCCTATAGTTCTGCTCGGATTTCTCTATCCAGTCAAAGACTGAGCCATCATAGGGAGTATCGTGATAAGCAATAACCTTCCGGATCAATTTAAAGGGCGGAGCCACAACTTCGACAACGTCCTTCACCCAGATCAGAAAAGATATGCCCGCGTCCGCTAAACCTTTACCAAAGCTTCCGGCATGAGCCGCTTTCTGCTCAGCTGAACTCATTGCCTGGTATTTCTTGTCGATCACCGCAGCTTCTGCTTTTTCACTGGCAATGATTTGGTTCAGTTTCAGCTTGATCTGGTCATAAAGCTTTTCGATTTTCTCAAGATTTCGTCTCTGGTCTTTATGAGTGACAAAAACCTTCAGATCACCATTGGCAATGGCATTTTGCAGAAGCATACCGCCTGGTTTCTGATGGTAGGATTTTTCTGAGAGGTAATCTTTCAGCTGGTTTTGAATTGCATGGCTGTCCTTCAGGCCAGACATAAAGTCCCAGGCTTCGTGCCCGGTACTAAACTCAAGCTTTTCAAAGCTGAAATGGGAGTGCTGATCAGTGAGAACGAACTGGTCTCCCTGAATACTCGATATTTGTAAGTGAACGCTATTCCGTGCAGACACGCCAAACTCCTCTGGCGACTTCTTTCCTAAATTGTTGATTTCACCCTCGTTATTAGAATTGTTATTTCAAGAGCGTCGTTTTTTTGTTGTCAGGATAGTAGCGTCTTTTGGATTGACGTTCCAGATATAAACGGCTGTTTGAAGCTATGGGATGACAGCCAGCTCAAAGGCTGGCTGTCCAGGGGAGGGAATCAGGCAAAGGGGCTGATGCCCACTTTTTTACGAATGTCCTGCAGGAAAGGAGCCGCTTCAGCACGAGCTTTTTCAGCACCTTTTCTCAGTTCAGCTTCGATGAAGGCCGGGTCAGCCATCAGTGCGTTGTAACGTTCGCGAGGCTCAGTGAGAACATTGTTGATGTACTCAAAGAGTTCATTTTTCAGGTCACCCCAACCTGCACCTTCTTGGTACTGCTTACGCTTGGCAGCTACTTCGTCTTCATTGGCAAAAGCCGAGAAGATCTGAAACAGGGTGCAGGTTTCCGGATCTTTTGGTTCACCGGGCTCCAGAGAGTTGGTTTTGATCTTGCGGATCAGTTTGAGCAGTTTTTTCTCAGGGACAAACAGTGGAATCGTGTTGTCGTAGCTCTTGCTCATCTTGCGACCGTCAAGACCATTCAGCACGGCAGTGTTCTCACCCACTACAGCTTCTGGCAGGACAAACTTAGTCTTGTAGTGGTGGTTCATTCGACCAGCAATATCACGAGCCATTTCCAGATGCTGAACCTGATCGCGACCCACGGGTACACGGTTGGCGTTAAACATCAGAATGTCTGCCGCCATCAGAATCGGGTAGTTGAACAGCCCCATCAGGACACCTTTGTCCAGGTCAGACTCTCCGGCTTCCTGGTTGGCCTGAGTTGACGCTTTGTAGGCATGAGCTCGGTTCATCAGACCTTTGGCGGTCATACAGCCCACAATCCAGTTCAGCTCCATGATTTGGGGAATGTCGGACTGACGATAAAAGGTGACACGATCGGTATCCAGACCCAGAGCCAGCCAGGTAGCTGCAATTTCCAGCCCGGACTGGTGAATGCGCTTGGGATCACGACCCTTGATCAGGGCATGATAGTCCGCCAGAAACAGATAGGACTGGATGTTTTCGTCACGGCTCTCTTCAATCGCAGGTCGGATAGCACCCACATAGTTGCCCAGGTGCGGCGTACCTGTGGTGGTGATACCGGTTAATACTTTGGTCTTTGTCATGGGGTCACTCATGGGCCTCATGAAGTGGCAATGGGCACTTCACTGAAAACTGGAAGGCGGCATTATAGAAGAGGCAAGGCAGGTAGCTCAACCGCAGGCGGAGACTGAGCCATAAAGATTGGGGGAAAGGTCAAAGTGCGGGGGAAACCCGCACTCCAGGAGTCTATCGGGTAGCGGCGTCATGCAGAGTCTTGTACAGGAATGTTTTGGTTTCATCACCTGCTTTGATATTGACCACTTGAGTGTTGGCAATATCGAACTTAACCCGGCCATATTCATTGGTTGTACCTGAAGCCAAAACCTTCCCTGCGGTATTGGTCACTTCTACCGGGGTATTAGCATCGGTAATCACGGAAAGTTGATTACCACCCCAAGCGCCAACACCCGCAAATGAGGCAGAAGCAAACAGGGCTGAGAGAGCAAATGTGGCCAGTTTTTTCATGAGAGGAACTCCTTGTTCAATTAGGCTGTGCTTTAGTCACAGCCCTAGAGTCTCGCTTTACAGAGCCATCTTCAAACGGGTTTACACCTCTCTACTCTCTGACAATAAAAACTTAGAACCGTCTTACTTCTGCTAGAGATCTACATTACAGACTACTGACACACATTATCCATTTTGTTTACTAAATGATCAGAAACGAAGAAAAACAATCATGCAGCCATCAAAAGCTTGATGACTGCATGCCTTTATTAACCCGCCAGATGCTCTGCATGAAAACGCAGATGATCCTCTATAAAGCTGGCAATAAAGTAGTAGCTATGGTCGTAGCCTGACTGCATTCTTAACGACAGTGGATAACCACTTTCGGCAGAGGCCTGCAGCAATGACTCCGGCTTCAACTGTTCTGTCAGGAAGCCATCAGCATCGCCCTGATCCACCAGAATGGGCAGGGGATTGCTGGCATCCGACTGCTTTAGCAACTCCACCGAGTCATAGGCTTTCCAAGCTGACTGATCATCGCCCAGGTATGCACCAAATGCCTTGTGACCCCAGGAGCAATCCGTTGGATGGCTGATCGGACAAAAAGCCGACACAGAAGAGAATCGTTCAGGATTACGCAGGGCAATCACCATAGCGCCATGTCCGCCCATGGAGTGCCCGCTGATGGAACGTTTTTCCGAAACTGGAAAATGTTTTTCAATCAGTCCCGGTAACTCTTCCACCACATAATCATACATTCTGTAGTGCTGATTCCAGGGGGCCTGGGTGGCATTGACATAAAAGCCTGCACCCAGCCCTAAATCGTATTGCCCTTCGGGATCATCGGGTACACCTTCCCCTCTTGGGCTGGTATCAGGAGCAACAATAGCCACTCCCAGATCAGAAGCCAGACGCATGGCACCGGCTTTCTGCATAAAGTTTTCGTCAGTGCAGGTCAGCCCAGACAACCAATACAGCACCGGAACGTCTTCACCGTTGTCCACATGGGGCGGAAGATAGACCGCAAACCGCATTTCGCAACCGAGGACTTCAGACCAGTGTGAATATTGACGGTGCCAGCCATCAAAGCACTTTTGCTCACTGACCTTTTTCAGGGTCAGGTTATGGATGTTATTGGTCATAATGAATTACAGAGCGGATACTTCTGCCCTCATGCATCAGATCAAAAGCACGATTAATGTCGTTCAGTCCCATGGTGTGAGTGATGAAATCATTCAGTTTGAACTCACCGGCCAGATACTGTTCAACAATGCCTGGCAGTTCAGAACGGCCTTTAACGCCACCAAACGCAGTACCACGCCATACCCGGCCTGTTACCAGCTGGAATGGACGGGTCGAGATCTCCTGACCGGCACCGGCAACACCAATGATGACAGATTCACCCCAACCCTTGTGGCAGCATTCCAGCGCAGAGCGCATTACATCCACATTACCAATACATTCAAAGGAGAAATCCACGCCGCCATCGGTCATTTCAACAATCACTTCCTGAATTGGCTTGTCGAAATCCTTTGGATTGATGCAATCGGTAGCGCCCAGCTGTTTAGCCAGATCAAACTTGGAAGTATTGATATCAATGGCAATAATTCGACTGGCTTTAGCCATTACTGCACCAATCACAGCGGATAAACCAATGCCGCCCAGACCGAAAATAGCGACGGTATCGCCTTCCTGAACCTTGGCAGTATTCATCACTGCGCCCATTCCAGTCGTTACCCCACAGCCCAGCAGGCAGACTTCTTCCAGAGGTGCTTCAGGATTGACCTTGGCCAGGGAAATTTCAGGCAGAACGGTGTATTCAGAAAAGGTAGAGGTTCCCATGTAATGATAAATGGGCTCGCCATCTTTGTAGAAACGGGTCGTACCGTCAGGCATCAAACCTTTACCCTGGGTTTCCCGGATCTTTTGGCAAAGGTTCGTTTTTCCAGAGGTGCAGAACTTACACTCACCGCATTCCGGAGTGTAGAGTG
This sequence comes from Endozoicomonas arenosclerae, assembly GCF_001562015.1. Lineage (GTDB taxonomy): Bacteria > Pseudomonadota > Gammaproteobacteria > Pseudomonadales > Endozoicomonadaceae > Endozoicomonas_A > Endozoicomonas_A arenosclerae. Next base: position 3,588 of record NZ_LASA01000107.1, on the reverse strand, counting down.
GAATGACATGGTCGCCTACTGAAACACTGGTGACACCTTCACCCACAGCTTCAACAATACCGCCACCTTCATGACCCAGAATGGCTGGAAATACGCCTTCAGGGTCTTCTCCGGAAAGGGTAAAGGCATCGGTATGACAGACACCTGTAGCTACAATTCTGACCAGCACTTCACCTTTCTGAGGAGGCATGACATCCACTTCCTCAATGGTCAGTGGTTTTCCTGGTCCCCAGGCAACAGCGGCTCTGGACTTGATCATCTTGTCAGTCATCAGGACTCTCTCGGTTCGTTCGAGTAGTTGTAGCCCACATCTTATACACTTCTGGAAAAAATGTATCAGCAGACTCTTCAGAAATAGAAAATCCCGGCACCGGGCCGGGATTTCTTGCTACTCAAACCACTGGAGCATTACTGCTTGGGAGAGTGACCCAGTCCTTCATGGGTGGCATTCAGAATGTCACCGTTATCGGCATCAATTTCCCAGGAGAAAGTACCCGCCAGCCCATTCTGACGAACATACTGTGCTTTCACCTTGGCTGACTTGCCATTCTCATAAGTGATGAGTTCACCGGTGCTGGGCTTCCAGACATAAGGAGCCTGAGCTTTTTCATCGTAACCGGCTGTCCAGCCATTCACACCTCTGCCGTTGGCATCACCCCCGAGCATTTCGCTCACTACCCGGAAGTAATCTACGACACCGGCTTCCCAGTGACCGTTACCACTGGTCATGGTGATGGCACCATTACCGGTACCTGTGAATGGATTGTTGCCAGAAACTCCTGAAACACCTTTCCAGCCACGGCCGTACATAGCAACACCCAGTACCAGTTTGTTGGCAGGAACGCCTGCAGCAACCAGGTTGTTCACCGTTTCATCACCGCTGAAGCCATCATGGATGGCATTGTCGCCCGGATAGAGACCGGCCTGATGACCCAGCTGACCATTCCAGGCTCCGTAGTAGTCATAAGTCATGGCAAAGATGTAATCCATGTACTGACTGGCCTGGTTGTAGTTCACAGCATTGATCTTGGCAGGTGCAGCACCGACAGCACTGGTGATTTCATAAGTACGACCGGTCTCAGCACTCAGGGCATCGAAAGCCGTTCTCAATTCTTTCATCAGGGCTACATAGGTTGCACCGTCAGTATCTTTACCCAGTGAACCGTTAGCACCGCCACCGCCAGGGTATTCCCAGTCGATATCCACACCGTCAAAGAAGGTGTAGGTTTTCAGGAACTCAACAACGGAATCTACAAAGACCTTACGGTTAGCCGTGTTATCCAGGTAGTAGAAAGGATCGGAAAGGGTCCAGCCACCTACGGAAGGAAGAATGATCAGATCAGGATTAGCCAGCTTGATTCTGCGCAGCTGGTTGAAGATACCCCGGTAGTCCTGGTCATACACATCACCGGTATAATTCTTTTCCAGTGCCGCAAACTTGTCGTGAACAGTGACCTCAAAATCCTGTTTACCCTGACAGGACTGTTGAAGGGCACTGTAACCATTAGCATTGGCCTGCTGAAGACTGTCGTTTGGTCCACAAATGGGCACAAACCCATACAGCAGGTGAGTCAGATTGGAAGCCGGAATCTGGGCAGGCTGGTAGTCTCTGCCATAGATACCCCACTCAACAAAGTAAGCACCCACTACGGAGTTAGTTGAGTTGGTATAAGGCTTATGCTTTCTCAAGCCGGCAGAACTGTAGTCTGTTGGCAAAGGTGTATCGCCACTGCCGACATTACCACCCCCTCCGCCACCGGAGCCGCCACCCACATTGATGGTTTTCTTGTCACTGCCGGTTGAGCCACCGGCATTGGTCAGGATGACCTGCAGCTCATAGTTACCTGCTGTGAAGTTCACGGTACATTTGCCATTCTGGGCGCTGTTACCATTAGCAGTCAGAGTCCCTTCGCACACTTCGTTGCCATTTGACTCCAGAGTCCAGCTGGTACCGTTGCTGCCCCACCACATATCCCATTTAACTTCCACATCACCTGTATCCTGACTGGCATCCAACCAGGCAATTACGGGCTTTGCAGGTGCTGATACATCAGGGTCAGGTGTTGGATCGGGATCCGGGGTAGGATCTGGATCAGGCGTTGGATCTGGATCAGGCGTTGGATCTGGATCAGGCGTTGGATCAGGGTCTGGAGTAGGGGTCGGATCGGGATCAGGAGTGGGATCCGGGTCCGGTGTTGGGTCGGGATCCGGAGTGGGTGTAGTACCACCGGTTACTGCAATTTTTTTAACGTCACTTGTCGTGGAACCGGTATCATTTGAGAGAATAACTTGAAGGTCATAGTTGCCTGCGTCCGGTGAAATATTGCAGGAGGCCTTCTGTGCAGCCTTGCTGGGATTTGCCACCAGTGAGCCTGAACAGACTTGAGTATTGTTGGCGTTCAATACCCATGCGGTGCCATTCTCTCCCCACCACATGTCCCAATGAACCTTGATGGACGTTCCTGCAGCATGCCCTGCAGGCATCCAGGCAATAACCGGCTTAGCCGGAGCAGCCAGGGCTAAAGATGCACTTCCTGATAACAGCAGACCTGTGAGAAGTCTGCCCGAATAGGACATTCTCATGATGTGTCGTACCTCGTTATTGTTGGTTTTATTCACCCGGTACCACACCGTCAGCCCTGACAGAACGGGTGTTTACTGAATTCTCAAACAGAAACTTTACGTTAGCATGAAATCGCTTTCATTTATCAAGTGTACAGGAGGGTTGATTGTAAAATTGCGACACTGATCAATATCCAAACAATCCAAAAGAGAACTGTTTCCTGAATTCAAGAAGACATCTCCCCGACATCCCGGGTGTGAATCCCAATCAATCCATGTATGTTTAAAAGATGTGAACTCTGCACAGGTCAAATCACTATGCCAATGCTGCGCATTCGATACTGGTTTCTTTTCCTGACGTTGTTCTCTTCCTCTTCGTTCGCCACGATTACCCATCTAAGAATCGGAGCACCCGAAGATTTTGCCTGTGCCCACCAGGCTTTTTTTGCTGAGCTTTCCAGACAACATCAGTACCGGGTTGAGGTAAAAATCCTTCCATTTAAAGACGTGGTTGAAGCACTCAATGCTAACAAAATTCATGTTTCAGCCCACGGCATAACCAGCATCAATGTATTTGCCCCAGGTAACGAGGCAGTTCCTTCAAAGCCCTATAAAGAAGATCAGGTCTATTGGGTGAGCAAGAAAAAAAAGCGGTTGCTTGACAACATTAACCAGTTGCTGGAAAAGGTAGGGAATCCTTATCGCTATTATCAGGATAATGGAACCTGTGAAGCCTGATTCAACTTTCCTGATTGAACCGTATTAGGACTTGTCTGAAAACTTCCTTGTTGAAGCCCTCTCAAAACCCGTTCGGGCTGAGGCTCTATGTTTCTTGTCAACCTGCTTTTAGTAATTACATAAGAAATTAGAGCCTCATCGGTGAGAAACTCTCCACTGCAAGAGCCTTAGGTCTTTAATCAGACAGCATAGCTTTTTGCATAATGGGGGAATGATATTGAGCCATATCGAATGTCTTTTGGCTACGCCATACGCTGAATGCTATACGTATCAGCTTGCGCATCACGG
>NZ_LASA01000056.1 GCF_001562015.1 Endozoicomonas arenosclerae | reverse complement strand
GAGGATAAGGAGGTCTTCCGTTGCCACGCTTAGGGTAATAGGGCTCGATTACGGCCTCTAAGCGTTTCCATGGAATCAGAACCTCCATTCTTTCAAGAAAAATTTCCCTACGAGTTCTGCGTCGCTTCTGGCTGAATTCACTGTCGGAAAAAGAGAGTTGTTGGTCCATGACTACCTCTGATCAAGCTGCTGAGATTATTATCTCATGATCAGGGACTTATTCGCAGGTTCCCTATGTAACGAACGTCTAAAAAAACTCCATCTATAATATGCATCAATTTTCACATCTGATGGATGAATTCGTTATAAAAAAACTTTCTATGCAGCCAGTCAGGCAATGGGTGCTGATACCGCTTGGTTTTTTCTTCGCTATTGATTACCCGATTCAAAGTAGAGCTGAAGATATTGGGCTGCACTACAGTGCGACAGCTGCCGCTTTTACACTGGCGGGTGGTTTGATCGGAACCCTGATTCAAACATCGGGGCGATACCCTGCGCGCACAGAATTTCCAGATGATCTTAAGAGCTGGTTGAAGGATCAGGATACACGATGCCCTTCCAACTTCAGCCTGATCCCGGAAAAGAGCAGAGAGATTTTTTCATACACCCAGACAGAGAATCTGCCGGTCAGGGAGCAGGAGGAGTGGAGGGGGTCAAGAGCCGTCGCCCTCAGGTTTACCGGCGGTGTGTGTTCTCCTGTTGATGAGAAAGTATGTTTCTTACCTGAAGAAAAGGGTTTTGTTTTTCCTGCTGAACCCCAAGAGATCAGGTTCCGGGGGAAAGGTGAGCTAGCTCTATACAGAGAGGAAGCTGAGCATCGGGCTGCCAGGGATCAAATGCCTCAACCAGACCCCATAGTGATTCAAAAGGTGGCTTTACCAGAAGCTAAGCGTAAACAAAGACCCATTGAGTCCATTGGAGAAACAGTTTTTACTGCCAACCCAGATAAGGTGCTTGAATTCAGGCGGCTTATCAGCCGCTTCCCGCAGCCTGGAGAGCAGAAAGAAAGCGGTACTGCCAAGAAATTCTTGAAGAAAAGAGTGACTGAGAGGACAACGTTAAATACGGGCTACACGTCTCCGAATAATGGGCGTCACTTTAAAAATCGGGTGCGAAAAAAAGCGGTCGATTTCTCTTCGGCACCTGAAACATTGAAAGTACGAATGCCCAGGAGTGACATTGAATCTGCAGAGCTGGGTATGCCCGATTCTCGTGCGCGATTGTTTGGCAATCTTGTTGCTAGACAAAGCCCTCTGGAAGAGCCTGTCGATGAATTGAAAGTGGATGGCTGGGATCAGCGTACTTTTCAATCGCCAAAGGGTGAAAGTCAGATAGCAACCAACATATTGTCAGAGGACATTCATCAGTACTCTGACGTGAGTTGGGTAGTCGAAGAGTCTGAATCTGAGGTCATTACGGAAAAGACGGAAGATATCGGACCTTATGCACTGGCAGGTGTTGAAGAACGGAGTTCCGCAGACTTCCCTCTGAGTGCGTCGACTCTAACGGGTATCAGAACGGCTGCCAGTTTTGAGCAAGTGTCAGGGTTGATGGCTCTGGAATCCATGATGGGGCTTCATGAGATCATGTCTATCTACCGGACCGGCAGTCATTTCCGGCCTGGACAAGTGAGTATTGATGGTTTCAGTGGCGAGCTGCAGGCCAATATCAACCAGGGGCCAGTATTCTTTGATCATGATCCCGGTGGATTGCACAGTTTTGTGCAGGTCTACGGAGGGCAGGGAGATTTGACCCAACAGCAGGATGGGCAGTCGTTTTCTGGCTATGGTCTGAACTTGGGGCTTTTTACCCCTTTAACGCCCTCACTTGTGGCGGGTGCATTTAGCAGCGTTCAAAAAACCGGGGTGAGCCAGCATAAAGTGTCCGGATCGGGGTCTGATGAAACGATTCGACTGGGGAGTTTTCTTTCGTTTCATCAAGGGCGATATTTGGCCAATCTGGCTTTTTATCTCACAGCCAGTCATTACCAGTACCGCCGATCAGACGACGAAGGCTCCATTTTATCCTCGGACTTTGGCAGTTTTGGACGCAATTTGTATTTTGATCTGGGCTATGAGCTGCCTCTGAATTCAAGGCATCCCGGACTAACCTTATCGCCCCAATTCAGCCTGCTTTTTACAGACTCGGACTATGATCATTTCAAGGAAAAAAGCACCAGTGCTGAAGCTCTGACATTGAAGTCCAGCCATTTTCGCCAGTGGATTGGAAGGGTAGGGTTGGAAAGTAGCATTCTGTTAGGAGAACTCAACCATCCCTGGCAACTGCGAAGCTGGCTGGGCTATCAGCAACAAAGTATTGATTCCAAAGGAGCCCCTTACGAGCTGGGTAGTCAATTCCAAAAAGCAGCGGATATGCCTTCCGGTATTACTGATCAGGGTGTTTATTTTGGGTTCTCCCTAATGCCATGGGCCGGTGCGAAGACTCAGGTGATGCTGAGTTACTCTGGCGTACAGGCTCATAAAAGCCACAGTGACAGTGCAAGGGTTTCTATAGAGTATTTATTTTAGAGTGGCTGCCCATGTTTGAGTCTTAAGATTCTCTGGTTGGAACTGCCTCGCCAAGCTAGCGACAAGTCTCGTTTATCCTCTTCATACTTGCCGTCTATGAGCACATCCACAAATTCAACCACCGATTTTTGTTGGGGGGAAAGGGTTTCCAGTGTGTAGCCGGTCCAGAGCCAGGTATTTTTTTCCGGCAGTTCTGTTTTCACTCTTTTAACCAGATGCAATATGTCATTGAGGTTTTCAGGAAACAGCGGGTCTCCCCCCGAAAGAGACAAACCATCCCGTGGGATTCTGGTGTCACTCAGATCGGCAAGAATCTGGTCTTCCATAGCCTGAGTAAAAAGATGCCCTTTGTTGGCATCCCAGGTAGAAGAGTTATGACAGCCTTTGCAGAAGTGTTCGCAGCCTGAGACAAACAGTGTGCATCGGGTTCCTTCACCGTTCACGACATCAAGAGGGTAATACTGCTGGTAATTCATAGGCGAGGCTTCGAGTGATTGAGTCCGGTAGCGGGCGATTGAAAAAAGTAGACGATGCTGAGAACCAGCAGGTTTGCGGCAAGGGCGATGAGTCCGGCATTGATGCCCCAGAGGTTTTTCATGCCCAGAAAAATCGCTGTAAACAGTATGACCACACCGGTGATTAGTCCGGCAAGGACTGCACCGGAACGAATTCTGGGCAGATGCAGGGCAATGACAAAAGCCGGGAAGCACTGCACCAGCAGCTCCAGTTTGATGACGATCAGCCGCCAGAGCGTGATATCTCTGTTCAAGGCGCAAAGGGTAATGGCGGCCATCACGGCAACGGCAATAACATAGTCCTGACGTAATCCCTGTCGTTCGGAATAGTGGGGAATATCATGTCGGAGCATGGACACCAGAGAGAGCAGAACTGAGTCGGCAGTAGACATTATGGCAGCCAGAATAGCCAATAAAACAATCGAGGCGGCAAAGCCATTCCAAAGGCTGCTGGTGGCCCATTGTTCCAAAAGCATGGGCAGAACCTGATCGACATTGCGGATTTCAGTGTGAGCAAATAATGAAATGGAGCACCAGCCCACCAGAAGCACGACCAGATTGGTAAAGAGCCCGATAACACCCAGGGCGCCCACGGAGCGGTTCAGGGTTTTGGTACTGGATGAGGCAAAGACTCTCTGCAGGGTTTGGGGATAGACCACAACAGATAATGCCCCCAGTAACATGATACTCAGCCAGCGAATCTGAACATTACTATCGGGTACAGCTACTGTTTCAGGGCGCAACTGACTGACGCTGTTGCCCAGTGCTGTGATCCCTCCACTGTTTTCAATCATCCAGACAATCAGAAAGACAGAGCCTGTAAACATCATCAATCCCTGGAAAACATCTGTCCAGGCGACAGCTCTCAATCCACCGATGGAGTCATAAAGCAGGATGACCAGAGCAAACATTATGACTCCCACCGTGTAAGGAATGGCTTCGTCAGTAATGACTTCCAGAATCTCTCCTGCTGCTTTTAACTGGGCAAAAAGAAAGTTGGCCATGGTCAGGCAAAGGCAGATCGCTAGCATTCTTCGCAGGATCAGTACGGTTAGGTCTTTCTGGAATCGAAAGCGTATCCAGTCGCCAGGCGTCACAAACTTCTGTTGAACTGAAATGGGTCTTAATTTTGGTACCAGAAAGTGAAAGCTGGCAGCAATAGCAGCCCAAAGACCCACCGTTAATACCCAGTGATAACCATGTAAGTATGTCTGTCCGGTATAGCCCACCAGAGTGTTACCGCTGAACGCTGTGGCATAGAGCGTAAAAAACAGCACAAAGAATCCCAGTGATCGGCTGGCCAGATAATGATCCTCGGCTTTATCGCTCTGACTGGCCTTTCTGGCCCTGATACACAAAGGTATCAGCACCATAAAGTAGGCCAGGGTTAGCCACAGGGACAGGCTCATGGATCAAGCTCCTGTGGATCTTCTCTACTCAGCCAGAGCAGAAGGTTAATGAAGATCACCACGACATAGCAGGTTAACGCTATAAGGACCCAGTCCGGCATCCCCAGATAGATGACAGGCTCAGTTCCCGGCGTTCGATACCAGGGAACTGAGAGAATGAGCAGAAAAAGCATCAAAAGCTGAAGTGCTGTGCGCAGTATCTTGTTTTGCATAGACAGCCTTGAGCGATAGGTTATGAAAGGATTATCGCCAACAAACAGGAAAATGTAGCACAGCCATCATAACGGCTTAAGGTTTTCCTACAGGTGTTTAACCCGGCGAACCACTTCTTCCTGTTTGCCCTTGATGAATGGGCGACTGTTAGGTTGACCAAGATAACCACAAACCCTGCGGGTCACAGACATTCTGGAAGAGTCCCGGTTTTTACACTGAGGGCATTCAAAGCCACGTGCAGTAGCATGAAATTCGCCTTCATAGCTGCAGCTGTAGCAGACATCGTTGGGGGTATTGGTGCCGTAATAGGGAACCTTGTCGTAGGTGTAGTCCCAGACACTTTCCAGAGCTTTCAGATTATGGACCATGTTGGGGTATTCCCCATAGCAAATGAAGCCACCACTGGCGTATGCCGGATACTCCATCTCAAAGTCGACCTTGTCATAAGGGGTAACTTTCTTTTCAACATCAAGATGGAAAGAGTTGGTGTAGTAACCTTTGTCGGTGACACCTTCAATCACCCCAAACTCTTTGCGGTCCAGCCGGCAGAAACGGTCGCACAGACTTTCGCTGGGGGTGGAGTAAAGGCTGAAGCCGTATCCGGCTTCAGCCTTCCAACGACTGACAGCTTTGTCCAGATACTTAACAATGTTCAGACCTTTCTGGCGCAGCTCTTCACAGTCGTAAATATCGCCCTGACCATAAAGTGCATGGATGGCTTCATGGATACCAATGTAACCCAGTGAAATGGAAGCCCTGCCGTGTTTGAAAATTTCACTGACATTATCTTCCGGATTCAGTCTGACACCGCAGGCACCTTCTACATAAAGAATGGGAGCCACCTTGGCTTTGACCTTGTCGAGTCGCTCGATCCGGGTCATCAGGGCATCTTTAGCCAGAGACAGTCGCTGATCCAGGCGTTGGAAAAAGTCTTCTTCGTTTTGACTTTCAATGGCGATTCGGGGCAGGTTCAGGGAAACCACGCCGAGGTTATTTCTGCCATCGTGAATAAGCTGACCGTTCTCTTCGTAAGCACTCAGGAATGAACGACAGCCCATGGGTGTTTTGAAACTACCAGTAACATCCACCAGTTTGTCGTAGTTGAGAATGTCCGGATACATCCGCTTGCTGGCACATTCCAGCGCCAGCTGCTTGATGTCATAGTTAGGGTCTTCCTTGGAAAAGTTAACCCCTTTGCGAATACCAAAGACCAGCTTGGGGAAGACCGGGGTTTTACCATTGCGACCCAGACCACGAATACGATTCTTGAGAATGGATTGCTGCACCAGTCTTTCCTGCCAGCTGGTGCCTAGACCGAAACCAAAGGTGACAAAAGGGGTCTGTCCATTGGCGGTATGAAGGGTATTTACTTCATATTCCAGAGCCTGATAGGCATCGAAGCAGTCTTTTTCAGTCCGCTCCATGGCATAGGCTTTGGCTTTTTCCTCATCATCTATCCAGCGCAAGCCTTCTTCCAGGTGCTTCTCAAATGTCTTGGTGACATAGGGTGCATGAATACGGTCAATCTCATTAATACTGGTTCCGCCGTAGATGTGGCTGGACACCTGAGCAATGATTTGAGCGGTAATAGCTGTGGCGGTAGTGATCGACTTAGGCGTTTCGATTTCGGCATTACCCATGCGGAAGCCCTGGGTCATCATGCCTTCTATGTCGATCAACATGCAGTTGAACATGGGGAAGAACGGGGAGTAATCCAGATCATGATAATGCAGCTCACCACGATCATGGGCTGCTGTAATATGTTTGGACAGAATATGCTGTTTGGCATAGTGGCGAGCTACAACACCGGCCAACAGGTCCCGCTGTGTCGGAATGATCTTGCTGTCCTTGTTGGCATTCTCGTTGAGCAGTTCTTCGTTGTCCTGATTGATAATGCTCATGATTTCCTGACTCAGGGCATTTCTGGACTCACGCTCAATATCCCGGGTATTGCGATACTCAATGTACTTTCTGGCAGCATCTTTATAGGCACTGCGCATCAGCAGTTCTTCGACCAGATTCTGAACTTCGTAGATATCTACCCGCTCTCGCTTGGTAAAAGTCAGTTCCACTTCTTTGGCCAGCGAGTTGGCGAAAGCTTCATCCCTGATATGGGCATCATTCAAGGCACTGGCCACGGCTCTGGCAATACGAGGGGCATCAAATGGCTGTCGTGAGCCATCACGCTTGATGATGTCGGTCATCCAGTACAACTCCGAAATACAGGAATAGGGAAGATAGAGCTGCCTTTTCCAGGGCCGGACTGTTTATTCTCAGTCAGACTCCTGGACTCATCAGGTAGTGGTTGTGGCAGCAGGGAGGCACAATATATAGTGTTGTCTTGACGTCTATTATCCGTGAAGACCGATAGTTTTCGATGTTAATTATCTAATAAATACGTGTTGTACTTCAGATCTTCAGTTTTTCTGCGGGCTGTGGAGAGCCTCGGAGATGTTGGATTAGCCAGACTGATCTACTATGATTGCGAGCCTTTCTATACGGATCACCCTCGGATATCTCCATGAGTCCCTATACCTCACCCATTTCTGAACTTCTTGGCCTGGGCTACTGCGACTGGCAGGAATGGACGGATTACAGCCGTTTCGAATTTAACGAGTCGCATATTCCAGAGCTGCTGAAGCTGGCTCAGGACTGGACCTTTTTTGATCATGATGATGCCGACACAGTTTGGTCACCCGTCCATGCCTGGAGAGTTCTGGGTATTCTCCAGGCCAAAGAGGCGGTAGAGCCTCTGCTGGAGCTGTTCTACAAGGATGATGAGCACTTTGTTATTGCAGAATATCTGCCTTCAGCCGTGGGTCGCCTTGGCTCAGTCGCTAAGGATCGCCTGTGGAGCATTTCCAGAAATGCAGAAGAAAATGAAGATGCACGGGATCTGGCTATTGAGTCCCTGCGCTGGAATGCCACCTACCATGACGCGGATCGTGAAGAGACAGTGGCAGGATTCCAACAGCTGCTTGAAGATCACGAAGATGATGAGATTTATCTGAACACAGCTTTGACTGGCGCTCTGATCGACCTGCACGGTAAGGAAGCTGCAAAAGCGATTCGTGATGCTTTTGATCGAGGCAAGGTAGACCGCGAAATTCATGGTGATGTTGAAGATGTGGAAATTGAGCTGGGTCTGAGAGAAACCCGTTCCTTTATCCCTGACTGGCGTTTTGACCATGCCCAAAAGCAGATGCTCGAAGGTATGCTGGCAGAGCATGGCAATATGTCTTACCAGGAAGTGGAAGGTTTTCTGTTTGGTATCTGGGGCTCACCTCAGAAGGTACCGCCCAATCGCTGGTTGAAAAAGATCTTCGGTGACTCTCCCACTTTTGCAGGTGAACAGGAAGAAAAAGACGCTCATCGTATACTGTTTAACCTTTATGACACCATTGAGCGTTCTGTTGAAATGGGGCTGGACATTATTCCTGAGGATTGCCAGTCAGAAACACCGGGGGACGAACTGTTTCCTAATCTGCAAAAGTGGTCCAAAGGTTTTGGGGAAGCCAATGCCATGCTGGTGAACTTCTGGGAAGAAGTCTTCCAGCACAAGGCCATGAAAGAGCTGGAAGAGTCCTGGACAGCCTGCACCATTCTATTGAGTATCTGGTCCAACCCTGAACAGCTGCTGGAGAAAGCCAAAAATCCAGATGGCCCCAATATCGAGAAGATGCTGTCTGCAGTGCCTTCTGTTGCCAAAGAGCTGGCATCCATTGGTTCAGGTGTTCGCACACGTTGGGATGCCATTATGGACACTCCAGACCCGGTTTCAGTGATCAAGATTGGTCGAAATGACCCATGTCCCTGTGGCAGTGGCAAGAAATATAAAAAGTGCTGTGGATCGTGATTTAAGCCGTTTCTTCCACTTTTAAGAAATACTCAGGAGCAGTTCTGAAATGAACTGCTCCTGGTAGCCATGCATAGAAAAAATCACTGCCTCGTAAAAATACTTCAGCAATCCTGCCTACAGAATAAAAGACTTTGGATGAGTAACCACAGGCCGTAACGGGTTTGTACGGATAGAGAAATTAATTGTTTACATAATAATTACTTAAGTTGATTTAGATCAATTATTAACCTCTTATCAAAAAATAACCTTACCCCCGAATCTTATAATTATTGGGGTGAGATGCATGGACATTCTCATAGTCATACCTGTCGTAGCTTTAGTTGTTTACGGCATCGTCAAAAACTTCAGTGCTTCTGCAACACTGGCCATTGCCGGTATGGTGTTGCTCAGTGCAGCTGCACTTATGGGCATTTCAGATATTCTGCCTGTTGATAAAACCACCGGATTTGCCCCATTCGACCTGTTCGAACTGATGAATGGTGTTTTCAGCATGCGTATGGCCAGTCTGGGTCTGACCATCATGGCCTGTGGTGGTTTTGCTTCATACATGTCTCACATCGGTGCTTCTGAAGCTCTGGTTCGACTGGCAGTAAAACCTATCCGCGGTTTCAAATCACCTTACCTGGTGCTGTCCCTGGTATACCTGGTCTGTGTCGTTCTTCAGATGTTCGTTACTTCAGCAACAGGCCTGGGTTTGCTGTTGATGGTGACTCTCTATCCGGTACTGCGCAGCATTGGCTTGAGCCCGGCTTCTGCCGCTGCCGTGTGTGCTTCCCCAGCCGCTTTTGAAATCGGTGTGACCCAGGTGAATGCCAACTTTGCCGCCAGCCAGAGCGGTATGGATATCACTGAATACTTCCTGGGTTATCAAGCCTGGGTGACTGTGCCTATGGCGCTGATGACGGCTGCTCTGCATTTCTTCTGGCAGCGTCGTTGTGACCTTAAGGATGGTTATATTGCGGCTGATCATGTAGGTGCTACAGATAATGCGGAAGACGAAGAAGAGAAGCCAAAAGCTCCTGCTATCTACGCTCTGCTGCCCATGATTCCTTTCGTTCTGCTGCTGGTCTTCTCCAAGATGATGGTCACTTCCATCAGCATGAGTCTGGTGGCTGCCATGCTGATCAGTGTGTTCGCGGGTATGCTGTTCGAACTGATTCGTAAGAAGGACGTTAAAGAGTCTCTGTCTGGCTTTGACAAGTTCCTGGCTGGAATGGGTGCCGTATTCGGTCCTGTAGTAGGTCTTATTATCGGTGCGGAAGTGTTTGCCATGGGTCTTAAGCACATTGGTGCGATTGACTCTCTGCTGGGCTCTGCTCAAGGTCTCGGTATTGGCGCTGCCTTCATGGCCGTCTTCATGGCGGTACTGATTGCTATTTCTGCAATCATGATGGGTTCCGGTAATGCGGCCTTCCTGTCTTTCGCTACTCTGGCGCCAGACGTAGCCAAAAGCTTTGGTGTTCCAGCGGTCAGCATGTTACTGCCCATGAACTTTGCCGCCAGTATGGGTCGAACTATGTCACCTATCTCTGCGGTGGTGATTGCCTGCTCCGGTATTGCCAAGATCTCTCCCTTCGAATTGGTGAAGAGAACAGCTGTACCTATGCTCGGATCATTTGTCCTGGGTATGGGTCTGCACCTGATTCTGTTTATGTAACAGCAACAGGCTTTGTTCTGAAGCGGGATCTCTTTGAGGTCCCGTTTTTGTATCTGGAGGAAAAGTGGCCGTATGTGTGAAAAATGATCCGGACTGGCCGATAGGTTAGTAGATCAGCACCTGCTATTGGATATCCGCACCGGAGGCATCATGATCAATCGACGTTCTCTACCTGAAAAAGTAAGTGATCACTTGCTTTGGTGGGGAGGTCTGTCGATGCTGCCGGTACTGGCTGCCCAGGGCATGAAAGTCAGAAGAACTATCCTGCGTTTACCCCCCGCTGGCCCTCCTTTTTTTGGCTCCTCAAAAGGTGGAGATAAGGACTTTTATCTCTATGTAACCGGTGAATCCTCTGCTGCTGGCGTAGGGGCTCTGACCCACTCCAAGGCATTAAGTGGATGCCTGGCCGATCGTCTGAGTACTGCTCTGGATATGAATGTTCGCTGGCGTGCTATTGGCAAGAATGGCATCAAGGCTGAAGAGCTTCGCAGGGATATCTTTCCAGCCACTCTGCTGCCAGCCCTGAAAGATGGCAGGGCAGATCTGATCGTGATTGCCCTGGGTGTCAACGACGCCAAAGGTGTTACACCCAGAAAGCAATGGCGCAGAGATGTTTGTGGCATGATCAGTGATATCCGGCTTTATTCCCAGACACCGATTCTTCTGGCCGGTTTGCCACCCGTGCAAAAGTTCTCGGCATTACCCAGCCCTCTCAGTAAGGTCTTGGGAGCAAGGGCTCGATTGCTGGATCGTGATCTGGCCAGGATTGCCGAGCAATGGCAGGGAGTACTTCACATGCCGATGAGTGGTGAGCTTGATGTAAACAATCTGGCCAGAGATGGTTTCCACCCTTCTGAAAAAGGTTATGCGCTCTGGGCGGAAAGCCTGGCCAGTGGCTACCTGGCTGATCTTAACGTTGAGCTGGAAGAGCCTTCACTCTGAAGCGGGCACCAGTCCGGCAGAACGACACAAGTGTTCTTCAATATCGTCCCATGGCAAAGGCTCGTCATGGATGACCTCAATCCTGCTGTTATCACATTCATCCAACTCCATAATGCTGACTACCCCGTCCTGGGCGTTGAAGGCTCTGGACCCCTGGTTGGTGTGAATTACGGCTTTCAGGCGCTTGGCCGGAATGCTGTTGAACAGGTGAAAGAGAGCATCGAAGGAGAATGTTAGCTTGGAGTTATAAAGCCAGCCGCAGCTGAAATGCCCTTGCCCCTTGTTTTCACGCCGAATAAACAGTTCGCCTTCGGGTAATTGCAGAGGCACAGTTTCTGGCATGGAACTGTGATTGTGGTGGGCGTCCGGATGCAGGGCAACCTGATGACCTTTGGGAAGATCCAGCCACTGATATTCCAGAGAACCCTGTTCCACCCAGGCTGTCATGAACTTCTTGTTCTGCATGGTACGACAAAAGTCGTCAAAACGTTCCCGGTCAGATTCATCGCAGCAGTCGGTTTTGTTGGCAACTACGACATCGGCCAGAGCAATCTGGTCCTGGAAGTTTTCATTTTCCAGATAGCGCGAATCCTTGAGGTTTCGAGGGTCCAGCAAACAGATACTGGCCTTAAGGTCGAGGACCTCTGAATAGTGCTCACCGGATAAGGTTTGCAGAATCTGTTCTGGATGACCCAACCCGGTAGGTTCAATCAGAATACGATCGGGTTTGCTGCGGGCGATCAGCATATTCAGGCCAATCTGCATGGGAAGCCCTGCCACGCAACACATACAGCCGCCAGGTACTTCCCTGACAACAGCACCCTTGCCAGCCATCATGGCGCCATCGATGCCAATTTCTCCAAACTCATTCACCAGTACTCCCCAGGTCTCATTCTTGGGTTTATTGGCCAGCAGGTGGAGGATAGCAGTGGTTTTACCAGACCCCAGAAAGCCGGTGATCAGGTTGGTAGGGATTGATTTACTCATGACATCTGAAATTGGTTGGTTTGTTACAATATAACGTTTTTGTGACGAGTGTGGGAGAAGAATTTCGCTAAGGTTCTCTATTGAATGGAATAAATCGGAGAATTGTCGATAGTTAAAGGTATGGGATTTTCAGCTCTCAGGGAGGAGAGTGAGTCATGGGCGGACCAGTAGATTTCTTTAGAGGCTTGGTTGGAGCTTCACCTTCTCAGGGCTCGGGAAGAGTCAAAAGTAAAGCAAAGTCGGGGCAATATGGTCATCGATCGGCTCAGGCTGTAGAAGGGAAACCTATCCTGAAGGCATCAAGAGAGTACATTACTGCTCAAGCAGACAAGCTGGAAAAAGAAGCAAAGAAGTTTCGAACCTCACAGGTTCGAGAGCCTAAATTAGCAAAGGTCAAGGAGCTTCGTAATCTTGCAAAGCAAGCTAAACCCAACGAAACGCTGCACAGTGAAAAGCGACTAGAAGACGTTAAGGAAAGAAGAGCTCAAAGACACAGAGAGCGTAATCCCGGGGTCATTGATAGAGCAAAGAATTTTGCTGGAAAAGTCGTAGAAACTGTTGCTCATGAGGTGGAAGAGCTTGCTCATGATTTCAATGAGGGGGTTAACTGGCTAGACAGAAAGGTTCGGATTGCTGATGAACAGAAAGTGTTAAAAAATTTGCTCAAGAAGAGAGAGCAAACGCCTTGGTTAAAGCATCCTATTGATAGGTTTAATCTATGGTTGGATATCCGTGAGCAGAAAGCTCAAATAGAAAAGCTGGAAGAACAAAACAGGCTTTCTTGAGGTCAGGCTCGAAATCAGCAAAGCACTTCATTTTCTTAGTGCTTCCATATGCACACCCAGCCTCCAGATAATAAACAAACCCACCAGTGTGGCGGCTGATTCATTGATCACTTCTGACTGCTCCATCGGAGCTAAAGCCAGCGTCAGGAATATCGGCAGGCTGAACACCAGCGTTCTCATCGTGACTACCCAGCCAATGGAAATCAGCCGGGTCCAGAACTGTTCCCCTTTTCGGCCACCATTGCACAACCAGGCATAGAAAATCGCTATTACTGGAATCAGAAGCTCTATGATTTCAAGCCAACCACTATGGGTAAAGCTGTCATTGATGTTCTCAGGGAAAAAGCCCAGGGTCAGAAAAGCCAGCCAGCAGAATGCGTAGATATAGGTTTCCCTGCCCGTAAGAGGTTGCTTCTTCAGGCGGTCTTTGAGCCAATCAATATTCCAAAATACTACGAACTGCATAATCGTCACCGGGTTTTGAGCCTATGGATTATAGATGCTCAAGACGCAAGAGAGTTCCCTGACTCAGGTAACAGCTTTTTAGCAGTGAATCTTTTGGGTTTGTAATCTTTTTGTCATCAAACCGCCTTAAAGTGCGCCCATCTGATCATCCAACGGTGAAGTACTTTGAAATCAAAGACCGTTTTCGCAGCTCTGGGCCTGGGTCTGATGACACTGGCAAACCCTGTTCTGGCTGAGACCAAAATCAAGAATGTCATTATGCTGATTGGCGATGGCATGGGTCCACAGCAAATGGGCTTGCTCGAAGCCTATGCCAGACAAGCACCGAATTCCATTTACAAAGGCAATCCAACCAGCCTTTCTGAGATTACTGCAGCGAGCACCGTTGGTCTCTCCATGCATAACCCGGCTGATGCTCTGGTTGTTGATTCCGCAGCTTCTGCTTCGCAACTAGCCACAGGTACTTTTTCGCCTTCAGAAGCCATTGGTGTTGACGCCAGAGGCGATGCTGTTGAAACCGTTCTGGAACTGGCTAAAAAAGAAGGTCGCGCAACCGGCCTGGTGTCTGATACCCGCCTGACTCATGCGACACCTGCAGCTTTTGCTTCCCATCAGCCTCACCGCTCCCTTGAGAATGAAATTGCGGTCAATATGCTGAAAAGTAACAGTGTTGACGTCATGCTCTCAGGCGGCTTACGTCACTGGGTGCCAGCTTCCGTCAACGAAAAAGGAGAAGCTTATGAGAGTGTTCAGTCCATGACAGGCGACGCTTTCAGTATTTCTTCCAAGCGAAAAGATGAACGTAATCTGCTGCAGGAAGCCAAAGATCAGGGTTATGAACTGGCTTTTGATCGTAAGCAACTGAGTTCTCTGGAGGACGGTCGAGTTCTCGGATTATTCAGTAATTCAGGCATGATGGATGGCATTGTTTATTCCCAGACTCGTAATGATGAAGCCCGCAAGGAACCTACCCTCAAGGAGATGACGGTTAAAGCCATTGATCTGCTTGAGCAGAACGACAAAGGTTTCTTCCTCATGGTTGAAGGAGGTCAAATTGATTGGGCTGGTCATAACAATGATGCCGGCACCATGCTGCATGAAATGATCAAGTTCGATGAAACCATCAAAGCCGTCTATGAATGGGCGAAAGGCCGTGACGATACTCTGGTACTGGTGACGGCTGATCATGAAACCGGCTCCTTTGGTTTCAGTTACTCTGCCGCTAACCTGCCAAAGGCGAAGAAGCTGCCGGGCGAAGTCTTTAAAGGTCAGGACTACAAGCCTATGTTCAACTTTGGTTCTGTCGATATTCTGGATGCTATGTACAACCAGAAGAAAAGCTTCATCGAAATCATGGGTGAGTTTTATCAGCGTCCAGCCAAAGAACAGACACCGGGAGCTCTGGCAGAAGTTGTGAATAATAACAGCGACTTTGATATTACTGCGGAACAGGCGGCTAATGTTCTGGCCATGGGCGAGAATCGCTTTCGTGATCCTGAGCATTCTTACCTGAAAGACAAGGAGCTCCCCGTAGTTAAAGACTTCAGTGCTTTCTATGTGTACGGCTCAGAAATTCAGTACAACCTGTTGGGTCGTGAAATGGCAGAAGAGCAGAATGTTGTCTGGGGAACCGGCACACACACCACCACACCGGTTGTTGTGATTGCCTATGGAAATGAAGAAGCTGCCAAAGCATTTAATGGCTTTATGCATCACACCGATATTGGTCAAAGGCTCAAGGCTTTGTACTGATGAAGTTGAGGCAGTAGTCCACTGACTACTGCCTTGCTATCACTTTTCAGGATTGAAAGAACAGACCGGCACACAGACCTGAAAACAAACCATCGCGTCAGCATTATGCCGACAGGCTGACTCACATTCGTTGAACGTCCCACCCAACTGCTCGCAGGTGCTCTTGTTCATATACTCGCACTCATTGTATTCAGGCAGCCAGTTGCCTCCTGGTTTGGATATGCATTCAAGTACTCTGGTTGGACCCGTAGCCTTGATCTGAACCGGATGGGATTCCATGACGGTGATATTGGAAAGAATGCCCAGCTTTTCCAGTTCCAGGGTTTGCTGCAGCACCGGATCGGGCACTGCGTCTACCCCAGCATAGGTTCGGGTTTCAATGGATTGATCGTTTGCCCTATAATCTGTGGCGCAGCCGGTTATTGCTGCGACCAGAAGCAGGGATAAAAGCCTTGCTATCATGGTCTAAACCCTTGGAAAAACATTAAAAAGGATAATGGAATCATGGCCAAATCCAAGCAAAAGAAAAAGCGGGGGCCTTCAGCGGTATTAAAGCTGATGCAGGACCCTATGTTCAGGCAGAGAAAGGAAAGAGACAAAACCAAGTATCGCCGTAAATCCAAACATGCAGGCCGGGGCGATTCCCGGCTGCATCAGAAAGCATTGAATGATTCAGTGTTTTCTCATGCAGCCTGATTTCCCGGTCAGATTTATATTGCAGTCAAACCTTATACCCCATACCGTTCGCACTGAGCCAGTCGAGGTGCATTCCCTGCATCCTTCTTCATTCCCCGTCAGGAGATATTCTTTCTCTGACAAAACGTCATGAACTATCCTGCTTATCACTTGATTTTTGAATGATGCTTCGTTGATTTTGTGATGAAACTCTACAAATGGCTGGCTTTTCTAGGCATTTTAAATGGTCTTGCTTGCTCCAATGTCAGGGCTGCCCAACACTTTCACTTTAGCCAGCAGGATTGCCATGCTTCATTTGCTGCTTATAGTCCTTATATGTGTGGGGTACTGTTTCATTCAAAAGAGATTGGGAGCTGGCCGATCAGTCATGGTGAGTTCCATGCCCCATTTTTTACGGCTTTTCTGCCTTTAAATCTTCACGCAATTATCTACAGAGACTACCTGGCTCTTGGTATGAGGCCTGACGTCATACAAGGCTATGTACAGGTAGGTTTCAGATTCAATATTGCCAGTCTTCAGGTGACAACAGCAGGCATTCCAGGCTTCACACCGCCTGGACCACAGGCTGATCTAATGAATCTTTACGACAACAAGCCTGTTTATTTTTTTCATCAGATCCAGCAAACCCCGCAACTGCCTTTTGAGGTTGATGAACACACGGAGATGGTCAGTCAGGTATCAAAGTGCAGAGAAGGTTCTCAGGAGTTACCCATAGCGATGATCTGTTTCTACAGGGATCTGATCAGAAAGGAATGTGAGCTGGAACAGCAAATAGAAGGGAAGATTTGCCTCAAGGAAAAAATCATCAGACTGCCATTCGTGGACAGCCTAATGAAAATGATTATAAAGCAGTAATTGCTCAGATCAGAAGGAAACCGATTCCTGCAAACAGTGGCACCATCCAGGCGATAGGCAGCTTCCAGACAGCCAGAAGCAGGTAGGCCAGTAGTGCCAGGGCAACATCCTGAGCATCCTTGATGGCCAGTGTGATAACCGGGTTATAGAAGGCAGCTAGAAGAAGACCTACTACCGCAGCATTAATGCCGTTAATGGCTGCTCTGAGTTTGGGCATGGCTTTCAGGCGATTCCAGAAAGGCCATGCTGCAGCCAGCAGCAGGAAGGAGGGTGAAAAAATACCGAACAGCGCCGCAAGAGCATGGGAGATGCTGTAGGTGCCGCCATACACGCCGCCCAGGAAAGGTGCCAGGGCAAACATTGGACCCGGAACAGCCTGAGCCGCACTGTAACCTACCAGGAAGGCGTCAGGAGTGACGCCACCTGGGTGTACAACTTCAGCCTGAAGCATGGGCAGAACTACATGACCACCGCCAAATACCAGAGCGCCCGCACGGTAGAAACTGTCAAACAGGCTCAAACTTGTTGAGTTCGAGAGATCCGCAACTACGGGTAAGACCAGTAAGCCTGCAAGAAAGAGCATAAGAGTGACAAACGCTTGTCGTTTACTGCCTTTCACCTGTGTGGTTTCTTCACTGGTAGACTGGTTTTTGTAGATAATGAATCCACAGGCTGCAGCCACAAGGATTACACCAATCTGGGTGAATACGTGGGGAAGAATCAACATGGCTCCGGCAGACAGAACAGCCAGTGTGACTCTGGGGCGATCCGGACAGAGTGATTTACCCATTTTGATCAGGGCATCAGCTACCACGGCTACGGCAAACAGTTTAATTCCCTGAAGAATGCCCATGGCTGCTGGAATACCGGATATTTCACTGTAACCCAGTGCCAGCAGGATCATGATCAGCGCGGAGGGAAAGGTAAAGCCCAGAAATGCAGCAATGGCACCTGGCAGACCTGCACGCTCAAAGCCAATGCTCATACCTACCTGGCTGCTGGCAGGTCCTGGAAGCATCTGGCACAGTGCAACAGTGTCAGCGTAATCTCTTTCACTCAGCCATTTGCGTCGCTCAACAAACTCTTTATGAAAGTAACCAATGTGTGCCGTAGGGCCTCCGAAGGAGTAGCAGCCCAGCACAAGGAAACGCCAGAAGACGTCAATAATCGAATGTCCCATAAGCTGTCCGAAATGTGCGAAAAGGTTTCGTATAAAAATTGCCCGTTATTGTATGGATAGCTGCATCATTAATCGAATCGATTCATTGAATTCAAGTTATGAACCAAATTGATGTCTCCCGGGTCGATCTCAATCTTCTCAGTGCCTTTGAAGCACTTTATGAAGAGCGCAGTGTCAGCAAGGCGGCCCAGAGAATGTATGTTGGCCAGCCTGCCATGAGTCACTCTCTGGCTCGATTACGCAGACTGTTTGATGACACCCTGTTGGAAAGACAGGGTCAGCAAATGCAGCCTACGAGAAGAGCCAGTGAACTTTATCCGGTTATCAGTCGTATATTGTCGGATATCAGGGAGCAGGTTCTGGAACAGACAGCTTTTGATCCGGTCAGCTGGCAAGGCTCTGTTCGTATAGGTCTGAACGATTACTCGGAAATGATTTATGCTGCCCCCGTTCTGGAAAAAATACGTTCAGCTGCACCTGAAGTCAGTGTCAGCTTTGTCACAGTCAACCAGAGTAACGCACACGAATGGCTGAAGTCCGGGAAGCTGGATCTGGCGGTAGGGCATTGGCCGTTACCTTCGGACGATTTCGCCGTGACTCCATTATATATCGAAAAGCATGTTTGTCTGTTTGATAACCAGGTGCTTGGCTTTGATATGCCACTCTCTCTGGAGGACTATTTATCCACAGATCATGCCCTGGTTTCTCCCGATGGGCAGTTATCAGGAAAGGTCGATGAATTGCTGGCAGAGCGAGGGCTGACACGAAAAGTAGCCCTTGGGTGTACCCGGTTTGTTTCCTTGCTGGAGCTGTTGAAAGGGAAGCCTTATATCAGTGTGGTACCGGAAGTGTTATCCAGGCTCGATAAAACAGACTCGCCGTTAAGTAAGTGTATTCCACCGTTATCGATACCTGATTTTGAAATAGGGCTGGCCTGGCGGGAGTCTGACAGTCATCACCCTGTTCTGAAATGGCTCAGGGAGCTTGTCGCCACTGTGGTAGAAAGCGAAAGGCAAAAAATTCGTGGTGAGGATGATCAAGCATCAAGGGTACTTGATTAGATAAGAGACAGTAGTAGTGTTCTGTGCAGGAAATG
This sequence comes from Endozoicomonas arenosclerae, assembly GCF_001562015.1. Classification (GTDB taxonomy): domain Bacteria; phylum Pseudomonadota; class Gammaproteobacteria; order Pseudomonadales; family Endozoicomonadaceae; genus Endozoicomonas_A; species Endozoicomonas_A arenosclerae. The sequence continues at coordinate 74,090 of NZ_LASA01000056.1, read as the reverse complement.
TGACCGGTTTTTCGCAACTGGCAGGCCTTATATTGAATCTACGGATTGTAGGAGGGCACTGCAGTTGAGTATGCTTTGCATGTTTACAGATTAACCATCGGAGGGAATAACAATGGGTCTTGGTGGAATCAGTATCTGGCAGTTATTAATTATTCTGCTGATCGTCGTTATGCTGTTCGGTACTAAAAAACTGAAGAGTCTTGGCGGTGACCTGGGTGGTGCAGTAAAAGGTTTCAAGCAGGCATTGACCGAAGAAGAGAACGATGCCGCTGTTAAAAAAGCTGCAGAAGATCAGACTCAAAAAGAAATTTCCCATAAAGCCTGATTTTGAAGTGTTGAGGGCTTTTTCGCCATAGGTGATTCATGGGGAACGCCCTCTACAGATAACTTGAAGGTTTGTCTGGATAAAAACGAATGTCATCTACTACAGAGAGCCGCGACGAGCAGCAGCCCCTGGTTCAGCATCTGCTCGAGCTTAGAACCCGCATTTTGCGCAGCATGGTGGTTGTGCTGATCCTCTTTGCCGGTCTTTTCTACTTCTCCAGTACGCTCTATGAATTCTTTTCGGAGCCTCTAAGGGCTTTCCTGCCGGAAGGCACCAGTATGATCGCAACGGATGTTGCCTCTCCTTTTCTGGCGCCCTTCAAGCTGACCATGGTGCTGGCTCTGTTTGCAGCGATTCCCTTTATCCTGAATCAGATCTGGGGATTTATAGCCCCGGGACTATACAAGCATGAGAAAAGGCTTGCAGTTCCCCTTCTAGCTGCGAGTGTCGTGTTGTTTTACGCCGGGGTAGCTTTTGCCTACTTCGTAGTCTTCCCGTTGATATTTGGTTTCTTTACCAGCACCGGGCCGGAGAGCGTCACGGTGATGACGGACATTAACAGCTATCTGAACTTTATCCTGAAGCTGTTCTTTGCCTTTGGTATGGCCTTTGAGATTCCCGTAGCCACGGTGTTGTTGATCTGGTCTGGTGTCTCAACGGTTGAGTCCATGTCCAAGAAACGCCCTTACATTATTGTGGGTTGTTTTGTGCTGGGGATGTTACTGACTCCACCAGATGTGATCTCCCAGAGTCTGCTGGCTGGGCCTATGTGGCTGCTGTTTGAAGTGGGTATCCTGTTTGCCCGGCTCACCAATCGCAAGAAGCCCGCTGAAGAAAAGGCATAAAGCGCTCCTGTCACCTTCAGTCAGTACAGGCTGAAGGTTTTGGCTATTGAGCCTTCACGTTGATCCGCTCAAACTGTCCTCCACTTACCAGAGAGGGCGGTGTGAAGGATGTCGGTTATAGAACGGTTTCAACATGAAGACCTGGAGGCGATTCGTGTTGGGCGATTCAACCTCGGGGTGAACACCAGTTTTATCGTTTACCGTCTGGGCGAAACCGTGATTGATACGGGCCCCAGCAATCAATGGCGTTTTCTAAAACCTTTCATTGCCGAGAAACCGCTCGAGCAGTTACTGATTACTCATCATCATGAAGATCATGCCGGCAATATTGGGCGAATCAGCCAGATGACCGGAGTGACGCCTCTTGCCCCGGAATTATCACTTAAAAAACTCAGGGATGGGTACGCAACGCCTCTGATGCAAAAGCTGGTCTGGGGGTATCCTGGCAAAGCGGAAGCAAAACCCTTACCTGCTTCCATGACTCTGGGCAGTGGCGAAGCCGTGGAAGCGATTTTTGCTCCCGGTCATGCCCGCGATATGACATGCTACCTTCTCCCGGAAAGGGGCTGGCTGTTCAGTGCTGACCTTTATATTGCCAACTACCTCAAAATGCTCAGGGCGGATGAAGATATCAGCATTTTGCTGGAGAGTACCCTTAAGGTTCTGGAATACGACTTTGAGCTGATTTGCTGCCCTCATAGAGGTCTTGTTAAGGATGGAAAAACCAGACTGCGGGAGAAGTATGATTATATTATCAATCTGGCGGGTAAGGTTCAGGCTATGCATCAGAAAGGCGTGCCGGTAACAGAGATTTCTGATCAGATTCTGGGGAAGGAGTCCTTTATTTCTCTGCTCAGTGGCTATAACTTCAGTAAACGAAATCTGGTGAAATCCTGCCTGGAAGTAAAGCTATAACCTGTCCAGACCCTTTCTGAATTGCAGTGGTGTGAATCCTGTCCAGCTTTTAAAAGCCCTGATGAACGAACTCGGTTCTGTGTAACCCGCTGCTTCAGCAATGTCTTCCATAGTCAGCTGATTATCACCTAAATGGTGAATGGCAATATCTCGTCGTATATGTGACTTGATGATGTCAAAACTGCTGCCCTCTTTCCTGAGACGTCGCCTCAGGGTCTGAGGGGTCAGAGACATTTCTTCCGCAAGTATTTCAAGGGACAATAATTGCCGTTGGCTGGCAAACGCTTCTTTTAATCGCCTTCGAACATCCATTGTCCACAAACCGCCGGCATCCAGAGGAAGAAAAATATCCATGGGAGCACGACGGACATAGCTTTCAACCTGCATTTCTGTTTGAACAACCGGATAGTCAAGGTAGTGGCGATCAAAGCTGATGCTGTTGATGTCCTGATGAAAAAGCACCGGAGCCCCATAGAACATATAATGAAGTTCTTTTCGGTACGGAGGAGGGGGGTGGTCGAAGCCAATCTGGTTCAAAATGAGTCGATCATTGCAAAACCAGCCACTGAAGCGGTGAATGACACTGAGCATTGAGCAGATCGCGTAGTCGTCTATTATGCTGTGTCCATCACGGCGTTTCATGGTGATTTGTGCAAAGCGTCGACCTGTTTTTAATTCATAGTGGAAACTGTTGGCAAACAGGTTATAAAAATCCAGACACCGTTCCAGGGCCTGCCCCAGATTCTGACTGTGCACAGCGGCCAGAGCCATCATCCTGAAACTGCCCAGCCGCATGGGAGACTGCAGCAAACCATTGGCTTCATCATTCATCACGCCATTGCAGTAACGGAGTAACTTAACGATATTTTCCAGCGGGAGACGACTTTCAGTATGCTCAAACACATCGACAGGTATTCCGCACTTCCTGAGCAATCTGGGAAGATCTACTCCCTGGGCTTGAGCCCCAGAGAGAGCGTGCTTTAGCAGCACTGAAGAGATGGTGATAGCTTTTGTAGTGTTCACAATAATATGCAGGTTGTAGCTGACGTCCAACTGTCACTTTCTGCTTATTTTTCATGAACAGAGCCGTCATTGTCCAGTGACAATTTCTCCAGCAGTATGCTCTCAGGCACTGACATGCAGAGGCACACAATGAATCATTCGGCCTATATTTTCGATGCGATAAGAACTCCTCGCAGCAAAGGCAAGGCAGACGGCAGTCTGCATGAAGTCCGTCCACTGGAGCTTTCAGCAGGCTTGTTCAGAGAGTTGCAAAGCCGTCACTCCCTCGATACGGCTTATGTCGATGATGTGGTTCTGGGATGTGTTACTCCGATTTCAGAGCAGGGCAGTGATATCGCCAAAGCGGTTGCTCAACAGGCAGGCTGGGATGAAAGTGTTGCCGGTGTTCAGCTGGACAGGTTCTGCGCTTCCGGGCTTGAGGCCGTGAACACAGCGGCACAGAAAGTGATGTCGGGCTGGTCTGAAATGGTCGTTGCTGGTGGTATTGAAAGTATGTCCAGGGTACCCATGGGCTCGAATGGTGGCGCGATGTTCACAGACCCTGAGTTTGTCATCAGTCAGAGACAGGTTCCCCAGGGGATTGGTGCGGATCTGATCTCTACGCTGGGAGGGTGGGGTCGTGAGGCCGTTGATGCTTATGCGGTTGAATCCCAGCGTCGTGCAACTCATGCCCGTGATAATGGCTATTTTGATCGTTCAGTTGTGCCGGTTAAGGATCGAAACGGTCTGGTGATTCTGGAAAAGGATGATTTCATCAAACCTGAGACGTCTATGGAAGGGCTGGCCAGACTGAAACCCTCTTTTCAACAGATGGGCGCTATGGGAGCGGATGAGATGATTCTCTCCAAATACCCTGAAGTCGAAGCCATTCACCATGTTCATACACCCGGCAATTCCTCAGGCATTGTTGATGGCGCCAGTGCGGTTCTGATTGGCAGTGAAAAAGCCGGAAAAGATCTTGGTCTTACTCCCAGAGGAAGAATTGTTGCGGGTGCAGTCCTGGCAACAGAACCGTCCATTATGCTGACAGGTCCCGGACCGGCTGCGGAGAAATGCCTTCGAATCGCCGGGCTTCAGAAGTCTGACATTGACCTTTGGGAGATCAATGAAGCTTTTGCTTCCGTTGCTCTGCGTTATATGAGCGATCTGGGTATCGACCATGAAGTCACCAACGTCAATGGTGGGGCTATTGCCATGGGCCATCCCCTTGGAGCGACCGGAGCCATGCTGGTGGGCGTCGTTCTGGATGAACTGGAACGCAGAAACCTCAAACGAGCCATGGTGTCACTCTGCGTTGGCGGTGGCATGGGCATTTCAACGCTGATTGAGAGAGTTTGAGGAGGTGATAGACATGAGTGTGTTTGATTACAAAAAAGATAACGAAGGCATCGTAACCATCACCATGGATATGACCGGTCCGGTCAATGCCATGAATGCAGAGTTTGATGAAGTGATGTCTGCCACCGTGCACAGGCTGGAGACAGAATCGGCACTGTCCGGGGTCATCTTTGCTTCTGCCAAGAAGGACTTTTTTGCCGGTGGCGACCTGAAAGAAATCCTGACAGTCGATGCCGAACAGGCCAAGGCGTACTTTGAAAAAGTGGAAGCCATCAAGAGCTTCCTGCGACGTCTGGAAAAGCTGCCTGTACCTGTTGTGGCGGCCATTAATGGTGCTGCATTGGGCGGAGGTCTTGAGCTCTGTCTGGGTTGTAACTATCGGATCGCGGTGAACAACAAGCGTGTTCAGATAGGTTTGCCTGAAGTCACCCTGGGTCTTTTGCCTGGCGCTGGTGGCATTGTCAGAATGACTCATTTACTGGGTGTAGAGAAGGCTATGCCCTATCTGCTGGAAGGCAAACGACTGAGGCCGGAGAAGGCGTTGTCAGAAGGATTGATTGATGAGTTAGTGGACGACTCTGAATCGCTATTGCCCAGGGCACACGCATGGATCATGGATAATCGGGATAATGCTGACGCGGCCCAACAGCCCTGGGATAGAAAAGGTTACCGGATCAAAAGCAACATCAACAAACCTTCTGTAGCTCAGGCGGCTCAGTTTGCTCCCTTCATGGTGATGGGGAAAACCCGAGGACTGCTGCCAGCGCCAGAACGCATTCTGGAAACCGCTGTAGAAACTCTGCGGGTTGATTTTGATACTGCGATGACCATTGAATCGAGAAACTTTGTGTCTCTGGTCATTTCTCCCGTCGCCAAGAACATGATCAGCAGCTTCTTTTTCCAGATGAACAAGGTCAATGGTGGCGCCAGTCGTCCAGCAGGTATTGAACCGAGCCGTATTGCAAAAGTAGGCATTATCGGTGCCGGAATGATGGGGCAGGGCATTGCCAATGTAGCCGCTATGGCGGGCATTGAAGTGGTATTGAAAGATGTCTCTCTTGCGGCAGCAGAGAAAGGCAAAGCATACAGCGCACAATTGCTGGATAAAGCCATATCCCGTGGCAGGAATGATGAGGCAGGCAAGGAAAAGGTATTGAGCCAGATTCTGGCCACGGATCAAGATTCAGACCTGGAAGGCTGTGATCTGATTATTGAAGCGGTCTTCGAAAAGCTGGAGCTTAAACACCAGGTGACAAAGGAGACACAACAACGTCTGGCTGAAGGAGGCATCTGGGGAACCAATACATCCTCTTTGCCTATCACACGTCTGGCAGAAGTCGCTGATAAACCCGATAACTTTATTGGTATCCACTTTTTCTCTCCGGTGGACAAAATGCCACTGGTAGAGTTGATCTGTGGAGAAAAAACCAGTGATGAGACGCTGGCAAGGGCTTTTGATTTTGTTCGTCAGATTCGCAAGACGCCTATAGTCGTGAATGACAGCGTGGGCTTCTATACCTCTAGAACTTTTGCTACTCAGTTGTATGAAGCTGCCCAAATGGTGGCAGAAGGTATTCACCCGGTACGCATCGATTCTCTGGGTAAAGCTATTGGTATGCCTGTCGGGCCATTGACTGTACATGACGAAGTGAGTTTGCAGCTGACTAAAACCATTGAAGAAACCCAGACTCAAATGGGGCTGAAGCAGGCTGAAAACGATCCTACTCCTCTGGCCAGCCAGCTGGTGGATGAACTGGTAACGAAATATAACCGGGGAGGTCGTTATCACGGTGACGGTGGTTATTATAATTACACTGAGAATGGCAAGACCATCTGGCCAGATCTGCTGGAAAAATACTATCAGCCCGTCGTTGAAATCAGTGATCAAGACATCAAGGACAGATTACTGTTCCGCTGCGTCATTGAAAGTCTGAAATGCCTTCAGGAAGGTGTTCTTCGTTCCGTGGCGGATGGCAATATTGGTTCTATTATGGGTATAGGCGCTCCAGCATGGACTGGAGGTTATATTCAGTTTGTTAACACCTATGGTTTGCAGACGTTCATGGATCGTTGTGATGAGTTGGCGAACCTTTATGGCAGCCGGTTCAAGGCACCTGACATCGTTTCTGAATACCTGAATGCAGGCAAAACCTTCCATTAATTCGGAGAACTAAAATGATTCCAAGAACGATCTTCGATAGTGAGCACGAGCAGTTTCGCGACAGTGTTCGCAAGTTTTTTGAGACAGAAGCCGTTCCTTTCCACAGTCAGTGGGAAAAGGAGGGCGCAATAGACCGTCGGCTTTGGAACAAGGCAGGCGAGCAGGGTTTTCTGGCGCCCACCATGCCAGAGGAGTACGGTGGTGTTGGCGTTGATTTTCGCTATAACGCTATTGTTGATGAAGAGATCTCAAGAATGGGCCTGACCGGTATCGGTTTTGGCCTGCACTCCGATATTGCTGTGCCTTATATTCTTAATTACGGCACAGAAGATCAGAAGCAGCGTTATATTCCTGGCTGTCTGTCCGGTGAGATTGTTACCGCCATCGCCATGACAGAACCTGGTACTGGCTCTGACCTTCAGAGTGTTAAAACCACGGCCATTCTGGACGGTGACGAATACGTCATTAATGGTTCAAAGACGTTTATTACCAATGGTCAGCATGCAGATACGGTCATTGTGGTCTGCAAGACCGATCCCCATGAGAAAGCCAGCGGCATCAGCCTGATCCTGGTAGACGCAGGTACTCCTGGTTTTGAGAAAGGCTCCAATCTCGAGAAGATTGGCATGAAAGCCCAGGACACTTCCGAACTGTTCTTCCAGGATGTTCGTGTGCCCAAAGCCAATCTGCTGGGTGAAGAAGGCAAGGGCTTTGTTTACCTGATGGAAGAGCTGCCTCAGGAAAGACTGAGTATTGCCCTGACAGCAGCCGCTTCCTGTGAAGGTGTTCTGGAACAGACCATAGAGTATGTAAAGGACCGCAAAGCGTTCGGCAAGCCGATTGCTTCTTTCCAGAATACCCAATTCAAACTGGCGGAGCTGGATACCGAAGTTTCTAGTCTAAGGGTGTTTGTCGATCGTTGTCTTGAGTTACATATTGAAGGCAAGCTGGATGCGGTAACGGCTTCCAAGGCCAAACTGTTATCCACTGACCTTCAGTGCAAAGTCATTGATGAATGTCTGCAGTTACATGGTGGCTATGGTTATATGTGGGAATACCCTGTAGCTCGAGCTTTTGCTGACGCCAGGGTTCAGCGAATCTACGGTGGCACCAACGAAATCATGAAGCTGATTATCAGTCGTTCGCTGTTGTCTGACTGAGCTATGATTTGAGAAAAAAGTACGGGGCTATAAGGGCCCCGTTTCTATTTTAGGGATTATGGGCTGTATTCGGGTATGTCTCTGGCTTGTTATAAGCAGGCATAAAGCATCGAGCACCCACTTTCGAGAAGGTGGTTTGACACACCTGATAGGCAATGTTGGCATGCAGCTTTCTTGAGGGATGAATTGGATCCCAGAAGGCATAGTCATCCCAGTTTTCTTTTGGGCAGGGCACTACCTCTTTGGCACTGCGTTTAAGATCCTGACCCATCTTGTAAACAATGTTGTAGCAAGGCTGATCCTTGATTTTATAGTGGTCACTTTGCAGCTCATTTTTAACCAGAGAGTACACGTCCAGCAATTCTATCCGAACCTGTTTGGAAGCATATTTCTGTTGCAGGCTTTGGATTTGCTCTGACAACAGTCGGTTATGCCCGGCAACGGTTTTCGATAACAAAGGTCCCTTGTTCTTATCAGTACCGGTTTTGTACCGGGGAACCCAGGCAAGATCTGGCAGGTTGCCAACAAATATCCAGTTAGGGGCATCTTGAGTGGCAGACTGACTGGCAAAGTCCGCCAGTCGTATGACTTGCTCAACAATCCGTTGAACCACGATCTGATAGTTATAAAAATCATAGATATAGTCATTTCCACCGTAGAGCACGCTGAACCCCTGGTTACCCTGCATCCAGGCCTTTCCTTTTTCAGCGGGGTACTCTTTCAGATAGGCGTTAACGATCAGTTTCATATCCGGTGGAATGAGCTGGCCTTCGAGGTGCATATCGTCTTTGGGGTCTGATGCAAAACTGCCACCGTATGCCCTGTTAAGAAAGTAGTCTCCTGAAGTGAACTGGACATCAGTCATGGTTACCAGCCATTCATTCCACACCGGACCGTTGGAAAAGCGCCCCTGGAAATAGTAGTCATTAGGGTAGACCGGGATATGTATGACTTTATTAAGCTCTTCCAGAAGCTTCTGGGTCACACTGTCTTCGAGATGTTTAAGATCATCCACAGTAATACCCAGTTTTGCCAGAATCTTACCGAACTCACTGTTTTCAATGTCAGCGTTTAAAACCTTAAAAAGAATGTCGGGGGGAACTTCTCCTTTTAATGCTCTGGTCAATTCCCAGGTGTTGCCTATATCCGAGAGACTGTCTCCAAACACTGAGAATCGAGTTAAGGAATCGGTAGAGACCGGGGCGATTTCAGTGAGTTCAGTACTGGGGGGCTTTCTTGTTTCCGTTATATTGTGGGGCGCTGTATAGGCAGTTGAGCTGGCAACCAGAGCCAGGGCCGCTAGAAATCTCATAAGTATCTTTCAGTCAGATGGTGGAAAAATATGAACTGGAAGGAATATAGATGAATTTTCTGGGGGCGGAATGTGGGTGATAATTTCAACAGAGCTTGAAAGATTCAGGTTTTGTTTTTAAGGATAGAATGCTGCGAATAGTATTTTCATTTATGAACTATTGGTTACATTTATTTTTCAATGTAATGCTTTCATTTGTGGCACAAAGGATGAACTTCTAACAATTTGGCAAATGCTGATGGTATATGGAAATTTAAAAAAGATAAGGAAAAACAACTTTCAGGTTACAAGTAAGAAGAATGAATCACTGTCTCAGTTGAAATCTTGACCGAAGATGCTACTTGCCTGATTTTAAAATTGATCTATTACTACCCATACAGATTCTAAATAAGTAGAGAGGATGGGGTCAGGTATGAGTAAAAAAACACTGTCTCTTTCAGCCTTTGCTCTGCTGATACAGTGGGCTGTAGCTGTAGCGCAACCCTCTTTCACCACAGAGCATATGGCAAAAGCACCTGAGCAATCTAACTTAATGAAAATGGTTACTCTTATGGGAATGATTGATCTGGATGGCTTTCATTATGAGCATCTTGAGAAATTAAATGTTAGGGAAGATCAGATAGAGCTATTGATTAATGAGTACGCAGAGCTTATTGACTCTATGTATGCACACAGAGTTCATCCTCTTGCACCTTTCACTCCTGATTCTGGCTCTTTGCTTGAGAGCATATCGAATCAGGAGTATTTCGTAGGGAAGACGATAGGAATTTCTGAAAGTCGCTCCTCAGACGATGAAGGTGATGAGCAAGATCTAATGGGAGATAAACAAGATGACGGGGAAGAGGCTAAAGATAAAGGCGTAAAAGATAAAATCGAGTGCCGTATTCCTGACTCATTTCGGTCTCGCGATGAGTTGCGTAACTTTTTTCTTCACGATGATAGCTGCAGCTTGAGTGAGTTGTATTCTTATCTCCGGCAATCTAATGATTCAGATTTGATTGAAATGTCTGAAGAGGTATGGATTGATCTTATCAAGCTGCTGGTTGGCGATACCAAAGAGTCTATCTCTCTCCGATTAATGCTCTCTTCTGGTCAGGATAATCTGGTTGAAAAAGCTCTCACCACTTTGGAGGGCGAGTCTTTTACTGTTATAGGTCTGGCTTCTTCTGACGCGGATTTTTCTGAACATATAAGAAAAATTGCTGAAAAGCATAGTCAAAAGTTGGATGTTTTTTTCGTAATTCTTAATGAAAGAATGTTGAAGAATGGGCGGCTTCTTGCTTCTCTGGATGGCATTATCATGCCTGATGGGGAAGACAGCTTTCATACTGCTCCGAACTATCTGACTGAACCTTTTGGAATGGATCAACTGGATTCTGAATCTCTGACTAGTGATGAAAGAATTTATCAATTGCTGTATGACCTCAGCATTCTTGAAGGCATTCCTGTGCTGGGAACTGGAACAGGAAATCAGCAACTTGCTCTGAACAAGGCAGGGAGGTTATCCAGACTATCAGATCCGCTTGATGGAAAGAAACAGGTAAGGCTATTGCCTGGTACTCTGAATCACTATATGGCCCTTTCTCCTGAAGGTCAGTCCAATGCGCTGAATCATTGTGATTTGTCTGAAGTGATGGTCAATGGTTCGGTCTCTACCTTATACGTAGTCGACCAGGTGGCTAATGGTGTTGAAGTAGGTGGCGTGACAGCCGAGCAACCGGAAAATGTTATAATGGCCGCCAGTTATAAGGGGTATATCAGTACTTTCCATTTCAATCCCGAAGAGGCCTTCGACCCTTGGGACGAAAAAAAGAATGGGGACCCAAATACTCATATCATAGAGTCGTTTGTTGAATTCACGCTTGCTCATCAAAGAATGAGGAAACATTCACTGGCTTCTTATTTCGCGCCAGCCATGGAGCAAAGAATAGAAAGGTTGAAGCATTGTGTCAGTAACTCCAAAGAGGCTTTGGATCAACCGGAGTACTGGTTTAATGCGAATAAGGGCTTTGTGTCACTTAATATCCAGCCGGATCATACAGAGGTGACTGTTCATATTGCACCTGGAGTGCTTCGAGAAAATCTGGATATTCAACAAAGTCGTGACTCCATGATCGTATATCTGTCATATCCAGGTTCAGAAAGTAGTATGGAGCTGGTCAAGAGTAGAGCAGAGCAGAAAGTACATATTGAATATGCTCAGGATTACAAGCTGCACTGAGTGGCTTTAAAGAGTCTCCCAATTTTGCTGTGGAAGTCATTTCATCACTTTTGAAGGGTGAAATGACTTTTTTATTCCTAACTCCATAGGCTGACACTGTAAAGTTTTATTTTTACAAGTAGTCAGGCTCAGCCTGCGAGAATAAGGTCGCTTATACGGTAAGTGACTTAACAACTCTACATGGAATACCCACCGCCACAGTATTCGCAGGAACATCACGGGTCACCACACTGCCAGCGCCGATCACGGCATTATCACCAATAGTTACACCAGGGTTTACTGTGACATTAGCCCCCAGCCAGACATTATCGCCAATGGTGATCGGTTTGCAGAACTCCAGCCCGGTATTGCGGATAGTAGCATCCAGAGGGTGGCCTGCAGTGCTCAGTGTGACGTTAGGTCCAAATAGGACATTATTACCAATTCTTACTTCAGCCCCATCCAGAATGGTGCAGTGATGATTGGCATAGAAGTTCTCGCCCAGATGAATGTTGTATCCATAGTCACAGAAGAACAGTGGCTCAATCCAGGCTTCTGAAACTGTGCCCAGCAACTCTTTGAGAATGTTTGTCTGAAGCTCTTTGTCATCCGGAACCACCTGGTTAAAGCGATGACAGAGTTTTTTTGCGTTCATGCGGTCTTGAGTCAGTTCAGGATCAAAGGCAAGATAATCCAGACCCGCCAGCATTTTCTCTTTTTCAGTCATAAGACCACTCAGAACAAGGTTATTAATGAAAGTATTAACTCATGTTCTGAGTGGGACTTTAGTTCGTGATTTCCGATGCGCTATCAGGATCAATGACTGACCGATCCTGCTATAGATATGCCTAATGCGCTTTGCTATCGGGTTTATTCAGTGATTCAACAGCAAGTGTTCGAAAGTGAGTTAGAGATGAGCCCTGCTTGCTATAGAACAAACCTCGAACAGCATTATTCAGATAGGACATGGCAGTCAGCTCACTGAATGCTTCAAGTTGATCTTTCGATAAAGTCACTGAGCAGTCTTTCAGGCCGGCGCTGATGAGTTTGGTGTTGTCATAACCTTTTTGATGCAACCATTGAGTGACAGCCTCAGGTGCATTCTGGTAACTCTCAAACCCTATATTGACCCACCAGTGGTGACTCTGGAGAAGAGACTTTAAGTCTTTTGTGGTCAACGTTGGCAGTTTGGATATTTTTTTTATCATTGGATGATTGTTTTTACGTGTGCCGTAATCGGTCATTTCCTGACTGAGCAAGGGAGCACAGCCCGGCTTTTCGCCCAGGGCTTTTACCAGAAAGTGAGAAAAGCCGTCGTGTTGAATCACGGAGATCGTGATTTTTCTGAGCTCACTGCTGTCAGGTTGCACGTATTGAATGGGATAGTTTTCGTTGGCGAGCCGGTTGAGCTTTTTCCTCAGTAAAGGTGTTATATTGTTGGTAAATATACGAAAACCTTTGGGATAACGCTTGTGGATATCGCTGGTGGTCAAGGGATCCAGCTCGGTGGCTGACACCAGAGGCAGGGGAATCTTTTTTTCAGGGATCAGGGTTATTTCAGCCTGAAGAAGTGGCGTACCGCAAAGAAGCATTGTACATAGAAGTGCTCGAAATGCTTTCAAGGAGTGATATGTGATTCTGGCAATCAACTCTGTTCGGGATAGACAGCCCGTGTCAGGGACAGCGGAATATTTCATGGTAAATCATTACTTCTACAGGCTTAATCGACTGAGGATAGACCATTGCAGGGGTTTATGAATGCCATAGGGTTGTCGCTCAGGTCTTTTCTCAAGGTAAGTCTTCTTCCTCCTGTGAACATTGTCTGGATACTGATTGTGGGAATCCTGTTTAAATCAACATTGGGCTGGTTGGTCTGGGTCGCCCTTCTACTTCTGTACCTGTTGTCTGTAGCTCCGGTGGCCAATCTTTTGGCAAGGGGGCTCGAGGTTTACCCCCCGGTCGATCTGGAAGCCTGCAAAAGTGCTGATGCCATGATTTTACTGGGTGCAGGCCGACCGAGAAGCTCTCCGGAACTGGAGGGTTATCAGCCAACCCCTTTATCGCTCGAGAGGATTCGTTACACAGCTCTGTTATATCGGGAATGTAAAGTTCCCATTCTGGTGTCTGGTGGGGGCGACCGGCCGGAGGCACAGACAATGGCCAGAGTGCTAAAAAGTGATTACGGCGTTGATGTTACCTGGATTGAAGATCAGAGTATGACCACAATGCAGAATGCTACTAACAGCCGAAATGTATTGGGAGAAGGGACCAAAACCGTTGTATTGGTAACTCACGCCTGGCATATGCCAAGATCCGTTTTGAGTTTTAAAAGAGCGGGCTTCAAAGTACTGCCTGCGCCAACAGCCTTTACCTGGATACAGATTCCCTGGCAGAAGTTATCGTACTGGATTCCAAGAGTTAGAAACCTTCGCGTCAGTGAGCTGGCATTGCATGAATACCTTGGGTTGAGCTGGTATTGGATGACCAGTCGATAAAGGATTTATCTCAAAATAAGTTCCAATTTAACAAGGATTCCGTTCACCCTGAGCTTGTCGAAGGAGGGGAGTGTTGGGCTTCGACAGGCTCAGCCTGAACGGGTTTTGAGAGGGGGTTTCAGGCAAGTCCAAATAGAAGGTTGGCTGTGAAACCTCTTCCAAAGATCTGACGCTTATTTTGCAATACCGCCCTTAGTAGCCCGGCCGGGATCAAGAATCTTTTTCAGGGCTTCTTCTGACATTCCGGTCTTTTCTTTTGCTACTTCCAGAACGGGGCGTTTTTCCCGATAAGCCTGCTTGGCAATTTCTGCCGCTTGCATGTAGCCAATCACAGGGTTCAGGGCAGTTACCAGAACAGGGTTGCGGCTCAATGTTTCCTTGATATGGGCTTCCTTAACAGTAAATCCGGCGATGGCCTTGTCAGCCAGAATCATACTGCTGTTGGTGGCCAGGGTAATGCTGTTGATCAGGTTGTTGGCGATCAGGGGCAGCATAACATTGAGCTGAAAGTTGCCGGATTGGGCGGCAATGGCAATAGCAGCATCCAACCCCATGATTTGAGCCGCAGCCATGGTCACAGATTCTGAAATAACCGGGTTTACCTTGCCGGGCATGATGCTGGAGCCAGGTTGCAGTGTCGGTAATTCTATTTCACCAAAACCAGCCAGTGGACCGCTGTTCATCAATCGCAGATCGTTGGCAATCTTCATCAGCGATACCGCTACGCCACGTAAGTCAGAAGACAGTTCAAGGGCGGTAGCAGGCATACTTTGAGCCGCAAAGAAGTTATTCGCGGGCTTGAAGGGCAGTCCGGTATCCTGACTCAACTGCTTGCTGACTTTTTTGGCAAAGTCATGATGGGTGTTGGTTCCGGTGCCTACTGCTGTGCCTCCAAGCGTCAGTTGATAAAGGCGCTCCAGAGTTTGCTTGATGCGTTGCCGGTCGTTGGTGAGTAATGCCATCCAACCGCTGATTTCCTGACCAAAAGTGACCGGCATGGCATCCATCATATGGGTTCTGCCGGTTTTGACTGTATTCTCCAGTTCGACCCGGCGTTGCTCCATGACCTCCAGAAGATGGTCCAGTGCTGGCAGTAAGTGTTTTGTTACCAGAAGGGCTGTAGAGACATGAATGGCGGATGGTATTACGTCGTTACTGCTTTGCCCCATATTGACGTGATCGTTGGGCGAGATTTTTAATCCGGAAGAACGATTCACCAGATTACTGATGACCTCGTTGACATTCATATTGCTGCTGGTGCCGGATCCGGTCTGATAAACATCAATAGGAAACTGATCTGCGTATTTGCCTTCAACCAAAATGTCGGCCGCTTCAATGATGGCCAGGGCATTTTCATCGGCCAGCAGTTCCAGTGACTGATTGGTTCGGGCAGCCGCTTTTTTAATACGGACAATGGCTTCAATAAAAGGGTGGGGCAGAGGTTGACCACTGACCGGAAAGTTCTCTACTGCTCGCTGGGTTTGTGCACCGTACAGGGCGTCCTTGGGAACAGCCACTTCTCCCAGGCTGTCTCTTTCAATCCTTACCCCGGATGAGGGGTCTGTTGAGCTGTACATGGCTGTCGACTGTCCCATTAGTAGTGCCAGAGTCAAATGTCGCCAGGGCTTTAGCATGATGTTGGTGTTTTTCATTGAATCGGAACCATACCCAGTCCGGAATTCGAATGCGGACGCCACTATCATAGACCCTATACAGTCTATCGGCGGAAGAGATTGAAGAATCAGAAATCAAAATGACAAATGAGGCCAATCAGAGACGTTTATTGCTGTATAAACTCTGTTTTTTTCTTAGTGAAAAAGATAGTATCCTGCGTTTTTTAATGACCGGATTTTAGGATAATGGACGTTCAGGTAGTCGATTATACGGCCACAGATGCGCCGCAGAAATTTGTTGAATCGCTGCGTGAAACAGGTTTTGCTGTTTTAACCAATCATCCTTTGAGTCAGGATCTGGTTCAGTCCATCTATGACAACTGGCTGACTTTTTTTAATTCCCCTGCCAAACAGGATTTCCTCTTTGATCCTGAAAAACAGGATGGCTATTTCCCACCTGATGTTTCAGAGACCGCCAAGGGTCATGAGAAGAAGGATATTAAAGAGTTTTACCATGTTTACCCCTGGGGTCGGATTCCTGCGGAGTTGGAAACAGAAATCAAAGGCTATTATGACCAGGCTTCCACTCTGGCAGGTGAGCTTCTGGACTGGGTTGAGAAAAATGCTCCCGCTGACGTTGCTGAAGGTTTTTCCGAGCCTCTGCCCCATATGATTGAAGATACGCCGAACACTTTGCTGAGAGTTCTGCATTACCCTCCTTTCACTGGAGAAGAAGAAGCGGGCGCTATCCGGGCAGCCGCTCATGAAGACATTAACCTGCTGACCATCCTGCCCGCAGCCAGTGAGCCGGGACTGCAGGTAAAACTGAAGGATGGCACCTGGGTGGATGTACCGTCCAAGTTTGGCTATCTGATCATCAACACCGGTGACATGCTGCAGGAAGCCTCTGGTGGTTATTTCCCTTCTACGAGCCACAGGGTTATTAACCCAACCGGTGGCAAGAGCGAGCAGTCAAGAATGTCTCTGCCTCTGTTCCTGCATCCGAGAAGCGAGGTGGTTTTATCAGAGCGTCATACCCAGCACAGCTATCTGATGGAGCGACTGAAAGAGTTGGGTGTCGTTTAATTCTTCATTAAAAGAACGCTGAAAGAAAAAGGGTGACGCTCAGGTCACCCTTTTTCTTTTGTTGAGTCCACAATATTAATTAACTATTTACAGTTCTTCTCGCACAGATCCCTGCCAATACAATCATAAGCAAGCTCAGAATCAAAACAGGCCAGGAACCGAATAGCATAAAGGGTGTGTTACCTTTCATGACTTCAGCTGTTCCTCTCAGTACTCCCGGCTTGAAACGTTCAATGGTTTCCAGAACCTGACCCTTGTCGTCGATAAGAGCGCTGATGCCGTCGTTGGTGGCCCTTATCATGTAACGACCCGTTTCCAGAGAGCGCATGCGAGACATCTGAAAATGCTGCTCGGGGCCAATAGATTTACCAAACCAGGTATCGTTACTGATTGTGATTAACAGACCACTGTCTCTTGCCTGACGGGCTGCAAAGTCGGGGTACACCACTTCATAGCAGATGTAGGCTGTGATCACAGCATTCGGGATTCTCAGCTTTTCCTGATCATTGCTTCCCGGACTGAATGCCGACATAGGCAGATCAAAAAAGCTGATCAGCCCCCGCAGAGCTGACTCCATAGGAACGTATTCACCAAAGGGAACCAGTATCTGTTTATAGTAACGACCTTCTCCCAGACCTTTGGCAATAATGCCATTGTAATACTTCACGTTCGGCATCGATATTTGAGATTCCGAGCGCTCGTCTATCGGCATACCCAGAATCAGGGCGCTATTGTTTTCAGCCGCTTTCTTATCAAGCTGATTTAAAACGGATCTCGCCTGACTGTAGAAAAGCGGGATGGCATTTTCAGGCCAGATGATCAGCTCCTGATCCCACTCCTGTTCAGACAGGCCGTAATAGGTATTGATGGTTTCCTGAACATAGCCGGGATCCCATTTTAAAAGCTGGGGGATATTGCCCTGAACTGCACTGAAGCTGATCTCACCGATTGGTTGTGTCCATTGCTTTTTCCCTAGCGGCACTGAGGCTACCCAGAACAGAAGAGTAATAGACAGGGCAATGAATGCAGGGTTGCGTCTGGTTCGATCAGAAACCAGGGTAGCTGTGATCAGGGCTGATGTAGTAGCCATCAGCAGGCTCAGTCCGAAAACACCTACGACAGGTGCCCATGACTGTATAGGGGTATCCAGCAATGAGTAGCCCTGCAATAACCAGGGGAATCCAGTTAGCAGCCAGCTGCGAACCCATTCAAAAATAGTCCAGAGTGCCGCAAACAGAAGCGCTTGCTGCCAGGGGGCTTGAATAGTGAGTCGATCCCGAAGCTTGGCATACAGGTAGAACAGAGGCATAACCAGCAAGCTGGCCAGAGTCAGGACAAACAAGGCAGTCAGCAAAGCAGCAAGAGGAACGGACGCTGCTCCAAAATTATGAATGCTGACATAAACCCAGGATGTTCCTGTACCAAAGATGCCGATGCCGAACAGCAAGCCGCGCAAGGTGGCTGTTTTTACCGACTCTGTGCGAGACAGGGTAAAGCCCACTGCTGTAGCAACAATCAATACTGGCCAGATATTAAAAGGGCTGAAACCCAGGGGGAATAATCCCCCTGCCAGCAGTATCAGAAGATGGCCAAAATAGAGCGTCTTTTTGTTCATAGGGCAGCCATGAGCTAGGAAACTTATTTTTTCCTTATAATGAGTTACAGGAAGCCAGCTGCTTCCTCAACGGTTACTGGCCAATGCCAGTCGGAGTCCAAATCCAATCATCATGATGCCACCCAGCCATTTTGCCAGATTCTGAATCATGGCGTTCTGGCCAATCTTGCGGGCAATTTTTCCTGCCAGAAAAACCAGTGACAGGTAGTAAACAGCGGTTAAAGCTGAGAAGGCGGCTCCTAATACCAGTAACTGGTTGGCCGCAGCTTTTGAAGGATCAATAAACTGTGGCAGAAAAGCCAGGAAGAACAGGGCCACTTTCGGGTTAAGCACATTGGTCAGCAGGGCCTGAAAGTAAGGATTGTTTTTTCTTTCCTGCAAAGTCTGGTCAGGCGCAGAAGCGATGCCGTCTTTAATGGTTTTAATGCCAATGTAAACCAGGTAAGCAGCGCCAATGAATTTAATCACCATAAATGCCGTGGCTGAAGTGGATAAAATCGCTGACAATCCCATTGCTGCGGCACAGGTGTGAACCAGAATACCGCTTACGGTTCCCAGGGCAGCCTGGATTCCAGATTTAAAGCCTTTGGCGGCACTCCAGCCTGCCACCAGAAAGGTATCAGGGCCTGGGATCATAATCAGTACAAGGGAGGCAGTCAGGTAAGCTACCCATTGATCCAGAGTCATTTCGTTCTCACTGTCTATTACTGCATATCAGGACTGGCAACGGTATTGAGTACCGGTTGTGGCACCTGCTTTTTTTGTTTGAAGTAGCGGTTCTAAAAGAAAAAGCATCGGTTTATGAGCGGATCATTGATTCATTCAGAAACAGATGCTGATGGGGGAGTGTCAGAGTGCATTAACAGCTCAGCCTGACAGTCCCCGGATGAGAGAGTTTGAACTAGACAGAGCTGACTCGCAACAGTCGGATACGCCGGCCGTCAGAATTCAGAACATCAAAGCGGAAGCCGTTGATCTCTACGAACTCATTCCTTTTAGGCATGTGTCCGAATTCCTGAAGCACAATACCGCCGATGGTGTCGAACTCTTCGTCGCTGAAGGCCGATTCAAAGTGCTCGTTAAAGTCTTCGATAGGAGTCAGGGCTTTAACAATAAAGGTACGTGCCTGTTCCTCAACCGGTTTGATGAAACTGTCTTCATCGACATCGTGTTCGTCTTCAATGTCTCCGACAATCTGTTCCAGTACATCTTCAATGGTGACCAGTCCGGCAACACCACCAAACTCATCGATGACAATGGCCATGTGATTGCGGTTGGTTCGGAACTCTTTCAGCAGAACGTTCAGACGCTTGCTTTCAGGGATAAACGTGGCAGGACGCAGGTGATCCTTGATGTTGAACTTGCCGTTCTGAAGAATCAGGGGCAGCAAGTCCTTGGCCAGAAGAATACCGATAATCTCGTCTTTGGTATCACCGATGACTGGAAAGCGGGAGTGAGCCGATTCGATGACTTTAGGCAGAAAGTCTCTGGGCTCCTGGTCTTCATCGACACAGACCATCTGCGAGCGGGGAATCATGATTTCCCTCACCTGCATATCAGCTACCTGGACAGCCCCTTCAATGATACTGAGGGCTTCATGATCAATAATGCCTCTGAGTCCGGCATCGTTGAGCAGTGTCAGCAAATCACTCCGGTTTTGAGGGTCCTGGCTGAACAGGGCCGCCAACTTCTCTTTCCATGTTGGGGCGGGCGAGTCGCCCGGCGCAGTGTCGTCGTTCATTACCTTATATTACCGTGAAGGCCTTCCCATGGATGGGTGGTGAACCCACATCACCATGATTCGGCCAGCGTCTCCTGTAATTATGATCCGTTCTTTTCAGACTGGTACGGATCGGGAAAGCCCAGGTTCTGGAGAATCTTTGTTTCCAGAGATTCCATGGCCTCGGCTTCATCTTCTTCAATATGGTCATAACCCAGCAGGTGCAGTGTGCCATGAACCATCATATGAGCCCAGTGTGCCTGAAGTTCTTTGTCCTGTTCCTGTGCTTCCCGCTCTACCACCGGAGCGCAGATCACCAGATCGCCCAGCAATGGCAGGTTCAGTTCTTCGGGAAGATCGGAAGGAAAGGACAGGACGTTGGTAGGCCCTTCTTTCTGCCGCCATTGCTGGTTCAGCTCAGCACCTTCTTCAATATCGACAATGCGCAGACTGATTTCTGCTTCATCGCGGTGCTGGCCCACGGCAGCAGCAGCCCATTTATGAAGATCATCTTCGGATGGAAGTACCGGGCTGTCACTGGCCAGTTGAATATCGACATGCACTTCTGCAGTCATTACTGAACCCCTGAAACGGCTTTGGTGTTTTTCTGGCTGGTCTGATCGAAACGATCGTAAGCCTGAACAATTCTCTGGACAATCGGATGGCGAACCACGTCTTTGGCATTGAACCAGGTAGAGCCAATGCCTTCAACGCCTTTGAGCACATCAATAGCGTGGGCCAGTCCAGAGCGGGTACCCCGTGGCAGGTCAACCTGGGTAATGTCACCTGTGATCACTGCTGTAGAACCAAAGCCGATACGGGTGAGGAACATTTTCATCTGCTCCGGAGTGGTGTTTTGGGCTTCGTCGAGAATAATGTATGAATTGTTAAGGGTTCTACCACGCATGTAGGCCAGTGGTGCCACCTCAATTACATTCTTCTCAATCAGTTTGTCCACTCTCTCAAAGCCCAGCATTTCGTACAGAGCATCGTAGAGAGGGCGAAGATAAGGGTCGATCTTCTGTGACAGGTCACCCGGCAGAAAGCCCAGTTTCTCACCTGCTTCCACCGCAGGTCTGACCAGCAGGATGCGACGGATTTCCTCTTCTTCCAGAGCCTGAACTGCAGCAGCCACTGCCAGATAGGTTTTACCGGTACCTGCAGGGCCAATCCCGAAATTTATGTCATGCGCCAGAATGGAGCGAACATAATTCTGCTGGTTTTCACCCCGTGGAGTGACAGTACCTTTGCGGGTGCGCAGAGTAATCAGACTGTCTGATTTGGGTTCATGAACCCATTCCACCGCAGACTCCTGCAGGTAGAGGTGAACAGTTTCAGCAGTAAGGTGGTCCGTCTTACCCGTTTCCCGGTACAGACGTTTAAGAATCTCGGTCGCCGCCTGGGCATTCTTGTCATCACCTTTCACCGTGAACTGATTGCCACGATAACGAATATCAACGCCAAGGCGCTGTTCGATCTGTTTGAGGTGCTGGTTGAATTGTCCGCATAGCTCTGCGAAGCGACGGGGATCGTCCGGTTCCAGGAGAAACTGGCAGGTTTTGCCAGCATTTTTTGTCTGTGGTGCTTGGATCTGGGTGTTCAAGTCGGGAATTCAGCTCTTACTGCGATACATAATGTTAAGCATACACTGCAGCCCGATTCTTGCAGCATTTTCTTGGCTTCAGGTCATAATTGCGTGAGCCTGAAGCCATAAAAACGCGTTGAGTCTGACTGTTTAATGCCTGATTTTACCGAAGGTTTTCACAATGTCATCTGTTTAAGCAAACATTGCTTCCGTTACAGGATGTGTTCCAGACCATAAACCAGTTCTGCCTTACCGTGAATGTATTCACTGGCCATGAGAATACCGGGCATATAACTGGTGCGTTCGATGGAGTCGTGACGAATAGTCATATACTGGCCACTGTCACCGAGAATCACTTCCTGTGAAGCCACAAAGCCAGGCATGCGTACAGCGTGAAGCTTAATGCCCTTGTAGTCACCGCCCCTGGAGCCTTCAATGTTGGCCACCTGATCGTTGGTTCCTACATTGAACTTTTCACGCTCTTCACTCATCAGCTCAGCGGTTTTTACTGCTGTACCGGAAGGGAAGTCGACTTTCTGTTCGTGATGATATTCGATGATCTCTGCGTATTCATAATAGCGGGCAGCTTGCTTGGCAAACTGTTGCATCAGGACATTGCCGACAATGAAATTGGGGGCAATAAAGCAGCCTTTGCCGGTTTCCTTAACCCAGCCCTGAATGGTTTCCAGGTCTTCAGGTGTAAAACCGGTCGTGCCGACTACAGCGGAAGCTCCAGAGAAAAGCGTGTTCTTAACGGTCTCCATGCGGATTTCAGGACGAGTAAAGTCGACCACGATATCTGCAGAGTTGTTTTTCACTTCTGCGGCCAGATCGTCGCCCAGGTCTATTGCAGCTGCCAGCTCAAGGCGGCTGTGCTTCTGAACAAACTCAACCACTGTTTGCCCCATCTTGCCCTTGGCTCCGTTCACAGCGACTCTCAAAACTGACATGGTTTGCTCCGTGATTATTTGATTCTATGGAAATGCCGCCCAACGGACCTTCTTGCTGTTGAGCGAGTCTGGCAGGGTGGTGGTGGCATGTTTTTTGATTGAGGACACTGTAACGGATCAGCATGAGCTGTCAATGGGTGACATATAGAGCTCATCGGAGTGGAAGGTAGGAAGTCAGGCTTTTTGACTGGCAATAAAGTACTAATTTAAAGGGAGAGGCTGGTTCTTTGAGTTTTCTTAAACGAATGTTTTTTTCATCGATATGCATTCAATATGAGTCTTTTGTTTAATTTATATTAAGCGACAAAGTATTAATAATTTCTTTAAGCTTTTCTTATTTTTGCTATTTTTGAGTCAGCAAGGTCAACTCAATTGGCCGTTGTCTGATTTATTAGTCTTTACCGTATCTATCCTGAACCACTGTTTGCTGAACTGAAGTTTGCTGTTAACCCTATGGGTTGTTGACCATTGATGGGCAGGCTTCTGGTTAAGGTGTCTCTTATGCTTTCGAGTTTCTTCCCTGTGCCAGTCATACAGGTTGCCTCAGACTATGCGACTGCCGCTGTCAGCATGGTTAAGAGTTGCAAATGGACTTTCATATTGGCTGTGTTGTCCTTATTTAATTTTGAATCTGTTGATGCCAGAGATATCCAGATAGAAGACTATGTATGGTTAGCTCGAGCGGCTTCAGTTGCATCCTACCAACCGTTAAATATTGACAGTGAGGAGGGGAGTTACTTGAGAGAAGGCAGAATTCAGGAAAACTGGAGTTCTACCCGGGTCAGCTTTCCTGGTCGTTGTGCCCATGGTCTGAAGAAAAATGCAGCGCTTTGTTATGAATCTTGTCCGGACGATTACAAGCTGGTAGGACCGGTTTGCTGGAAGAAGTGCAGGCCGGGTTACAAAGATGATGGTGCATTGTGTCGTAAGGATACCAAGGTCTATGCCAAGAAGAGTTATGGCAGGGGAGCAGGAGAGCCATTTGGCTGTCGTGAAAATGAAGAGCGTCATGGTTTGCTGTGTTACCCGTCATGCAAGGAAGGATATTATGGCGTGGGCCCTGTGTGCTGGCAGAGTTGTCCGGATACCCATCACGATCATGGTGCGACTTGTTACCGCAAGAAAGGCTTTCTGAGTTTCTTCTTCAAAAAGACTCATGGCAGAGGCGCAGGCAGAACATTGACCAGCCAATGCAGGAATGGGCTGGAGAAAAGTGGATTGCTTTGTTATCCCGGTTGTAAGCATGGATATTCAGGAGCAGGACCTGTCTGTTATGAACATTGCAGAGAGGGTTATACCGATACCGGAGCGACCTGCCATAGTGAGGGCAGGATATATGGGAAAGAAACCAAGCCCAATGGTGTAGGCAAGCCGCTGCTTTTTCATTCCTATGAGAGTGTTTTTGATGACCATGCCTGTGATATGCAGGGCTGGAGAGGTTACAGCTACGAGAATGATCAGGCTTATATTCTGCTGACCCATGATACCGAAAAAGTTGCGGTTTTTGCTTTTCGTGGCACCCGTTTCACCAATCTCAAGGATTGGTTCGGAAACATTGATTTCACGCCTCACGCCATTACCATCAATGATCGCTCAGTCTGGCTTCATAGTGGTTTCTGGAGACGCTTCAATAATCTGTCCAGTGATCTGAAAGGACAGCTAATGGCCATCCCTGAAGATTATACAGTTCTTCTGGTTGGACACAGTCTCGGTGCTGCAGTGGCCACGATTGCGGCGACTTTTTTCCATGAGTGGGGGCGCACTCCGGATGCCGTGATAACCTTTGCCAGCCCACTAGTGGGGAATAATCCCTTCAAAGAGATGTATCAGGCCACCGTAGGGTGCAATAAAACCCTGAGAGTCACGGTTAAAGGCGATCCTATTACCGGCATTCCCAAGTCCTATGGCTTCAAACACGTCTGTGATGATCAGCAGCATCAATACAGCAGCTCAAACCCGTTGAAGCAACATGACATGTTCCTTGGCTATCACAAGGCGATTGAGGAACTGTTTGGGTACAAGGACAGTGCGGCCCATAAATCCTGTACAGTTTCTGCGGGTTTGTAGGCGGTAGTCGTTGCCTGGCCTCATTGAGGCCAGGCACTTTTCAGGTCTTGAGGTTAGCCAACCAGACCAAGCTCAGAGTCGAGCAGAGTGCCGCGAAGGCTGTGAGGGAAAGCTTCAACAATCTCAACGTCGGCAAAACGACCAATCAGGCGAGGCTCTGCGCACTTGAAGTTAACCACACGGTTACACTCAGTACGGCCACTCAGTTCACCCGGATCTTTTTTGGAGTAGCCTGTTACCAGAATCTTCTGGGTAGTGCCTACCAGACGACGGCTGATCTGCATGGATTGCTGATTAATGCGATCCTGCAAAATTTTCAGACGCTGCTTTTTCGTGGATTCCGGAACATCATCCGGCATGTCGGATGCAGGTGTGCCCGGGCGCTTGCTGTAGATGAAGCTGAAAGAAGCATCAAAACCGATCTCGTTGATCAGGTTCATGGTGTCTTCAAAATCATCATCGGTTTCACCCGGGAAGCCCACGATAAAGTCTGAGGACAGGCTCAGGTTGGGTCGATGCTCACGTAGCTGGCGAATCTTGTCCCGATACATTTCCACTTCATGGTTACGTTTCATCATGGACAGAATGCGGTCTGAACCGGCTTGAACCGGAAGGTGTAGGTGGCTCACCAGCTCGGGCACCTCCGCATACACATCAATAAGGCTCTGGGAGAACTCTTTGGGATGTGATGTGGTGAAGCGAATCCGGTCAATGCCATCAATAGCGGCAACAATGGTAATCAGTTCTGCCAGATCGCAATGAGTACCATCGTCCTTCTCACCCTGGAAGGCGTTGACGTTCTGTCCCAGCAGGTTGATTTCACGAACACCTTTTTCTGCCAGACCCACACACTCGGCAATAACGTCATCCATTGGACGGCTGACCTCTTCACCACGGGTGTAGGGAACAATACAGAATGTGCAGTATTTGCTGCAGCCTTCCATGATAGAAACAAAGGCCGTAGGACCTTCTACAGAAGGCTCGGGCAGACGGTCAAACTTCTCGATTTCCGGGAAGGTAACGTCCACTACAGGAATATGATTGCTTTGGGTCGCGTCGATCATTTCCGGCAAACGGTGCAGGGTTTGTGGTCCAAATACCACGTCGACCTGAGGAGCCCGTTTGCGGATGGCTTCCCCTTCCTGGCTGGCTACGCAGCCGCCAACACCAATCACGAGGTCTGGATTGGCTTCTTTGAGTTTTTTCCAGCGACCCAGCTGATGGAACAGCTTTTCCTGGGCTTTTTCCCGTACAGAACAGGTGTTCACCAGCACAACATCGGCTTCTTCCGGATTGTCTGTCAACTCCAGGGTATGGGTTTCTCCGAGCAGGTCAGCCATTCGAGCTGAATCGTACTCGTTCATCTGGCAACCGTGGGTCTTGATATAAAGCTTTTTTGTTGCGCTCATGCTTTCGCTTTCTGGGCTCAAGTCTGTCTTGGTCATTTCAGACGCCAAAACCGGATTCCTGTCTGCTGTTTAACGGGTCTGAGGCCTTGAAACTGAAGTTCTTCAGCTTCAGAGGACTCAGAATAGCAAAACCAGTGACAACTGATCTGGCTGGTGAAAAGGTCGCCATTATAACGGCAGTGATCACCGGAAGGTAGTGAGCAATATTTCTAACCCATTATGCAGTGATTACGTGAGTACCATCGCCTTATAGTTCGTTCCTCATTCTTGTTTTGGGGGTGTAGTCGTGCTTGAGTGTCATTTTTACAACCCCTTTTTTCATAGGCATGTAAGTACCTTGGTTTGTCCTTTGAAGACGAACAGTATCCAGCAGGTCATCAGCATTCATGCGGTCCAGAGCATCATAGAAATCCGGGGCTTCCGATGATGAACGGTTACTGAGAGTGTCAAGAGCATTCTGGATGTGGCCTATCTCAGGATGACTGGCACTGGCCAGTTGCATCCCGATTTCAACCGCCTTGCTGAGGATTTTGCCAATCAGCCGAAAAGGGATCTCCCAATCATTCTCCATCAGGGTGAGCTGAACAGAATCAGCATTCAGCCAGATGATCAGCTCAGTCTTGCCTTTATTGATGCCTTTTTCTTTCGCCCAGGGAATTTGAATGGTGTCCTGGCGTACCAGCTGATCACCGTTGTAGTAGGAGAGCTGCATGTAGATTTCAGGCTTGCTGAAATACTCTCCCACTTTCTGCAGATCCAGTTCCAGTAGATAGGCTCGCTCAGGCAAAGGCTTGGTGGCTGTTGCTTTAGGATCGGTCAGTGGCTTTGAATACATGACCGAAGTGCTCAATCGGGCCGGTCTCTGGACCAGCAGAATAATATCCTTGTCCAGGTCATCAACATTTTTGACGGTGAAGTCACACTGTCTGTCGTAGCATGTTGCAGCACTGGCGACCTTGGCTTGTCTTGGCTGATCCTTTCTCTTGGGCAGCAAAAAACCGATATAAGGGCTGTCAGTGGCTTTGACCTTGCGATAACGCAACTTCATCAGTGCATCTTTATTGCGCTTGCCATGGTGATAGCAGTCCGCCACCCTGTCGAGTTCTTCAATCCTTTCAGAGAATTTATCCAGAACCTCTTTGGGTACAGAGGGATACTGCTTTCTGATAATGTCGGGAAAGGTCTGCAGTGTAAGGTCGCCTGCTTCATCCAGTAAGTCTGGATCTCTACTCAGTGCTTGAATCTGATCCAGGTGTTCTGAAGGTTTCATAGCACCTATAAAGCTCTCTTTCATAACCGTGAATCGTTGCTCTCTTGCTTCCAGACCAAGTCCGGATATATCGGAGCATTGATCCGTAGCAAAGGCATGAGGAATGAAAAAGAAAACGGTCAGAGCAATAATCAGCGGGAGACGTGTATTCATGACGAGCCTGGAAGCTTATTGGGAACTAGAGTGCAAAGTGCGGAAAGGAAAATGGGGGACACACTGTTATTAGATAAGGTTGGCCTTTCTGTCAAAGTCCGATGTTGGGTGTCGGAATCAGTCTGAGTCTGTTGTGGCTTATCGCGGGTCTGGCCTCGTTTTTCATTAGCTCATGAAGTTTCAGACTGTGATATGCTAGCCGCCTTTTATTTTATACGTCCGACCGAATCACGGCGTCACAGGTGTTTGGAGTCAATGTCGAAATCCCAGGTTTTTCGCGTTATTTTTCAGAATGAATCAGAAGTCTTTGAAGTTTATGCACGACAAATCTTCCAGAGTGAACTCTGGGGATTTATTGAGGTAGAAGAGTTCGCTTTTGGAGAACGCAGTCAGTTGCTGGTTGATCCCAGTGAAGAAAAACTGAAAAGCACCTTCGAAGGTGTGAAGCGCAGTTACATTCCTTTGTCGTCTATTATTCGCATTGATGAAGTTGAAAAAGAAGGGGCTGCCAAAGTCTCTGAAGCAAAGGGCAGTAACGTTAAACCGTTCCCTATGCCTCCTGCATAAGCAACCAGTGTATTCCTGAGACAAGCCCAGCCCGATCAGTGCATTCTTTTGGCCAGCCAGCTGCTGGCGTCGAGCAATGCATCTTCAGCATCTTTCCAGTCAATAGGGTGCCCCGGGGTGGGCTGTATCCCCCAGAATGGTTGTCGATAAGTCGGTCGAACAATGATCAGGCGGCTGTCTGCGGGTATCTGTTCTTTTTCCTTGGCTTGAGCCATTGCAACGGCCATAACTGCCATCAGTTGGTACTGGTCTGAAAGATCTTCTTCCAGTTCCGGGTTGGTTGAGCTGACAAGCTGGCTCTGGTGAAAGAACGCAATATCTTCTTCAACCAGATAAAAGTGTGTGGCAGCCGACTCCTGCCCATGACCGTCTATGCCGACCATGACATAGTTCTGTGGATTCCCGAATTCTACCTCTTCAAGAAACCAGCCCAGACTCCAGGGGCCCGGCGTATTTTCTCTGGAAGTGAAGTAGCGGGTATCTCCCGGTCTGAACAGTTTCTCTGAAATGGTTTTGGGAATGGGAGGCATAGGTAAACCTGCCCCCTGGATCAGACTTCTGGCGGCTTCAAGCTCATTGTTAGAGTGCAGTTTCTCGCTCATATGCGTTCCCTTTATAAGCTTGAAGGCGTTCTTGGCTGAGGCTTTCCTGAACTTTGTTGAGGAGCCGACTCAGTGGTTCGGAGTGCAGGAATGGCATTGAGGTAAGCACTCTGGCTTCCATGACGACGAATGTAGTCTATGGCGCTCAGTGGTGGCTGGGTTTTGCTTTGCCAGGTTTCCCAGTTATCCACAACCAGCCCCTGCTCTTCCAATACTTCTGCATGCTCCTTGAGCTCTTCGAGTCGGCTCAGGGTGGCTCTGATCTCTTCAGGCTCAAGCAAACCGGTCAATCTTGCTGAGATATCATCGACTGTTGTGGCATTGAGCTTATTCAGAACTTCACGGTCAATGAGAGTGGGTGGTCCAGGCCATGGAGATAACCAACCCGAGGCACCTGCTCTGACCTCGGAACTGTCGATTGAAGACTGTCCCGGATAGAATGAGTGGTCATTATCAACCAGTGTGACCTGGCCGGATTCAGGGTCTATCAGATAATTTCCAGTGTTTCTGTCCTGCTGACCACAGAAACAATCCAGCCATTCGGCACTGTTAAGATTTTTGGCAATTTCAGCTGCTACCTTTGGATTCTCCTTGGGGTCGAATGGGATATCTTTGGCTATCCCTTCTTTTGCGGTATAAGGTTGCTTGCCCTTGGCAACATCCATCAAAAGACCCACTTTGCCATTGTGGACGGTGAGTTCGGTTTTCGGCAGAAGCTTCAATCCAAGAGCATCCTGAAGACTTTGACTGGCCAGGTTTCTTGCAGCGAATCTGGGGCGCTGGGTGTCCAGATACTTGTCTTTGTTGGTATGTTCTTTAAAGTGGCTGGTATCCACTGCATCTTCAGATTTGAAAACTTTCTCAACCGTTTCACCATCTTCTTCAAAGCTTAGTTTTGTGACGGTGTGGGCTTTGCCTGAGCCTAGAGCTTCTTCAGATTTGGCTTCTTTACCCTGGTACTCGCTCAAGTGTCGGGTGACGTCATGGGTGAGATCGTATCCGAGTCGTTTGAATTCAGTGGCAGCCTTCCAGTCCAGTTTCTTTCCAGCAGCGCTGGCACCGTCTTGTCTCAAAACCTGAAGCACCAGAGAGCGCTCATTGTTTAATTGCTGCCTCATGTCTTTTAGCATTTCCACTTCTTCCTCAGGGAAGTAATGGACGCCGGTTTTGAAAATGGTATCAATTCTCTTCATGCCTTCTTCAAGAGAGTCGATCATCTTCTTGCCTTGTTCTTTTATGGCAGCATCTTCAGTGGGGAGCTTTTCTGACAGTTTGCCCTGATGCTCCTTAACGATTTCATTCAGTCGCTTGTAATCAAAGGATTTGCGCTTTGCGACAGCTGAATCCAGTGTGTTTGGAAAGCGCTCTGAACGATCGGCTTCGCGTTTAGATAAGCTTTCCAGTTGTCCCACCTGGTCATTCGACATGTGGAATCGATCTGTCACTCTGGATTGATCGATCTTCTTGCAGACAGCCTCATCCTGATAGATATGGGTAAAGACCGGTTTAGCAGGCTGTGGTGGAGCCGGTGGGTGTTGATAAACAGGAGGAAAGCTAAAAGGTGTTTGTGGAAACACCAGAGGCTGTTGCAGTTGTAAAACGCCAAGGCCAGGTACCTGCATTTGAAAGGGATTACCCTGGAAAGGCTGTGCATGAAAATGCTGAACATGGGTGTGAGGGGTATTACTGGAGACGACGGTATTAGGGTTATTCGTCCAGACATTCAGGTTGGGACTGTTGGTATAGACCCTGAAGTTTTGCCCACCTACCTGAACGTTGGCGTTGTAGGTATATCTGGGAGGAGAGGACTTGATCGACACAAAGTCCTTGAAACCTTTCCAGGCCTTGGCTTTTCGGCTTTCTTTGGGTGAATCCGCTAGTTTTTTCTCAACCTTGTTACCATCAAGAGCGGTCACTTCATGGCGATCAAGTTTACCTTTTAGTGGCTCCTTGACCTGACTGGACTCTGAAGAATGGGATTGAATCGACTGACTGGGGCCTATGGCTCCAGAAGATGGAGTAGAAGGAGGATTGTCCACGCTTGCTTCCCTGCAAATACCCTGATTAGTAAGCAGTATAGATACTGCTTACCCTGAGCCTGAAGCTCAGGGCAGAGGGAGCCGTTTATTCCTGATTTGTGCCCGCCTGTTCGGCCATCTTGTTCTGATTTTTCAACAACATGAATAAGCCGGTACCCAACAGGAGGCTGCCAAGAGCAATCAGGTATCGGAACAGGTTGATTCTGAGGTAGCCACCCAGAGTTCCTTCATTGCCAATAACAAGACCCCCTATAAAAAAGCTGATAAAGGCAATCAATAACAGGCCTTTTGGGCCAGGCTCTATCTGAGCTCTGAGAACGGTGTACAAGGCTACTGTCAGGCTGACGGCCAGCAGGGCATCCCGGTAAAGGGTTTCTAATCCATACCAGCGGGTGATTTCATAGGCCAGGCAAAGGGCAATAATCATCCGTCCCCAGGCTGGCCTGCTCCACTCCTTGTTGGATAGCAGCAGGGCGATAGCTGTGCCAATCAGGGGCGGTGAAAGATAGGTGGCAGCGTTATTCAGAAAGATATAAACGCCTGTCCAGATATCTGAGAAGCCAAATTTCAGGGTGCCGGATACTGCTGCCAGTGTAATCAGCAGGAAGCCCAGAAGTGCGCCTTTGGTCGCTGTTCTGTGGATCTGGGCAAAAGCCTGTTGCTGACAGAGTAAAAAAACAGCGAAGGCGCTGGCTGCCGCCAGCACCGCATCCGATAGAGCCAGTGAACTCATAACGTGAAATGTATTACCTCATGGACAGCTTTTGAAAAGCACGACCAGCGGCTTCAAGAGTCTTCTGGATTTCCAGATCACTGTGAGCCTCGGAGATAAAGCCGGCTTCAAAGGCGGAAGGTGCCAGATAGATACCTTCATCCAGCATGGCATGGAAGAAGCGACCATAAAAGTCACCGTCACATTTCATAACCTGATCAAATCGGTCAATGCGAGGCTGCTCGGTAAAGAACAGACCAAACATGGCGCCAGCCTGGGAAGTCTGCAAGGCAATGCTGTGTTCAGAAGCTTTCTCTTTCAAACCTGCCAGCAGTTTGGCGGCCTTTTCAGTCAGCTCAGCATGGAAACCGGGACGGCTCAGGTTTTTCAATGTTGCCAGACCAGCAGCCATGGCCAGAGGGTTTCCGGACAGGGTTCCAGCCTGATACACAGGACCGAGAGGGGCAAGGTGCTCCATTACATCCTTACGGCCGCCAAAAGCACCTACCGGTAAGCCACCACCAATAATCTTGCCCAGAGTCGTCAGGTCAGGCTTAACATTGTAATGAGCCTGCGCTCCACCCAGAGAGACGCGGAAGCCGGTCATTACTTCGTCAAAGATCAACAGAGCGCCGTGTTCGTCACAAACTTCTTTCAGACCTTCCAGAAAACCTTCGACAGGAGGAATGCAGTTCATATTGCCGGCCACTGGCTCAACAATAATACAGGCCACTTCGCTGCCTACTTCTGCAAATGCCTGTTTAACGGAGTCCAGATCATTGTAGGTCAGGGTGATGGTGCTTTCTGCAAGAGCAGCAGGCACGCCAGGAGAGCTGGGTACACCAAGGGTCAAGGCACCAGAACCGGCTTTAACCAGCAGGGAGTCTGAATGGCCATGGTAGTTGCCTTCAAACTTTACGATTTTGTCACGACCGGTAAAGCCGCGAGCCAGTCGGATGGCGCTCATGGTCGCTTCAGTCCCGGAGTTCACCATGCGGAGCAACTCCATGGATGGGAAAATCTCGCGGACTTTCAGGGCCAGCTCGGTTTCCAGTGATGTCGGTGCACCAAAGCTCAGACCATCCAGCGCCTGATCACGAACGGCACTGACGACATCCGGATGGTTATGGCCAAGAATCATAGGGCCCCAGGAGCCTACATAATCGATCAGGCTGTTGCCATCAACGTCCTGAACGTAGGCACCTTTGGCGCTTTTGAAGAATACAGGTTTGCCACCTACACCCTTGAATGCTCTGACCGGAGAGTTCACGCCTCCGGGAATCACGGTCTGGGCTTCAGTAAACAGAGTGCTTGAGCGTTCATGGGGAAGGGACATGATCTATTCCTGATTAAAACAATTCTGCAAAGGTGCGGGCACGGTTCTGGATATCTGTGGAAGCAAACAGATTATGGACCACGGCCACCATATCAGCACCCGCCTCAACAAGTTGTGGGGCATTATCCACGGTAATTCCCCCTATGGCTACAACAGGGACGTTGAAGGCCTCTTTAGCTGCTGGCAGAAGGGATATGTCAGCCGGTTTGGCATCAGGTTTGGTACGAGACGGGAAGAAGCGCCCAAAAGCGATGTAGTTGGCACCCTGTTCAACAGCAGTTTTAGCCTGATCAAGGGAGCCTTCACAGCTGATACCGATGATGGCGTAATCTCCCAGTCTTTTTCTGGCCGCTTCCACAGTTTCATCCTGCTGACCCAGATGAACGCCGTCCGCTTCTGATTCTGCTGCCAGCTCAATATCATCATTGATAATAAATAAGGCACCGAACTTGTGGCAGAGCACTCTCAGGGTGCTGGCCTGACGAAGCCGTTTGTCATGATCGAGACTTTTATCCCGGTACTGAAGAACTTTCATGCCCCCCATCAAAGCCTGTTCAACCGCTTCCAGCAGAATACGATCGTCGGGGAGAAGCTGGCTGTCGGTTACACCGTAAAGACCTTTGAGCATGTTGGAACCTGATTTGAAAATTTGGCTGCGAAGTATAACAGGATGGCTGGGACCCCGATAATTCTGAAAATTTGCATCCAGCATCAAATCAGGCAAATGCCATAATGTGTAGCGAATAAAATATTAAAACCTGAAAGGGCATTCGGGAATCGATACAAACGTGAGCGGTTGAATGTTCAGGACTCTAATATACAGTGCCGTGTTGCTATCAGGTTTTTTGCTTCCTTTGAAAGCCCTGGCTGTGTTTATTGCCGCAAGCAACTTCAAGCTGAAAGTAGCTGAAGATGAACAGTACCGGGTTGAATTTAGCCAGCAGGAAAGTGGCTTTCGGGTCATGATGATGCCGGATTTTTACTGTACCGGGAGTAGAGCCAGATTTTCCAGCCACTTTAGATTTCTCCGTGAACAGGGACTGACCTTTTCATACAGCGTGGCAGGTAGAAGGTTGACATACACCTATACCGATCCAAATGGATTGGTTATGGCCTCGATAACATTTAATCTCCCGGAACAAGTCGTAGTGGGTGGGTTTCATATTCTGACTCAAACACAGACCGATACTGATTACCTTATTCTGGATCCTTTGCAGGCCGATATCCTTGTATTTAATGAAGGTATTATCACAGGGGGGGTGCCCTTTGCACATACTGTGACCGTTTTGGCTGAGGAATCAGGGCAAGTCCAGTTTCATTTTCCTGATCTGTCTCTTGAGGAGGAAAGCACTACGGATGGCGATCTAGTGGTGCAGCATATACTCCATACCGAGCATTTGCAGATGGGGCTGGCTCATGACGGAGGCTTGGCAATCACCGGAGGAGAGATAAATACAGGGCAGTTTGGGAATGCGGTGAGCATTGATTTACTAGCAGAGCACTTTGTCCATGGAGACCTTCATCTGCCTCTTCAGCAACCCCTTCCTATGCAACCTGTGGAATTAGTCCTTCCTCCACTGAGAGAGCATGTGCATGAAGCATTAAGAGCTGCGCAGGTGCAGCTCTTAATTGCGGGAGTAACGTATTTCTATATTGTCTGGCTGTTCTTGTTCAAAGGGCTTATATAGCCTCAAGAGCCTCAGACAGTTTGTGTACGGCAACAACCGTCAGCCCTTCAATCGGTTTTCGGGGTTTGTTGGCCGCAGGCACAATGGCTCGCTTGAATCCATGTTTAGCCGCTTCTACCAAACGTTCCTGACCATTGGCGACTGGCCTTATCTCACCCGCCAGACCTACTTCACCAAAAGCAAAAAGATCTTGCGGCAGAGCATTGTCTCTAAGGCTGGAAACAACGGCCAGCAGGCTTGCCAGGTCAGCACTGGTTTCAGTGACCTTGACGCCACCAACTACATTGAGAAAGACATCCTGATCACTGGTGAAAATACCTCCATGTCGTGTGAGGATTGCCAGCAGCATAGCCAGTCTGTTTTGATCCAGGCCTACTGTTACACGGCGAGGGTTGCCTAGTTGTGACTCAACAACCAGTCCCTGGATTTCAACCAAAAGTGGTCGAGTACCTTCCCAGAGAACACTGATAATACTTCCGGAGGTTGGTTCAGGCGTTCGGGACAGGAAAATGGCAGAAGGGTTCTTGACCTCTTTCATGCCTTTTTCTGTCATGGCAAAAATGCCCAGCTCATTGACCTGACCGAAACGGTTTTTAGTCGCTCTCATGACCCTGAAACGGGAGTCGTCGGTATTCCCCAGCATGATCTGGGTATCGATAATATGCGACAAGGTCATAGGACCAGCAAGAGAGTTGTCCTTGGTTACATGACCGACAATCAGAAGAACAGTGCCGGTCTGTTTCGCGAAGCGGGTAAGAAAAGCTGCAGATTCCTTAACCTGGGCAACACCACCAGGAGCAGCATCAACACCGTTCATATACATGACCTGAATCGAGTCAATAACGATGATGCCCGGCTTTTCCTGTTCGGCGACCGCAACAATGTTTTCAGCTGAGGTTTCTGCCAGCATCTTCAGGCGATCAGTGGGCAAATCCAGGCGTTTGGCACGAGCCGCGATCTGTTGGAGAGATTCTTCACCGGATACGTAAAGAGCATTCATGCTCTGGGCAACATGGCAAAGCACCTGAAGCAGAATGGTACTCTTGCCCGCTCCGGGATGACCGCCTATCAGAACTGCACTGCCTTTGACAAAGCCACCGCCCAGTACCCGGTCAAATTCTGAAACACCGCTGCTGAATCTGGGGGCTTCGGCAACATCAACTTCATTAAGGGTTTGCAGGCCGCTGAGCGTTCCCGCAAAGCCGGATTTATTGGCTGCACCGATAGCAGGAGAGGCTGCGGGACCAAGGTTTACTTCCTTGAAAGTATTCCAGGCTTTACAGTCCGGGCATTGCCCCTGCCACTTGGCTGATTCGCTGCCACATTCAGTGCAGACATAGGCTTTTCTGGATTTTGCTTTGGCCATTAGAACGTTTCAGACAAAACTCTATGGTAGCCTGTTGAGCTGCCGGCTCCAAATAATCGCCTCATCAGAAGTTGTCTCAGGCTTTTGTTATAAAGGAAAGCAGGCCTCCGCAGCCTATGAATAAAGATCCAAATAGGCGGTTCTGTTGCCTGGGATGCTTAAAAGCTATGGTGGCCAATTTTTTAGCGAAAAGTGCATAAATGGTCATTACGAGTAAATCAACTGATAGGAGAGTCAAGCAGAGCACAAGATACTGTGGCCAAAGCGATTGGTAAGGGTTAATGAACTGGGGGAGCAGGGCGGCAAGAAAAATGATCACTTTGGGATTGGACAGGTTGACCAGTGTTGCTTTCAAAAGTGGTTGGCTTGAGACCGTGCTGGATAGTTGTTTGGGTGTTAGGGGCTTGGCAAACCATTTTCCAATCCCAAGATACACCAGGTAAAGAACCCCCAGCCATTTGATGATATTGAATAAAGTGTCTGAAGCCAGAATTAATGCTCCAACTCCTGCTTCGACCAGAACAAGATGGATTAAAATGCCACACTCGAGACCAAGAAGAGTGGCTAGCGTTTCGAGCTTTGAGTGATTAAGGCTGGATGACATGCTGGTCAGCGCGCCTGCTCCGGGCGTTACACTGAATAAAAAAGTTGCCGCTAAAAAAGTAATCCAGACCTTTAACAACATTGGGTTTACTCTGAAAATCAAGGTGTGTGATGGAAATAATCATAGAACATGATTCATTATTTATGACTATTTATTCATTAATGTGTACTTTCATTTAATCGTTCAAAGTCTTTTGCACCACTCCTTGGTTGGGTTAAGTCTGTTGGTAAAAGTAAAAGTCTACTCAGGTATTACTATCTATTGATTAAGATCGAATCTATTTGTTGTTTGTTGTTTGTTGATTGAATCGTTGCTACTCACGTTATAATGTGTGTGAATTAATTATTGCTGAACATCATGATTTATAAGGCGTGTAGGTTGAAACAAGGGGATTCGCAGTTTTATTCAAAATTGACGCAGGTCAACACTCTGTTTTTCGCAGATTGCAATGTTTAACAAATATTGTCATTTTTCGCCCCGTCGTAAATAAGGGTAGTGGATCATTTTGATTCAGACGTTGCCTGTTTCATCTCTTTCTTACACGCTACCCGTCTGCCAAATTAATACTATCTATCAGTCAGTAGTGTAATTACCACTAGCTGGGTGGGTGTTTATTGTTGAAAACAAACCTGTCCAGAGTAAAAGACGAACCAGAAACTTGTTAATTCACAGGTTTTTATTCTTCAACGGTTGGTTAAAGTCTGCCCCCTCATTACTGACTGCAGTAAAGCTTTCTATCTGGAGAGAATATGAGTTCAAAGGATCAGAAAAACGGTCTTTATCAGACGTGGAAGAACATTCCACTCTGGAAGAAAATCATGACAGGCATGGTGCTGGGTCTGGCTACCGGATTCGCTATGGGTCCTGATGCGGTCATGTTCAAGCCACTGGGTGACCTGTTCCTCAATGCCATCAAGATGCTGATCGTACCTCTGGTCTTCTGCTCCCTGGTGAGTGGTGTGACCTCAATGAACGACTCCAGCAAGATGGGTCGTGTGGCACTGAAGAGTATTGCTCTGTATCTCACTACAGGTGCAGTAGCCATTACTGTAGGTCTTCTGATTGGTAACTTCTTTGCTCCGGGTGAAGGTCTGAATCTGGTAGCTCCGGCGGTCGGTGAAGTTAAAGAATCAGCCTCCATGATTGACACTCTGGTGGCCACAATTCCTGCCAACCCGATTATGTCCATGGCCAAAGGTGAGATCCTTCAGATCATCGTTTTTGCGCTGTTTGTGGGTATTGCTATCAGCACTCTGGGCAAGAAAGCCGAGCCTATGCAAAAGCTGATCGAGTCCGGTGCTGAAATCATGTATCAGCTGACCGGTATCGTTATGAGCTTTGCGCCTTACGGTATTTTTGGTCTGATGGCTGCTGTGGCCGGGCAGAACGGTATCGAAGTTCTGTTGCCGCTGGCTAAAGTGATTGGTTCTGTTTACTTTGGTTGTGCTTTCCTGATCTACGGTCTCTACAGCATCTTCCTGAAAGCCAATGGCCTGAGCCCTCGCAAGTTCCTGAAAGCGACCATGAACGTGCAAACCGTTGCCTTCAGTACTTCCAGCAGCTCCGGTACTCTGCCTGTCAGTCTGCAGACGGGTGAGAAAAAGCTGGGTCTGTCCAAGAGTATCTGCAGCTTTGTCATGCCTCTGGGCGCTACCGTAAACATGAACGGTACAGCTCTGTATCAGGGTGTGTGTGCGCTGTTTATTGCTCAGGCATACGGTATTGATCTGTCCATGGCTGACTACGTGACCATTATCTTTACTTCTACTCTGGCAGCAGTGGGTACTGCTGGTGTTCCGGGTGCTGGTCTGATTATGCTGAGTCTGGTGCTGTCCAGTGTAGGTCTGCCTATTGAAGGTGTAGCCCTGATCGCAGCTATTGATCGTATTCTCGATATGGCTCGTACCTGGGTGAATGTTCAGGGCGACGTAATGGTTTCCACCGTTATTGCCAAAACAGAAGGTGAGCTGGACAAGACCATCTTTGATGATGAAAAAGCCGGCGAAAGCCTGAAGCCTCAGGTAGCCACTGCCTGATTCTATCTACGACGTCGGGCTGCTCAGTCCCGGCGTCGTGTAGGCATCCGGCTGTAAATGGTGAACCTTCACGTCCAGCTTTCCTTTCCCGGTTTTCATCAGCCAGTCATTGATCAACGCTTCCACGTCATCCAGCTGATCGTCATCCCCCATAAAGTTGCTGAACCGGTACAAACCATGGTTGGCATCAAACAGATATAGAGTATCTCCGAGTAATGGGTTCTCTTGCAGAGTCAGGGCAACCGCATGAGTGGCGCTGGCGATATAAAGTCTTTTATGCTGTCTGAGTTCAGCCATCAGGGCTTTCACATCCAGCCTGCGTTTACCATTGGTATGAACAATACTGGCTTCCGGATCACTGCTGGCTACTTTTGAGCCATCAATATTTATCAGGGTCGGGTTGCTTTTATCGCTGTAGGAATCCTGATTACGCTGGTAGTGTCGTACTTTTCTCATATAGTCACTGGTCTTGCGATTGGCTTTCCATTGATCTCTCTGATTGAGGTAGTTGACGGGGTTACTGGTTGGATCATTGCAAAACAGACAGAAATCAATAACAAATCCAGCGCAGCATCCATGATCAATTTCAGGGCCTCCGAAGTCCTTGCCCTGACTGAATGCAGCAAGATTCCCCTCATAATTTGTGAATCCTTCTTCTGTGGGCAGATCTCCAGCTTGCAGAGGCTTTTTAGACAGCTCCTCGTTGACAGTTTTAGCGACATGCTCTGGTGCGTGTTTTAATACAGAGGCTTTAAATTGACGGCCTTCTTGGGCCATCGCTAAGAAATCCTGTTCTGTGATGGTTCCCTGAGTGAATCCTTTGAGAAGAATCAATCCCGAGTTCTCTGCATCGGCCTTGGCCAGAGACTTCAGGTCATCCGGTGACATGCTTTTGAATAAGGCATCGAAATCAACATTGTCCAGCATGAAAGACAGCCATTTGCTGCTCTTCTTGCCTATTAGTAACAGTTGTTGATCATCCAGGCCCAAGGTCTGGCTGAGTTGTGCATTTTCTTTCAGCTGGTCAATGAACTCGGGTTGTGTGGTGGCAATGGTGACCCAGTCTGCTGGTTGTAATTGCGTTCTCAGGTTTTTGCACTTTCTACTCAACATAAGGAGCTTACAGCTGTCTGCAGAGCGAGAGGCCATTTTAACGATATCAGGATTCTTCAGGCTGTCAGGATCCAGGAGATAAGTTGCAGGGTCCGTCAGCATTTTCTGGGCAATCGCATAATGCCATTTGGCCCAATGCAGCCGAGTCGCATCACTAATTGGGAAAGGCTTGTCTGATTTCATGACTTCCAGACAAAGCTCAGTATGAGGGCCTATCAGTTTGATCAGCTTTTCCTGACCCAGGGTCTTTCGAATGGCTTCCATGCCTTCCGATTTATCTTCCAGAATCTTGCGGGCTATGGCTTCGTATTTGATAGCCCCAGAGAGCAACTTGTCATATTGATTCCTGGCAATGCTGGTGGGTTGGTTGGTCAGCACCAGAAGTGTTCTGAACCCCAGTGATCGCTCTTCAACTTTTTTTCGCTCTTGCAGTGGTGTCAGTAATAACCTCAGACTTTCTTCGCCACAGTCTTCCATTTCATCGAGAAGACCTTTTGGCGTGCCCTGGCCTGTCTCTACCATATCCTGTAGCGCTTTAAACAGTTCTTCTTCCTGTTGGATCAATTTAAATAATGGATGGTCTTCAACGCGTTGATCCAGTTCGCTTCTGAGTTCTCTGGAAATATCCCTGTTTGCCAGTAAATTATGGAGCTCCATAAAGGCAAGGCGTCGTTTGATTTCAGGGTGCGGGCTGTGTTTGATCAATCCCAGCCTGGTAGGTAGTGGGAGCTTATAGCCTTCCTGTGGTCTTGAAGCCTGAATGGACTCGAGAATATCCAGTGAAAGAGCCAGTGATTTGTTGGCCACAGCCTTCAAAGCTTCTTCATCAGTGCATTGGGGCCAGAAGTCCAGAGCGGCAGGTTCTGAATGGGCTATCAGTTTGGATAGAATAAAATGGGAGCGAGTGAGTATGTCTGCCTTAAGCTGCCCATGGGTTTTGATCTCTGGATAATGCCTGGCTAGTACGTCAGCCAGACTTTTCAATAGTTTAAATTTTTGCTTTTTCACCGCAATAACGGCTTCAACAATGTCTGCCTGACAGTATCGGGCATCCTGTTCCATGACTTTCAGATAGACACGGCCTTTCAAGGTGAGAGGGTCCCTTTCGGGCCAGGGAAAGTCTTTTGATATCAGTCTTTTTCTACCGGCTTCGCAGACTGCCAGTTGTTCAAGTGCCAACTGCCACTCCTCCAGCTCTCTGGCAGAAAACTGATCTTTTTCACAAGCGGCTTGCCAATCATCCAGCAGCGATAATTCCGCAGGCTCCTGATGAGCGTGAATCCAGGCTCTGGCTGGAAGAGGAAGTTTTGGATCATAGAGCAGGGTTGCAGCAATGGCTGGATCTCTTTCAGCCAGCTTGAGTTGGGCTTTCAGGTTAAGTCTTCGCCATTGAGTTTCCGGAATGATGCCTGCGTGTGCTCGTCCAATTTCAACAATGGCATCGTCAGGGTGATCGCCGAAACTTTCGGCCATACATTGCGCTACGATGGGGCCGCGATGCTGAGACAAAAATACTTTGTCGTTTATTTTCAGAGTATCTTTGGGGAAATTGGGATGGTTGTAGATTTCCAGCAGTTGGCGATCTGAATAAGCGCAGCCTAGTAATGTACCCAAAGCTTCTGCTTTTCTGGGGCCCCGTTCAGCCTGTTGAACTCTGAAGAGAATCAGTTCTTCCAGTTGCTTGGCTGGACTAGTGCTTACCAGTTTAGGAATACTGGGGTGTCGTATATCGGCATAAGTATTTCCATACAGGTGATGGCGGTGTTTTCGGAACCAGTGAGTCAGGTTCAACCGTTCCTGCAGTGACTGTTGCATATCCTCTGGTGGGGGAGGTGAAGGCATCTGGTCCAATACTTCTAACACCATTCCCTGGAATTGCTCAAAGCCGTTAGCATAGTGTGAGACTGGAAGAACAATCCATGGAGAGCAAATCAACCGGCCAAAATCCATGGAGAGGCAGGCGCTGGCTAAGAATGATTGATTGTGTTCGAGTAAGCGCTTTATTTGCTGGCTATCTTCTGTGGTCAGTTCCGGGTCTGGTTTAGAGAAGGTTTCAAAGATTCCGAACTGGACTTCTTGCGAAAGATCTCCCCAGTGTAAATTGATGAAGTGAATCAATCTTGAGGAAAGGGGGATAGTGCTCTGTTTTTTTACGGCTTCTTCCAGCGATGTAACCAGATACCGGGTAATAACCGGGCTTCCAGTCAAGTTTGATAGCTCAATCAACTCTTCAATGGGCAGTGACCTGGCAACGGCTTGTAGTGTTCTGAATCCCCCCGATTCAACTTTTCTCGGTAACTCCAATGCTTTACATAAAAGTTCTGGATTGGCTTTGAGATAAACTTCTACCTTAGGGGCGTAAGTGCTGGGGAATTGGCAGGTCATTGGAGGCGTTTTAGACAGCTGTTTTTCCATGACTTCATGAAACTTTGGAGGCACTCCACTAAAGAGTGCCTGCCATTGTTCTTTGCTGAGTCTTGTCGCATTTCGGGTAATGAATGGTGTCCAAAACTCACTAAGTTCCGGGTGTATCAGTGCGTTTTCAAAGGCTGTGGCATCAAGCTCCAGAGCAGCCTGAGGAAATGACTTGATGAACTCCAGAATGATATGTTCTTCGCGGGTAAAGTCAGAGAGTAATAAGACCTCTCTGGATGCTTTTCCAAATAACGGAACGTGGAATGCGAAGTGTCCTCTCTGAGGTGTAAGGTAGCTTTGTCTGGCTACTTCAATAAAGTGTTGTTCCTGGTCAGGGCAAAGTTGTATCAGAACGCGAAGCTGCTGGGTGATTATGGGCTTGCACATGCCAAT
Source organism: Endozoicomonas arenosclerae (assembly GCF_001562015.1). Classification (GTDB taxonomy): domain Bacteria; phylum Pseudomonadota; class Gammaproteobacteria; order Pseudomonadales; family Endozoicomonadaceae; genus Endozoicomonas_A; species Endozoicomonas_A arenosclerae. The sequence goes on along the minus strand of NZ_LASA01000056.1, from coordinate 31,977 downwards.
AACTTCCGGGTATTTCAGGTAGAGCCCCAGTTCGACCAGATCATGATTATCATCAGGGAGTCGGCGAGCGACTTCTTCTCCTTGAGCACGAGCAGCAGACATGATCATTCCATAGAGTGGATCTGCTTGTTTGGATTTTTTATCGGAAGCCATTGCCAGATGATTATCTAATGGCAACTGCATGTTTTGCAGTTCTTTAGCAATGACTTCGGGTGTTTGATTCAGTGTTTCCCTGAGTTCATATCCTTTAACATCCAGGAAGTCTTTTCCCGTTTTTGGGTTTTGACGGAGTTTTTCGAACAGGCTTTCCAGAGATTCTGCATTGCCAGCTGTTAACAAATTGTCCAATTCCCGTAGGGGCTGGGCGTCCTTGCCATAAAAATACCAGGCATCCTTTTCTTGATGATTGTCAGCCTTGGCAGTAGAAGGCGGTACCACGTCATCCGGTTGTGGAGTGGGTACATTTGAATTGTCCTCATCAGAAAGCGTTTCCAGAGGGGAGTTGAGCGGTGAGGAGGTGGTGTAGCTCACAAACTCTCCAAACTCTTCATCGGACTGATCCGATTCTGGTGTAGGTGAACCTGGAGGAGTTTTTACGGGCTTATGGGCTTGTCCAAGAGTCTCAGCTATAAGATTTTTGCTGAATGCGTCAAAGCTGTCCTGAGTAGCTAGGTATACATCGTCCAAGCCCTGACTTGAACAGTGATAACTGAACTCATCCAGCCATTCCAGAAGTGCCGCTTTATAGAATCCGACTAGTTGATTCAGGTCTGTTGTGTCCATAAAACCACAGAACCTTGAGAAACCTTCATGCATTTCTTTCTGTAGCTTTTCCTGCAGATTTTTCTCTGGCTTTCTTGCTTGCAAAGAGGTCTGCAGAGCCTTGTTCAGCTGTTCACGGGTTCTGATAATCTGACAGGCGGGTGATCTAAGGAACTCTTTGACCTGATCAGTCAGTACTGAGTAATCCAGTTCACCGGTTAATTCTGTCTCAAGCGTTGAAGCGGAGCGATCACTCAGGTTGAGATATTGGTTCACATGGCGGGCGGATTTAATCAGGGAGCCAAGCAGGTTTCTGAGTCGAACCGGATCCTGGTTGGTCACAACCCAGTCTTTATAGCTGGCTACGACTTCAACCAACTCATTCTGGTCGTTGAGTCCAACCTTGGTACCCGGTGCAAACTTTTTACGGTTTAGAGTCAGGTCGCGAACCTGTTCATAAGGACCCGGAGTCATTGCGTACTTCCCTGTTTTATTCCCTCTATATCAAGAATCTAGCAACAGAGATGGGGTGAAATGAGTGCCAGAAACTGGACTTTTTGAAAAGATGATCCGGAGCAGGAAAGGGAGGTGACAATAAAAGGTCAGATGGAGAGAGCTTTAAAGCTCTCTCCAGCAATAATCAGATATCCTTGTGAGGACCAAATACTTCGTAGTGAATGTTCTCTGATGGAACACCCCAGCCCTGAAGTGTTTCATTCACCATGGACATGTAGCCCAGAGGTCCGCAGAAGTAATAATGAGCGCCAGAGATTTCGATCTGGTCGCGGATCAGGTTCAGGTCAGTACGCCCAACATGATCATAGTTCTGGTCACCTTCTGCTGGCTGATCGTAGAAAACAACCTTTTCAACATTATCACGTTGCTCGGCCAAAGCATTTACATGGTCAGAAAATGCATGAACGCTGCCGTTTACTGCACTGTGCACAAAGCGAATAGGCTCAGAGGTGTTCAGGGAAGTCAGGGTATTCAGCATGCTGAGCACTGGAGTAACACCCACACCACCGCTGAGCAGAACGACAGGATTTTCGTTGCGGGTATCCAGGAAGAAGTCACCGGCAGGAGGACTCAGCTCTACAACATCGCCTTCCTGTACATGGTCGTGCAGGTAGTTGGAAATAACACCCAGAGTATCGCCTGCACCTTCACGTTTTACAGAGATTCTGTAGCTCTTGCCATTAGGCGCATCGGATAAACTGTACTGACGGATGCAACGGTTTTCACTGTTTTCAGGCGTGATGTAAATACCGATGTATTGACCGGGTTTAAAGTCTGCAACAGCTTGACCGTCGACTGGCTCAAAGTAGAAAGAGGTGATCAGGTCGCTCTCTTTGACTTTACGAGCTACTTTGAACTCACGGGTACCGCGCCAGCCGCCGTTATGGCTTTCGCTTTCTTTATAAATACCTTCTTCAACTTCAATGAAGATGTTGGCCAGGAACCCATAAGCCTCTCCCCAGGCTTCAAGAATCTCGTCTGTTGCAGCATCGCCCAGAACGTGAGCTACGGCTGCCAACAGGTTTTCACCTACGATCGGGTAATGCTCAGGCTTAACGTTGAAGCTGGCATGTTTATGAGCGATACGCTGAACGGCTTCGCTCAGGGCACCCAGATCGTCGATGTGAGCGGCATAGCCATAAACAGCTGCAGCCAGAGCAGCCTGCTGACGACCCGTCTTCTGGTTAGTCGCATTAAAAATATTCAACAGTTCAGGATGGTTGTTGAACATACGCTGGTAGAAGAAGCGGGTAATAGCCTCGCCATGTTCTGCGAGAACGGGTGCAGTGGCTTTGACGATGGATACTGTCTTTTCACTCAGGCTCATGGGGGGATGACTCCAAATGGTTTTTTTATTAAAGAAGCATTTGTAATGCATCTTTGTTAGGTGCATCCTATATGCATCTTTAAAAGAAGTCTATAGTTCGCATGAAATTGACCAAACATACCGATTACGCACTCAGAATTTTGATCTACTCGGCGCTGCAGCCTCAGGACCGCTTGATCTCAATCCAGGAAGTCACGGACGTTTATGATCTCTCCAGAAATCACGTCATGAAAATTGTTCAGCGCCTGGGTCAGGAAGGCTACCTTGCTACAGTACGTGGCAAAGGTGGAGGTTTTCGAATGGGACGGGCTGCTGATGACATCAATCTTGGCGTTGTAGTAAGAATGATGGAATCCACCATAGTTTTGGTGGATTGCGAAGAGCCCGTGTGCCGAATATCAGAGGTTTGTCGTCTGAAGGGTGTGCTGGCAGAGGCAATGTCAGCCTTTATGTCAGTACTGGATCGATACACCCTTGCCGATTTGATCGGTAATCGGGGTGAGCTGTCGGGACTTCTGGCTGTGGGATGAGATTTTTATGGGGCCTATATAGAAATATGGGCCCAGGATTCTCAGTCTGGTTTCCTGGCATCTAGCAAGCAGTGGATGAGCTCCATCCCTGATGGAGTCCAGTCATTGATCAGCGGGTTGATGACTTTGAATGTAAATCAAAATACGTTTCCGCAGGTGAGAATTTCGGAAGTGGGTGCAACATGGTTATTCCTTCACAGCAATAACACGTACTTGATCGTGATCACCGTGTTCCCACAGAGGGTAGTATGGAGCAGGCCCTGTTTCTGCCAGAGTTATGGAGAAGCCCTTGTCTCTGAATGCTTCAGCCAGCTGCCCGGGATGGAAGAAATTAAAGTAGTTCTTGGGATAGATACTATGGTGCTGTTGGATTAACTCCCAGGCAAAGTGATCTGAAGGCTTTAATCTACAGGCCTGTTCAATCAGCTCCAAAGGGTCATGGTAGGCTCTGAGCAGTTGCGGAAAAGCCTCTCGCTGGGAGCGTCTGATTTCTTTCAAACCTACAGGGCCGAGCATGGCGATATCCTCACTGGCGCAGGTAAGAATGACTTTGCCACCTTTCACCAATACCCTGTGGAACTCGTGAATAGAAGCCTGAATCTCTTCATGATCCATAAAGTGAAACACTTCTGAGCAGAGCAGGCCGGAAACACTTTCGCCCTCACAGGGGATCTTGTCAGGTAACTCAAGATAGGCAAAAGACAGATTATTTTCGTCCGGATAATCTTGCTCAAGTTGCTTCAGGGCATTGCTATCCAGTTCAGTGGCGAGAACTTTTGCTCCGGCTTCTATGCCCTTCAAAGCATTGATGCAATTACCACAGCCAATATCCAGTAGCGGGTCAGAGCCATTCCAGCAGGCAACCCATTCACTTAACAAAGGATTGATAGAGTGGAAGGCAAAGCCTACTGTATGTTCCAAAAGTTCAAACAAAGGGGCTTGTGGTGACATGGCTTTGGTGGTTCATGTGAATGGGTAGTCCCATTATAGAGCTCATTTCAGAACCTGCGGTCACAATTAAGTGGCGCCTAATCTTAAGGCTTAGAAAGATCGTTGTGGATGGTCTGCTTAATAAGTGGGTTAATGCATTGGTTTGAAAAAGGTACTGGAGCTAATCAGTAACGCAGCAAGTATTCTTATTTGGCTTCTGTTTAGGTATATCGTGTTTAAGGAGGATGTACGGTGGGTAATGTTGTTTTCACTGAAATAGAACTTTTTCCTTTCTGGAAGGTAGTAGCAGGTAAGATAATAATGACTGATTACTCCATATTCGAGGCATAGAATATCTGATATTTCTTTTTCCAGTAGCCACTGGGCAAGAGGAAAAAGTGTTGGTGTGGGTTGATCAGGATAGGAAATAAATAAATGCTTGTTGTCGTATAATAAATTCAGGGTGGGATTCTGTAAAAGTCGTAGTCGCTGGTGCAGTTCCTGGAAGGGCTGCAGGGGGATACCTGCAGCCCCGGTTGTTACCCGTTCATTAATGCCAGTAGTTTTGAAACCGGGTGAGGGATTTCAGTATTCCCAAGACGTTTTACCTGGCTTCGGCAAGAATAACCTGTCGCCACCAGCTGTCCGGTATTTTCGGGGTTTTCCACCACCGGCTTCCAGCTCATATCGTATAGCTTTCGGGAGGTCTTCTGGTTTCGTGCTTCATGGCCATAAATGCCCGCCATTCCACAGCAGCCTGTAGGTTGATGGGTTAGCGTCAATCCACAGGCTGAGAAGAGTCTTTGCCATTGTGCCGGTGCGGCGGGGGCATTGGTGGTTTCAGTACAATGACCCAGCAGTTTGAACTCTCCCGAGAGGTTCAGCTTTTGCTCTCTGATAGTATCTGCCTGACTGGCAAACCATTCTGACAGCAACTGCACTTCTGGCGCTTCCTTACCCATAACCTCTTCATACTCATCGCGATAGGTGAGGGTTACAGCGGCATCAATACCCACCAGTGCTACCCCTTTGTCTGCCAGTTTCTTGAGCTCTTGAGCGTTGGTTTTGGCTACTTTCTCAAAACGTCCCAGGAATCCGTATACATGCAAAACCTTTCCGTTGGGTTTGTAAGGGGCAACCAGTGGGCGGTATCCCAGCCTTACCAGTAATTCAACAAGGTCTGTCAGCAAGGGGGTTTCGAAGAAACTGGTAAAAGCATCCTGAACAATAACAACGGTGCGAGACAGTTCTTCTTCAGTCATGGAGTTCAGCAATGATTCGGAGGCTACAGAGGCTCCTGAACGGCAACTGTCTTCCAGTGGTGAGGTGCTGGTGATGGCAGGCAGGTCCTGAAGCCCCGCTGTCTTTGCTGCAATCTTGTTCATCAGGCCCGAATTAGCGACCAGATTATAAGCCGGTTTGGCTTTTGCCAGTTTCGGCAGCATGGGCTCAAGCATTGCTGCGGCATGGTGCTTAATCGGGCGGAGGTAGCGTGTGTGATAAAGCTCAAAGTACCTTGACCTCAAGTCCGGCACATTGACCTGAATCGGACACTGCCCAGCGCAGGATTTACAGCTCATACAGCTATCCAGCGCTTCATAGACTTCATGGCTGAAGTCTTCCTTGCCGCGTAACTTATCAATCGTGTTACGTGTTTTATCCATGGCATTGTAAAAAAGACCTGACTGACGAGCTTTGCCCATTTCTTCTGAAATGTTATTGCCCGCTGCACTTTGTAATCTCAGCCATTCGCGAACCAGTCCGGAGCGTCCCTTGGGGGATTGGGTTCTATCCAGAGTGGCTTTCCAGGTTGGGCACATGGGGCTTTTAGGGCTGTAATTGAAACACGCGCCATTGCCGTTGCAATACATACCGCTGGTAAAAGCTTCGAATGCTTGTCTTTCAATGGTTCTGTCCAGTTGTCCCCGGGTTTGAACGCCATCAATTTTCAGCAGAGTTTCTGAGGCCTGAGTCGAAGGCGTTGCTATCTTTCCGGGGTTCAGCTGGTTGTGTGGGTCGAAGGCTCCCTTGATGTCCTGCAATACCGGGTAAAGGTCCTGGAAGAAGTCAGGTGCATATTCAGAACGAACGCCTTTACCGTGTTCACCCCAGAGTACGCCGCCATGTTCTTTGGCGAGAGCGGCCACCTCGTCACTGATGGTTCTGACCAGAACTTCCTGTTGGACATCTTTCATATCAATGGCTGGGCGAACGTGCAGAACTCCGGCATCTACATGACCAAACATGCCGTAGGACAGGTCGTGGCCATCCAGAAGCTCCCTGAAGCGGGCAATGAATGCCGCAAGATTCTCAGGGGGAACGGCTACATCTTCCACGAAAGGTATTGGACGTGCGTCGCCTTCCATATTACCCAGCAAGCCAACGGACTGCTTGCGCATGTTCCAGATCTTTTTAACGTTAGCCGTTCCGAGTACGATACTGTGACCCACTCGGTTGATCTCGGAAGGTTTATCCAGCTCTTGTTTTAATCGCGATATACCTTCCTGAATTTCTTCTTCAGAGTGACCTGTGTATTCAACAAAGTTGATGCCATCAATAAGATGGATGTCGTCAGGGAAGTAGGCTTTGACGCTTTCCCAGACACTGTCTGCTTTTGCCAGAGAGAGTACTTTGGAGTCTATTGTCTCCACGGAACTCGGAGTCGCTTTCATCAGTGACTGTGCATCACGAAGAGATTCCTGAAAGCTGGAATAGAAAACCAGAACCAGTGCTGAAGTTTCAGGAATAGGCAGAAGGTTCACCTTGACCTCACTGACCATGGCCAGAGTGCCTTCGGAGCCGCAGAGAATGGCATTGAGGTCGAACTTGCCAATATCTTCGCGATCGACTGGGTCTTTCCTGCGAATGTTGGCCAGATCGTAACCGGTCAGATTGCGATTGAGTTTAGGAAAGACCTGTTCAACACGGTCTTTATTCTGAAGATAGGCTTCATTCACGGCTTTATGAATGTCACCCACCCGGTCATCCCGATGACAAAGTTCGTCCAGTTCCTGGTCTTCCAGCGGTGATGAAGTCCAAATCGTGCCGTCCGCCAATACTGAAGTCAGCTCCAGAACATGATGGCGGGTTTTGCCATAGACAACGGAACCCTGGCCACTGGCGTCGGTATTAACCATGCCACCTACAGTTGCCCGGTTGCTGGTGGATAGTTCCGGAGCGAAGAATAATCCGTGCTTTGCTGCCAGTTCATTCAGGTAGTCTTTTACTGCACCGCTCTGAACCCTTGCCCAGCGCTCCTCAGGATTAATCTCCAATACCTGGTTCATATGACGGCTGGTGTCCACCATAAATCCCCAAGTCAGCGATTGACCGTTGGTGCCGGTACCACCTCCCCGTGGGGATAACACAATAGCCTGGAAAGAAGGTTCGTTAGCCAGGGACAGGATTTTGCTTAAATCCCGGGTGCCTGCAGGGTACAGGACACCTTCCGGGTAAACCTGATAGATAGAGTTGTCGGTCGCCAAAACCGTTCGGTTGGCATAACCCAGCTCTATATCCCCCTGAAATCCGGAGTTGGCCAGCCGGTCTGCAAAATGTTGATGCAGAGTTTTTGTGGCCTGTTGGTCCAGTTTGCTGATCACTGTCCTTCTCCCGGGCTTTACCGTTTTATAGTCATGACTGCGAAACTTTGAGAAAGCGACGTCTCTTGGCAGATTGCGTATTGTACGTAATGAAGGCGCCGGAGTCAGGGGGGATTTCAGCTCTTTTGAGTGTTGGCGAAATATCAAGTCTGGCCGGATTCGCTAACTATACTTTCACTCCTTTAACTTGCTAACAGGTGTGAAATGGCCTTTCGTTTGCGAGCACTCCTTGTGTTTTTACTGCCGGTTCTGGCAATGGCTGAGGACTTTCCCGCAGCGCCTGATCTGGATGAAATGACGGAGCTGGTCAATACCCTCCAGCTGGAGCAATTCCAAACTACAAACACAAGTGGTCAGCCTATCAAGACTTTCTCCTTTTGCAGGCCGGACTCTGGACAGTGGGGAATGGCCCCAGTGAATAACCAGACTGGATACTGGTTGTCAGGAGGACAGGAAAAGTCTGTTCATGTTGCAGATTGCCAATCCGATAATCCCGATCAGGCCATCAGCCAGTTCAGGAAAAAGATTAATAATAAAGTGCAAAAAGACCAGCATGGCGGTCATTGGGTCAGTCTGCCAGGACATTTGTGTTATCAGGGAGTTAAAGACAAAGAGGTTTTTACATTGTGTCATCAATCTCGGCCAAAGCATCAAAAAGAGACCGGTGATGACATGTTATGGACTGGACTCTACCTGACACTAACATCCTTTATGGTGCAGTTCGTTTGTATATTCAGTTGTGGTTGCTGCTGTGGTGCTTACTGGGTCAATCAGTGTTGAAAGTTGGGGGCTTTCCAGAATGGCCGATATAAAGCATTGTCTATAGTTACAGCTTTAAAGTAGCCCTGACAGAGCGTCCAGATGCTCTGGAACTGGCTTGGCAAGTAGAAGTTGTAGGCTGTGCAATGAATAAATATAAGCTGCTCGCAGGAGTGCTTCTGACCATGCTGATGACTGCCCATTCACTGGCTGAAATCGTCGCCCGGGACAAAACCCCCCAACCCGGACAGTATTTGAAATCGCTGTTGGCGCAGTATCCTTATCCAGATGACATTCTGATCATCCTGGATCTGGATGACACCACCATTACCAGTCCCCAGGGGCAGTTATTGGGGCGGTCGGATATGTTCTATTACTTGCTGGACAAAGAGCAGAAAGCTCATCCGGATAAGACTAAGGAAGAGTTGGCCGAGTCTATAGATCCACTGCTGGTGGAGGTCTATAAAAAGGTGGCTGTTGTGCCCACGGATGAAGAGTTGCCTGGTGTGCTGGATAATTTGCGAGAGCGCGGTATCAAAGTCATTGGTATGACTGCCAGAGGGCGAAAAATTGCCGATGTTACCCAGATGCAGCTGGAAAGGGCCGGCATTCACTTCACTGATACCGGTCCCGAGAAAGTGTTCAAATTGTCGGGAGACAGAAGCATCAAGCTAATTCATGGTGTGGTCATGGTGAGCCATGGTAACAAGAAAGGTGAAACCCTGGTTGAGCTGCTTAAGAAAGGGGCATTTAAAAGGCCGAGTCAGGTGGTGATGATTGATGACAGGGAAAGCCATTTGAATGATATGTCTGAAGCGCTTAATAGCTATGATGCCAAAATACGTTTCAATCCGGTACTTTGCACTTACCTGGAAACTCAGCCCGAATTTGACAAGTTTGCTTCAGAAGATGAATTGCTTGAGTTCCTGCATAACTACCAGCAGGACCCCGAAGTGAAAAAAACGATCAAAGAAGACCCTTATACCCAGAAGGTGATTCATCAATGCGGTGATGTTTTTGGTCGGAACAAGCGATTTTGTCAGGCTCTGGGTGGAATGCTCAAGGCACCCTGAGTTTGAACGTAGATTTTGTAAGCGTGAAAAAGACAATAACAGGTACAATGTCTCCTGATTTGAATCGCACTCTTGTGAATGATTTTACCCCGGAAGTGACGAAGAGGGTTTCGTGACTTCCGGTTGCTCAGGAAAGCCCATTGAAGACTCTCAGAACGACTCGCCACCCCGATCTTGAAAACCTCGAAGGTTCAACACTCCACCGATTAGCTACACGTGCCATTGTTCTGAATGGTAACGATATCCTGTTGATGTATACCGAGCGCTATCATGACTACAGTCTGCCCGGCGGGGGTGTTGATGAAGGAGAGGACATCAGGGAAGGGTTAGTTCGGGAGCTTGAGGAGGAAACCGGAGCCAGAAATATCCAGGTCATCAGTGAGCTGGGCATCTATGAAGAGTTTCGTCCCTGGTATAAGCCTGAGCATGACATCTTGCATATGTCGTCTTATTGTTTTTTCTGCAGTGTTGATCCTGAGCTGGGAGAGCCCAGACACGAAGACTACGAAGTGGCTAACGGAATGAAGCCTGTCTGGATCAATATCAACGAAGCCATTGCTCATAATCAAGCTGTGATGGCTAACAGCCCTAAAAAAGGTTTATCTATTGAGCGGGAGACCTGGCTGCTTGAATTGATAGCGTGTCAGCAGGACTGAGGCAGTTTATTGCAGCTATTTCCCGATCGGACAGTATAAGAAAAACGCCTTAATTTTGATCAGTGTGAACGGGTTCACTCTATTTTCAGGGGTAACTTAATTAGAGTCTGTACTCCATTTTTAAACACATATGCCTCGAAATGAAAATAATAAAACTGGCCATAGCAGGTCTTGCAGCTATAGGGCTGGGAGCAACCAGTGCTCAGGCTGTACCTGCTGATCAGCCACCCAATGTGGTTGTTTTTCTTGCCGACGATCTGGGGTGGGCTGATGTGGGCTACCACGGCTCTGAATACCCTACACCTAATATTGATTCCATTGCTGAAGACGGGGTTCGTCTCAATCGCTTTTATACCAATCCCAAATGTACGCCTACCAGGGCAGCGATGCTGACAGGGCGCGATCCTATTACCATGGGCGTTGAATACTCAACGATTTATCCCTGGGAACAGACAGCGGTACCGATGTCCGAGCACTTCATGTCAGAGTCTTTCCAGGAGAATGGTTATCAGACAGCTATGTTTGGTAAGTGGCACTTGGGGCATTCAATTCCAGTACATACGCCAAACAACCGTGGCTTTGATTACTTCTTTGGTCATCTGAATACCAACGTAAACTTCTTTGAACACACTGTTCAGAGGGGGGTTGATTTGCAGAGAAACGGGAAAACCATCGATGTAACCACCATCGATCCTGCAGTGAATTACGGGCCACATTTGCTGGCCAGTGATGCGGTTCGCTGGTTGAAGGAAGACTGGGAAAAAGACAGCCCGTTCTTTATGTATATCCCTTTCAAGGCGCCTCATACGCCTCTGGAAGCGCCTGAGTCTCTGATCAAGAAGTTTGACTACATCGAAGACAAGAGCCGTCGTACATACGCTGCCATGGTTTATGCTATGGACCAGGGTATGGGTTGGGTAATGGATGAGATTAAGCGACAGGGTGCTGAAAATAACACCATTGTGCTTTTCTACAGTGACAACGGTGGTGTAGAAACTGGTGGTGGCAGCAACTTCCCATTGAAAGGTCAGAAGGGTACCGCGTATGAAGGTGGTATCCGTGTTGTATCGACCATCAAATGGCCAGGAGTACTGCCTGAGAATACCGTCAGCAATCAATATTTGAGTGCCATGGACCTGTTCCCTTCACTGGCTAATGCTACAAATATTGCCATGAAGAATACCAAGCCTCTGGATGGTGAAGACTTCTGGGACAACCTGGTAGAAGGCACTAAAAAGGCTCGTTCAAAGCCTCTGATCAATGGTTCTGAAGACACTATTGGTGGCTTCTTCCACTTTTCTGTGACATTTGCCGGTATGAAGCTGGTTCAACAGGTAGACAGAACGTTTGAGTATCAGACCATTACCAATGAACTCTATAACCTGAATATTGATCCTAATGAGCAAAATAATATTGCTCAGTATTACCCTGTACTGGTTGAGTCGTACAAGACATTGCTAAACGAGTGGCGTGCAAGAAGGCCCTGGGCTGGCGGTACCACCAAAGTGGTTCCTCAGGCGGGCTGGAGAGCGCCACTGGATTGGGCAAAAGAAGTTGAGCTGAGAGGCAGTAATATCAGCCAGGAAGAAGGCGACAATGTCTTTGGGTTCCTGAGTACTAAAGAAAAGCCTGAGGCTCTGAAGCTGATTGATGAGCTTTATGGTGAGCGTGGACGATTGATTTACGAGTAGGCTGGTTAGCTTTAAGTTGTTGACTGGGAGGCTGAAGAGGCTGCGTTTTTAAGCTCGTTTATATAAGTGGCTTTGCGTTGTCGGTCAATTCGGCTTCTCAGTGTAGTTTGAATACTGCGTCTTAATTGTTCGTACTCCTGGCCTTTGAATGAGAAATCACACCTTCGGGACACGCAGGAAGACTCCAGTACGAAAAGGGCAAACTCCTCAAAGTTTTCTTCTGTCAATGCGACACTTAACTTTCCTTCCTGCTTGCGCTCTCTGAGTACCTGCACAATATCGCTTGAGTTGATATCTCTTTGTATTTGGGAAGAGACCTGCTGTTTTGTTTCCAGGGCTCGTTGCTGGTTACTCTGTTCGAGGACAGTTTGTTCCTGCTTTTTTCTCTGGCGGCGAAGCTTTTCCCTTTCTTTGTTCAGCTGGAGTCGCTGCTCTCTGGTTTGCGGTTTTTTACGGCCGATCAAAGCTGGAGGGACAAGAAGTCCTGACACTTCTCCAGCAGATGTCTGTAGAACCGTTCTGACGGGTTTAATTACTCGAAAGGTCATATGAATTGAGTTTGGCTGAGTTTGGATGGTCTGTGTGACAGTTGTTGGTGCTGGAGTTTCAAGGGCTGGCTCTGAAGTATTCGGTGCAGGTGCCAGGTTATGGGTTGGCTGTGTTTCCGTATCCGCCTCAATAGGGCGTGCTTCATGTGGACTCTCTGACATTTCCAACTCAAGAAAAGGTGGGCTGTCCGCAGGTGCCTGAAAGGTATTTTCTGAAATGACTTCAGGTGAGCGTGGTGGGGAAGTTGTAACTTCTTCGAGCTCAGGAATTGGGCTCTCTTCTACTGTTTGCGGTCTGATCAGATGAAGAGGAAACCGAACTATTTGGTGATCATGATGAAAAAGGTGTGAGAGGGATTGGGTACATTCCAGAATGCGGGAAGAGCCAGCTATTTCAGTGACTCCATTAATATGGCGAATCACTCTGGGCTTGTTGACACGGTTTCCTTTTCTTTTGGATTTTCTGCCTTTGCGTCTGGGGAGGTTGGGTTCTGGAGGCGGCGTGCTGGCAGTGTAATTCAGTTTTACTCGCCGACCAGCCAGCCGTAGTGGAGCATTTGAAAAAGAGGTGTGTTCTTCTTGTCGAATACTGAGCCAGCTGACAGAGTCATCTTCCTCTGAATGTGCACTGGAAATGCTGGGTTGTAGAAATGGATGGTTGATCACTGACTGGCTCCCTCAGCAAAACGATATCCCTAATAGATATTGGAGTGCAGAACAGGAAGAAAGTTCCTGAGAAGGCAGCTTCGCCCTGACGGGGTATGAAAGAAGAGAGCAGTTGTATCAAATGAGTTACTTGTCTGGCTCTTCCAGCTTGCCAAATCGAATCTCTATTTTGGAGTCACCTAGTGGTTCGACTACTGTTTTTTCTCCATCCCAGATAGCTATATGAGTTTGTGATTTAGCAATTAACTTCCCATGTAAAATTTTCTTGTTTCCGTCAATCAAGAAAACACAGGAATAGGGCTTTGCCAGTTTGCTCATATCGCAGGCAGTTTTTTCATAGAGCTCTTGGAATAATGCCTTCTGTTTTAGGCTGCTCTCAGATCCAATTTTGTAACCTAAGAATGGTGAAGCTACTAGAAGTATACAGACAAAGATTAAAGCAAAATGTGATGTGACATATGTGGCGATGTATGCAGGTAATAAAAGCCACTTAAAGAAGGCCTTGTTTTTTAAATTATTATATCCTTTTTTGATTGAATCTTCTTTATTTACAAAGTAAATGGCTGAAATTCCGATGATTAAAGAATATCCGAAGATTATTAGAATTGAATGAGTAAGGTATTTAAAGCCGAGAATGTCTGGGAATATGTCAAGGTAGAAGATAAATGCTTGAATCTCTACGGGTCATATTCCCCGCAGCTTGCTGCGTTTCTGCGGCATTAGCCGCAGCATGAACTTGTGACTACATTTTGTGGATGGCTAAAAGTAGGTTCATCCACAAATCCCACAATGTCACTGTTCTTATGTATCACTTGGTCTGTCCAGCAAAGTATCGAAGAGTGGTCTTTAGCGATGAAGTAGACAAGACGTTGAAGGAGGTATGCTTGGCTATCTCAGAGCGTTATGAAATTTACTTCTTAGAAATTGGTGCTGATAAGGATCATGTCCATTTTCTTATACAGTCGGTACCGACCATGAGTCCGAAGTCGATCGCTCAGAAAGTAAAGAGCATCACGGCACGTGAAGTTTTCAAGAAAAACCCTGAAGTTAAGCAAAAGTTATGGGGTGGAGCATTCTGGAGTTCAGGATATTTTATGAATACTGTCGGCCAGCATGGTAATGAAGATGTAATTGCAAATTATGTCAAAAACCAAGGCAATGCGGAGTACAAGCAGCTACACCGGAAGGAAATAAGTCCGAACCAAATCAGTCTGTTTATGGACTGACCACTCAAGTTGCACTGAGGATACCCCGCAGCTTGCTGCGGGGTAGTTCATTATGCCCTTAACAACCCAAAGGCAATTCATCTCAAAAGACAACTGAGCGCCATTAAAAGTCGATGGCCACATATACCGGAAGCTGCTATCTGGTTACCCTTTCCCCCTGAGGTTGAATTATTAGAAGGTCCTGAGCACGTAGGCATGGGATTTGACTGGTCTCATCGGGATTCAACCGAACTGGAAGCACAGTTTCTGGATCCTCACTTTCTTGCATTACCTGAAAACAGGCGAGTCCGGGAGAAGCTGTTCTTTGCTGCTTTGATGGGGCCCCGGGCAGGTTTTCAGCAAATCAGTGGCAATCTTCCAAAAGTGTGGGTGCATTCTCAGGCTTTTCGGTCTGAAGAGGTGACTCGACTGTTGGAGGCTGCAGCGTTCAATGGCGAGGCGGGTGCAAACTATCTGTGTTTCCTTTGCATAAGTGATTCTGACCGGGTTTCCTGCAGGTATCCTCTGGTGTCATCGGCGGTCTATCTGCCATGCGCTAGAAGACAGGCTTTATCTTTGTTTCTGAATAGCCATTCCTGCCAGTTCGACCCCCAGGCTGTGCCCGTGCTCTACCAGAGAGTGGCGGCACATAATGGTGAGCAACTGGAAGTGGATTTTCAGTTGCTCGATCGGACTGAAACAGTATCTGATACTGTCCTTAAACTGGATAGGTTATTGTTGCAATGGGCCGCTGCAGGATCAGATGAAGACAGAAAGTTGGTTTTTCAGGCATTGGCTCAAAGCCAGAGCAGCCCTATGTATTTGCTCTGCCAAAGTGCTTTAGGCATGTCTCTGGATTCAAAGGCGAAAACCAGGTTATTAAAACTTGGAAAAGCCGGAAAAAAAGGCAATGGGGTTATATTAAAGTGCATTGCCGGGCAGATGACGGATGAGCAGGCTTTCAAAGCCATGGCGGCTGAGCATAAAGGTCATCTGCTGCCTGTTACCCAAACCACTGCCCAATTGCAGTACATGAATTATTGCACCAACCCTCTGGCAACAAAATTTTGTTGTGACTTTCCCTCAGCTCAAACTCAATTGACTAATGATTTATTATTGATCTCGGGTGAAAATCTGGATCATGGTAAGGGGTATCTGGCCTATATATTGAGTTGCAGTCCGATGTTGTTCAATCCGGATAAAGCAAGACAGTTTGCCAGTGGCCTGACTAAAAAGAATATTTTATTGGGCGTTCTGGCGTACCAGATTATGGCCAATTGGGACATGAAACACTTCCCTTCCTACATGCTGAATCTGGTCATGAAGAATAACCAGTGCTGGCAGAAAAGCTGGCGGTCAGTATACAAAACAGCCATGCTCGGACAGCTTGCCCAGAACTGTTATAGAGGTAGCCTGCATGCTGGGCTTGAACCCGTTCAAAGAGATTTCTACTCAAAGGCACTGCGACTTCTTCAAAATGCCAAAGGTCAGCAGGTGAAGGCGCAACTGGAATGGCTGAAAGATCATGAGGCTGAAACCGTGTCAGAGGTTGAAACGGGAACAGCACTGATACCCTGGGAGCCTCAACCAGAAGCCTTACCCTATACTCCTCAGTGGTATATGGAGCTGGAACTTGAGTCTAAGAAGTATGAGAAAGACGTGATCGACCTGCGGGAACTCGCACTGAAGCAGCTTTCCGGAAACCTGGAAGGTCTAGACGGGTTGGCAAATCTGCCAGCTATCATCGAGCAGCTTTTAGAGTTGGATAATCCCCTTGGGCACTATTTACGGGTGGTCGACTACTGGGCAAAACATCATAAAATTACTCCGGAAATCCTCTATAACCACTTTTTACCCTCGGCAGTGAGGCTGTTTCCTTCATTTTTACTGGCCCTTGAAATGGGCGACAAAACCAGTGTGTTTTTCATTGAGCGCTTGAGAGGTTTACATAAAGCTGTTCGAACGGAAGACAGTTTTCGTATGATCAGCGAATACTGGACTGTCCATCCCCAGGCTGTGTTCAAAAACTTGCCTTTCTCTGTACTGGAGAATATTGATCGGCTGAATCAGTCACCTGAAGTCATACTTGAAGATGATACGGTTGATGATGATCCTGTGTTACAAGCCTGGGCTATTTTGACGGTGCTTCAGCAAAGGATTGATCAGTCTGGAGAAGATTCCGATTCAGAATCAGAACAACCTGATTCATCAGCGTTGGATGCGTCTGAGTTGCTGCAGAGACTGTTAGAACATATCAGAAAAATGGGAAGCTGGCAGGGCAATGTCTTCCTTGAGCATCTGGACAGATCAAAAAGTGAGACCGATGCTGCGAGTTTCTTTGTTGCCTGTGAGGCCGAAGGATCGTTGGACAACTGCAGGGACAGGATTATTGCTCTGGCTGAAATGCTGACCTTATCGGATCAGCATGCTCAATTGAGGGAGCAAGCTTTAAAAACTCTGCTAGACACGGTGGGAAAATTTACCAGCAGTACCCTGGAGTTTGGTCGTGAACTGGCATGGTTACCTATTGTTCACAACCGATACCCCTTGCTGTTTATGATAGGCGAAGAGTTGGTCAGACGTAATTGGTTTGCTGCGGCGTCAGAGCTTTATCAAGGAGCCAATGGCTGGTATTGGGATCAGGAGAGCGAGGAATACGGGATTATGTTATTGAACCATATCTCCGTGCTGATTCTGGATCACAAAAATCAGGGGGATCAGCTGATGCAGGCCATTGAAAGATACTGTGGATATTTAATCCGCAGAACAGTCAGCTCACTGAACACCAGGGAAGAAGTTCTGCAAAAAATGGAAGGTATGGTCTTGCTGTACAGACAGCAATTACCTGAAGAAATATCCTCTGTTCTGGTTGAGAGAATCGGAGAATATGCCAGAGAATTGATGAGATAAATACGATCAGGTTATAAGGCAGCCCAGCTAAGGGAACTGCCTTTTTCAAAGGGTCAGGAACGGATCACAGTCTGATAATGCTCCACTTCCGGAAAGGGCTCATAAAAGTGGTGCAGCAAGGCTTTCCATTCCTGGTATTCCTCAGAGCCACGAAAGCCTTCGGTATGATCTTCCAGAGTTTCCCAGTTCACTAACAGCAAATAGCGGTTGTCTTTTTCCAGACACTTTTGTAGCTGATGGGAGACATAACCTTTCATACTGGCAATGATGGTTTGAGCCTTCTCAAAAGCTTGTTCAAAGTCAGTTTCCAGGTCGGGCTTAACATCTAATACAGCCACTTCAAGAATCATGCAATCAACTTCCTGTGATGAGTCAGGAACCCAAAGGCTCCTGACTGGTTTGAATGATTTAGCCCTGAGGGTTCAGGCGAACCCGGCCCCAGGTGCTGTCATAAGTCAGACGACCTTCGGGATCGATAGCGATAGGGGCAAAGTTAGTATTGTATTTGTTAGGGCCAAGAATCCAGTGGAATTTCTCCTTGCCGGTTTCCCAGTCAATGGCTTCCATGGTCCATTCACCATCACGCGCTCCACCTGTGTAGAGAACATTATTTTGGGCGGAGATGATAGGGACGGCATTGGGTGAGCTGACATTAACGTTAACCCAGGCTTCTTCCAGAGTTCGGGTTTGAGGTTTCCACTCAAACTTCTGGATGCCCAGTGGGCGGTATTCATCTTCATTGGCCAGCAGTCCGGCAAAGACCGGTGCGAACATATTCGGTAAATAGAAAGGCAGGGTAGGGGGCTCATTATTTACAATGACTGCACCGTAACCATAAACAGCTACCGATTGCTCAGACTGAACTTCCTTCAGGTCAGGATTACCCATATTGGCAGCAATTTTACCGGCTACACGACGATCTTCTCCTGGTAAACCTTTCCAGTCTTTGGGAATCGCTTCTCGCCAGAAAAGCGTCAGATTCATCAGGTCATCACCGTCGGTAATGGCTACCAGCTTGTCTTCGTCACCAAAGCCCATGAGGGAAGGTGTAGAGCCTGTGCCCCGGCCTTTAGTATTTGAGTAAGGTGCAGACCAGGCTCCGTCCTGGGGCGACTTAGACCAGCCTTTTCCCGTCCATTTAATGGCATGCATATGCTCGGTACTGGCAACGTACATCATGCCTTTTTCGTCCATGGCGAAAGAGTTTCTTACCCAGCCGTTGAGTGGATCGTCTTTATTCTGGGATTGTTCCGGAGCGAAATTCAGTTTGGCCTGATACTGCTCTTTAAAGTCACGACTCATGGCGACCACCCAGCCATCATCAGTGACTGCAATCAGGTAACCATCGTAGGACATATTAATTCCAGTCACCCTGCCGGTCACAGGTGCGGCAATCTTGTAATCGTACTTTTGCTCAATGGCGGATGACGGGTCACCCTCTACCTTGTCACCCTCTACCTTGTCACCATAAACGACAATGTTTCCATCGTCTCTGCCGAGATAGAAGCGGTTATCTTTATCAATCAGTGGGTAAAGGGAGCCGGCCTCGGCAAAGCGATACATTTCCTGAATAGCATTGATGATACGCAGGGGTTCAAAACCGGAGGATACTTTTCTCTCCCGCTCTTCTGCCCATTCGCTGTCCCACCCTTCGTCTTCCCGTGTCATAAAGGAGTCGATCATTTCAAAGGAATCATAATCCTGTTTGACCACTCGATCCGCACCGGCAGACCAGAGTACCCTGCGTCCATCAGAGTATTGTCCTGACAGGGTAACGATCAACTGGTTGGGGCCAATGTACTGGTATTGAATCTCTTTGTTGTCCAGTCGACGTGACTGGCTGACAGGCCCTTTAAGGTCAACGGCACCCTGCTGAGCACTGGTCACGTGAGTGATTGGATAGGGGGAGTCAGCCAGGTAAGCATTGGCTGGCGGCATGTTGGGTTGGGCAAAGGCAATGGCCGAGGCCAGAACAGAGGGGATTCCACAAGCCAGAGCGAAGCCTGGCAGAGACAGCTTCCGTATCATCTTGAATTCTCATTTATTGTTATTACAGACGACAATAAAAGTACTATCGTGAGTTGATTATACGTCAATGAATGACTATCAAGCATTGATTTTAAGTCAAGCGAATTAAAATTTACAAGATCCTTTCATGCATAATTTTTTGTCGAAATGGATATCTGCGCTGAAGATCCGTACAAAAGAATAATTTTTTAAAAAATATTTATACGCATTCATTTCCTGACGCTAATATGAACTGGGCTTTTAATTCGCATCCTGAAAACCGCAGTCTTGGTGTGTCTATGCTCAAGTGTGTCAGAAAGGCTTCTGTTCAACTGGTATTATTGCTCTTCCTGGGGGGAGGGGTACAAGGAGAGGTATGGGCTGGAATTGAAATTCTCAGGACTATAGACGATCTTGAGTTTTCTGGCTTGGCCAAGAAATCAGGAGCGGTACATGTTTTATCGGGCACTTCTTATAATTTATTGATTAATGGCCAGTGGTCTCTTAATGAGCAAGGCTTTGAAATAGCCATTTCTGAGCAGGAGGTTTTTCAAATACCTCAAGGTTCTCCTGCTTTTTCCTTTATGGAGATGAATTTTCAAACTCATATCCAGAATCAGCATATACAGGCACAGTCAGGTTTCCATTTACAGCAGCAGCCTTTTTATTTTCCCCAAGTCATGGGTCAGATACCCCCAATATCGTCTCATATGGTGGGATCTCCCGGTTATACAGGGGCAGGCTTTATTCCTCCTCACATGTTTCCACCTCCAGGACCGCATCAGATGCCTGCCCATCCTGGAGGCATTGTATTTGTGCCTGTTACCAGTCCGCAATTGGTTTTCAATCCGCAGTTCAATCCGCAGTTCAATCCGGAGTTCAGTCCGGAGTTCAATCCGGAGTTCAATCAAGTTCAGCCCGTAATAATTGATGAAATTGAGAGTGACGAAGAGAATGAGGGTAACAACGAAAATAAAAGCTCTTCTGATAATGAGGATTATCAAAAGAATGATCTTGGCGCAGGGGCTCAGCCTGATGATAGCAATCTGACAGTTGCAGGCGAAAACAAAAAAGATGAATCAGACAAAGATGAAAACTCTGAGCCTTCAATAGAATTGACAGTTAATCATTCACCGTCAAATGATGATCACCCTGTTGAGGAACCGCCTTTGATGGTGGCGGGCAATAACAGCCCTTATTCTCGATCGAGTGATGACAAAACTGACAATAAACCTCAGTCTGAGGATGAAGAGGAACTTGATGATCAGCATTCTTTAAATTCAGCTACTCCCCCGCCCACACCCCCGCCCACTCCAGTAGAAGAGCCAGTGAACGACTCCCCTCCTAGTCATAATGAGGATAAGGATGAGCCTGACTATTTGACTTCTTCATCCTCGCAGCCAGATAAAGATGGGAAAAATCAGGAAAAGGTTGAGGTAAAGCCGAGTGGTCCGCAGAGTAAGAAGAAAAAAAGAGATAAGAGAAGCGCTAATCCACATCAAAGGCAGGGCAATAAGGGGGGGCAAAGTCTCAGAAATCAAAGTAAAAAAAAGAATCAGAATAAGCCAAACGAAGTCAGCGAAATAGAAACACCTGGCTCTGAAAGCGTAGTAGCTGGCCTGAGTGTTGGTATGACAGCAAAATGCTGTGATCGCAATGGACAGGGGAAAGCACCCGGTTGGTTCAGAAAAAACGTGTCTAAGCTCAGTGATTTTTTTGTGGAGCAAGTCAAAAAATTAGGCCGGTTTTTGTCAAGAAAACCAAAAAAATCAGCTACAAAGCCTGTCATTTTGCTTAAAAAGAAGGCCGCTTCGATCCGCTCTTCAGGGCGTATATCATCAACCCCTCTTCGTTCAGTAGTGAAAGTGGTGGTCGGAGGTGTGCTCTTTGCCACAGGTATTGGTATTACCCTCTGGTATTGGAGAGCAATGGATCACTCTGAAGCCAAAGCAATGGATCACTCTGACAGTATTAAGGACGAGCCTGCCGACGAGTTGGCTTCTGTCGATGTGCAGTGTAAAGGAGACAACGTCAGTCGAGATTATTCAATGGCTTGTGAGTCACTCCTGGGAGGAGATCAACATCGTGCCGCTCAGCTGATTATGCAGTCAGCGAAGGTCATGACCAAAGATCAGCCTCATCCGGTATTTTCTATCTTTCATCAATCAGGTCCCTTGCAGAATATCTACAGGAAAACACTGCCCGATAAGCTGGAAGGGTTGGTGTATGGCGAGGTGGGATATCTTGATTGGCCAGGCTTGAAGGTGAAGCATCAGCCTTACTTCAGAATGGCAGAAGGGGTTGTCAGAGAAATGCTTGAGAGCCTGTCTGTGAAACTGACCAGGCGTTTCAGTGATGAGCAGTTGGAGCTGGCTTCCATGGGGGGGCTTGATGTATTGAGTCAGGCGATTCTCTGGTGCGGCTTTCCCTTGGGGAAACCGGCTAAAAAAGTCCATGGCAATTGTTTTGATTGGCTTATAGAGCAAGTTTCAGAGAGCTCGGACTGGTACCAGCACGATATGCACCGTGTTTATTATCTGCAACAGTTGAGCAGGGTTACTCCCCCTGAAGATGTCAGCTATCTTGGCTTTTCACCTCTTTACCATCTGGATCAGGCAGGGCTTTCCGGATTTTTGGAATACGAGAACAGAAAACTGAAAGCTGCCAGTAAAGAGTTAATTGTTATGAACTCACCCATTCTCCAGAGACCTGCTAACCCTGAAGGGCTTGTCCCCGACCATGTGGAGGAGCCATACGATTTGTTTGTTTCTGAAGGTCACGAGCGTTGGCATAAGGTGTTATCAAGTGTAATCAGTGGGCAGCCTGTTAAATTTATTCCCGGAAGAGTTTATGGGTTATCAGACCAAGGTGGTGTATCACCGAAACGTTTGTTGGTTTCGAATGGTCAGCAGTTGATAGAGTGGGATGAGCAGAAGGGTAATGCTAAAGCACACACTCAATTGGAAAGGCCCCGGCCTGCTAAAAAAAGGTTGTTTAACAGGCAAAGTGGCTTGAGTCCTGTGGTCAGCATTGAGCAGCAAAACTGGCATTTTATGACCGAATACCCAAGGATATCAGGCGTTTCTTTCCTGGGTTTATATCATCTTGTTTACTGGGTTGTGTTCTCTCAAGGGGGGAGTGCCGTCTCTCAGGCTGTTACAGGTTCCATTGTTTCTTTCATGGCACTTTTACAGTGGCAAATACTCAGTAACTATTATGCCCAGGCCCCTGATGATCGGACATTGGTTCGTTATCAGAAACTTTCAGACCTGTTTGTTTATTTTCAGAAGAACAGGGATTTGAACAAATTGAATATGCTTCTGGCTCTGTCTATGAATCCGAGCTTGCCTCTGGGCATGATGGAATACCGGGAAAAGGATGGTGTGGTTAGTGCAAAGGACTATTTGCCTTTTGCTGAGTTTGACCTGAAAAAGAAGGTAAAAGCCTTCAATCACAGCTTTATTTCCTGCCAGAAACACTTCAAAGGTTGCAGTGCTGATTATCAGGAACACGTTGAATTTATTCGTTTCCATATGGCCGTTTGCGGTGAAGGACTGGTTAATGGTTGTGAGGGGATGTGGGAAGATTTACCGTCTAGAAGGGCATGGTTGGGGCTGGTTCATTCAGTAGACTGGCAGGATAAGGCTATGTCGCTGATGCCTGATCCCGGACGTGGAGGTTTTACCATTACCCCTTCTTTTGAAGCTCAGCCGGGAGGGTATCGATTTGCTGTGGCTTATCATGCTCTGGCCAGTATCTGGATTGGCCAGAACCAGTTGTTTGAAGTGGATGGGCGCTTTCGTTGCCAGCCTTCCTCTCTTCAGAAAGGTATGAACTCTGACGAAGCCGTTCAGTGTCGTGTAGTCGGTAATAAGACCTATCTGGATTTTAAAGGGAGTGCTCATTTGCTGCTCCTGCCTGAATTTGATCAGAAGTGGGAGCGAGTCCACTGGCTTTCGTTTATGAATGGTAACCTGCTTGATCCTGTTTGGAAGCGGCAGGCCCAGTGGCAGGTGGAGCATGTTCAAGGCCTGTCAGGATCGTTGGACAGTCCAGAGCTGGTGGCCAATCTGACACAAAGTGTAATACCTTTGAGGCAGCCTCAGGATGCTGAAGGCACCTCTAATGCATTTTCTTCAGGTTCAGTGTTCCTGATGGATGATAAAGGTCATTATGTGGGTTCTGATTTGGATTTCTGTAATCGGTTTGAATTCGAAAACCTGCGTCTGGCTTGTATTGCCTATCCTCTGGATCTTACTTTAAGGAAGTACTTTTTACAGTTAGACAACTATGCAGAAAACAAGCAGTGGGTGGCGTTTTTCAATCAGCAGAGAGAAGCGACAGATAAGGCCGAAAGCTTGCTGAGTGTAGTCGATATACGACATTTCAACACACTCTCGGTAGAGCGTCTGCTTTGGCATATAGAGTTCCTGAAAGATGATCCGGAATTGGGTACGCAAGCCAATGTGGACGCAATTATGGCTTATGCAGGTGTGATTGCAGAAGATAATCCTGAGGTCGCAATGGGGACTTACAGAAAGTTGTATAAAGTCATGATGGAGGGGAATGTTGCTGAGAGGTTCAAGGAAAACCAGTCTGCCCGTTGTTATATGAAAAGACTGTCTGAAGGGAAATGGTGTTCACAGGAAGATGCTTGTCTCACTGAGTTGCCCAGCTGGATTCTGAAGGGGGCCTCTTTGAGTCTGGATTCGGAAGTTAAGCTGGTGCGTAAGGATAAGCTCTACAGAGCAGCGAGCAAGCGATATAACGATCACTTTTCCAGAGTTCGTCTGGATAGAGTTATTAAAAACGTTGGTGTAGATGCGGTCAAATCTGCAGATAGTGAGTTTTTAATGTCTGATGTTCCTGTCAAAAAAGTGGAAGGGGTGTCTGATGCTTTCGATGTGTCGGTGGAGGGTGTCCCTCTGTTAATTAAGGATAAAGATAAGGATGTGATCGAGGCGATGTTTATATTACAGGAAGGGCATCTCTATCAGGGGGCTTGTGACAGCCTGTCCATGACTCTTCAGAAAGAACACTGAATATCAGCATTCAGGCCTGAGTGGCCTGAATGCTGTTCAGGGCTCAGGGGGCTGGATTCAAGCGAACCCGACCCCATGTAGTCCCATAAGTAATCCGTCCTTGGGGATCAATGGCCAGGGGGGCAAAGTTGGTGTTGTACTTGTTATCACCCAGAATCCAGTGGAATTTTTCCGTGCCGGTGTTCCAGTCCAGAGCTTCCAGTGTCCACTCTCCATCACGCACACCGCCGGTGTAAATCATGTCGTTGTAAGCGGCAATGACCGGAACCGAGTTCGGGGAACTGATATTGTTATTCACCCATTGCTGGTTGAGGGTTCGGGTTTGTGTATCCCAGACAAACTTTTGAATGCCGTGAGGCTTATAATCTTCTTCATTGCCCAGTAAGCCAACAAACACAGGAGCGAAAATATCAGGAGCATAAAAAGGCAGGCTGGGTGGCTGGTTGTTGACGATCACCGCACCATAACCGTAAACCGCCACAGACTGTTCGGATTGCACCTTTTTCAGATCTTCACGGGCCATATTGGCGGCAATTTTACCCGCAACACGACGATCTTCTCCGGGGAGTCCTTTCCAGTCTTCAGGAATGGCTTCGCGCCAGAAGAGTGTCAGGTTCATCAATTCATCACCGTCTGTGATGACCACCAGTTTGTCATCCTGACCAAAGCCCATCAGTGAAGGTGTGGAACCTGAACCAAAGCCTTTAGTGTTGGAGTAGGGGGCTATCCAGGCACCATCTTTGGCGTCCTGAGACCAGCCTTTACCCGTCCATTTCACACCATGAAGAAAGTCACGACTGACCACATAAGTCATGCCATTAGGGTCCATGGCAAAAGAATTACGAACCCAGCCACTAAGAGGATCTTCCTTGTTGTAGGATTCTTGCGGAGCGCCTTCCAGCTTAATCTGATACTGCTCCTTGAAATCCCGACTCATGGCTACCATCCACCCGTCGTCTGTTACGGCTGTGATATAGCCGTCATAACTGATGTTGAAACCATTAACCTTACCAGTAACCGGGGCTTTGATCTGGTAGCGGTGTTTTAGTGAAATAGTGGATGATGGGTCATCAGGCTTGCTGTCACCATAAACCTGAATAGTGCCGTCAGTACTGCCCAGGTAAAAGTTGTTATCAGCATCCATCATGGGATAGATACCGCCAGCTTCAGCAAACCGCAGCATTTCCTGCAGGGCGTTATAAATCCTTAGCGGCTCCCACCCTGAGGCAACTTTTTCCATTCTCTCTTCGGACCAGGCTTCATCCCAGCCTTCATCTTCACGGAGCATGACGGTATCAATGACTTCAAAGGTGTCATAATCCTGCTTGATCAACCGATCAGACCCTGAAGACCAGATTACCCTTTTACCATTGTCGTATTGTCCGGAAATGCTGAAGATAAGGTGGCTTGGGCCGGTGTAGATGTATTCTTTTTCTTTGTCAGTTAAACGACGATTCTTGTCTTCTGGGCCCTGAACAGCGATGGCACCTTGCTGGGCGCTGGTTACATGGGTAATGGGGTATGTGGAGTCGGCAAGATAAGGGTTTTCAGGGGGAAGGTTGTTAGCATTTGCCGCGGAAACAGAGAGGGCTATGGCAGAAAGAAACGTAGCAGTCTTCTGAGCAGAGGGGATGAATCCTGCTGATAAATTCCATGTCATTTTTATTATTCTCATTCGATCCATTGGACGCATTGCATTTTCACAAAACTGTTTTCTTTGCCCATGGCTGCTAATAAAGCTCATGGCCGTTTGGAAAATGCTGCCATTTCTGGAATACAGCGCTTGTTATAATTTTTGTCGAAGCTGTCATTCCGACTCATGGCTGTTTGAGAGTAAACAGCGTTAAGATGAGTGACTTAACTATACCGTTAAAGTCAGAATTGTAAACCTTCAAAAAAGCCCGCCACTGTCGAGGTTTTGGCCTTTGGGCATCGTCTGTTTGAACGATGATACCCTTGTTGATTCAGACGAAGGTATGTACGGTAAAGCACGTGTTTTAAATGCGTCAAAAGCCTTGAATAAAAAGCCAATAGCCATGGTGTCCGAAGCAGCTTTCAGTAACTCGGTGAAATCTGTGGCAGAGAACAAACAGAGGCAAAAGGTGTACGTTGATCAGCAATGGCACCTCAAACACTATGAGCACCGATCACAGTACTGTTTTTCAACAGATCCTGGATAACCGTCGATCCGTACGGGCCTTCACAGAGCAGCGCGCTGAGTCTGAGCTGTTGCAGCAGATTTTTTCCGAAGCCGCACGAGCCCCTTCCAATTGTAATACCCAACCCTGGCATATAGCGGTAGTCAGTGGTGACAGCTGTCGTGCATTGGGAAAAAAATTGCAGGACGCTCTGAATCAGGGGTTATACCAGATGGATTTTCCTTATCTGGGCAGCTACGAAGGTATCTATAAAGAGCGTCAATATGGCGCTGCCAGTGATCTTTACTCAGCCATGGGCATAGCCAGGGAAGACAAGGCCGCAAGGCACGAAGCCTTTATGCGCAACTTTGATTTTTTTGGAGCTCCCCATGCTGCCTTTCTGTTTTTGCCAGAGCAGTTTGGTATTCGTGAAGCAGCGGATCTGGGTATGTACGCCCAGACATTGATGCTCAGTCTGAGTGCCCATGGGCTGGCCAGTTGTCCACAGACTGCCCTCAGCTTTGCCTGTGACACGGTCAGAGAAGAGCTGGATGTGGAGGCTGGTATGAAGCTGATGTTTGGAATCTCATTTGGCTATGAAGATAAGGAACATCCTGCCAACTCGTGCAGGGTTGGCCGGGCTGAACTGGATCAAAACGTCCAGTTTATCGACTAGTAGAGCTGTTTGTTCTGCTTAATCGGTGTTAAGTGCTGTCACCATAGAACAATAACAAGATAAGGGACTGGTATTATGCAAACCGAAATTTGTAAAAAGCTGGGGATAGAAACCCCCATATTTGCATTTACACACTGCCGTGACGTAGTGGTTGCTGTCAGTAAGGCAGGTGGTCTGGGCGTACTGGGTGCTGTTGGTTTCTCTCCAGAGAAACTGAAAGAAGAGCTTGACTGGATTGATGCTCACATTGGTGATCTGCCGTACGGTGTGGATGTTGTAATCCCCCAGAAATACGAAGGCATGGGTGAGATGGACTCTGAGAAGCTGGAGAGCATGCTTTCAGCCATGGTGCCTCAGGAGCATCACGACTTTGCCGCCAAACTGCTGTCTGAACACGGTGTTCCAGAATGGCCAGATAAAGACGACGAAATGGGTCTTCTGGGCTGGAACGAAGCCATTGCTTCCCAGTTGATTGATGTGGCACTAGAGCGTCCAAACTGTCGCCTGATTGCCAATGCCCTGGGTACTCCTCCTGCAGATATTATCAAGCGGGTACAGGATACGGGTCGATTGATTGGTGCTCTGTGTGGTCGTGTTAAGCAGGCGGTTCAGCATAAAGAAGCCGGTCTCGACTTTATTATTGCCCAGGGTGGCGAAGGGGGTGGTCACACCGGTGATGTGGGTTCCATCGTTCTCTGGCCCCAGATTATTGACGCTGTAGGCGACACACCTGTACTGGCTGCTGGTGGTATTGGTGATGGCCGTCAGATGGCTGCCGCCATGTGCCTGGGGGCTCAAGGTGTCTGGACCGGTTCCCTGTGGCTGACCGTTGAAGAAGCCGAAGCTGAGCCTGCACAGAAAGAGTCTTACCTGAGCGCTACTTCAGAAGATACCGTTCGCTCTCGCAGCTGGACAGGTAAGCCCTGCCGGATGCTGAAGAATGAGTGGACCGAGGCCTGGGCCAGTGAAGATACTCCTGATCCTCTGGGTATGCCGCTGCAGGGTCTGGTAACAGCTGACGGTATTCGTCGTACACACCATTATGCTGCCAAGGGTGAGTGCCAGAAAGTGGCGTTCAACCCGGTCGGACAGGTAGTTGGCCAGATCAATAACGTTGAATCCAGTCGTCGGGTTGTTGAGCGTCTCTTGTTCGAATACGCCGACAGTATCACTCACGTCAATGAGCTTCTGGAAGAAGCTTAATTCTGACTGAGTTATCAATCTGAGTTGAGGGGGCGCATGGACAGTCAATGTCTCTGCGCCCTTTTCGACGGGCGAAAGGAATTCAGGTGCTGCAATGAAAATAGAATTTACCCCTGAACAGGACGCACTTCGTCAGGAGTTGCGAGCCTATTTTAGTGAATTAATGACCCCTGAGCTGACAGCTGAAGTCTCCAAGGCTGTCGGCGAAGGGGGTGGCCCCTTGTTTTGGGAGGCCATGGACAAGCTGGGCAAAGATGGCTGGATTGGTGTCGGCTGGCCAGAAGAGATGGGCGGTCGCGGTCTGAGTGAGATGGAACAGTTCATCTTTGTCGAAGAAGTGATGAGGGCGGGCTTTCCTTTCCCTTTCCTGACGACTGAATCGGTCGGACCCATTCTGGCCAAATACGCCACAGCAAGAATGAAAGAAGAGCTGGTTTCGAAAATCCTCGGCGGCAAGATGATGCTGGGGATCGGCTATTCGGAGCCGGGTGCCGGAACCGACTTGATGTCTCTCAAGACTACAGCGAAAAAAGACGGCGATGAGTGGGTGATCAATGGTCAGAAAATGTGGACCTCACTGGCGCATCATGCTGACTACATCTGGCTGGCGGCCCGAACCAACTTTGATCCGGAAGTGAAAAGTCATTCGGCTATTTCCATCTTTTTGGTACCCACCGACGCTGAAGGTTACAGCTGTTCACCCGTTCATACTCTGGGTGATGTTCGTACCAATGCTACTTATTACGACAATGTGCGTGTACCTGCTGATCACCTGGTGGGTGATGAAGGTATGGGCATGCTGATGATTTTTGAGCAGCTCAACCGTGAGCGACTTTCTCTGGTTAATGTGGGCTCCTTCCTGAAGCTGTTCAATGACGTGACTCAGTGGGCCAGCGACACTGAGATGCCCGGTGGTAAAACAGTGATTGACCAGCCCTGGGTTCAGATCAACCTGGCTAAATGTCGTGCTGGTCTGGAAGCCCTGAAATTGATCTGTTATCGACAGGCCTCTGAAATGACCCGGGGGAATTTGGCCATGGAAGATGCCTCCGCTGCCAAGGTGTACGGTACCGAGTTCTTTGTTGAGCTTTATCGAAATCTGGCGGAAGTGTTGGGTGTCAGCAGTACTCTGCACAGGGATTCGAAAGGGTCTGTATTAAATGGTCGTCTGGAAGAGCTGTATCGGACCGCTTCGATCATTACCTTTGGTGGTGGTACCAATGAAGTTCAGCGTGACCTGATTGCCCGGGGCGGTCTGGGCATGCCCAGAGCTAAACGATAAGCCGCCCGGAGCCAGGATAGAAGGAAGCAATCACTATGGATTTTTCATTTAACGACACCCAGAAAGAAGTTCAGAATTTGGCTAACCAGATTCTTACTGACCTTTCGACTACCGAGCGTCTGAATGTTATAGATCAGCAGGAAGATCGTTTTGACGAAAAGCTCTGGGCTCAGCTGGCCGAGTCGGGTCTCTTGGGTACCTCCATCTCAGAAGAGAATGGTGGGATGGGGTTTGGTTTCACCGAACTCAGCCTTTTTATTGAAGAGGTTGGTAGAACCGTTGCCGCTGCACCGGTCATTCCCGTACTGGTCAGTGCTGCTCTGCCGATTCAGAAGTTTGGTACCCCTGAACAGCAAAAGCGTTTACTGCCTGGGGTGGTTTCCGGAGAAAAGTTGATTACTGCAGGTCTTTTAGAAGCTCTCGCCGAGTGCCCTTCTGCTCCTGCTACTGTGGCGGAATCTGCTGGTAAAGGTTTTAAACTGACAGGCTGCAAGATCGCAGTGCCTTTTGCTTATAAAGCCGAGCGTATTCTGGTGACAGCAAAAGTAGGGGATGAAGTGGGCGTTTTCCTGCTGGACCCTCAGGCTGATGGTGTTGAGTTGAACCGGGAAGTTTCTACAACCCGCGAGCCCTGGTATGAGGTGGTTCTAACTGGGGCACTTGTTGCAGAAGAAGATGTGCTGATGACTGGGTCTGAAGGTCAGGCTGCAGCGCTTTGGGTTGCCGAGCGAACAATGGCTGCCAGCTGTGCGATGCAGGTAGGTGTGGCAGATCAGTCCACGAAAATTACAGCAGGTTATACCTGTGAGAGGGTTCAGTTTGGAGTGCCTGTAGGCTCTTTCCAGGCGGTGCAACATCGGGCGGCAGATTGCTTTATTGATGTGACCTGCCTGAAGCTGACTACCTATCAGGCCGTGTCTCTGCTGGATTCTGAAAAAGAAGCGACTAACGAAGTCCTCATGGCCAAAATCTGGGCCGGAGATACCGGGCACCGCGTCAGTTATGCATCCCAGCATCTGCATGGTGGTACTGGCATCGACAAGGATTATCACCTGTGGCGCTATTGCCTTTGGGCCAGACAACTGGAGATGACGTTGGGGTCATCGGCCGCACTGCTGGCTGCCCTGGGGGGTAGAATTGCTGAAGGTAGAGCTTTTGCTGAGTAAAGATTTGTCTCTTGATAATTTCCCGATTTACTCGGATGCCGTTTGCCCTGAGCTTGTCGAAGGGTGGTGGTAATGGGCTTCGACAAGCTCAGCCCGAACGGGTTTTGAGAGTTTCAGACAACTCCTAAGTCAGATAGCCCCTGAGTAACTCAGGGGCTGTTTTTAACGGGTAAGAGTGAACTCCAGCTTCCCTAAATTGGCAAAGTCCGCCGTGTATTCGCAAGGCTTACCGGGCAACAATTTAACAAGGTTTCCCGTCATCAGAACATGTCCTTCTTCAAGTGGATAGCCCAGTTTAAACTGCTGATTAACCATCCACAGTAGCGCTTCCCATTGACCTTCCATGGTATTGCCCGATTGAGTCTGACTCAGAGTCTGGTCATTGCAGCTCAGAGATAAGTTCATAGAGTCGAGGTTATCCGGAATAGTTTGCCATTGCCCAATATGGAAGGCTCTATTGGCAACATTATTGGCGATGACATCAACCCCTCTGGGCTTTCCGGTAAATCCAAGGTCCGGCAGTTCAATAGCGGGAGCTACTTCCGAGATATAGGAGCGAAGTTCTTCCACATCATAGACGGCTCGGGTTATGTCCTTATCCAGCCGAAAAGCCAGCTCCTGCTCAATCATTAACTTTTTGCCCTGGCTTACAGAGTAGTCACTATCAGCCTGCCAAAGAGCATCGGAGAGCAAAGCGCCTGTTACGGGTTCATTAAGACCAAAGGCTTGCTGGCCTTTCTTATGGGTTAAACCCGCCTTGTAACCAACAATTCGCTGCCCCTCATGCAATTGCAGGTCTACTGTCTTCTGTTGTATCCGGTAGGCTTCTTTAACATTAAGGTCAGGACAATTCTCTTCCAATACCGGAGCGGCCTTTTGATGACGCTTGGCATTAATGACCTGGGCGGTGGCCTTGTCCAGCTGGTCTGCTTTTTCCATCAGAAGAATCAGCTGTATGCTGAAAGCAGCAAAAAGTGCAAAAAATAAAGGCTCTTAATGGATTCTGGGGAGCTGGTTGAGGACGAGTTATTTGACTATGAATAGAAGACGTTTTCTTGTACAAAAGTGTCATGAAACTTTATGACCTCCTCGACAACGCCAAGTGCTTTGAACAGATACGCCAGATTCGCTGGCCTGACGGGGTGAAATGCCCTCACTGTGCCAGCTCAGACATAACCCGCCAAGGCAAGGACGATTCACAGCCTGACAGACAGAGATATTCTTGTAAAGAATGTCAGCGTCGTTTTGATGACCTGACACTTTCTGTTTTTTCAGGACACCATAAGCC
>NZ_LASA01000106.1 GCF_001562015.1 Endozoicomonas arenosclerae | reverse complement strand
CTGGAGGGTGAGTCGGCTTACCCTATATCGGGTGACTATGCTGTTGCTATCTACCCTCGTACCGCCCAGGTATTGGCTGAGTTTGTATTGAAAAACTCTATGGATGACCAGGATCACAAATGGTATGGAGAGGAAAGCCAGAAAGTCTGGCATGAACGAGTACGCCAATTACACGACCGGTCGGGCATGGATGTTCTGGATGACGACTGGATTCGGTGGTACTGGGAAAACCCGAGGTCTATGGCCTGTGTACCCGAGCATCTGCGTCGCTGGCACTGGTGGGGTAAAGGTAGCTTCCGTATGAGTTCGGAACCTGATGGTTGGGGGGCGTTCAAAGGATGGTATTACGGACGCTCCTATTGTGACCTGTTATCTCTCAAGAAACCGGCGGTCACTCTGAATCAGTATGGTAAAGGAAAAGCGGTATTCGCAGGGTTTGATGGACTACTCCAGGCTACAGCGGGTGGCCAGGATAGCCTTTACTACCAGTTACTCAGCCAGGCACTTGATCGGATTAGACCAGATAGGTCAGCGCTGAAGCTCATTGCAGGCCAGCCACAGTCTGTTCAGCTTTCCATCGAAAACCTGGCAATAGAAACCCCAGGGAGAACCCTGCTGCAACTGGATGGACTGGCGATGTTGGATGATGCCGGGATGATCAAGGAAGCTGAAGGTTGGACTTACGAGTTCAATATTGATGAAGGACAGCAGTTACATAAGTATATTCAGGTGCAAGCTCCACTTTATAACGAATCTGGGAAGATCTCTGCCCAGATCCAGTCGGGAAAACCAGGACAATGGCGGAATCATGAAACGTTCACGCTTGAAGTGCGAGCGGAAAGGGAAATTGCCAAACTGGATGATTTAATTGAAAGGGTTCGTGAGCTCTCCCATGAAAACTGGAAGGGGACTCGCTACTACTTCCTGCTGAAGAAACTGGAATTTATTCGCCAGTGCCTGCTTGAGCATAATCTTCGCTGGGCCTATGAAGCGTTATTAATGAGCACCAGCCTGTTGTTAATGGACAAAAGCAACGACAGTCAGGAAATCCGGGCTGGTTTACAGGATGTGTTAATAGACGTTGGTCGCAAGATCAATTGATGAAGAATGAGACCTTGGTTTCCATGCATCAGGCCCTGAGGGCCCAAGTATGGGAACCCATGCGATAAGAATTACACAGGGAATAGGGAATAAAGGATGTCTGTTCAGTTTATGGAGTCATTTCGTCAAGGAGTGTTGGGGAAAGGTCTATCACTTTTTCTTTCTTCATTGTTTGTCTTTGTTTTCTTCCTATCCCCCACAGGTAAGGCGGTAGCGGACAATATTGAGAAAGAGGCAGAGTATGAACGACGACTGACCGATATGATGGAGGACACTCCTGAGAAGAAGCTGGCACACAGGCTGCATAAGCTGAAAGAGTGGGTAGCCGACGATGAGCCCGGTATTCGCTACAAGGAGAACTCGAATCAAGGCTTATTTGCCTCCTTTACCCAGGTGATTGGATTGGGGGATAAATTTCTTTCTTCATCGGATAGAGGACAACTGACTGAACTCTATTCAGGAATTGACCAAGCCTATACGGAGGCATGGTCTGAATGGCAAAACCTGGAAGTTGAACTAAAAAAACGTGATCTGCCGGCTATTGCCATGGAGCGTCATCGGGAGGCTATGGAGCAGTTCAAAGAGCAATACAGCGAGTTTACCGGTTACTATCAGCAGCTGGAAGGAACCACTAATAATGCCGAATTACAGTCTGTCTGGGAAGAGCTTGGCCGCTTCCTGAATCAGCAACAGTTCCAGAAAAGCCATGCCCCCTTTGACCCGAATAAACTGCCCTTTGGCACCCCGGATAGTGAAGTACGAGAACCCAAGGTGACTAACTTTGACCTGCAAAGTGTGCTTGGACTTGATCCACTGAAAGGAGTTATGGTGGCTAATAGTGGCCCCTTGCCGTCTTCCGCAACCAATGCACTGTTCGCGCAAAGAAATGACCAGCCTGCTGACACATACCTGCAGGAAACACCTGATATTACTATTTCAGATGAAATGCGTTCACTGGCAGCCGAACTGAATCACAATCCAACAGAAATCTATTCATGGGTTCACAATAATATCCGCTTTATCCCCAGTTACGGTTCAATCCAGGGCGCAGCCATGACTCTGGATACACGGCGAGGTAATGCTACTGATACAGCCAGTTTGTTAATCGGACTGCTGCGTGCTTCCAATATACCCGCGCGCTATGCCTACGGCACAGTAGAGGTGCCGGTGGAGAAGGTAATGAATTGGGTCGGAGGAGTAGAAGTTCCGGCTGCCGCCCAGAACCTGATGGGACAGGGGGGGATACCCAATACCGGACTCATCTATGGAGGAAAGGTAACCCAGATTCGAATGGAACACACCTGGGTAGAAGCCTGGGTAGATTTTGAACCCAGCCGAGGTGTGAAGAACCGCGAAGGTGATAACTGGATTCCCATGGATGCCAGCTTTAAGCAGTACGAATTCACCGATGGCATGGACCTGCAGGAACAGGTACCGTTTGACGCCCAAGCGCTGATTGATGAAATAAAAGACAAAGCTACCATTGACGAAGAGCTGGGCTTTGTCCAAAACCTGCCCCAGGCTGATATTGAGCAACAGTTAGAAGACTACCAACAGAAGCTACAGGACTACATTGAAAACCAGAACCCTGATGCGACAGTAGGTGAGGTTTTGGGCCTTCAGGAAGTCAAGGTAAAATCATCGGCGCCTCTTTCAGCGGGTTTACCTTATCAGGTACTGGTCACCAGCGAGCGGTTTATAGAAGTTCCTGATAAGTTAAGACATAAATTTAAATACCAGCTGCAAACCCAGATTAGCGGCCAGCCTGGTGCTACCCTGTTTACATTTGAACAGCCAACCGTGACAGTGGCAGGCAAGAAGCTGGCGTTATCATTCCGTCCCAGCACGGAAGAAGATGAAGCTATTATCGAGAGATATCTTCCCAAGCCAAACGACGATGGCAGCCCTATTGATCCATCTCAATTGCCAGCTACCCTTCCTGGTTATCTGATCGACATGACTGCAGAATTTACGCTGGATGGTGAGGTAGAACTTACCGCTGGGGCAGGGAAAATGGGTACTGAGTTATATAGTACTCTGGGACTTTACTCACCGACCCATAGGTGGACACAGGCGAATAACAAACCGATAGCAGGTGAGTATCGGGCTATTGGGTTGGATTTGCAGGGAAATAGTACCAGAGGTGCTGAGAAGCTAAAGAATAAACTAAAAAAGACGCATGATGTTATAGAAAGTGGTGATACTGCCCTAATATCTGCCTTGTCAGGGGAGGATGTTCAAGGAGACTTGTTATATTCTCCAATTTTTGCCTACCTAGCTATGAATAACATTCAAGATCAAGTTCAAGCCAATAACTTAAATATTATTAACTACAGGCTTCCTAGTTATGGGGTATTTGGTACACGTCTTGAGTCTAGCTACTTTTTTGGCATACCAAAGTCAGTGAGGTTTTCTGGTTTGGGAATAGATGTTGATCGTTTGGCAAGTCAAACAGTTGATACTAATAATGATTTAATCAGGCAACGTAATTATACTAGAGGCATTGGTATTAGAGCGTCAGTAATGGAGCACCTTATACCAGAGAGTATGTTTACTATTACTGGAGCTAAAGTTTCAAGTATGAGTGCGATCAAAGCTCTATCAATAGCTGCATCTCAAGGACAGAGAATATGGTCAATCAATTCAGATAATATTGATGCTGCACTAGAGTCTATTAATCTCAGTGCTCAAGTAGAGTCTGATATTCGTAACTCAGTTAAAGCGGGAAAGATAGTTACTGCTCATGGCGAACCTTTATTATCTGGAAATGGATGGAATGCTGGGTATTTAATTATTGATCCTTCAAGTGGTTCTGGAGCATATAAAATAGCTTCCGGCGATAATGGTGGCTTGCTAGAAGGAGTTCAATATATTTTAATGTGGTTAGGGTGGGCATTTACCTATAAAGCAGGGTTGCTGGGTGTTAGTCCAAACCCAGTTGCACCTTTCTTTACAGTGGCCTGGACTACGATTGGGGCGATTCAGATTGCCTCAAGTTGTGAAGACCCTATTGCTCGTGCATTGGCTATGACCGCATTTATTAGTGCGGTTATTGTAATGTTTTTCCTTTTGACTTTGGTGGCCTTCCCTCTTTCTCTTCTTTCTTCAGTTGCAGGCTTCCACCTTATAGGCTTTTATAAACGTTGGCTTATATCATATTGTTGAGGAGTTGAGTATGGGACTGTTTTATGCCTCATCAATAACATTTGTATACTTTGTTCTCGTTTTTGTTTTTATCATTTTTTATAAATACAAAGCACATGCATGGAAGCTTTGTGATGGAAGGATAAAATCTTTCTATCAGAACTATAGTGGTGAATATGATAGTCTTTTTGATAAATTTGAAGTGCCTGAATATCTCAAGATGACCAAGGCAGAGTATGAGTATAGTTATACTGTGGAAGGGAAAATATTTAAGTCCAATATTGTATTTCTTGGAGACTTTTTTATGTTCTCCGGAAGAACTTTTTTTCAGCCCTATTCGAAGTTGAGATTTTCAAAAGGAGATAATATAAGTGTGCATTACAATGAGCGTAACCCATCTGAGTCCGTAATTTACAAAGAAATACCTGCTAGATTTAAAGTTCTATTATTTTTTGGTTTGCTTGTATCATCATTTCTTTCATATTATTCATTTGACTTTACAAGTAGTTGGCTTTCTGGTGTGGTAGTAAAGGTAATAGTTAGTGTTGTTTTTGGAGCAGGGATGTTTATTGGGGATTTTTTACGATCAAATTATTCTCAGAATAGAATTAAAGTGAAATAAGGTATGGAAAAGAGGTAGTGTGTATGAGACTTTGGAGGGATGAAAATTGTTAATTTCGATATTTAGTAGTGATGTTATCTATTTGGATGTTGCTATTTTTAGGTCAATCTGATGCTTCTGTTTAGTTTGATTGTTGCAGTCGGTACAGTTTTCATTCAAGGTCAGATTAGGTAAGATTTTTAGGGTGATATGATGTTCCTTAAGTGTCCGAATTGTGGTGAAAGCATTAGCCTATCTGTTCTCTTTCTTAAAAGTTTTTCATGTGGAAGTTGTAAGAAAAAGGTATCTGTCAAAATCTGGGTAGGATTAAGTGCTGCACTGAGTTCTTTTTTGATTTTTTCTTTCTATCTGAGAAGAGATGATATAAATATTATTTTTATCATTGCTTTTATTATTGTAATTCTGTTTCTTACAGTCTTAGTCTCAAGGAGTAATTTGATTATAAAAGAATAAAGGTGATATTAATCTTCTGTGGGAGCTTCTAGTATCTGAACATTTATAAAGTTAGATGTTTTGACGGGGTGATTGAGATAAAATCTTTTTAAGAAAGTTAATGATTTAACTTGTGATATTGACTTTATGTAGAATTACGGTAGTAGAGAGATTCTCTCAAGGTATGTACTACAGCTTAAGCTTGGTGATCAGTACATTTTTTGGTTATATTTATAACTTTCAAGATCTACATGCTTTCAAAATATGGATTGATCAGTTTTCAATATATTACGAACACAGCCTGGAGTAAACGGAGCCTGAAGAAACCGAACACCGGTAGCATTAAAAAGAGCATTGGCTATAGCCGGCGCACAGGGCAGTGAGGTGGATTCACCCACTCCCAGAGGCGGCTCCTCCGGTAGATCCATCAATGCCAGCTCTATTTCGGGTAGCTCAGTGAAGTTGAGAATGGGGTAGCCACCCCATTCCAGACTGGCTACGCCCTGCTGATCAAATGTAACCCGTTCTTTGAGTGTTCTGCTCAGGGATTGAATAATGTTGCCATGAACCTGATGTTTCACTCCGTCAGGATTGATCATTCGGCCAGCATCCTGACCAACAGTCACCTTGATGACTTGTATCTCGCCGGTATCAGGTCGAACTTTAAGAGAAACACACCAGGCCGCCCGGGCAGCCCCAAACCCGGGAAAACGACTGTGAACGTAGTGTCCATAGGCAAAGCCATGGCCGTATAGCCAGCCATCTTCTTTTTGAGCTTCTGACTTATGTTGTCCCCAGTCCGCTTTATCAGCTGTGTGTCGTATCAAATTCTGGGCTCGGACATCGTCTCCAAGATGGCGCAGCCGAAAGGATACTGGGTCTTCACCAGCCAGACAGGCTAACTCATCGATAAAGCTTTCGTGGGCGAAATTGTTGGGGAGTGCTGAGACGCCTCGCAGCCAGGAGGATCGTACAACAGGCGCTGCATCATCACAGCTGATATCCAGATCGGTGTAGCTGTATGGGGGAACAGAGGTTCTGTCACCCATTTCAAATACCTTGGGGTCAGCGGGTATTGTTCCTGTAAGCAGCAAGGCAAGATTGGGTGCATCGTTGGAAGGGTAGCGGGTTTTAAACCGGTAAGCAGAGGCGTTGCCTTGCTGATCAATAGCGCCTTCAATATCGATAATCTGGGCTGTTCCCTTAGGTTCCCAGCCGTGCTCCTGGGCTCGGGTCAGCTGCACTCTGACCGGTTGGTCTACGGCCTGTGCCATAAGTACGGCGTCCGCTCCGACATCGTCAGCGCAGTTGCGGCCATAGCAGCCACTGGCTTCCATACGGATGATTTCAATACAGTCTTCAGTCAGTCCCGTTAATCTGGAAATGTCAGTGCGCAATGAGTGAGGGTTCTGGGTGCCACTCCAGAGTTTGATTTGGTCTGCCTCCATTTTGGCCACAGAACAGGACGGTCCGATAGAAGCATGCATGTTGTACGACCACAGATAGCTTCTTTGCAAATGCTCTGTGGATTGTTCCAAGGCATTTTCAATGTTTCCGGTTACCTTGAGTGATCGAGTTTTTGCTGGAATGTTCCTTAAAATCTGTTCGAGATTTTCCATTTCAGCCAGCTCAGGTACTGGCTTCCAATCTACCTTCAGTGTTCTGGCTGCTTGCTCTGCCTGTTCTTCCCGCTTGGCAATGATGCCCACAAAGTCGCCCTTTACGACTATTTTAACGATGCCGGGGATATGAGCTATGGACGCTTCATCAACCCGGATCAGACTGTTGCCAACATAATCACCCTGATCTCTTCCGGTATAGGGTGGACGCACGACACGTCCATGGAGCATGTCTGGCAGACGGAGGTCGTGGACAAACGTCAACTGTCCCGTTGCCTTGTTGGGTATGTCGACTCTTGGACTGGATTTACCTGTGTAACGATGCTGCTCAGCTGACTTTACCGGTGTTTGCTCATCTAGCTGCAGATCAAAGCGTTGGCTGGAGATCAGTTCACCAAAAGAAACGGACTGCTCAGGTTTGTCATGAGGGTGGATCATGCCATTGTTGATCGTCAGCTGTTCTGTATTTATCTTTAAATGTCCGGCGGCAAGTTCCAGCAGAAAGTGTCTGGCCTGAGCTGCAGCACGCTGCAAGGGTTGTGAGCTGATCTGTATGGTGGCACTGGCTATAGTAGGTCCCTGATTTGGGGTGTCTTCAGGGTCGCCTAGAATCATGCGGATTCTGGCTGGCTCGACATCCAGTTCTTCGGCCACAATCTGGGCCAGAGAAGTG
Organism: Endozoicomonas arenosclerae; assembly: GCF_001562015.1. Taxonomy (GTDB): domain Bacteria; phylum Pseudomonadota; class Gammaproteobacteria; order Pseudomonadales; family Endozoicomonadaceae; genus Endozoicomonas_A; species Endozoicomonas_A arenosclerae. The sequence goes on along the minus strand of NZ_LASA01000106.1, from coordinate 33,869 downwards.
CGAATGCCGGTGCCCAGATCAACATGGCCATTGAAAGCCAGTATCTGATTATCCTCAAGTACAACGATGAACAGTTCGGGCTTACTGGCTATATAATCGGTATGATTACCGGGCTGTCCCGGTGCTGGCTTGGGCGGAGCGACAGGCTTACGGAAGACCGTTAAGATTCCTTTGTCGTTTAAAAGCTGTTCCCGTGATGGCAGGGTGTTAGGAAAGACTGACATAGAGAAGAGCACTTTGCTATTATTGGTTTTTTAGTGTGAGCACTGCTAATAGTATCAGGAAATGGCTTTAAATAAGGCTTTTTCTTCAACTAAAGCAGTGAGTACTTTATTTATCGTAACTGCTGACAACAGGCAGACCGCTACTGTGACGACTATAAAAACACCTTCCGAACAGGGCTACTCCCTCAAGGATCAGGTAGGGTTTCTGATTCGTAAGGCTCATCAGCGCAATACCGCTATTTTTCAACAGCATAGTGTCGACGAGCAACTGACACCGATCCAGTTTTCTGCACTTTGTGTCATAGCCGATAACGACAACAGTTCCCTGACCGATCTGGTTCAGATCACAGCCATAGACCAGGCTACCATCAGGGGGATCGTCAGTCGCCTGAAAAAGCGGGGCCTGATAGAGCTGGTTTCCGACCCCAGGGATCAGCGCAAGGTGATTGTCCGGGCAACCCGTGAAGGTATGATGCTACTGGACGAAATGGTCCCAATTGCCAAAGAGATCAGCGACATCACTGTGGAAAAGCTTAATCCCAGTGAACAGGTCGCGCTGACCTATCTGCTTAAGAAGATTATTGAAGAATAATCTTCTTCTTATAAACGACTATCTTATTCTTGCAGGTAGGACAGGTATTCCTTACTGCTGATCACATCCCCATATTTGCTGTCGATATCAAACAGGTTGGCATCATGGGGATCCCTGTGACGATCCCCCACACAATCCCTGAGTACCATCACTCTGAATCCATGCTGGACGCCATCAACAGCCGTAGCCCTGATACAGCCACTGGTGGAACAACCCATCAAAACAATGGTATCGATAGCCTGACTATGAAGTGTCGTGGCCAGTGAGGTGCCAAAAAATGAACTGGGATATTGCTTGCTGATCACCAGCTCAGAAGTTAAAGGCATGACCTCCTGACAGAATTCAGCCAGCGGGTTGCCTTCCACCATATCCTTCATAACCGGTGCTTTCTTTACCCAAATGCCGCCATCCTGAAACGTATCGGGTTGGTAACGGATATTGGTATGAATGATTCTTGCGCCCGCCAGGCGGGCTGATTCAAGAATTTTTCCGGCACGGCTTACCGCTTCTACGACATCGGGTGCATATAAGGGCGCACCCGGTGTGGTATAGGCTTCCATAAAGTCCACCAGTATCAGGGCAGCACTCTTGCCAAAACCAATACGGTTCCCCCATACGCCTTCATAGTTTGATGATGCGCTGTCAGCCATATCAATAAGCTCCAGAGAGCAATGCTCCGGCTGCAGGCGCGACAGGCTCAAGGTCCAGGGCTTTGAGCATCTGGTAAGTGGTGGCTACTGCAGCACTTAACACCGGTTTTCCGGTCTGAGCCTCAACCATTGGAATAGCTGGCAGGGATGGCATTTGTACACAGGCGGAAAGGACGATGGCATCGACACCTTCAAGGTTCATGGAAGCAACGATTTCCGGAAGATTCATCGGATCGTGGGCGGCAACATCCAGATTGTTGGGTATTTCCAGGGCGCGATAGTCCAGCACCTGGATATCTTCATTGCGGATGTATTCAACCACCAGTTCGGTAAGCGGCTTCATGTAGGGAGCAACCAGAGCAACTTTTTTGGCACCAATGGCTTTTATACCTTCAACCAGTGCGCCGGCGCTGGTGACCACTGATGTCTCCATATCGTTTTCGATGGTGCGCTGTTTTAGTCGTGTTTCTGATTCGCGATGGTAGCCAAGCCCCATAGCCATAATGGCCACCAGACAGGCGTAACCCATAACATCAACGTTCGCATCACTCAGTTCAAGAGCACATCGATCGGATTCGGCATCCATAGCTGCCAGTTCATCCTTGCTCACGGTTTTCATGCGCATTCGGCTGGAGTGAAAAGTGAACCGCTCAGGGCGAATCTGCTGGCGGGCGGTCAGCATGGCAGGAATCTCGGTTTCCATGGTGATGTTGGAACTGGGGACGATCTGTCCCACTCGATATACCTTGTTCATTGTTCTTATATCCTTGGTTCGTTTGCAAATGACTGTCGGAAAGCTTCAGACAGTGCAATCGAGGAAATCTTCGAAGCCGGCAAAGAAGCCGTCAAAATCATCCCAGGGGATCATATGACCAGCATTCTCTACGTGACTGATTCGGATAGACGGCAGTAATTCTTTGAATTCGGCTTCATCAGCTGGCTCAATAACGCCACCTTTTCCTGCCACCATGAGCAGGGTTGGCACTCCGATTTCAGGCAGGTACCGGTGAATGTCCACGGTGTGGAACTCTTCAAAGGAAGTGATAATGGCTGGTGAGAAACAGGTGTGGAGCCATTCGCAACGCAGTTGCAGTTGCTCTTCGGTCCAGGTTGCGCAATAGCCACGCATGGTTTCAATATCACAACCTGCTTCGGCATCTTTGATTGAATCGACATACCATGGGAGTTTGCTGGGGTATTCCCGACGTCCTGGGCCGGATACCGGTGGGTCAATCAGAACCAGCTTTTTCAAACCGGGAGCTCCTTTGGCTGCAGCACGGATGCCAAATCTGGCTCCCATTGAGTGGCCTGCCAGGATATAGCTGTCCAGATTCAGCGCTTTGGCAAAAGCAATAATGTCTTCTGCGCATGTGTCAGTGTCGTATGATAAATCGGGCCCGGTTGAGGACAGTCCACGTCCTCTGACGTCAAGAACATAGGTATCAAATTGTTCGGCCAAACGTTCGGCTACAAAGCCCCAGGTAATGGCTGGGCTGGTAATGCCAGGCACCAGTAACAGGATTGGGCGTGCCTTGTCCTGCTGGCCACCGTATCTCAAGTAATGCTGACGAATGCCATTAGCCTGAACATTTGCGCCATAAAGGTAGTGACTCATCTTTATTATCCTTTCAGTGTCTCTTCATAGACGTTGTAGCCATAGCACCAGGCTGGGTCTTCCTGGGTACGGAACCAGGTGTTGGCAGTAGAGATCTGCTGAACCCGGGTTGCTCGATCTTTTCGAGTTGCTTCGTAGATCTTGAATGCGGTCTGGTAGTCGTCGAGGCCAGTAGCAAGGAAACAGCGGGTCAGAATTGCGGCATCTTCAACAGCCATGTTGGCGCCTTGAGCCATGTGGGGACGGAGTGGATGACAGGCGTCACCGAGCATTACCATGCGGCCCTCACTCCAGATGGGCAGAGGGTTGCGATAACGAAGGGGCCATTTGGTGACATGATCAGTGCACTCTACGAGAGCCTGTACAATAGGGTGGTAGCCTTCAAACGCTTCGTAGAGCTCTTCCTGGTTACTGGGTACGAAAGCATTATTACCAAAATCCCAGGGTTCATGGGGGACACCGGTAACATAGTAGTATTCACTCTTGTCAGGTCGGGTGTGGTAAACCATCATGTGTCGGTCATCGGTCCACCACTTGATGCAGTCTTCAAAATCCAGGTCGTATTTTTTCAGCTTGTTGCCGTCAATGAGGGCTCGATGGGCGACGGTGCCACCATAAATAGGTTCTTCCTGCCCCAGAAGTTTTTCTCGTATCCGGGAATTAATACCATCAGCACCGATAACAATGTCAGCCCTGGCTTCGGTGCCATCAGCAAACTTCAGGCAGACATCATCACCTGAGTCCTGAACGTCCACCAATTCCTTGCCAAAATAGAGTCTTTGTTGATCGAGGGATTCGATCTGGGCTGCATGCATATCACCTCTATGCACTGTGATGTAAGGCGCTCCATACTCTTTGACAGCAAACTCTCCCAATGGGATACGGGATATATATTCACCCGTCTCACCATCGCGGTTCAGCCAGTAATCAGGGTGGTTACCCATCTTGCATAAGGCTTCTTCCAGGCCCATCTTCCGGAAGATATACATGGCATTGGAGCTGATATGAATGCCTGCCCCCAGTCGTGAGAAAGCAGGAGCCTGTTCATAAACATCGACACAAAAACCTTCCTGTTGTAATAGCCTGGCCGCTGCTGCGCCACCCAGACCTGCACCGATAACAGCGATAGTTTTCTTGTTGTTGGCCATCTCCATTCCCTGATTATGTTTATCTTTAACTGTATTTTTGTTCGATAAATATAGTGCATACACTATTTAATTGGCAATAGAATAAAGTTTTTATCGTGTTGTTTGATTGCTTTGTTGGCTTTAAACTAATTTTTTATTTTGTTTTATAGTGTGTACGTTATATAGTTTTACGGTCTTTAGCAGAGGCAAACCAAAGATCACCTGGACGGTGGCAATAAAAAGGAGCGACCATGCCTGTCAGTAATTCTGAGCTCACCTGTATGTTTGAGCAGGTTTTGAAACATTCAAAAGTGGACAAGAGTCAGAGTGTCGCCATTCTCAAAAGTCATTATTCCAACCAGCGAACCGTTCAGGCAGCAATGGATGCTACTCAGAGGCTGGGTGCCCAGGTTTATATAGTTGAACTCCCGTCGTTTAATGCGCCCATGGCTATTGGGAATGATCTGACAGGTTATTGTGGAGACACGGCGCTGACCGGAAACAAGGCAGCCCAGAAAGCCCTGGAAGCTGCTGACCTGATTGTAGATACCATGATGCTGCTGCACTCTCCGGAGCAGGAGCAGATTCTGAAAACCGGTACTCGTATATTGCTGGCTGTTGAGCCTCCAGAAGTCCTTATGCGGATGTTGCCCACTCAGGCTGATAAAGAAAGAGTGTCTGCTTCCGAGCAGTTATTGGCCAGAGCCGGTGAAATGCGAGTGGTTTCAGAGGCTGGAACAGACTTCAAAGCGGCTCTTGGAGAATACCCGACGGTAACGGAATATGGTTTTGCGGATGAACCGGGCCGCTGGGATCACTGGCCCAGTGGCTTTCTGTTCACCTGGCCAAATGAAGGATCTGCAGAAGGCACCATTGTGATCAATGAGGGGGATATTCTCCTTCCGTTCAAAACCTATGCCCGTGACCCCATTACTCTGGAAATTCATGAAGGATTTATTCGTCACATACACGGCGGATTTGAAGCCGAGTATTTACGTGAATACATGGCTTATTTCAAAGATCCTGAAGTTTATGGGATTTCTCACATAGGCTGGGGTCTTCAACCCAGGGCGCAATGGACTGCTATGGGGCTTCATGACAAAAACGATGGCATATGTATGGATGCCCGGGCTTTTGAAGGAAACTTTCTGTTCTCAACCGGACCCAATACAGAGGTAGGAGGCACTCGCAAGACGCCCTGCCACATGGATATTCCTTTACGAAATTGCAGTCTTTATCTGGATGATTCCATCGTAGTGGATACAGGTCGGGTGGTGGCGCCTGAATCCGCTGTGCTGGATGAGCAGTCGTAGTCAGGTAACCAGCAAGTGTTGTGTATTAACCGGACTCACTATATAAATACTGCACATACGAACAACAAGAATAAAGGAACCGCCGCAAGGAGGTTGCCATGAGCAAGCCAGCCAAGGCTCCCATCAAAGCTGTGGTCAATGGTGAGTCTGTTCTGATTGAGCTGGCTCCTGAAGTACCGCTGCTGTTTTTTCTGCGCAATGATCTGGCCCTGAATGGGCCAAAGTATGGCTGTGGTCTTGGAGAGTGCGGTGCCTGTACTGTTCTGGTGAATGGGCAGGCAGCCCGGTCCTGTGTCTTGCCGGTAGGTCGGCTTGACGGCTGCGAGATCACAACTCTGGAAGGTCTGGGGGATAGAGATAATCCGGATATTGTCCAACAGGCGTTCATCGAGGAGCAGGCGGCTCAGTGTGGTTACTGCCTCAACGGAATGATCATGACGACCAGGGCTTTGCTAAATAACGATACCAACCCCTCAGACGAGAAAGTTCGACGTGTACTGAAGCATAACCTGTGTCGCTGTGGTACCCATGTAGAGATTCTCAAGGCCGTGAAGCGGGCATCAGAATTAGCGCAGGAGGCCTGACCATGTCTTCCCTGCAGTTGCCAGATCTACCTGCGTCATTTGATCAACAAAGTGCCAGCCTGGGCTACGGAATAGTTATCAGGCCACCGTCTTATAAAATGATAGGTTCGGAGTTTGTCAGCTCAAGGCTTGCATCGGTTGAATCATCTTCTATTGCCCATCTTCCCGGGATTATTAAGCTGGTTGTGCAAGGCAATTTTGTTGGCATTGTCGCCAACAGTTATTCAGAAGCCCTGGTGGGTGCTGAACATTTGCAATTGGAATGGGCACCTCCACAGCACATTACAGAATCTTCTGGCGAGCAGAGTTTGTCCCGGAGTTTTGATTTCAAAAGAAGCTACCAGTGGCCTCACCGTTTTCCGGCCAGTTCTGGGTCAGGGTGGGTTATGGCCCAGTTATCGGCGCAAAGCGCCAGGATCTATGTTGCTACTTCAATGCCTGATCGTCTGCGTGCTGAACTTGCCGGCCTTGCTGGTCTATCACCTGATCAGATAGAGCTTGAAAACCCTATCGTATCTCCATCCATTGGCCGTTCCTTTCATGATGATGCCGCAGCGGATGCTCTTTTGTTGTCGCGAGCATGCGGCATACCTGTTGCCGTACACATTTCCAGTGGTTATGAAAAAGATCGCTTAGCGCTGGGCTCTATTCAAACCGTCAGCCTTTCAGGTGATATCAAGGAAGGAGAGGTTAGTAGCTTTGAGCACCAGCAGATTCAATCATCAGGGATTGCACCGGTTTTAGCTCAACTCTTGATAAATCCGGCTAAAGCCAGTGTCTGGAGCTTTACCGAAAATACTTCTCCTTATGACTTTGTTGAGAGTGCCAGGGTTACACCTGCTACCCAGCCAGATGAAAAAGAGCCTTCTGCTGCACAAGAGACTTCTATAACCATTGCCCAGAACACTTTTGCCCTGGAAAGCTGGATGGATGAGCTTGCAGAGAATCTGAAAAAAGATCCTATAAAGTTCAGACAGACTCATATAAAAGATGACCGTGGACGGGTATTAATGGATTCGGTGACCCGACAGTCAGGATGGCAATCCAGCGACAATCATTTTGGCTTGGAACCGTCACCTTATCAGGATGTCTCCAGAGGGAGAGGTTTTGCATACGCTCATCGTAGTAACGATAAAGCTGACGAACCTGTTGAAGAGGGAACCCGTTCTGCCTGGGTGGTGGATATCAGTTTGAATCAGTTAAGTGGAGAGGTGACGCTTGACCGGCTGATCATTGGGCAGGACGCTGGATCAGCACCCGATCAGGATGCATTAAAGCAGACCCTGCAAGAGAGTCTTTTTGTGGCGGATGCAGGGCTGCTTCTGGACAATAAGGAGTATGATCAGTGGGGGCAAAGTCAGGCAAGTGCTCAAGCGGGTGAGAGTCAGACTGCTGCAGATAGAGTAGTATCAGAATCCAAAGTTAATGGTTCTGATAAAGAGATATTGCCTGATTCAGACTCTCCTTCGAACCAGACTCTGGCTGTAAGGTATGAGCCAGGATTGCTAGACCCTGCCGTTGCGGCTGTTTCCAATGCAATTTTCAACGCTACCGGCATCCGGCTGAGAGAGCCACCATTTACAGCCGATCGAATCCGTCAGCAGCTGAATCAATCTATAAACACTGGCGAGTCACCTGTTCCCCGAAACTTCTCAGCACGATCCTTGAAAACCTGGGCGAGCGCTGCTGTGTTATCTACAGCAGGGTTGGTTGCTATGGCCTGGCCATTCAAGCCAGCCATTGCACCTGTTGCACGACCCGCAGCCAATCTTTATTCACCTGAAACCATTGAGCGAGGCAGGCTGGTGGCGGAAGCCGGAGACTGCATGGTCTGCCATAGTTGGGATGGAGGGCCGAGTAATGCCGGGGGAAGGCCGTTCGAAACACCTTTCGGGACGGTTTACAGCACCAATCTCACGCCTGATGAACAAACCGGCATAGGTAACTGGTCGTTTACTGCCTTTGAGCGAGCCATGCGGCAGGGTGTTAGCCGGGATGGTTCTCAACTCTATCCGGCCTTTCCCTATACATCCTTTGCCAAAATCACTGATGCTGATATGCAGGCACTGTACGCCTATCTCATGGCCCAGCCTGCGGTTAAGTCCACACCTCCTGCCAATCAACTATCGTTTCCCTTTAACCAGAGACCTTTGCTGGCAGGCTGGAATGCCCTGTTTCACGACGCATCTCCCTTTAAAGAAGATCCCACTCAGTCTGCATTATGGAATAGAGGAGCTTACCTGGTAGAGGGGCTGGGTCATTGCAGTGCATGCCATACTCCACGTAATCCACTGGGAGCCGAAAAGCTTTCTGCCCAATTCTTTGGGGGAGCGATGGTGGMCGGCTGGGAAGCACCGCCGTTAAATGAATTGTCCCATTCTCCAGTCCCCTGGACAGAAAAGTCCCTCTATGAATACCTGAGAACTGGTTCTACGGATCGTCACGGAGTTGCTTCAGGCCCCATGGCTCCAGTAGTGGCCGGACTCGGAAAACTGCCAGAACAGGATGTCAGGGCCATTGCCCATTATGTCAGCTCTTATCTTTCGCCCTCCGGAATAGACGACAACCAAGCTGAACAGCTGGCTCAGACTATCAAATCGACGGACATCGCGTTTCAACCGGATCTTGAAGAGGGGCAGCGCATTTTTAGCGGTTCCTGTTCCGGCTGCCATACCGATCAGGAAGCGGTTTTCTGGACCCAGGCGGGTGGCAGTCTGGCTTTGAACAGCAATATTCACAGTGACCGACCGGATAACGTCATCCAGACCATACTGTACGGTGTGCAACAGAAATCACTGGATTTACCCGGTCAGGGTACGATGCCTGGCTTCAAGGACAGCCTGAATGATGCTCAAGTCACCAGCCTAGTCAGTTATCTGCGAGCCCGTTTTGCTCCGGATAAACAGTCATGGTCTGATGTGTCGGAAGCTGTAGCTCAATATCGACAGCATCAAGGTACACATTGAAGTCAGTAGAGAGTTATATCATGAGTTCTCTGAGAAGGATGCTCTTAATATGCCTGTATGCGAGAGCATTAATAAGAATCTTTTTTTTATTTTCAATGTTTGCCATTATGCGGCTCTGGGAATTTATAAAGTAAAAAATATCGATAAGGAAGTTGTTAATGAGCAGTTCTTTCCCTAATGAGGCTCTTTTTTTCATCGCTGATCGCGAATACACCATAGACGAGTTGATACAAACGCTTTACCACTCTCCGGTTCCTGAGACCCGGTCACATTTCAAAGCCATTAACAGTCACTTGAAAAATGGGCGAGCCCTGCCTGGCCAGATGGTGATTATCACACCACCGAAAGCCAACAGTTGCCAAGTCGCTGAGAGTGTTATGCAACAGACTGCTATGGAGGTGGATAAAGAACTGGCCAATATGTCGCCGAGAGAGCGGGAAGTTCTGGCCGAGCACTATGCCTTTCTTAGTAATATAACCACTGCTACTGCGCCTATGTACGGCTGGGCAAATAACTATTTTAGCCAAAAAGGCAAGATGGTTGAGCACACCCTCAAGCGGATTGAACAGCTGTATATTACAACCTACCGAAATCATGGACATCTCAACAGCAGTCATTTTTTCAATCAGAGAAAGATTTTGTTCACCCAGTTGGACCAGAACATCAATGGTATGATGGAACGGCAGTTATTTGGTCAGGATGTGCCCGCCAATCGTATCAAGGCACAGCTAGGTCTAAAGTCGAAATCCATTGTCCACCAGTGGAAAATGCAGGGTAATACCGGCTCACTGAAAGGCTATGCCAGCAACTATGAGCAGCTAGCTAAAACCTCACGTACCTTTGCCCGGCTGGGTTACCTATCTATGGCGCTGGATGTAGGAGGAGGGGTAGCCAACATTCAGAAGGCCTGTACCCTGAAGCCGGGCTCGGAAGAGTGTAGCAGGGCGAAAGTAGTTGAACCCGCTAAAGTGGCGGGGAGTATTGGTGGGGGAATGGCTGGTGGTTATTTGGCAGGGTTTATAGCTTGCAACTTGGTCTTTGGGCTTCCATCTGGAGGTTCAAGCTTGCTGTGGTGTAGCGTAGTAGCTGGGGCAGTTGGAGGGTATGGAGGCTCAAAAGTTGGAGGATGGGTTGCTGGCGATAAAATTGCAGCCCCAATATTTGAGACAGTTATAAAATGAGCTTTATTGAGATTTTCTATATAGCCTGTGGCTTCCTTTTCTTGTTGTCGATGGTTCTGTTTTCAATTAACGCTATTTATTTTTACCGAAGACATTACAAGGATGTATCCGAGTTAGTTGATGGTGTTTTTTACGACTGTGGATTAATGTTCGCCACTCACCGGCTTTCAATGTGGGGACATTATTGTCTGTTTCCAAAAAGAGCTGAGCGTGACAATGTGCTCGCTGTCTTTGAAGAATTGCCAAAAAATATTCGTCGACAGCTAATTTTTCATTATCTCTCTCTGTTTTCAGGTGGTGGATTTTTGATTCTTAGTGCTTTGTTAGCAAAGTATTCCGAGCTTTAATTTCTGATCTGGGCTTTTCTTTGAGGGTAATAACTGAACCTGAAATTGGGCTCATAATTGTGCAGCAGGACGAAAATGATTGAGCTCGATAACAGGAAGGGGTAGAGAACGAATAATGAAAAATACCCATCAACAGGTTTTGCTGGATACTCAAAGGTGGCTTCAGAGTGGACAGGCTGTCTGGCTGGGTACCGTGCTGAAAACCTGGGGTTCATCACCCAGACCGGTTGGTTCAGTCATGGCTTTTTCACCCGGAGCCGGTCTTTCCGGCTCTCTCTCCGGTGGTTGTATTGAAGAGTATCTTCTTGAGCAATTACAGGCTGAAGAACAGGATAAAACGACACCTGTTTTGCAAGTGTTTGGAGAAACGGTTGAGCAGCAAGAGCGATTCAGTCTTCCCTGCGGGGGAACTCTTCTAATCTGCCTGGAATACTTGAGACCATCAAAAACTACTCTCGAACATATCAATGCATTACTGGACGCTTTAAATAGAAGAGATCAAGTAACCCGGGTGATTGATCTTGATACGGGTTCTTTGTCACTGGATTATCAAAGCGAGTATCACCAGTTGTCATTTAACGGAGGCGCAATCCATCATCCGTTTCATCCTGAGTGGCAAATGTTGCTTACGGGTTGTGGTGAAGTGACCCGGTGTGTAGCTACGCTGGCCCAAGCTTTGGATTTTTCCGTCGAGGTCTGTGACTTTCGGCCTGCATTTACTGAGGGTTGGTCAATGGATGGCGTTAAGTTGCATCGTGGCTTTCCGGATGAGCGGGTGCAAGAACGATTTAATGATGAACGTACGGCCATTATCACACTGGCTCACGACCCAAGAGTCGATGATATGGCGCTGATGGCGGCCCTTAAAACCCATGCCTTTTATATAGGAGCTATGGGTTCTCGTAAAACGTCAGAGTCGAGAAGAAAGAGGCTGTCGGAATTGGATGTCAGTGAGGCGGAGATTGGCAGGCTTCATGCGCCGGCAGGCTTTGCTACAGGCAGCAAAACCCCCTGGGAAATAGCGGTCTCCATCATGGCAGAAGTTACTGCAGCCCGAAGTAAACAATCTGTGAGCCATTCTGCCGATGAGCAATCTCTCAGGCTGGTCCATGGTTGAGGTTGGCATACTGCTGATGGCGGCAGGACAGAGCAGTCGGTTTGGCTCCCATAAGCTTCTGCACCGGTTGAGCGATGGGCGCCCCTTGATCCTGCATACGCTGGATTATTTACTGGCTAGTGAGTTGCCTCTATTGGTTATCGTCAAACCGGAGGATCATGAGCTTCACCAGTTGTTGGCCAGGCACAAAGTGACTTATCTCATTCACCAGAATGCCGGAGAGGGGTTGGGCAGCTCCATTGCCTTTGGAGTAAAACAGAGGCGCGATTGGTCAGCCTGGCTCATTGCTCTGGCAGATATGCCATACATATCAATTGAAACCATTTTGAAGGTGGCTGGTCATGCTGCCAGTGACAGAATTGTTCAGCCACACTATCAAGAAAGAACCGGACATCCGGTTGCTTTTGGGAAGCATTTTCAAAGCCAGCTGACAGCTCTGAATAAAGATTGCGGAGCTGCTGAAGTCATTCAGGCTAACCTCCACAGACTGATATCGCTTTCTGTTGAAGATGAAAATATTCAAGCTGATGTTGATTGTCTGAATGACTTGATCAAGGAATAAACGCTTTTGACAAAGGCTATTTTCGTTTAGTCAGAACAAAAGGTTGTTCTGGCTTTTGTTTCAGATAGATATGGCGTGACTTGGCTCTGTGATAAAAGTCAAAGGTGGCTTCCAGGGTGGTACTGGTTAACTCTTTGGTGGATGTCTCGTAGCTAAACGTCAATGGCGTACTTTTTTTAGTGCCTTCTTTCTTAAGAAAAATATCTTTGATGTTATACATCCAGAAAGTCAGCCAGCTGGCCTGATTGTATGCTTCGTCTCTGAAAGTCGATATTTCAAGGGTCAAGTCATTGCCGTCGCAGGTAACGGTGCCGTTATTGCCGAGATCATAAATTTCCTGCTTGTCATCATTGGGCTCCAGTTTCAGAAACCAGTCAAAAATCAGGTTATCTCCACTCTCCGTTTCTCTGATAACTAATTCGGTCGTTGCAGAACTCAGTTTTTTTGCGCTGTAGGCATCCGTGTGGCCGATCCAGTTGGCTGTGTATTTGCCAAGAGGGACATCACAATCAGCCATCAATAAGGCTGAAACACTCAGTGCCGAGAAGCAGAGGGAAGAACGAACCATAGAAATCATTGTTAAAACTCTCATGCTTGGGTGAAAGAAAACCTAGATGAGAATCAGAGTGATTTTTGGATATATTGTTTTTGTTCAGGGAGCATTCATGGAAAAGGCCTGCAAAGATCTGCAGGCCTGATTGGGTTTAGAGAGAGAACTGATTTTTTTCGATCGATACGGTTTTACCGCAGAACTCTTCCTGCTCCATCTGTGCCATCAACGCTGTGGAATCACTGAAACAGACTGAACGTTTGCCGGAAGGCTGATCGATAATGGCAATTGCGCGGGTTTGATCTTCCCCTTGGTACATAACGGTATAACCAGCAATAACCCCTTCACCTTCGTAGCTGTTATCCAGCTCAACGGGTGGCGTACGCTCCTTCACTTGCTCGGTGACGTCAATATTGGCGAATTCGCTGCTGCCTGGCTGACAGGACCATAGGCCATAGGCCTGCTTGGTCAGCATTCCAGACACTGAAGATACCAGACCATATTCTTGAGGGTTGTTCCTCAGTAACTCAATCATGCGACAGGTTGACTGTATGGCATAGTTATTGAGGGGGCCGCCAGCGAAGGGCATTCCACCGGTTACAGTCAGGTCACGATCCAGAGAGACACCTAACTCATTGGCATAGGTTTCAACTGCCACCGGGAAGCAGCTGTACAGATCCAGAAAGGCTACATCTTTAGACTGAATGCCTGCTACTTCCAACGCTTTCTGACCACAGAGCTCTGCACCTGGCAACCTGTGCAGTTCTGGTCGTTGGGACACACAGGTCATGGAGTTTGATTCGGTACTGGCCAGAGGGAATACCCATTTCTCTTTAGGGATACCCAGGGCTTCAGCCTTGGCTACGGAACAGAACAGCAATGCACCCGCCTGGTCTACGTTCCAGGATGTGTTGTGCAGTTTCGTGTAAGGGAAAGCCAGCATCTTGTTTTTATCCGACGGATTGCGAATAAAATCAGCATCTACATGCTTGGGTTTCCAGGCATAGGGGTTGTCGGCGGCAATGTCACTGAAGCGACTGTACATGGCCGCAATCTTGTCCCGATGCTCATCAATGCTAAGCCCCTGACTGTGACGAAAAGCACTTTCGATCATGGCGTAGTAACCAACAGGCATGCCCAGACCAGCTCCGGTTTCTTCCTCCAGCCAGAGTTCAGCTTCAGGCTCCAGAACTTCATCCGGCTTATCAGTCTGCTGGGTGTCCGTGAGCTCGATGTTGCCAAAACGGGCGATCAGTTCACGATACTTGGCATCTCCACCGGTGACTACAGCAACATCAATGTCGCCCTTATGGATGGCTTCGCAGGCATCACCCATCAAGGTTTGCTGGAGAATTCCGATTTGAGCCAAAACCGTTTTGGCTTTGCTGGCACCGACTTCATCGGCAATCAGTCGAGCGGGATCGGTGTATGGCCACAGGCTCTGAGGCACATAGATTTTGTCGATGTCCTTCAGCAGGCTTTCAGCCTGGGCATCAGAGGCTGCAGCGGATACAGAGTCCGCCATCAGCTGCCAGGCTTCTTTCGCCTTGGAAGGGTCATCCATACGTTGTTCAATAATGCCAATACCTACGAGTACTGGCGTGTTTGGATTGAGTTCTGTCATTACGGCTGCCTTTTATATTTTTTTCTCAATGCCTTCCCAGTATGTTTCCCGGATCTTTCTGCGCAGAACTTTGCCTGCCTCGGAGCGTGGCAGGGTCTCTATAAAATCGACACTTTTCGGGAGTTTCTGGCGAGCCAGGCGGGCACTGGCGAAATCAAGTAACTCATTACTGAGCTTTTCTGTAGAGGAAACCTCGGGTTTAAGCTCGACGACAGCTTTTACTGCTTCGCCCCATTCATCTGAAGGCACACCCACGCAGGCCACGTCAGCAACAGCAGGGTGCAGGGCAATAACGTCGTCTATCTCCTGTGGATAAATATTCACACCACCAGAGATGATGATTTCAGCACTTCGACCGGTGAGGAAAAGATATCCATCGTCGTCCAGGTAGCCAATATCACCAGCCGTGAAATACCCCTTGTATTGAGCGTCCCTGGTTTTCTGTTCATCCTTATAGTATTCAAAGCGACTTTCTTCAGGGTTCTTCATAAAGATGCGACCGGATTCTCCAGCCGGCAGGTCGTTACCCTCTTCATCCAGTATGCGAATCTGTTCCGGACTGCCAGGTTTACCCACTGTACCTGGCTTCGCCAACCAGTCCTGAGGGCTGACAATGGTGCCTGGACCTTCGGTTCCGGCAAACATTTCCCAGATGATCGGGCCGAACCAGTCCATCATGGCTTGCTTTGTTTCAATAGAGCAGGGCGCAGCTCCATGAATTACAAAGCGAAGTGATGACACGTCATATTGCTGGCGAACGCTTTCCTTTAGCTGGAGCAGGCGGACAAACATGGCGGGAACAAAAAAGCTGTGGGTGATCCGATGCTGCTCGATCAGATTCAGGCTTGGCTCTGCTTCCCACTTGTCCATAATGACGATACTGATTCCGGACACCAGGGGGGTCATCATGCAGAGATTGAAGGGGCCTGCATGATAGAGAGGACCTGTGACCAGCGAGCGATCAGTGCCCGCATCGGGCTGATACTGAAAGACCATGGTGAAAAGGTCCTGTAACCCTGCAGCCATTTCTGGATCTGGCTGTTTTCTCAATACACCTTTGGGGCGACCTGAGGTGCCCGAGGTATAGAGCATCATGGTTCCGCGAACGGGATTTTCAATGTTGGTGTCTGGTTGGTCAGTCAGCGCCTGATCCCAGCTTTCATAACCATCAATAGCACCACCTACTGAGAGACTGACAGCAACAAAAGCGTTGTCACTGATAGCTTCAGTGACTTTATCGGCGACACGGCTGTCAGCAATGAAGGCTTTGGCTTCACAGTTCTGGACGATGTAAGTGATTTCATCGGCAGACAGATGCCAGTTAACCGGAGTCAGTCGTCCACCCAATCGATGTGCAGCCAGAGAGGCCACAACAAACTCTGGTCGGTTGCTGCAGCAGAGTGCGAGCGCGTCACCCTCTTTGAAACCTCTGCTACGCAGTAAGTGAGACAGCTTGTTAACTTGTCCATTCAATTCGCTGAAGGTCAGATTACCCAATTCGCTGAAGATAGCAGCTCTGTCCGGTGCCTGTTCGGCAATGGCTGCGATTTCCATGCCTACTGCAGCTTGAGCCTTCGCTGCTTCATAAATACTCTGGGACATAGTGATTTCCCTGTTCCTGTTTTTAGCTATTGGTTCTGCAGCTCAGGCTGCAGTGAATTCCGGCAGACGTTTTTCTTTAAAGGCTTTAGTGCCTTCCCGGGCATCCTTGCTCATCATGATCATGGCGGATTCATGGGTCTCTTTCTCAAACGCCGAGTTCCAGTCGTCGGTGTAACTTTCCAGAGCGGTACGTTTGATAGCTTGCAGGGCGAGGGGGGCATTTTGAGCGAGCTGTTCAGCCAAAGCTTTAGCTCTACTTTGCAGTTCGTCGGCCGGACAGACTTCGCTGATTAGACCTATTTGCTGAGCTGTACTGGCATCAACAGGTTCACCGGTGAGCAGAAGCTTCATTGCATGGGCATAAGGCAGTTGTCGTACTAGCCGCACCATAGAGCCTCCACCAGGGACAATACCGCGCTTAGGTTCAGGTAAGCCGAATGTTGCGGTATCAGCAGCAATACGGATATCAGTTGCCTGAAGGATTTCACAACCACCACCCAAAGCACGACCATTGATGGCCGCAATAATGGGCTTATACACAGGTTCTGCCTTCAGCATGACTTTATCCACAGTCTGTGGGTCCGCCAGCAGCTTTTCTTCAATGTCATTTTCAGGCTGTTTGGTTCCCATCCACAGGGGGATAACACCAGACAGGTCGCCACCACAGCAGAAGTCTTCGTTACCTTCTGCCGTTAGAATCGCTACACGAATTTCGTCGTCTGATCGAACTTGATCCCAGGCTTCCTTAAGATTGACGAAAGCTTCGGCATCCAGCGTGTTTTTGGCGTCGGGACGGTTAATGGTGACCCAGGCTATGTGCCCTTCTTTTTTAAATTCTACGGCGGCCATGATGTTTTATCCTTGTTATTTGTCGTGAAAACTCTTTCAAGATCGAAGTCTGTGAAAGAGTTTTTGCGTTCACGGCTGATTGTCATGCTACTAGGGCTTAAGCTTCTTCCAATAGTCCGTTCAGACGCTCCAGGGATTCCAGATATTCATTAAGCATGTCGTACATGATGGTTTTGCAGCCTTTTTCTTCATTCATCATTCCGACAATCTGGCCGGTAGGATAGAAAGCCAACTCTTCGTTTTGGGAGCGGGCAATTCGAACATGAGCTTCCTGGGCCAGCATTCCCTGCAGTGGCATGGGCAGTGCGCCCGGGCATTCTTCACTTTCCCACTCGTCGGTCCATTTGGAGCGAAGCATTCGTGCGGGTTTGCCACTGATCATTTTGGATTGAACGGTGTCTTCGCTGGTGGCTTCAATCAGTTTGCGTTTGGGCAGAGGCTCAACTTCAGACTCTGGAGAAGTCAGCCAGACAGAACCACACCAGACACCTTCTGCACCCAGTGCCATGGCAGCAGCCATCTGACGACCACCGCCAATACCCCCTGCAGCCAGTACCGGCATGGGATGAACCGCATCAACCACCTGTGGAATCAACACCATTGTGGTGACTTTACCGGTATGGCCACCGGCTTCGTGGCCCTGAGCGACAACAAAGTCCAGACCACCTTCTTTATGGGCAACAGCATGCTTCACCTTGCCAGCCAGAGCGCCTACAAGAATGCCTTTTTCCTTACAGGTATCGAGAATATCCTGGGGGGGAGTGCCCAGCGCGTTAACCATGACTTTCAGGTTGGGGTATTCAAAGGCAACTTCCAGAAGCTGACGACAGATCTTGTGTGTCCAGCCAATGTCGGAGCCACTGACACTGTGGTAGCTGTCGCCTTCATGATTCTGGGGCAGAGGAGGGATGTCGTATTTCTGCATGACGGATTCCACCCAGGCTTTGTGCTCTTCGGGAATCATGGCTTGAAGATCGGGGACTTCGTCACCCATGTAGTTGTTGGGCATGATGACATCAATGCCAAAAGGCTTGTCACCCACTTTGTCCTGAATCCAGTCCAGCTCCTGTTTCAGCTGTTCCGGGGTGTAGCCCGCCGCACCGAATACACCAATGCCACCGGCTTTGCTGACTTCTACTACTACATCGCGACAGTGAGTAAAGGCAAAGATCGGGGCATCAAGACCCAGCTTCCTGCAGAGATCGGTCTTCATAGGAAAGTACCTCTTTTTCGATTCTTGTTTTTATTGTTTCGTCCTGACCGCTTTTTGCGGCCTGAGGTCTGCGCTTTCGCGCGTCACTCGCTCCCATAAGAGCTTCGATACTGCCTTGAATCTCTAATATCTTTTGCTGTAGTTCGATCGCCAGATCTGGATTTGCCCAGGCCTTGATCAGCAGTAAGAAATGAAATTTGCTGGTGAGTCTGAATCGTTCCAGGCTGATGACACCGGCTGACCAGTTTTCCAGCAGCATGACCTGGGTAATCAGCATCTGTTCTGCCAGAAGCTGGGTGTTCAGCCCAGGCATCATTGCGTTACTGTCCTGTAACTGTCGTATAGCGCTGATAAACAAAGTGCGGTTGTTCTGGGCCGTGTGGAAGACGGGAGCCGTGAGGTCTCTGGAAACATTAATCTGGAAAACAGCTTTCAGAACCGCCTTGTACTTGGGCTCGTCCTGTTTGAGAAAACTGTAGGCCGCTTCGCTGACACCTTCAATGATGGCAAGAGGAGCAAGGTCGCGGGTGATATGAGTGTAAGCTGACTCAAATTCACCGAACAGCTGCTCGACCATCACATCGAGAATACTGTCGATAGAGCCCATCAGGTTATAGAGCGTGGCAACACTGACTTCGGCTTCTTCGGCAATGCGGGAGGTGGAGAGAGCATTGAAGCCTTCTGCCTGGAGAAGGGTAACTACGGCGTCCAGAATCTGTTGTTTTCTTCGGGCTTTGCCTTTTTCTCTCAGACTCATACAGGTATCCACGACATCACGATTTATGAAGTACAGCTCATGGCTGTGGATAATTAGAATACCTTTCTAAAAATAGAATGCAATTAAAAATTTGTTAGAAGCTAGAGTGTTTTTCGCAATCTGTTGCAAAAAGCCTGCTGTTCAGGCACTTCCGAATATGGAAGTTAAATGCCAAGGCGCTTTTGTCATATTGTTGAGAAGAATGATGGGCCTACTTGCCAGCGAATGATTCGGTAAATCATAGAGAAGGGCTGTTTGAAGTTTCCAGAAATCGTGAGTTAAATTTTATGAGGGAAGTAGGAAGATGGTGAAATGCTCGAAACTATAGTAATACATATCATTGACGTAAGAAGGACTCACGCAGTGCATGCTGAGTGTACGGTATGGCTTCTAATCAGTTTATCCGGATGATATAGAAGAACCTATACATTGGATAAAAATATCGCTTTTAAAAACTACAAGAACGAGCATTGTTTGAAATAGTCGATTAACTTCTACTTCTTGAGTTTGTATTAGTGAGAGTTTGGTGCGTTACATCCGGGGCAGCATGGCATCTCTGCAGTTCTTTTCCAGACAAGTTTAATCCAAACTCTACTCTGGGTTAGTTTTCCACAGTTTATGCAGGGTCTGTTATTCGGTTGGTTTTTCTTATGAATCATCTTTAAATATACTTTTATTGGTCAGAACATGAAATTTATACTGTAACTCTACATTGAGTTATTAAATTCTATGTTAAAACTATATGCTGAGTGGTGAATTATTTCTAATATCTAGCAGTGCAGATAAACGAGTATCTGTGATTACGTATTGCGCTTTCTTCAGTGAGGAATACAGTAAAACCAAGTTGAGGTGTTTCAGGAATCTATGTTCAATAGACTTAACACTCTCAATGTAATGTCACTTTTTAGAAGTAGAAAAGAATCTTGCAGGTATTTATGTTTTTATAACTATTAATATTAGCTACAAAAAGAGCAGTATCTATGAAAAGAACTGCTCTTTTCGTTACAGGGCTAAGCAGAGAACTACATTTTTAAAATGTGGTTATCCTTATCAGAGAGGACGGATATCTTCCGCCTGAGGCCCTTTTTGTCCTTGGGTAACTCTAAATTCGACTTGCTGGCCTTCTGTTAAGGTTTTAAAACCATCACCAACAATCTGACGAAAATGAGCAAATACGTCAGGTCCATTGCTTTGAGCAATAAAACCAAAACCTTTTTCTTCGTTGAACCACTTAACGGTACCGGTAGTAGTAGACATAATCATTATCCATATTTAAAAAATAAAACTGTCTTAGGGTAAGACGGTGTAGCTAGAAGTGTTGTTGTTACTTTTCAAGAATATGGCGAGCTACTACACTCGGAACACTCAATCTTTGCATAAAAATAAAACTAACCTTTAACTTGATGCTTACTCTATACCTGTTTTCATTAAATAGCCAGAGATAAAAAATAACATTGACTTTTATTACTTTTTTACTGACTTGTAGTGTTTTAAAGCCAAATCGGATATGTCATCCAGGTATTCGGGCGTCAGCCGTCTTCAGGATTAAAAGACGGCTGTTTCAATATTATTTTTATTGAACCTGCTGAATCAGTGCAGAAATACCGGTGTCCGGGAAGTCGTTCAGGGCTGCCATCTCCAGAATTTCCTCTTCGTGGAACAGTTCACCGTCATAAACGACAACGATGCTGGTGTCCCCGGGTTGCAGAAAATGAGATTCGCCATATTCGGTGTAACGGGTAGCGCCAATACTGATCAGGGCCTGAACGGGATAATGGGCTTCTCGCAGTAGTGCAGAAATATCTTCGGCCGGTCCTGCATCCTGCTGGTGGTTCATACGGTCTACAATCCAGTCCAACAGTTTTTGGTGGAAGTAGCTGTAACCCACGGTCGGGCTGTCTTCACCATAACGGAAGATATCCCCCTTTTTTTTGTGGTAGCTGGCGATTCTGAAACGATCCAGGGTGCCGCCCTGTTCAAGGTGATCAAGGTCCAAAAGTGTGCTGGCGATGCCTTTGGTGTGGATGCCCCAGTTTTTCTTTTCGCTGATTTTTCGGGCATTGGGTTTGCGAATGGAGCAGTCGTTGTAAGCCGCAAATTGTTTTGGGGTCAGGGCTGAAACGACTCTGTCACCACTGGCTTCATCAATGGAGTACTGAATGTCGCAAATCAGGGCGACTTCCGGCTCGATCTGCAGGCAACCATCGGTTTCCGGCATGGTGATTTTGTCATTAGACAAAGGGTAGGTAGACAGAAATCCGGAGTCTTCAGAAGGCACGTAAAAAGGAAAAATAGCTTTAGGCTGAATCGCTTCAGAAACGGTTACTGCCTGAAAGTCAGAGGCTTCGCCTGCCTGCTCCAGATGACCGGCAAAGTTACCGGCAACTCCCAGACCGATCATATTTTTGTACGGCATGATTACTTCTGATCTTAAAATTTAAAATGTGAAGTTTACTCCGACTGGGACTGGCCTGCGATTGCGGGATTCACTCAAACCATGGGGCAGAAATACCATGCTTTACGTCGTCTGCCGGGTGTGACCTTGCAGCTGACTGACTGTACAAAGTTGCAAAAGTCCATGCGAATAAATCATAGGCTGACATCATGGTAAGTCCCGCTGTCTGAGCTAACTTCCCAGTAAGACATTACCCACCCGAAATGATCCTTGCGTAATTCTCAGCGCGTCTATACTTCAGCTTTTTTATAAACGAGGCTTCTAAATAATGCCCCGAGTGTGCCGCTGTTTTTGGCTGACGGCTTTTCTGCTGGTGGTTTCTCCCGTTGTGTCAGCAGGCATT
This sequence comes from Endozoicomonas arenosclerae, assembly GCF_001562015.1. Classification (GTDB taxonomy): domain Bacteria; phylum Pseudomonadota; class Gammaproteobacteria; order Pseudomonadales; family Endozoicomonadaceae; genus Endozoicomonas_A; species Endozoicomonas_A arenosclerae. The sequence goes on along the minus strand of NZ_LASA01000106.1, from coordinate 12,198 downwards.
CTGGATTGGTGCAGAGATCATAATCCTCTCTGTTGGTGGAACAGGTACCTCCAGATTGATGAGCAGTTGGGTGGTGAAATTTACCAGCCTCAGGGCAATGAAAACTCTCCCGAGCAGCTGGCCATTCATATGAATGATTCCCTCTTGCTGTTCGATTCTCTGGAGCCCGAGCTCCGGCAAATGTTTCTCGACTCCGGAATCACTCCCGAGTTAATGCAACAAGTTCTGGGAAGTAATGGTGAGGCCGCAGCCCGGCTCTCCCAGATATTGAGAGAGTTGGGGAACATTCAAACCCGGGAGCAGTTAAATCACCACAGGGTCATTGCCAACATCATCCGGGTGATGTGCCTGTTTGGCGGAGCGGTTAACCGAATCGCGGCATACACCGGACTGGCGGCACTGTTTTCAGCATGGGGCGCTCCAACTGCATTGGCTGCAGCCATGGCGGGTCTGATCACCGGTGGTGCCATGCTGAGCAGTAACTTCTTATCTGTGGAAGGAGCCAACAAGATCCGTTTTGAAGGTATTCATTCAATAAGGGAGTTGTGTTGTGCTGTGGTGTCGGGAGTGGCTACAGCCATAGATTGCGGAATGGCTTACAAGGGTATGGAGGCTCTGACAGGCAGTGTCGCGGCGGGTCTTTGTACTATCCCATTTATGATTGCTGGTCTTTATCCATTGTTGCTGAACAAGCTGATTGACCTGAGCTTCAGTCTCTATGGAGAGAATCCTGAAGATGAAATTCTGCTGAAGGATACCGTGCAGTTACTGGCCGATGTCATGCACACCATGGAAAAGAATAACTGCACCATGGACTCTAGCCTGCATGACCGTATGGATGCCTATTTCGAGTGTATGGGAACGTGCCGTAAAACCTCCTATAAAGATTTGCTGCTGGACGGGCTTTCGATTCATGGAAAAACATCCAGACGAAAGAACACACTGAAAAAACTCCATGATTCTGGTTATCTTCAGCCTGGCGATGTTGATGAACGCTGGACCATTCCCGAACGGGTACTCCACAGGGCCGAGGCGAGCAGACGATCCGGTGTGGCGACGGTGGCAACAGGCGGTTTGCTGATTCTCAGCATTGGACCTGCTTTGGTGTATGTTTTCGGAGATACCACCAGTCTGACCCAGCTAGTAGAGGATGAACTCAACCTGCAGGCGTTTTGTGGCACCACGGGAGAACAGGCGGCGTACTGGATTTACCAGGGAGGGGCATTGGCTGCGATGTCAGGAAAATCGGCTGCAGCGGCCCGGAATGGGGCAAGGAACCTTGAACGTTTAATGCTCTGGTTATACAGCTTTTATACGAAAGAGGGAGAAAAAACGCCGAAGAGTGATATTGCTGTGAACCTGATCGGGTTTATTGCTTCGCTTTTCTATGGCGCTAATAACTACGGCACTATGGCAGGCAATATTATGGGTAATACTTGTCTGGGTGAAGGGACTGTAGCCTTTTACATGGTGCCGGCGGCATCGGCGGTAGGTGGTATTGGTTTTAACGGTGGCTGCGGTAAACAGCTGAAAAAGGGGGTCATAGAAACGGTCAGGGATGTGATTCAGATTTTCACAGGGAAAGCCAGCTGTCAGTGCGGTCTTGATGAGCAATTAGCGGCACTTTATCAGCTGGATAAAACAGGGGTTGTGGACCTGTCTAGTAAAGACTCATTGGAAGAACTGAAAACTTTTCTGGAAGAAGAAGGTTTTGTTGTGAGTTCTGCAACCAGTCAGACCGAGTCGGCTATTGATGTTGATGCATTGTTTGAGATGTTGCATCCAGACGTTGATGAATTCACCGGGTTGCTTCCCGATAATGATCAAGCCGTGAATCCTGCCACAGTGCAGGTAGAGTCTGATAGTTCTTCTCCTGTCCAGGTGTCTCAGGAAGGCTGGTTGATCAGTTTTGGGTTGCCTGCCCATTTGGGAGGACTGTTTAGCCCTCAGGATTATGAAGAAGCCAGAAAGAGACGGGTCGAATGGCAATGGCTAAAAAACTACCTGTTGCTGTTAGCCGATATCCTCGAACGCAGAAGGTCTAAGGTACACACGGTGTCCCGAGGTGTTCAGTCGTTTTTTCAGGCCTATCTGGAGTCTCAGGGGGAGAGAGATCAATTTCATCAGGCTTTTGTTCTCAGAAATAATCTTGTTGATTTGCTCTATCACTTGATCGATCCCAATTCACAGAAGAGTGATTGGGAGCAGCGTTTCATTCGACGATTTGGTCGTTGGCGGTTGTTGCAGATTGCCAGAGATCTTGTTCATGGTGATGTGAATCTGCCTCTGATGCAGTTATTGGTGCTAATGGCGAGGAAAACAATATTGGTGCTGGTGCATCGCAATGGCAAACCAGTGCTTTATCGAATTTCTGAGGACAACCCGGAACATTTAGAAGAAGTGCCTGAAACCCTGATGGATGGTAATACCACTTTGGTGGTTAATGGTATTGGCCAATGGACCTGGCTGGAGACAGGGGGACAGGTATCGATCCAGATGGAAGATGAAGTGGGGTTGGAAACCTCTTTTTCCTGGGTATCTCCACCTGCCCCTCAGAATCCTGCGGCACAGCCCGGAAATCCAGCTATTCCGGATATGCTTGATGAGGGCTGTGGTGTCCCTGACGACGACACTCCCGAGAGTGGTTACGGTACTACGATAAGGAGGGACTTTGATCCGGACCCTGACGGTGGCAACAGAGTCATGACTCTGTTGCAAGGGTATCCTGCTCTGAACCGTCTGGATTGGTTGAAACAAATGCCCGATGCGGGGGCGGCACTGAAGCTTTTTATAGAATGAAACTGAAGTAGCCGTTACTACACACTCGGTGTCATCCATTTTTGCCTTGTCATGCCGATATTCAAAACAAACAACAAGTGCGTAAAAAATCTATGAGTATAGGTGGACCCGACAAGCCAGTCTCTTCAGATTCTGCGGGTAGTAAGCAAGTGGTACCCCAGGCGGCAAAAGGAAAAAAGAAGAAAGGAGGGCAGAACAAAGGAAGGACGGTCATTCATGCAGAAGGATCTTCCATAGCAGACCCAGTCGCCGAATCCAGGCAGAGCTCTAGACCCAGTGGTTCACATAGTTCAGACCAAAAGAGAAGAATTACTGGTAAACGTTTGACGGACAGCCAGGCTAGTGACGTTTCGGGTCTGCTGAAAATAGCCAATAAAGAACTTGAGGCTTTTGCAAAACAGTTCGAGGCTCAGTTCAAAAAGGTGGCTCTGAAGTGTGATGCAAGTGGCTACTCACTTGAAACGCATGATTGGCTGTTTCAGCTTGAAAACCTTCAGGCATTGCTCGTTAAACGTAATCGTCTGCTGGAGAAAGTTTATAAGGACACTAGACAGCACTCTTCGGAAATAAAGGCATTTGAGCAGAAAGTACGTTCTATTCATAATTCGTCAAAAGGATCGACGGAAGAGTCTCCTCTTCAAGATATTGTGGCAGGGAAAGGGGTTCATGAGATGGCGGAAAAAGGGTATTGGAAGCAACGAGCCTTTATTAACCTGATAGCTAACCATTCAGAGAGATTACAAACTGAAATTGTAAAGGCTATTACTGGAGATGTGTTGCTTCCACATATAGGCACTCCTTTATGCACTGCGCGATATACCGATTGGATAACTGCGGGTCTTAAGTGTATGCAAGCTTATGATGAATCCATACAGTGCCTGAAACACTTGAAAAAGCCTTCAGAAGTTGATCATGCAAGAGAACGATATGAAAAGATCGGGCAAGTCACTTTGCTGAATCTGGAGCATGCCACCGGACACTTTTTAGAAATTAATGCGCCAGAACAGCTCAGACAGATATTGAGCGCGGTACCCTCGGTTTTGGCTTTGTGGTTGGAAGCATTTGATCCGGATAATCTGGTTGAGGGAAGAGCTCCGCAACAGCTGGAAATCGTTTTGCCGATTATTGCTTCTGTTATTTTGGGCCATCCAGAACATGCTCTGCGACTTTTGCCCAGTTACCTTACTCATCTCAAAACTGGGCATTTTGACCCTTCAGGTGCCAGCAGTCTGCTTCGTCACCTGTCGAAGGCTATGGAGGTGTTAATTCGCTCGTCCCAACATAGAAAGGGGAGCCCAGAGTATTATCATGAAATCAAAACAATGGAGGAAACCTGTTCCTTGTTATTAACTCAATTAAAATTGCATACTGACTGGGTCGGGGAGCAGGATCCTGAGGAGTATGCGCGAAAAACCTTACCTGCCTATCTCAAATGCTATAGCCAGTTGAGAGAAATGGAGCTGGCTGTTGCACAGACTCAAACATCAGCGAGCCTTGCTGCCAGAGCTCTTGAAAAAGAAATTGATGACGAAAAGGCCGCAGCGTTGACGCGGCGGATGAAGCGTAGTAATCAAGGGAAGTCTGGGCAGGATGGCTCTTCTTCTAAGCAGTCTTCTTCAGGTGTATCTTCTTCGACAGACAAATCTTCAACCGGGGGTAACACCTCTGCTTCGTCTTCTCAAGTGGAGGTGACTACCAAGCCGACAGAAGAGTTCCACCCGGCTATCGCCAAAGCCATCAAAATGATGAGCTCTGCAGCCCCTTTGGAAGCCATTGCCAAAACCATTGCGGCAGCTTTGCAGGCCAAGACTCTGTCAACTTGGGATAGAACCAATCTGCGTTACTGTTACGCCGATATTATCGTTAGCAGGTTGGATAGGACGGTTGAAAAACTGGAAGATCATGATGCCACATTAGAGCAGTTTGAAGCTTGTCTGAAAGGCGATCAGTTACCGGGGATTAGCTTGGATATTCGCTTTCGCAAGGCAATATCACAATACCAGCAAGATATTCGATTACTTGCTTTTAACCTGATGCGTTTGAAGTTGGAGTATGAGTATATTTACGATGTCTGTGTGAATGATGAGGATGTGCAGGACAAAGAGTTGCTGGCCGAACTGATAAGCTTGCATGATAAGATTGCACTGCTTCTACACAGGGCTGAGAAGATCATAGCAAACTGTGACCGGCTGGAAGGCCTTTTCGCTGGGAGGGGGAGGGTGCTCAGGCTGCATGGTAAAACAGGTTCAGCCAATCCTGAGAACAAGCGGTTGCTTATGGAAGCTGTTGCACAGGTATCCAATCAAAAAGCCCAGCTGGGCATGCAGTACCAGTCCATGCAGAAGTCTCTGAAAGCGCATCGGTTTTCTGAGCCAGCTGTTCCTGATTCGTTACCAGAAAACCCGGTACCTCAATGCCAGCCTGAAGCACAGGAGCGCGCACAGGCTCGTCCTTCCTCATCCATAGAGCCAAAGGCTGTAGGCGAGGCAAGTGCCTCTTCAGCAACATCTGAAGTGACTGTCACACAACTGCCTGTTGCCTCTCTTATGCCGGAAAAGTTGTGCGACGCTCTATTATGGGGGCTGAGCCAGTCAGGTGAAAACTGGGTAATGGGCATCAATGGGTTGGTCATTGAAGAGAAGGTCAAACAAAAGAAGGAAAAGGCGGGCAAAAAAAGTAGCGCTGAAAAGAAAACTGAAGAAGCTCTGACCCCAGAAGTGTTACAAGCCTGTTTTTATAATTACATCCGGCAATCTCAAGAGACAGATAAGGAACGTGATGGTCAGGAGATGCCTGATCAGCCGAGTCTAAAGAAAGCCCTGCAGCGGGCAAAAGCAAAAAGCATGTTTATTGCTGGAGACTATCAAGACGATTTATCCTTATTGGCCGATGCTCTGGGTGTTCCAATCCTGATGACCTCATCGAGTGAAAATGTGCTTTTCAAGCCGGGGCTACAGAAGCCTGAGAAGCAGAAGTTAGATGTAGAGGCCAAAGTGGAGGGTGGAGTGACTCTCTACTTAGAGGAAGGAAGATGGTATTCCAGCATCGACCACTATTGGTCTTTGCATGATTAGGATGGGCTAATGGCTGAGTATGGGGAGCCAGAAACCTGACTCCCCTCCCGTGCATAAGAGCTGTATCAGAACTGCTTTAGAATACCTTCGACAGTGCCATGGGCATCACCAAAAAGCATACGAGCATTGTCTTTGAAGAACAGAGGGTTCTGAACGCCAGCATAGCCGGTAGCCATGGAACGTTTGAAGACAACCACTCTTTCCGCTTCCCAAACACGCAGAACCGGCATACCGGCAATCGGGCTGCCTGGGTCTTCTGACGCTGCCGGGTTTACGGTGTCGTTAGCGCCGATAACCAGAACCACATCAGTGTCGGTGAAATCATCATTGAGTTCATCCATCTCTTCCACGATGTCGTACGGCACTTTTGCTTCAGCCAGCAGAACGTTCATGTGACCCGGTAAACGACCCGCGACCGGGTGAATACCAAAGCGCACTTTAATGTTCTGGGCACGAAGTTTATTAACCAGCTCTCTCAGAGGGTGCTGAGCCTGAGCAACAGCCATACCGTATCCAGGAGTGATGATGACACTGGAAGCGTTCTTCAACAGGTCTGCTACTTCTTCCACGTTCACATCGATATGCTCACCCTGTTCACCACCTTCAGCGACGGTGCCGCTTTCAGTACCGAATCCACCCAGGATAACGGAGATGAAAGAGCGATTCATGGCAGTACACATCAGGTAGGAGAGAATGGCTCCGGACGAACCCACCATGGCACCGGTGATGATCAACAGGTTGTTACCCAGCATGAAGCCGGTTGCAGCAGCAGCGATACCGGAGTAGGCATTCAGCATGGAAACAACAACGGGCATATCTGCTCCACCAATACCCATCACCAGAGTAATGCCGAACAGGAAGGCCAGGGCGGTCATGATGATCAGGGCAAGCAGACTGTCTTGTTGGACAAAAACGATACCCATCAGAATTGCCAGGCCAATCACAGCCAGATTAGTCCAGTGACCACCGGGCAGAGAGGCTGGGCGGCTGCTGATTTTTCCATGCAGTTTCAGGCAGGCCACTATAGAGCCGCTGAAAGTGATGGCACCGATAATGATTCCAATGAAAATTTCAATGCTGTGAATCATTCGGTCAGTAGACGACAACAGACTTGCTGCAGCTTGAGTCAGAGACTCAGAGGCTTCAATGGCGCTGGAAAAACCGATCAGAACTGCTGCCAGACCACCGAAGCCGTTCAGGACGGCAACCAGCTGAGGCATTTCAGTCATTTCGACTTTCTTCGCCAGGAAAAGACCGGTACCTGCGCCAACCATCATCAGAATGGTAACCAGAGTAAAGCCTTCCAAATGGGCATAGCCCAGAGTTGCCAGGACGGCAATGACCATGCCGACCATACCGTAAAGGCTGCCGCTCTTGGCTGATTCCTGACGACTGAGGCCCGCGAGACTCATGACAAACAGCAGCGCTGCTATCAGGTAAGCGGATACTAATAATCCTTGTGACATTCCTGTAACTCCCGCTGTGTTTAGTTATCCCGGATGAACATTTTCAGCATCCGCTGGGTTACAGCGAAGCCACCGACAATATTGATCATGGCGACAATCAGGGCAATACCCGACAATGCCAGAATAATATTATTGTCACTGCCCATCTGAGTCAGAGCACCAATAACGATGATGCCGCTGATTGCATTGGTGACACTCATCAGTGGTGTGTGCAGCGCAGACTTCACATTCCAGATGACGTAATAACCAACAATGGAGGACAGAACAAACACCGTGAAGTGTTCCAGGAAGTCGGCAGGTGCAGAGTTAGCAACAAACCCAAAGATCAATGCTCCAGCAGCTAATAGCGCAGGCTTAAGCCATGGGCGTGATGGCTTTTCTTCAACAACCGGCTCGACTTTTGGCGCAGGTTTGGCTGCAGGTGCTGCACTGACTTTGACGGGTGGTGGTGGCCAGGTGATGTTGCCTTCTTTCACAACCGTCAGCCCACGAACCACTTCATCTTCAAAGTCGATGACCAGGTTGCCATCTTTTTCAGGCGTCATCAGCTTCAGCATGTTGACCAGGTTGGTACCGTACAGCTGGGAAGACTGAGTAGGCAAACGACTTGGCAGATCGGTATAACCGATGACAGTTACGCCATGCTTGACTACAACCTTGTCTTTTTCTGTGCACTCACAGTTACCGCCGGTCTGGGCTGCCAGATCGACAATCACACTGCCAGGTTTCATGGCCTTGACCATGTCTTCCAGAATCAGTTTGGGGGCAGGGCGGCCAGGAATCAGTGCGGTGGTGATAATAATGTCGACTTCTTTGGCCTGTTCCATGAACAGCGCCATTTCGGCATCAATAAAGGCCTGACTCATTTCCTTGGCGTAACCGTCAGAAGAGTCCTGCTCTTCTTCGTATTCCAGCTCCAGGAATTCGGCACCCATACTTTCTACCTGTTCCTTAACTTCAGGACGGGTATCAAAAGCACGAACAATAGCGCCCATACTGCCAGCGGCACCCAGGGCGGCCAGACCGGCTACACCGGCACCAATAACCATGACCTTGGCGGGTGGAATTTTACCGGCAGCGGTAATCTGGCCATTAAAGAAGCGGCCAAAATGGTGTGAAGCTTCAACCACAGCACGATAGCCACCAATATTGGCCATGGAGCTGAGGGCATCCAGTGATTGGGAACGGGACAGGCGGGGTACGCTGTCCAGAGCCAGCACGTTGATATTGCGCTGGCTGAGTTTGTTCATGAGCTCTTCGTCCTGGCCGGGCCAGATAAAGCTGGCGAGGGTAGCGCCATCTTTTAATAGAGCAATTTCGTCGTCTGTAGGTGCGTTCACTTTCAGGACGATATCGGAACCCCAGACATCTGAGCGTTCTGCGATTTGAGCGCCAGCCTCTTCAAAAGCTGCATCATCAAAGCTGGCTTTAATGCCGGCTCCACTCTCAATGATGACGTCATAACCGAGCTTTTGCAGCTTGCCTACCGTGTCAGGCGTAGCGGCTACCCGGTTTTCGTTTTCCTGAATCTCTCCAGGGATCCCTATCCGCATATCGGTCACCTAGTGTAGATATAAAATGTTCTGACAGACGCGGGCTGTCGATCAGCAGCTGTTCATTCGTTGTCGTCTTTCATCGCACCAGGATGCAGCACGGCAACGATTTATGGCTGTCTGTCGATACGGCAGTCGACGCTTGTCAGAACACTGTGTTTTTTCTGGCCCTGTCCTGCATTCCCTAAATAACTATGGGAGTTACGTGGGCCTCTACTATCCGTTTATGTCCGGACTTCATCCCTGAGTTGCACTCGAGCATGAGCGCAGATCACGTATAGTATGTGATTTTAAGTGAAAAGGGTAATTAACTACCTAGGCAGTATGGATTACGTGTGCAAATCTTTTTGGTTTTCGGTTTGTACGTGTTGGCATGTTTGGTTCTCTGTAAAGGTTTGGGGATTGTTGTGAGCGGTTTGGGAATTAAACTGTTTTGGGTATTTATTCATTATTTGTGAATAAATGTATGAAAATAAAGGGCTGTGGTGAGTTAGTATTTGATAAGTTGTGTTAAGGTTTGATTTCGGTGTGAGATAGGTGCAGACATCAACTGTTTTCAGTTGATCCTAAGTCTACTCAATGAATCAGAGCTTTGCTTAGTCAGAATGAGTTAGGGCAGTGAGAAACTGCCCTGCATTGGTGCGTGAGTGACATTTTGCCTCTATTTCCGGGGGGAAAAGACGGCAGGCAAAATGCTGTCACGCGGGGGGAGGCGAACTTTTAGCCGAACTGGTTCATGGTGTTGTCTTCACCCGCCGCTTTCAGGGCAGCGTCACCAGAGAAGTATTCCTTGTGGTCATCACCCATGTCGGAACCTGCCATGTTCTGGTGTTTAACGCAGGCAATACCCTGACGGATTTCCTTGCGCTGAACGTTGGCAACGTAGCCCAGCATGCCCTGGTCACCGAAGTACTCTTTAGCCAGGTTGTCGGTAGACAGTGCGGCTGTGTGGTAAGTCGGTAGGGTGATCAGGTGATGGAAGATGCCAGCTTCACGGGCTGCATCAGCCTGGAAAGTGCGGATCTTTTCATCAGCTGTCTGAGCCAGTTCGGTTTCGTCATATTCAGCACTCATCAACTGGGCGCGATCGTATGCAGATACATCTTTGCCTTCTTCACTCCAGGCGTCGAATACCTGCTGACGGAAGTTCAGGGTCCAGTTAAAGGAAGGTGAGTTGTTGTAAACCAGTTTGGCGTTCGGGCAGGTCTCGCGAATCTTGTTAACCATCTCAGCGATCTGGCCAACATGAGGCTTTTCAGTCTCAATCCACAGAAGGTCAGCGCCGTTTTGCAGAGAAGTGATGCAGTCCAGAACTACGCGGTCAATACCGGTGCCCTGACGGAACTGGAACAGATTGCTGGGCAGACGCTTTGGACGAACCAGTTTGCCGTTCTGGTTGATCACAACATCGCCGTTCTTCATGTTCTCTGGCGAGATTTCTTCAACATCCAGGAAGCTGTTGTACTGGTCGCCCAGATCGCCAGGCTGATTGGTTACGGCCAGCTGCTTGGTCAGGCCAGCACCCAGAGAGTCAGTACGGGCAACGATTACCCCGTCGTCTACACCCAGCTCCAGGAACGCGTAACGAACGGCGCGGATTTTGGCCAGGAAATCTTCGTGAGGAACGGTTACTTTGCCGTCCTGGTGACCACACTGTTTTTCGTCAGATACCTGATTTTCCAGCTGTATACAGCAGGCACCGGCTTCAATCATCTTTTTAGCAAGCAGGTAGGTGGCTTCTGCATTACCAAAGCCTGCATCAATGTCGGCAATGATAGGAACAATGTGGGTTGTATGGTTTTCAATCTGGCTTTGCAGCTCAGTTTCTGTAGCTGTATCACCAGCCTTACGGGCTGAGTCCAGATCGCGGAACAGGCCGCCCAGTTCGCGGGCATCGGCCTGGCGCAGGAAGGTGTAGAGTTCTTCAATCAGGCCGGCAACGGATGTTTTCTCGTGCATGGACTGGTCTGGCAGGGGGCCAAAGTCAGAGCGCAGGGCTGCAACCATCCAGCCTGACAGGTAGAGGTAGCGACGATCAGTGTTGTTGAAGTGCTTCTTGATGGAGATCATCTTCTGCTGACCGATGAATCCGTGCCAGCAACCCAGAGACTGGGTGTATTGTGTTGTGTCAGCGTCGTAAGCCGCCATGTCTTCACGCATGATTTTGGCGGTGTAACGGGCAATATCCAGACCGGTTTTGAAGCGATTCTGCGCTTTCATGCGAGCAGCGTATTCAGGATTGATAGCTTCCCAGGAAGAGCCCTGAGCAGCCTTGAGTGAAGCAATTGCGTCAATATCATTCAGGTAGTTTGACATGATCAGTCCTTCCATTTTCGCAACGTCATCACAGCGATGTGATGACCGGCTTTTTTTGTTGGAGTCTTGCCGACCCGGTGAGTGCATTCTGTGATTTGTGAATATTTGTGACAATCCTGTTGTTTTTATCTTTGCTATTTATTTCGTGAATAATGGTGCTTTGATCGGTAGTTGCTAGCCATCAATATCTGAAATAGGCTGGTGGCTTATTTCGAAAATTATTCAATAAAAACAATGGATTATTTATTGATCGAGAAGGCTTTCTCTAGTGTACGACTATGTGATTTTAATGAGGTGAGCGTTAAGTAACTGGATTGGGGTTTTTACAAATAAAACGTTTTTTGTGAGATTTGTTGTTAGTTTTTGATAATCAGTGTTTAGAAAATAACCCTTCAAACCATTCTGGAAGGGTTATCCGTAAAATGGCATTGATCAGCTTTGTAAGCTTACATGCTGGATTCCGGACTCAACATGAAGTTTCGGAAACTGCTCAGTTGTTCCTCTGAAATCCCGGTCCCTTCAGTGACATAGTTTTCGACCGTCCCATAATTCCTGCTGATAGTATCCAGTGCTCTTTGCAGAAATTCCGGGCGAGCCTGTTGAATGGCAGACCAGATCTCTTTGGGAACATTGGATATATCGTAATTATGGGGAAGCGATGAGTTGGGAGGACGCTCATTGGTTTGCAGGTAGTCTTTCATTATCTGGCTATGGTCATAACCCAGGATGGCCAGAAGCAGTGCAGCTAGCAGCCTGTCGGACTTGAACCCATAAACGCAGTTCAAGTAATTTCAGACTCTGACTATTCCGGAGAGAACTTATAAAACCCTCTCCGGCGCATTACATTTTCAACTTGTCCTTATGATTTTTCTCACTCTTGGCCTCAGATCAGCCCAATAGTGCCACAGATAAGTCGCCAACAAGACCAGTTCCAACCACTGCTCTTCATTCACTTGTTTCAGGCTGAACATCCGCCTCAAGTTATACGCA
>NZ_LASA01000105.1 GCF_001562015.1 Endozoicomonas arenosclerae | reverse complement strand
TACCGCTATGAAAACATGATGACCCCTTACGAAAAGTTCCTGTCACTGAAGGAACCAGAACAGTACCTGAAAGAAGGGATTACACTGGACCAACTAAAGGACAAAGCGGAAGCCATGACCGATAATGAAGCGGCCAGAAAGCTGCAACAAGCCAGAGAAATCCTGTTTCAATTAGTTCATGAGCGACAAGCCGAGGGTTAGGTAGTAGTACCTGCCTTCAGGCTCATTTCAGGATTGGAAAATACTGTCATGCTCACTCAAATAAAAGGGATAGAACTCACTGAACGATTTGAATTGTTTTTCCATATCAGGCGTCTTCTTTTTTATTATTTTACCGTGATCACTTTGTCATTCCCCAGCACACCACATTCCTCCCTGATTTTATTTTCATAGTATCCGGGGCGTTGTTTGTAGTCCGCAGGTTTATCAATATTTCCCTGAAAAGGCGCCTTCAGCTGAGCCAGGTAACCCTTGGGATAATCCGGGTTGTAAACCCCGATGACTTTCACTTCCCGGTCTCTTGGCCAGAAGAAAGTACCGAACACCAGATCCCAGATAATCAGGTTGTTGCCATAATTCCGGTTAGATTCCCGAACCAGCTTGGAATGATGCCAACGGTGCAGTTCCGTCATGGCAAATACATAATTCAACCAACCCAGCTTCACCCGGATATTGCTGTGCTGGAACATGCCATGAATACCATTAAAAACAAAATACAGCGACATGGCTTCAACATTAGTGCCCAGAATAATAAAAGGCACCATCTCAGGGATCAGGAAAAAGACTTTTTCCACAGGATGAAAGCGACCGGCATTCATCCAGTAAAGTCGATTGGGGCTGTGGTGTACGGCATGAAATCGCCAGAGCGCAATATAAGTATGGGCAGCCCTGTGGACCCAATAGCGACCAAACTCCGCTATCAGCAAAACCATGGCCACTTGAACCAGCAGCGGCCAGTCATGGGGCCAAAGCCCATTCTCAAAGTGGACTCCAATCCAGCCAACCGATGATGCCAGAACTGCCAACCAGACAGGCTTAACCAGCCTTGGGAGAGTAATCTGCGCAATGAGCATGTGCAAAAAGTCGGTCTTTATGTCGCCATCGCTCTGATTCCAGTCCTGACGATAGGGCAACACTCTTTCCAAAACAGCGATCAGCAGAGCCCCCGGGAGCAGTACGGCAAAAACGGCTATGCCTTCATGCACTCCGAATCTCAGCATGAGCCAGACCGAACAGAGTGAAAGAGTCAAAACCAGGGGAAATACCAGAACAGGCGCTACACGGTCTTTTATTGTTTTATGCTTATGATCCATGGCCCAGCTTCTTTTTTTATCCAGAAAAATCTTTGACAGGTCAGAAAGATTTTATCGATGGCTCCGATCTGCCAGAAACTGAAAAAAGATCTCAGTTGTCAAAACCAAGACCTTTATTCTTTAAAACTACAAAGCTTACTGAGCGGGAATCAGTGTTAACTGGTATTGAGTATCACCTGGAAGGAAAGGTGTTTCCCTGGCTTCAACCCAGTCCATATAGCCTGCTTTATAGAATGGCGACAGCGGGTGGCCACTCTGGCCTCCGGGCATATGAAAAATAGCGGTTTCTTCATGGCCGGGAGCCACGATCATTCTCTCTGAAACACCACCAGAAGGTCTCTGAGCTCTTGGCATCCAGATATCACCTTCCAACGGCACTGCTGGCATATTCAGGAATTGTCCCAACACTGGAATGGCATCACTGAGAGGATGGTTGATCTTTGCAGTATTGCGCTGCCCCCAGGTGGCTTCAGATAACTTATCCACACCGCCCAGATCAACAATGACATCATCAATGGTTTCCAGGAACAGCTCATCCCAACTGTCGTATTGAGAACTCAACCAGTTCATGGGTTGCTCCTGATAAAGTCTCAACAGCATTTCATTCTCATGATTGATCTTCTGTAACCAGCTGTCTTCTATGTCTGCTTTGGCATCTTCAGCCTTCGACATGAAATAGCGGCCCAGGAATTTCACCACTTTCAGCTTGAGAGCATCATGAAATTCCCGGACTAAACGGTAGCCCACGTCTTCTGTTGAAGCTCTGCCAGACCAACCCTCGACAAATTGATAGAAAGCCTGTCGACCCTGCTTTTCTGACCGGACTGGTTCATCAAGAACGTTCAGGACAATCTGACGCAAGTTCTCCTGATAAAGTGCACGGTCATCCAGAGCAACATTCAGCAAGCTTTTCTCGTCAGCCGTTTCAATGGCCATCAGGTCATCTCGAATCTGCATCTGCCTTGGCCCAAGGGCATAACCACCATTACCCAGCTTCTTATAGTTCTCTCCCGATACAACTCGAGCGTTCGCTGTCCAGATTCTATTATTTTCAGGGTTCAGGATTCGTGGGTAATCAACAGTGGGTAACCAGGCTCGCCAGTGGCTGTCTGCATCCTGCCAGGGCAGGGGATAGGTACTATCGAGACCTGACCGCGTGGGTATGCGACCTGCGATGGTCCAACCGATATTGCCAGCTGCATCACCCACTGTGAAATTCTGTGGTGGTATGCCGCTGGTGTTGGCCACAGCCATTGCCTCATGCACAGAATCGACAGTTTCCAGATTCATCAGATTGATGTTGGTGGCTTCCGGGTCATGGGCGGTCCAGCGAAGTGCATATTGAGCAGAATCGTAAGGTGACTCAATAACAGGTCCCCAACGTGTTCCCCGATATTCCACAACCACCGGCTCCTGACCTTTGACCTGAATGGTTTCGTTCCAGATGGTTAGATGCTCAGGACCTTCAGGAGTCATATAAAGATCGTTTTCTCCCAGCTCCAGTTCAACCAGATCCACCCAGTCTGCAGTGCTGTTGGTAAAGCCCCAGGCCACTTTGCCATTGCTGCCCACAACAATAATGGGGGCTCCGGGCAAAGTGACGCCTGTAATGCTGACAGGTTCTCCGGTTTCAGAGTGAGAGTAACGAAACTGAGCCCGATACCAGATCGTTGGAACCCGATGACTCAGGTGCATGTCATCTTCCACCATGGCACCGCCATGACTGGTCATCTCTCCTGATACAGCCCAGTTGTTACTACCTATCAAGGCATCTTCAATGAGCTCCCCCGTCAATGCACTAAAAAACTCTGGTGTTTTCTCACGCAGATTGACCTGATCAGAGCCTGGAGTTGCTGGAACAGGGTAGGAGCCAGGCTCCATTGGAGAGTCCCAGCGAGTTCTAAGAGGAGACAGAAAATCGATCACTTCTTTGGATGTCACCCGACTCAGGAAACCCTTGGCATTATCCAGCTTCACTTCATCGTCATTGAGATCCATATACATACTGAAGACAGTCAGAAAGGTATCTTCATTGCCCCACAAGACAGGCTCAACATTCAGCAACCAGTATTCGAAAGGTTTGCTGTCCAGACTTTGAAGCCCTTGATTAACGCCCTGGGTGTAAGCATCAAGAATGGCACGTTGAGTGGGTTCCATTCTAATCACAGCCTGCTCTGCCGTTTTTCTGAAGCGATGTTTACGCTGGTTTTTATCATGCTTCAGTGCCAGCTCACCGACTAATTCAGAGAGTTCACCCGCAGAGTTACGGCGGTTAAGGTCCATCTGGAAAAAACGCTCCTGACCATGGACGTAGCCCAGGGCAGAAGCAATATCCGTCCGTTGCTCACCAGAAATCGTGGGAATCCCCAGATCATCCCGTTCGATCAGTACTTTCGATTGAATGCCCTGAACGGATTGCTCGCCATTCAGGAGAGGGAGGCTTTGTTGAAGAAGGACATATAGAGAGAGAGCGATGAGAATCAGCAGACATAATGAGAGTAACAAGCCTCTCCTGAGCCAGACAGCCATGGTATTACCTTAATTCTTCTTTTAATTATCAGGTGCTGTTCCTTAAGGAACACAATGACTCTACAACATATAGGGGGCTTTCACAGCTTTTCGGTCCCTTTCAAGCTCAAAACACTAATAAATAAACTACTTTTAATTACATAAGACGATTAAGGAGGATCGATCATGTCACCATCAATAGGAACCTCGTTCAAACACGTAGGCAAAATGGCTTTGAAAGGAACGCCAGACGGGTTGTGTCACGCCATGAATCCTGGAGCCAGAGTCGGTGCTTTTGTTGGTAAAGGTATTGGTCGAATGGTCTCTGTCCCGATCAGGTTTAAGAAAAAGCGCAATCTGTTCCGCGCCAATCCCTCTCCCACTGCAGCTCAGGTCAAGAAGCTGGATGAGTATCAGGCCAAGGTGGTTAAAGTCGGCAAAATGATTGGTGCCGTGGTAGGAGGAATAGCTTCTCTGCCACTGGCTTTACTGACCATTCCCGGCAAAGGCCTCTATAACATTCTGAAGGGTCTTCGCCATGCCAGATCAGATTCTTATACCCGATCCCAAGACATGAAGCTGCCAAAATTTGTGCCTGCCCAGATACTTCGTGAGAAGCAAATTGAAATCAAAGAAGAGCTTGATTTCGAGAATGCTTCAGTGGTGCATTTCACTAAACTGGACGAATTTGGAAAGCCATTAGATCACTACCTGGCCAGAAAAAAAGACACTGGAGAGGAATTTGAATGTCTGTTTGAAGAGCCATACAGAGGAGGTTCACAGTCTCGCATGCTTTATACCAATGAAAAAGGGGATGAAATGGTATCAGAGAATTTTCCAACCACTGACAGGCTTAAGAAGCTGAAAAACAAGCTCCAACAAATGAACTTTATCACTGAAGATGAAAACTCAACCGATAGCATTTAATCCATGTAATGGGCTCAAATAGTCCTGTTATCTGACGACTAGTTAATAGGATGCCCTGACGAAAGGAATCACCCCATGAGAACACCTATTTCAGTTGCCGCTGCTACCGGATATCTGGTAACCATGGGAGTGAAGTCCGTTCCTGACGGAATGATCCATTCCTTTAACGCAGGTGGTCGAGCAGGATCTGCAGTCGGCAAATTGTGCGGCAGACTGGTTACATTTCCTGTCAGAAAGTGGAAAGCTCACTCTCTTAAGAAAGCCGCCGGGGGTGAGGAAACTCTGACTGTCACCAAAAAACTGGAGTTCTTTAATGCCAAGGCCGTCAGACCATTTCAATATCTAGGCGCCTCTATCGGTGGTGCCCTCAGCTTACCTCTGACATTTATAGCGGCACCTACAAAAGGTTTGTATAACCTTCTCAAAGGCATGATCCACTTCATCAAAGCGGTACGAGAACTCAACGCAACCAATGGCTCTGACACAATAAAACAGGACCTGACCCTTCCGGAAACCGTTATTGGCAAGCTGCGTAAAGAGGCGAAACTGAAACCTGAATATCAGGAAGAGTTCACTCACGAGAAACATAAAGTACTCCCTTATAGTATCAAGACACCCGGCGGAGACAATTTACTCTGGTTCTTTCTTGAGAACACTGAAACAGGACAAGAAGAAGAGTTGATGCTCAGAAGGGAACAGGATGGCCATTTCTCAGTCCGGCATCTGGACAGGGATCAGGGAAAATTTAACTGGGCTTCACGAGTTGAAAAAGAAGGTATGGAACCAACGGAGATCGTTAAGCTCTATATAAACAATCCAGATAGCTTCAAGCCCCCGGAACAAGTAGTTTGATCCAGCCGACTTTGCCGGATCAAACTACTGCAACAATTACTCTTCTTCTTGTGGCTCAGGCCTTTCCTGCTCAACCATTTCCGGTGTTTCAAGACTGATCCTTCCCAAACCACCACTGCGGAATTCATTGAGCAATATCTCTGAGACCTTATGAAGGTCGGCAATTCCGCCTCTGCGCATGCAGTTCCTGCGGGCCGCGATGGCATCCATCAATTCAATATCAGTCGCTGGCAGCTCACTGAGCTGAAAACGCTGCTTAAGTGCTTCCGGATAGGCCTTCAGAAAATACTCAGCAGCAAACAGGGCAATGTCTTCATATTCCAGCACAGCATCCTTGATGGCTCCCGAGATCGCCAGACGATAGCCACAAGCTTCCGGCTCCAACTTGGGCCACAAAAATCCAGGCGTATCCAGTAAGATCATGCCATTAGGCAATTTGATGCGCTGCTGCTGCTTGGTCACTGCTGGAACATTACCGGTCTTGGCAATAATGCGATTGGCCAAGGTATTGATCATGGTGGACTTGCCCACATTGGGAATCCCCAGAATCATGGCTCTCATGCCTTTGATGTCCAGGTTGCGCTCAACCATGCTTTCTGCGAGCTTCAATACACTGCGTACTTTTTCCGGCTGGCTCTGGGTCAGGGCAATGGCTTTTACACCTTCTTCCTTCTCCATCTCTCTGATCCACCGTTCAGTGACTGCAGGATCGGCCAGATCAGATTTATTCAACACCTTGATGTAAGGAGTCTTATCACGCAGAGACGGCACCAGAGGGTTTCCGCTGCTGAAAGGAAGCCGAGCATCCAGAACCTCGATGATCAAATCGACTTCCGGAACGACCTTTTTGATCTCCTTTCGAGCCTTGTGCATATGCCCGGGAAACCAGTTAATTGCCATAGTAAAACCTCAATGTGCTGAAGGCCGGTATTCTATACGCTCTGGCAGCTTCTAGTAACCCAGACTTTTATCTATCGCCGGGGGCATTTCTCCCTGCTCAATAAGAGCTATGTCAGCCACTATCTGTTCCAGCGCCTGAGCAACAGGAGTAGGGGCAGCAATATGGGGAGTAATCATGACTTTACTGTTATTCCAGAAAGGATGGCTGTCTTCCAAAGGTTCTTTCTCAAACACATCCAGCATAGCGCCTCGCATATGTCCTGACTTCAAAAGAACCTGCAAAGCCTCGATATCAATCACATCCCCGCGCCCACCGTTTATCAGCACACCGCCTTCTGGTAACTTTGTCAGAGTTTCCTGATTCAGTAGCTTATGAGTTGATGGCGTGGAAGGTAATAGACTGACCAGCACTCTGGATTCTCTCAACAGATGATCAAGCCCTTCTTTACCCGATACACAATTCACTCCCTGAACCGTTTTCTCTGATCGACTCCAGCCAATCACGGGGAAGCCCAAATGACTGACAGCCTCTGCCACAGCTTTACCTATAACACCCAGACCCAGAATACCTACTGTCCAGTCAGACTTTTGAGCAATTCTGTGCGGCTGCCATTGTTTATCTGACTGATGCTGCCTGTACAGGTCAAAGTCGCGATAAAAATGCAGAAGCCCATAAGTCACATAATCTGACATATATTCTTCCATGCCTACGCCCCGTAACTTAAAGACCGGGAGGTCTGCAGGCAGACTCTCAAGACTCACCAGGCTGTCCACTCCTACACCCTGATTAAAAACAGCTTTCAATTGTGTCTGTTGCTGAAAAAACGCAGCAGGAGGTTGCCAGATCACTGCGTAGTCAGCCAACCAGTCATGGCAATCACCTTCTACCCAATGACGTACATCAGCATCAGGAAATGCGTTTCTGACAGCTGAAGTCCAGACTTCACTGTTTTTCCTGTTGTAGACAAGGATTTTCATCAACCTGAACCTCTCAATGAAGCATTGATTCGCAACTGAAGCTCTTTTAACAACGATTTATGGTGCTGGCCTGAAGTAACGACCGGAGTCTCGACCTGGAAAAGCCTGGCCATAAGTCAGGATAGAGCGACCCTTATTACCTTCTGAATCCAGAACCTTAATGATTACGCGATTCTCACCTACCGGGTACAAGAATCGTGTCTCACCCTCTTTAAGCTCTTTTTCACTGATAACACGACCTGAATCAGTTTCTACCCGAGCTACACCTGAAGGCACAAGCTCAGTATCAGAAATATAGGTTTTAATCTTGATATAGCCTGACGGAGAAGGCTGGACATAAACCTGAAGCGGATATTCACTATTATGCCTCTGCACGGAAGCGCATCCAGTCAACAGAGCCATCATAAGTACAAAAAGAATCGGCCTCATAAACTTCTCCTACTGCAATCAGAAGAAGAATAAAGGCTTATTATTCAGATCAAAAGTATCTTTAACAAACGCTTAAAAAGGCCAGGGGGAAGACTCCGCTCCACCGTCTACTTCCAGAACTTTACCCGTTATCCAGCGGGAAGCGGGAGAAGCCAGAAAGACTGCTGCATGAGCAATATCTTCCGGCTGTCCCATAGCGTTCATAGGCGTATTTTCAATAACAGCCTGGGCTGAAGCCTCATCCAGAAACTGCCCCAGGGCTTCCGTCATAATGGCTCCGGGAGCAATGGCATTCACTCTGATCCCAGGTGCAAATTCGGCTGCAAGCAATCGGGTTAGCTGGTTGATTGCCGCTTTAGCGGTTCCATAACTGCTGAAATTCTTCTGGCTGTATCTTGAAGCCGCTGAGGAAATATTAATGATACTTCCTTTTTGAGACTCTATATGAGGGGCTACTATACGACTGAGATTAAATACCGTAGTAACGTTAAACTCATAATCACGGGTTAATTGTTCTCCCGTAACAGACATGGCAGGACCCGGTCTGGCACCACCGGCATTATTGACCAGAATATCTATTTGTCCCATGACTTCCAGTGCCTGCACCACCATGGCATTCAAAGCCGACTCATCCATAACATCACAGGCTACAGCCAGAGACTTAACACCATATCCTCGAGCCTGCTCTGCAACAGCTTCTATATCAGCCTGGGTTCTGGCTGCACAAACAACATTTGCGCCCGCTTCAGCAAAAGCCAATGCAATGGCTTTGCCAATGCCTTTGCCTGAGCCGGTGATAATGGCGGTCTTCCCCTTGAGGGAGAAATAATCCTGATGTGTCATAACCACAGTTCTCATTGGAATTATTATTGTGGTGACAGCCTACTCAAAGCAGAATTAAAGTACGAGACTTAATTTATAGATAACTAGAATGTTCCGATAATCTCTGGCCTAACGTTGGCCTGCAAGCACCAACAAAGTCCCGGCACCTATGAAGGTTGAGCCAAAAACCTTTCCTGAGAACGGACTGGTCAGCCAGCTCTGACAGCGACCTTTGATATTGTGCGCCAGTAAACTGTAGAAGAGGAGACAGCTAAAAGAAAAGAACATCAGTGTCGTCACCATAATCGCAAACTGCAGTGGCAGTGACTCCAAAACGTTAATAAATTGAGGAAAGAGTGCCATGGTAAACACCAGAGCTTTTGGATTGGTCGCTGCTACTAATAGACCCTGGATGTATAAATGAAGCCCATGTTTGCGAGACTCCACTTGCGCATCTGACAAAGAGATAGACAGCCCTTTTCGCCAGAGATTCACGCCCAAATAAACCAGATAGGCTGCACCGATCACTTTCACAGCAGTAAATGCCAATGCGGAGTACATAATAAGAGTACTCAGCCCCAATACTGAACAGGTAGAAAGCAACAACAATCCAGTCAGATTACCTGCAATAGCAAACAAGGGTCTTACAGGACCGTATTGCAGACTTTGAGTCATCACCAGCAAAATCGCAGGTCCCGGGGATAACGTTGCAATTAAGGCAACCGAGCAGAACAACAACCAGCTCTCTAATGGCATTACCCGTATTCCTTTTTATTTTCTGACGGTTAGAGGGGGATAATGTATCAGATATTTAGATCTAGAGATTCAGAGTTTGCTCTAAAATCTTCAAGCTTTCCTGCTTTTAAACTCTCAGCCACTCTGCATATATCTTTTTGGCTTTATGATACATAGACAGCCTTCCAAGCCATTGGAAATGGATCAGGCCCAACACATTACAACGACTTAAATACATCTTTTCTATCATTGCGATTGCCATTTCCAATTTCCAGTTTCATTCGCTTATCCATAGACTTTTATTCTATACAACAAGAGGGCGACCTTATGACTACATCTAAGCAGACAAAAAAGAAACAAGATGGTTTCAGTGCTTCAGCTCAGCAAACTAAAGGTCAAAGCGATTGTAATTTCGACAATGACTACTATGGAGACAAAGTCTGTCATGGTCGTTCCAGTCGGAAGAAATGATTAATTGCGGAGTCGACTATCAAGGAATTTCAGAAGTTACTGGAAGCACATAAGATTCAGAAGCAGCAGAGTCTAGCTGAGTAGTTTATTCTGGCTGGACAGTTAGTATTTATTGAGCTGGAATTCTGCCAAGTTTCTGTCTTAGGATTTGTTTCACAGATTTACACAGGATTCCGTTCACCCTGAGCTTGTCGAAGGGTTCTGGTATTGGGCTTCGACAGGCTCAGCCCGAACGGGTTTTGAGAGGGTTTCAATACGGAAGTTACTTTCCCGAGTTTTGACTGGTAATGCCTGGCTGCTAATGCTCAAAAGAATATGGGGATTGTTGGCTAGAGGGCCTCGCAAGCGAGGCCTATCGTTTGATGAAACACGTCCTGTGTTTCACCCTGCGGGCAGCTAAAGCTGTCCAAATTTGATCCGGTCAAATTTGTCACTTCCCAGTTCAGGCCCGAACGCGGTGTGAACGACAGTCATCGTCGATGCGTGTGGGGTTCTCTGTGAGAGTCCAATCAAAAGGCGTATAAATAAAAAACCCCGGCAGCAACGCTGTCGGGGTTTTTATATTTAGTGCCTGGCGATGACCTACTCTCACATGGGGAAACCCCACACTACCATCGGCGATGTATCGTTTCACTTCCGAGTTCGGGATGGGATCGGGTGGTTCCAACACTCTATGGTCACCAGGCAAAACTGGTTTGAAGTTCGTCGTTTCCGACGGCCTTCTGGAATCCGTTTTAACTTAAGCTGTTTTTTACTTCTTGCTGCCCACTCTCGCCATGTGTATGGCTTATCTCCACGGATGGAGTGTATGC
>NZ_LASA01000104.1 GCF_001562015.1 Endozoicomonas arenosclerae | reverse complement strand
TACCGCTATGAAAACATGATGACCCCTTACGAAAAGTTCCTGTCACTGAAGGAACCAGAACAGTACCTGAAAGAAGGGATTACACTGGACCAACTAAAGGACAAAGCGGAAGCCATGACCGATAATGAAGCGGCCAGAAAGCTGCAACAAGCCAGAGAAATCCTGTTTCAATTAGTTCATGAGCGACAAGCCGAGGGTTAGGTAGTAGTACCTGCCTTCAGGCTCATTTCAGGATTGGAAAATACTGACGATGCTGGACACCAGGAGGATAAAGAAGGGGTATTTGCTCAAAAGTCCGTCAAGGCTATGGATGTTTTACCCGAGCTGCCTGAAGGTGCCCACGAGACATCTGGCACCCGGGCTTTACCAGAAAGAAGCATCCAGGAAGCACCGGCTGTTAAACAGCTGGTCACCACTCTGCAAAAATCAACCACTCTTGTTCAGAATGATGAATCCACTCTGCTGAGCTCTCTGATAGATGCTCCCGCCATTCAAAGGCTCATTGAAACAGGAAAAGAAATCCCCTCATCATCCTTAGAACGTCTTGAGCAGGCATTGCCTGAGCTAAACACACTGATATTACAAGGCAGCACACCCGCCAATCTGCATTGGCGCATAGACAGCCTGCTTTCAGAACCTTTAGCTATGGATCAACTGTCCTCGCTAAAGCAATTACTCCAGAACACCTGCATTCATCTCGCAGAAACAAATCAGCCTGACACAAATCCAGAGCTCGCAGAATCCATCAAAACTCTAAACGCTGCTCTGGCAAGACAAGACTTGCCTGCAAAAGACCAATGCGGTCTGATCTGCAAAGCCATGGACAAGGTTGCGGATCACTTATCGGACCCAAATGATAAAGAGCTCTTTTCGATTCTGAGAAGGCAGGTCCGTGATGTAACGCTTCAATGTCTAAAGGAAGCATTCAGTCAGCGACTTCGGGACGTTATGAGTGATATGGAAAAGGGAGGCTCTGCAAGAGAAGTGGCTGTAGCGATAGAGCTGGGGTTGGCCGCTTCAGCATTGGGTCTGGATGCTCTCGGCGCTTCAGTGAAGCTTGAATACATCTTCACAGCGAAAACTCAGGATGATACTCGAATCAGTGATGAGCATGCTTTCAACACCCAACTCAGCCTCACGATCGGGAATAATGCTATTGCCAGAGCCGATGCCAGCCTGTCCGGAAGTATCAGAAAAGGTAAACTGTTCTCCGGACTGGAAGAGCATATACAACACCATGCCAATGATCTGTTGCCCATGTTGTTTAACAACCAGTCCCGGAAATCACACAGTCGTGTAAAAACATTAAAAGGAATAGTCACCACGCGCCATGCAGACAGGAATGAAGCACAGGTCAGAGCAGAACAGGAAAGACTGCAAACCCTGCTCCATGCCAAGGGTATTCTGCCTTCTCATCAGCACCTGACTCGCCCAGAACAATCGCAACGTAACTATCTGGACACTCGCTCCTGGCAGGTAAAGGGCTCGGCTGGCGTTACAGCACTGGAAGGGATGCTCTCAGGAGAGTTTCATGTATCCAATACTCACAGTGAGTTCTTCCAAAAATATCCAAGACTCTCGGCTATGAAAGCCTCTCCTGAAAAGCTGAACCAGGAGCCCGATCGCTACTTCTCAGTTCATAAGCCCGGCCAATGGCTGCAGGGAAAAGAAGGAAGACAGTGGATCAATAAAGTGAAAGCAGACGTTGAGCAGCTGAAAAAAGACTACTCAGCCTGCCGCGACTCTGACCCGGAAGAAGCTGAAGCGGTGAGCCTTCTGATAGAGATCTATCGCAGCCACTTGTCTCAGTCCATGGCTTCTCTGTACGCAGAGTTTGACCATTACTGTTCAGTCACCAATCAATTAGACAGTAATGCACATCCAGATCTGAGAAGTGATGTCCGTGATATCAAGCACCGACTTGAAGCAGCCAGAGGGGCAAAAAACAGAGGTGAGTACATTCGGGCTATCATTGATACTCATGTTGCTCTGGCCTCCATCTATCGTGACAGTCTGGAAGAGTCTGTCCCGCCAGAACCCAGGGACTACCAGTTTGCCCGCCTGCTGGAAAAGTTCGAACAGGATTATGAAAAACCCAGACTGGCATTGAATGAAAACCGGCACACCAGAGGACACCTGTCTGCTTTTAACAAAGCCACCAGTCATGACATCGAAGCCGGAGGTGAGATTAAGGTCGTGGTTGGCCCCGCTGAAGTAAAAGGCTATTTCACCATCAACGATGTCCGAAAGCATTTTAATCCGGATACCGAAGGGCGCTATCTCAACGTTGGTTTTACAGCAGGCATAGGCACCAATCCTCAATCTGCCCTGACCGCTGCAGTGGGCGGACTGCCTTCGTCAGTCACACAGTCAGGCCACCTTTTTCTTGATTCACTGCCTGAGAGTTTTGCCTATGGCATTCATGGCAACCTGAAAATGGAAGTCAACTTTATCTGGTCCCATGGCAACTGGCGTGTTCAGTACATCAGGGCCAGTAATCAGACAGGGATTGGCGGTGGAACTCCGGAGCTGACTATTCCTGCTGCTCCCGGCCTGGGAGTAGTCATGAAAGCAGAGGCGGCTGTCAGATCTGTCAACAACATCTGGGAAAGGGTTGGAACCAATACCCTGACTTACTTCTACACCCGTTACAATGGTTGGGCTATGGCGGGCAAAGTGCCGGAGTACTGGAACACTTTCAAATCCAGCAACAGCGACCGCTTAAAAGACTTGTTTAAAAATCTGGCAAGACCTGACAGCAATGTCAGAAAAGAGTTTCAAGAAACGCTCAGGGAAATTAACGTTGAAACGTTTTCAGACGCTCTGCAAAAAGCCATCAATGAGTATGCAGAATCTCCTGACGATGCCCACCTCCAGTCCGCTCTGAATTTATTCGATGAATTTATGACCCGACAACATCAGGTTCATCTGGATATGGTCAAGAACCGATTCAAACCGGTTTAAGGAATCACAAAGGTCTGTGGCTGACTTCTAACGGGAACGATCTTTTGCAATGCCAGCATACTGACCGGCCGTCAGTTCCAATAAGTCCGAAGGGCTAAGCTCTATTTCCAACCCTCTTCTTCCGGCACTGACATGAATGGTGTCGAAAGCTTCAGCACTTTTATCCAGAACAGTCTGCAGACGTTTCTTTTGGCCTAGAGGACTTATACCACCGGGCAGGTAGCCCGTGATACGTGCAGCATCATTTTGATCAGCCATAGTCGCTTTTTTCGCTCTGCAGGCAGAAGCCATGCTCTTAAGATCCAGTTGCGAGTCAACAGGCACAATACCTACCGCCAGCTTGCTGCTGTCCAGTGACACAATCAGGGTTTTAAAGACTTTTGCCGGATCCAGACCTAACTTCTGTGCAGCCTCCTCACCATAGGAAGCGCAATTTGGGTCATGCTCATACTGATGAACGGAATAGCTGATTTTGGCGCGTTTAGCGGTATTGATGGCAGGTGTCATGGATTACTTCAATATCCTTTTCATCAGCACGTTATTACCAACCTTTAACCTGACCTCTCAGATTTTTAGTCTTACCCCGCTGGCTCTTTCGATCCATACGCTTTTTCTGTGAAGAACGGGTTGGTTTGGTCGCTTTTCTTTTTTTGGAAACCACTGTCGCCTTCTGGATCAATCCGAGCAGGCGACTCAGTGCATCTTCACGATTCTTGTCCTGAGTTCTGAATGATTGAGCCTTAATGACAATCACTCCCTCAGAAGAAATTCTCTGATCACTGAAAGCCAGTAATCGTTCTTTATAAAAATCAGGGAGAGAGGACGCCCTGATATCAAATCGCAGATGCACAGCCGAAGAGACTTTATTTACATTTTGCCCTCCGGCTCCCTGGGCACGGATAAAATTGAACTCTATCTCGTCAGCAGGAATGGTGACTGTGTTGGAAATCTTCAGCATGGTGCTTTATTTCAATCCCTGTCCTGCACCAGAACCCATGGACGAACCACCACAGCCCATAAATAAGCCTGACGTTCATGCCAGTTTCTAGCCTGATCATCACTGACTGGGTTCAGCTTCTTTTCGTTCAGCCAGGCTTCTACCACGGTTTTATCATCAATAGAGATACTGTGGGCAACAGAAACAATATCAAGATCAGGAGCAACAGCCAGAAGATGGCCTGAGGCAAAGTAGCGTTGAAGGTCTGCCCAGGCAATTTTTGCTGTTTCCAGATTCAATTTGGCCTTGTTCAGCTCATTAGGGTCTACGGAGTCACTCATTAACAGCCTGCTGGTCAGATTTCAGTAATAAAGAAAGGCAGAGCCTATCACATTCATGGTTTTTTCAGCCAGTCAGCCCCTAACCCGATGCCTCTGGCTGGCAAAACTGCCTTTTTATACCTATTACTAAGTTCTGCCATTCATCAATTTCCAGCAGTTTCAGGGCACCTTTTTCCACCCTCATGGTCTAAAAACCCATCAGGCCGATTTACTCAACTACCTGATACACAAGTACTTATTACAATTTTTAACCGGATATATGGAGAGCCTATGACTTCGAACACAAGACTGCCTTCGCTTCTCCAAATCACCCTGGTACTGGGCACTTTCCTGTGCCTTGCTTCTGCCTTTACTATCCGTTTTGGCCTGCCAGTTCAGCTCGCCCTTTTCACCGGCTGGTTTCTTGTCATTGCCCTGGGCATTTTCCTGGGTCACAACTATGACGAACTGGAAAAAAGTGCCTCCAAAGGTATTCACGATGGCATGTCAGCCATTCTGATCCTGTTGTCCGTGGGCGTTTTGACAGGGACATGGGTTGCCGGTGGAATAGTGCCCTCCATCATCTACTTTGGCCTTAATAGCATCAGCCCCGTACTTTTCCTGCCCACTGCCGTACTTATTTGTTCAATTACCGCACTGGCCACGGGTACTTCATGGGGTGCTGCTGGAACAGCGGGCATTGCCATGATGGGGATTGGACAAGGGATGGGTATTCCTGCTCCGGTCACTGCAGGAGCCGTCCTATCGGGTGTTTATTTTGGCGATAAGCTATCGCCATTATCAGACAGCGTCATTCTTGCCGCGAGCATGTCAGGCGTAAAGGTTCCTTCCCATATACGACGAATGCTCCCCATCAGTTTGACCAGCTACCTGATTACTGTGCTTCTCTTTGCCGTGGCGGGTCTTCAGTATGGGCAAAACATTGATCTCCAACAGATCAATCAAATCACTCATTCTCTGTCCTCCCATTTCCAGATTTCCTGGGTTGCCCTGATCCCACCAGCCATCGTCATTGCAATGCTGGCCAGAAATATGCCGGCCTTTCCCGTGATCACCTTTGGCGCTTTCATGGGTTCAGTCTGGGCTTATGTTTTCCAGGGGCAAGACCCTATACTGGCAGTCAAAAGTGCTTGGATACTTACATCACCAGACACCGGTATCAATGTGCTGGATCAGCTACTGAGCAGTGGTGGCATGTATAACATGCTGGGTTCACTGGCTGTGATTATTTTTGGTTTGGGATTTGGTGGCCTGCTGGACAAAGTAGGGGTCATTTCAGCTATAGCCAAGAGAATGGAAAAAAGAATCAAGAATGAAACCAGCCTGACCAGCTTTACCATTGCCACCGCTTTCATGGGTAACCTTCTGGGCAGTGCCATGTATGTGTCGCTGATTCTCACTCCCAGACTGCTAACGAACACCTACGACCGAATGAAAGCGGACAGACACTTACTGTCAAGGAACAGTGAATTTGGTGGAACACTGACTTCTGGGATGGTTCCCTGGAGTGACAATGGTATTTTTATGGCAGGAGTTCTGGGCGTTTCAACCTTCGAATACCTTCCTTACATGTGGCTGTCTTTCTCATGCATCGTAGTGGCCATACTGGTTTCCTATTGGTCACCCGGAAAAGGCCAGACAGAAAAGGTGTCCAAAGGCAGTTTTGTAGAAAACAATAATCAGCTGGAAACACAAGCCTGAACGGCTTAGGTATAGTTCTGAAATAACTTCCTTGTCGACTCTTTCTCAAGTCCGTTCGGGCTGAGCCTGTCGAAGCCTAATATACGACCCTTCGACAAGCTCAGGGTGAACCGAGTCCGTATGTAAAATCGAAACAAATCCATAGGCAGGAGCACATAGTGCACTTCTGCCCTTTGATTATGGCTGCTGTCGTGTAGCAGAAACGACGATTTCGCGCACACAGACATTCTGTGGCTGGTTGTAAACAAAGCCTACACAACTGGCGATATCTTCAGGATGGATAACACCACCCATCCCATCTTTCCAGCTCTCATAGCCTTCTTTGATTTCACTGGATGTAGTGTGACTGAGCAGCTCGGTTTCTACGGCACCCGGAGCCACAGTAATCACACGCACATTATCGTCTGCTACTTCTTCACGAAGCGTCTCAGACAAACCATGTACGGCAAACTTGGTTCCGCAATAGGCCATGTGATTAGGGAAGCCTTTAATACCTGCAATGGAACTCAGGTTAATAATCGTTCCACCCTTACGAGCTTTCATTTTGCCGATAACAGCACCAATGCCGTTGAGAACACCGTTAATATTAACGCTGATCATACGATCCCACTCCGCAGGGTCCTGCTCATCGGCATTACCTAACAGCATCAAACCGGCATTGTTGACCAGACAGTCTGTTTCACCGTACACAGCTTCAGCTTCCTCAACCGCGGCGTAAAAAGCTTCACGATCCGTCACATCGATTTTTCTGCACAGTGTGTTCGGCAGTCCTAACTGCTCCAGTTTTTCTATTCTTCGCGCCAGCAGAAGCAGAGCATGACCCTGTTCACTGAATTGACGGGCAATAGCTTCACCAATGCCTGAACTGGCACCTGTAATTACAACTAATGGTTTTGTCATGAGGGATTCCTGTATGCTTTGCAATCTGTGAGCTTATGATCCACCAGCTAACACCTGATGGACTTAGCACTCACAGTCATGAGAAGTGGGCACTACTCTACATGCAGGCTTGCACCTTTCAGAAATACCTTTTGGTTTGAACATCCATAACTTTTTATTATCTTTCCCGGGAGTCCCATATGGACATACGGCTTCTCAAGCAGTTCGTTGCCGTTTATGAAGAGCAGAGTATTTCCCGCGCAGCTGAACGAAGCTTTGTATCCCAGCCCGCGCTTTCCAATGCCATCCGACACCTTGAAGAAGAACTGGGCTGCCTGCTGTTTAATCGCAGCAAACGAGGTGTTGCACCTACCCGGGAAGCAGAACAGCTCTACCCCATGGCCGTCAGAATGATCGGTGAGCTCAACAAGATTCCGGATTTATTAAAGGAGCAGCAGAAAAGATCAACTCTGACTCTCTCGATCATGCCGGAACTCCCCCACAGATATGTAGCCGAGTTTCTTGAGCGCAGTGCTCCCGTACTGGAAGACCATGAACTGATTCTTCAGCATTTACAGAAGCCATGCGACGCCCGCCTTATTCTGGACACCATGAAGAAAGAAGATGAGATGTTCCTGATGCTATGGCGGGAAGAATATGTATTCTGTGTCCATGAAGATCATCCTTTGGCCGTAAAGGAAGTGATCGAACTCAACGATCTGGATCAACAGCGTTTTATTATCTGTCCTCCCTGTGAAGCGCACCAGAGAACACTTGGGCTGCTGAGCCAGCAGGGCTTAACAGTTGATATCACCGCCAGCGTTGACAGCAAGGATCAGGTTGCCATGTTACTGCTGGCTAATCAGGGTGTTTCCTTTTTGCCAGAAGGTATGGCCAAACAATGGCCTGAGCTGAAAATCAAACCTTACAACGGACCAACCGACTATCGCCAGGCAGGACTGGCCTGGATGAGTAACAAGCCGGTGGCACCATTATTAAAAGTCCTGCTTGAAGAGCTCTCTCGAAATAAAGTCTCATGAGCCCTTTCTGAGCTGCTCAACTTCCTGCTGAATGATGCTTGTGACTCGCTCGCACAACCAGCTCATTCTGGGGTGGTGAGTATCTCGACGTCGCATCACCAGCTCGACATTAAAATCAGGAATTTCAATAGGTGGCGCAGACAAGGTCAATTGATCGGAAAAAAGGTCCGCTCTGCCCACCATCTCAGCCATAACGCACAACAGCTTGCGACCAGACATCAAATGCCTAAGGGTCAGGAAGCGTGAAGACCCCAGAATTACACGACGACTTACGTCCATTTCTGAAAGCGTGTTATCTACCGGACTGCTCAGCTGACCTGAGACAGAAACCATGGCCTGGGGCGTTGCCAGATAATCTTCAAGACTGATGGGAAGGGCAACGCCCAGCGTCTCATTATCGAACATGCAGACATGTCTCTCTCGATAAAGAGTCGTGCGACTCATACTATCCGGCAAGTGAGTGAAAACGCCGATAGCCAGATCCACACTGCCCTGCTCCATCATATTCTGACAATTTCCTGCATCAATGGCCTGAAAAACAATCTGACTTTCTGGCGCTTCTTCAATCAACTGATCAAACAAGACCGGCCCAAAAACCAGCTCGGCATAGTCAGAGAGCCCAATCGTGAGTTTGTGCTGACTTCGTGCTGGATCAAAACTTTGAGGAAACAGAATGTCATTGCGAATCACCTCCAGCACGCCGGTAATTTTATAGGCCAGTTCCTCCGCTCTTCGCGTCGGCACCATGATATGCCCCTGACGTTCAAACAGAGGATCATTGAGCAGTTTTCTCAGACGACTGAGGTTATAACTCATCGCAGATTGACCAATATGCAGCTGCTCAGCGGCCCTGGAAACACTGCGATGGTTCATGATGGCTTCAAAGGTGAGAAGCAGATTCAGGTCAACGCCCTTCCAATTGATTTCACTCATAGACTCAAACAGAACAACCAATTTAATTGATAGATATTCAGCCGATAGAATGGCCTCAAGTCAAACACTATCGCCAAATTCTATGTAAGAGTGAGCTGGAGAGCCTGCAGGACTTAAGATAGTTTCGGCCTGAAATCCAGAAAGAGCGGCCAGTTTTTCCGTTGAGTTTCCTTAAATAAATCAACTATTCGCGAAAACCCAACGAAAAAACTGACTCGCTCTACTGAATTTCATTCTCGAAAACTTAAGTCCTGCAGGCTCTAAGAACTCACCGAAGTTTACCGAGTCGTACAACACATGTTTGATAACTATTCAAAATCTCTGGAACAGTTGCAGGCACTGCCCGTTGGCAAGTTCGAGACCGATAGCCGAAAGGTAGCTTACGGAGATATTTTCGTCTGCCGTCAGGGGCTCACCTGTGACAGTCATGATTTTGCAGAAGATGCCATTAACAGAGGCGCCATCGGACTGATCACAAACCAGGAACTGGAAGTAGCAGTGCCCTGTGTGACAACACCTGGCTTTTCTGTATCTGTCAGCCTGATCAATCAATACTATCAGTATCCACAGGACCAACTGTTCAATATTGGTGTAACAGGTACCAATGGCAAAACTACGGTGGCCTACAGTCTCCAGCAACTGCTAAATCGGCAGTTTCCAACGGCCTATACAGGCACTCTGGGATGCCAGTTTGATGGCTTCAATGGTGAACTGATCAACACCACTCCTGACGCTATCACCCTTCTTAATCTGATGACGCGGATGTCTCGCTCCGGCATTACCCATCATATTATGGAGGTCAGCAGTCATACTCTGGATCAGGACCGGGTGAGCATCATTAACTTTGACATGATCATCATCACCAACCTGGGAGAAGATCACCTCGATTATCATGGCAACAAAAATGAATACCTGCAGGCCAAACTCAGGTTGATAGATCGCTTGAAGCCCAACGGTATTGCCGTTGTAAACCTTGATGATCCGGTTGCACCGGCCGTCATTGATCGCTGTCGGGGCAAGGCCAGGGTGGTCACTTATGGCAGTCGTCAAAATCAGGCGGACTACCGGATTTCCAATATTCAATCCAGCTGTCATGGCGGTCAGTTTACGGTCGAAAATCAGAACCGGTCAGCTACTGTGGAAACGCCACTGCCTTTTACTTTCAACATTGAGAACAGTCTGGCAGTACTGGCGGCTTTCGACTCTATTCAAAACAACCTGGAAGCATCGGCACAGGAGCTGTCCCGGCTTAAACCTACACCGGGCAGATGCGAAGTCACCACTCTGGCCAGTGGTGCAACCATCATTATCGATTACGCACACAATCAGGACGGCCTTGAGAACCTTCTGAGAAATGTCCGCCAGCATACCCGTGGCCGTATCTTCACAGTAATTGGGGTAACCGGAGATCGTTTGCCAGATGCTCAGGCCATCGGCAGTACCAGCTCCCAGCTCTCCGACGTGTCTTACTTCACCACCGATAATCCACTGGGCATCAAACCAGAGATCATTATTCAAAAGATGATCAAACAGGCTGATTATCAAAAGTACCGTATTGAACTGGATCGCAGTCTGGCTATCGAGAAGGCCCTGTCCCAGCTGGAAGCAGGTGATGTCCTCCTGGTCTGCGGCAAAGGCCGGGAACGCTTTCAGTACCTCAGTCAGGATAAAAACGCCCCTGACGTCTATTTCGGTGACCATAATGTGGTTCGTTATGCCTCTGAAGGCATGACCCGTACTCTTTCATAAGCCGAGGTTTTTATGAACAGATTGACTCTGGCTGGGGCCTTGATTGCCAGCCTTGCCCTTCCCGTTTCAGTGCTGGCTGCTGAACATCAGGAAACAGTTGAATTTCTGAACTCTGGGAAAATAATCCCTGACAACCTGCCTCTTTCTGAAGCAGTCAAAGTAGGCAACACCCTCTACCTGTCAGGACAAATCGGCTTGAAGCCCGGGTCCATGCAAATGGTGGAAGGTGGCGTCAAGGAAGAAACCCGACAGACCATGGACAATATCTCCAGTCTGCTAAAGATGAATGGCTACTCCATGGGTGAAGTTGTCAAATGCACCGTAATTCTCACCGACATCAATAATTGGGCTGCTTTTAATGAAGTTTACCAAAGCTACTTTTCAGCACCTTATCCAGCCCGCACTGTGCTCGGCTCCAGTGGCCTTGCTCTGGGTGCCAAGGTAGAAGTCGAATGCATGGCAGCAAAAGGCCGCTAATCATGAAAGACCGGCTTTAAACGTTGGCCTTTTATTCATGGGCTCAGTGTTAGGTTCTTTTCAACCTTGAAACTGGGAGAAGGAGCTCCTGACTGAGTCCATGAACACTGATGAGAGTAAATAATGAAGAGACACCGTTCAATTACAAGGCCATTGATTTCCAGCCCGCTTATTGCGCTTTGCCTTGTATTGTTAACCGGCCGGGCTTTGGCCGTGACCTCAATAATTCCGAATGCTCCGGCGATTAATGCCAAAGGCTTTGTCCTGATGGATTATGACTCTGGCCAGATCATTGCTTCCGAAAATGCCGAAACTGCCCTGGCTCCTGCCAGTCTGACCAAAATGATGACGGCCTATGTCATTGGCCGTGAAATCAACAGCGGGCGTTTGTCGTTTGATGACAAAGTCACCATAAGCCGAAATGCCTGGTCCAGAAACTTTCCTGACTCCTCAAAAATGTTCATCGAACCCGGTGACAAGATCAGCGTCGGCGACCTGAGTCGGGGCATCATGGTTCAATCAGGCAATGATGCCTCTGTTGCCATGGCTGAACACATTGCCGGTAGCGAAGGTGCTTTTGTCGATCTTATGAACAGCTGGGCAACCCGACTGGGTATGACCAACACCCAGTTCATTAATGCCCATGGACTGGACGGCGACAGCATTGCCACAACACCAAGAGATATGGCCATTCTTACCCAGAGATTGATCCAGGATGCTCCCGAGGTTTACCAGATCTACCAGGAAAGAAGCTTCAAATGGAATGGTATTACTCAGTACAACCGCAACCAGCTGCTGTGGGATCGCTCCCTCAATGTAGACGGAGGCAAGACAGGTTACACCTCTAATGCAGGTTACAGTCTGGTGACTTCAGCCACTCAGGA
The DNA here is from genome assembly GCF_001562015.1 of Endozoicomonas arenosclerae. GTDB lineage: Bacteria > Pseudomonadota > Gammaproteobacteria > Pseudomonadales > Endozoicomonadaceae > Endozoicomonas_A > Endozoicomonas_A arenosclerae. The sequence continues at coordinate 13,185 of NZ_LASA01000104.1, read as the reverse complement.
AGGTATGAGACTGATCACTGTAGTGATGGGCACCCCGAGCAAAACAGCTCGCCTGGAAGAAAGCCGAAAGCTACTGACTTATGGGTTTCGTTTCTTTGAGACCTCAACCCTGCTCGATCAGGATAGCGCTGTGCAGACAGAGAAAGTCTGGATGGGCACTCAGGATCAGATCAATCTGGGAGTCAACGATGATATCTCTGTCACTCTCCCAAAAGGTCAGGCCAGACGGCTGAAGGTCGAGTATGAAATAAACACACCTCTGAAAGCGCCACTGGAAGAAGGCAGCGTGCTTGGTCAGGTTCGCTGGGTTCTGGGCGATGAAACTATTAAGGAAGCCAACCTGATGGCCATAGAAGCCGTCGAACAAGGCAGCCTGATTAAGCGATTAGTAGATTCAGTTCTGCTGTTCATCAACAACCTGAAGCAGAACCTGTTGTCTTGAGATAAGGTCCAGAAAGTCTGAGAACAGTAATATGAGTGCACTACTAAAAAATCCAAACTACAGAAACCTGTTACTGGCCCAGATGACCTCATTGGCTGGCACCGGCATCAGCACAATTGCCCTGGCACTACTGGCATGGGACCTGGCAGGTGAAAATGCCGGTTCCGTGCTGGGTACCGCTCTGGCCTTGAAAATGGTGGCCTATGTGTTTCTGGCCCCTATTATCGGGGCATGGGCTCATAAACTGCCCAGAAAGCATTGGCTGGCAGGTCTGGACTTTATTCGGGCGGCACTCATTCTCTGTCTGCCTTTTGTCACCGAGATCTGGCAGGTCTATGCGTTGATTCTGGCCATTAACGCCTGTTCAGCGGGTTTCACGCCTGTATTTCAATCTGTACTGCCACAAATTTTACCGGACCGGGAAGATTATCTGAAAGCTCTGTCCTGGAGCCGAATGGCTTATGACATGGAGCAGCTGATCAGTCCGTTGCTGGCGGGATTATTGCTTTCAAGTATTGGGTTCAGGGAATTGTTTGTTGCCGATACTATGACGTTTGTTGTCTCCGGGATTCTCATCCTGTTCTGCACTATTCCCAGAGCACTGGAACCTAAACGACAGAAAGGGATTATCAACAACCTGCACTTCGGACTCAGCTCTTATCTGAAAACACCAAGACTCAGGGCTCTATGGGGAGCGTACTTTGCTGTTGCCAGCGGCAGTGCAATGCTGATTGTGAATACGGTTGTTTACGTCAAAGACCAGCTAAATGGTGGCGAACAGGAAACAGCGCTAGCTATGTCAGTGGCAGGCCTTGGCTCTATGCTGATCGCCCTGAAACTTCCGGGCTGGCTGAAAAAGTTCTCAACTCGTTCGGCTATTCTCAGTGGAGGAGGTCTTATTACATTGGCCCTTGTCACCGGTTCAATGGAACCAGGCTGGCCTGTCTATTTGTTGACCTGCCTGATGATTGGTATGGGTTTGTCGTTCATTCAAACACCAGCTGGCGTTCTGGTTACCCGCTCTTGTCAGGAAAGTGATGCACCGGCCTATTTTGCAGCGAACTTCTCCCTGTCACACTTTTGCTGGTTTCTGACTTATCTGCTGGCAGGGTGGAGCAGCGCTGCATTCGGGTTATCGACTTCTTACATTTTGATGGCACTGATTGCTCTAGCCGGCATTGTTTATGCCAGACATACATTCCCAAACCCTGATCCAGAAGTACTGACTCATACTCACCCACCTTCTGGCCAGACCCAGGCACCTGTCGAACACAGCCATCGTTTTGTCATTGATAGTGAACACAGACGCTGGCCAACCTGAGTGACTTAATGCAAAATTCTGGCAAACAGAACCAGAATGATGGATGCAGCTTTGGAGAAAAGTTGCATTCTTTTTAGAGAGCTCAAGTGAACGATATCAACACCCCTATCCTTTATTCCTTCCGTCGATGCCCCTATGCCATGCGTGCCAGGCTGGCTCTGACATACTCAGGCTCGGAGCTTGAGCACAGAGAAATCCTTCTTAAAAACAAACCTCAAGCCATGCTGGAAGCCTCACCAAAAGGCACCGTCCCCGTGCTGGTTTTACCAGAAGGTAAAGTCATTGATGAAAGTCTGGATATCATGCTCTGGGCATTGGCTGTAAATGATCCTCAAAACTGGTTACCGGAGAGCTCTGAAGACAAGTCAGCGATCATGGCTCTGATCAAAAAAAATGACTTTGAATTCAAGTCTCAATTGGATCGCTACAAATACGCAGATAGACACCCAGAACATCCCATGGAGTATTATCGAAGCCAGGGGGAACTGTTTCTAGAACAACTGGATAGCTTGCTAAGCAACCAAGACTATCTAATGGGAGATAAGCTGACCCTGGCAGATATGGCCATCGCCCCTTTTATACGACAATTCGCTCACGTAGACAGAGATTGGTTTTACTCAACCCGATACGAGAATCTTCAACAATGGCTGAAAGCCTTTCTGGAATCCAAGCTGTTTATCCAGATCATGATCAAGCATCCGGTTTGGCTTGAGCAAAGCTGATTGCGTTCCAACGAAGAAGCTCTTTTTGCTCTTCGACTATGACGGCTTATCCAGAGAATAAGGTTTGAACGATAAGCCAGGAAGCTAGGGCTACAGCATTGATAAACTATACAGCAATCAGTTAGCCTGCTCAGGAGACAGCAGATAAGGTTCAGGGAAGAATACAATGACAATAGCAACTGACAGTTCAGTTCGGCCGGTGGTCACTGAAGATACTGAAACAATGCACACTATCCTTTGCGAGGCTTTTGCTGAAGACCCTGTGATGAACTGGTTGTCAGATAAGCCGCTGTTTGTCCCTTCCATTTTTCACAGTATCATTCCGTATGTTTTACCATACGACAGCTGTCAGATTCACAGTTCCGGTCTTGGCGCAACAGCCTGGATGCCGCCGGGCAACACTATGGATGTTCCCATTGGTCTCGCTGACATCCTGAAAGCCTGCTGGCAGTTTGGCCCCGGCCACCTGTTTCGCTTGAATAAGTTACAGACTCTTATCGAAAGAGAGCACCCCAAGGAACTTCACTATTACCTGTTCGCAATCGGTACAAGATATGACGCCCAGGGCAAAGGAGTTGGCTCTTCCCTGCTGCAATCGGGAGTGAATCGTTGTGACAGAGAAGGAATGCCTGCCTATCTGGAAAATTCTAACCCCAGGAACTTCCCTCTCTATAAACGATACGGCTTCAAAGTGATCACTGAAATCAAACTCCCCGACGGCCCTTCTCTTTGGCCTATGTGGCGGGAACCTGCTACTTGAGATTTATGGATTTTTCAGGCGACCCGAAAATACCAAAAGCAATCAAATACAATCAAAGATCACCACAAAAGTGCAGGCGCACTGTTTTATTGCTCATTTATGCGCAATTTCAGTGCCTTTTACACCGCACAGATAGTCAATCCTGCCTATCATTGTTATCCTCAACCCATTAGCCATGAACGAATGCCAGCCCATATTAGACAGTAGCCGGACCAGGAATAGTGCTCTCGCATAAAGTTCAACCCAATGAACTTCCTGATCTTAGCCCTCTATAAAGTGGTGGCATCTTCACTATAGGCAGCCATGAGCGAAAAAAAATTAACGCTCCTTGCCTCGGCACTTCAGGTGACTAGGAGCCTGAATTTTTCATATTAAAAATAACGATGAAAAGACAGTCAGGTTGTTATGGCGAAACTCAACCCTTTTATAACCGGCAAGACCGCTTTTGGTAGTGCACTGATTTCAGAATCTCCGTTCTCCGACATGCCACCTGCATCACCGGAACTTGCGGATACACGATCCAGCCAATACCAGAAACTGCTGCGTAATCTCGATCAGTTATCTTCCACCCTGACTTCCACCCGCAAAGTGATGGCAGAAAAAATTGGTTTGAGTACACCTCAACTGAACATACTGCTTACGCTGGCAGAGCCTGAAAACTCAAGGGGCGTAAACGTAAGGGATGTAGCCTCTATGCTGAATGTTTCCGGAGCCTTCATCACTGTTGAAGTGAATAAGTTGGTAGAGGCAGGCTACATACTCAAAGCCACCAATCCCAAAGACCGTAGAAGTGTTCTGCTCAGACTGACCGGCAATGGCAAACGAAAAATTGATGACACTCTGATTGAACTGGAACAGTACAATGAGCAGGTATTTGGCCATCTTTCTTCATTGGAGCTGGATGACCTGAGAAACCTGGTTTCCTCTTTGCTCGACAATGGACAGGAACTACTGGCAAACCTCAACAGCCAGCGCAGCAACTCCTGAAGCAGATAAATAAAGCCTGACTGAGATGCTCCATTTTGATCAGGCTTTTTCACCCTGACAGCTTCAAAGACATGAATCCATTAGAGGCTCTATGGATTTCCACAATGCATCAGCGTTCCAATCCCGCTATAATCCCGCAGTTTTCACCAAGAAATGTGGCTAGGAGTCTGTCGGACTCCATTTTGGTGGATGCCAGTTTTATATTTATTCCTTTTAGATCTTTATAAGTCATTTAACTGCATTTTTATGGCATATATACTTGACCGTCACATTCGGGTATAGACACTGCTGACACTTGAACCGGGCCTTCAAACAGCCATGAGCCGGAAATACCGCTCACCCCGAAACATGAAAATAGCTAAAGATCCTGAGAGAGCAGCATTTTCATAGTAAAGAGTCAGCCCTCGAACACACTCTCGGTAGAGTCATAATGGAACAGATGAGCGAACTGGTACTGATTATGGTCAGTGCCATCCTGGTCAATAACTTTGTACTGGTACAGTTTCTGGGCCTCTGTCCGTTCATGGGTGTCTCCAACAAGCTGGAGTCGGCCATGGGGATGTCCCTGGCGACAACCTTTGTTTTGACTCTGGCCTCTATCTGCAGCTATTTAACTTATCAATACCTGCTCGTCCCATTGGGTCTGGAATTCCTTAAAACCATAGCCTTCATTCTGGTTATTGCTGTGGTTGTACAGTTTACCGAGATGGTCGTCAGAAAGGTCAGCCCTCTCCTGCATCGGGTATTGGGTGTATTTTTGCCACTGATCACCAGTAACTGCGCAGTTCTGGGTGTGGCTCTGCTAAACAGTAACCGCCTGAACAGCTCTCTGGTGGACTCTGCCACCTACGGTTTTGGAGCTGCAGCCGGCTTCTCACTGGTTCTTGTCCTGTTTTCCGCCATGCGCGAACGCATCGCTGCTGCCGATGTCCCGACTCCTTTCAGGGGAGCCGCCATTGGTATGATCAGTGCTGGCCTGATGTCTTTGGCCTTCATGGGCTTCACCGGCCTGATCAAACTGTAAGGGAGTTCTGTTAAGGATTATGGAAATAGTTTTCTACGCCATTATCGCCCTTCTTGTACTGGCTCTGGTTTTTGGCGCCGTACTGGGTTTTGCCAGTGTCCGATTCAAGGTAGAAGGCAATCCGATCATTGATCAGGTGAATGAGCTGCTGCCACAAACCCAATGTGGTCAATGTGGATTTCCCGGCTGTAAGCCCTATGCAGAAGCCATTGTCAGCGGTGAATCCATTAACCGCTGCCCTCCTGGTGGACAGTCCACAATCAATGCCCTGGCAGACCTCCTTGATGTTGAGCCTGAACCCCTGGATGAAGAGCACGGCGCAGAAAAACCAACCATGGTTGCCTACATTCGGGAAGATGAGTGCATTGGCTGTACCAAATGCCTGCAAGCCTGCCCGGTTGACGCCATTCTTGGTGCTGCCAAACAGATGCACACCGTCATGAAAGATGAATGTACTGGCTGTGACCTTTGTGTTGAGCCTTGCCCGGTTGACTGCATTGATATGATTGCGATTGAAACCACCACCCGAACCTGGAGTTGGACATTGCCCTCCAAGGACGCAGAATCCGGACTGATTGCCACAGACATGAGAGGACAAGCAGTATGAACCTGCCTCTCAAGGATATTACGGAATCAAAACAAAGAGTCTGGCCTCTAACCGGCGGTGTTCACCCTGAAGAGAATAAGCATCAATCCACCAGTACGCCGATCAGACCGGCACCCATGCCGGAGAAACTGACCCTCCCTTTATCGCAACATGCAGGAGCACCCGCCGAGCCTATAGTTGCAGTGGGTGATAAAGTGTTAAAAGGTCAGATGATTGCCAAAGCTACCGGCTTTGTCAGTGTGCCGGTTCATGCCCCTACCTCTGGAACCATTACTGCGATTGGGAAAGAAGCTATTCCTCACCCTTCCGGAATGCACGACGACTGCATCACACTCATTCCAGACGGTCTGGATCAGTGGTGTGAACTCAGTCCAGTCAAAGAATTTCAATCGGTAAACCCTTTGGATCTGGTTAACCTCATTCGAGATTCAGGCATTGCCGGTATGGGAGGAGCTGGATTCCCAACTGCGGTCAAGCTCTCGCCAAGAAGCCCTATTCACACCCTGATTCTTAATGGCACTGAGTGTGAGCCCTATATCACTGCTGACGACATGCTGATGAGAGAGCGTGCTGAAGCTATTGTGGCCGGTGCAGAGATATTGAAATACCTGCTGAATTCCGAGCGCTGCCTGATAGGGATTGAAGATAACAAACCTGAAGCGATTGAAGCGGTTAAAAAGGCGGTCAGCCAAAGCGACAACAGTCATTATATTAAAGTGGTCGTTTTTCCAACCAAATACCCTTCTGGCGGTGAAAAGCAGCTGATTCAGATTCTTACCGGCCAGGAAGTGCCATCTGGCAAACTGCCTTCAGACCTGGGAATTGCCGTTCAGAATGTCGGCACCGCAGTTGCCGTTAATGATGCCGTCCACCAGGGCAAACCCTTGATTTCAAGGATCACAACCCTGACAGGTGAAGCGCTATCCAGCCCTGGAAATCTGGAAGTTTTGCTGGGTACATCTACTCGACACCTTCTGAAAACGGCTGCAGTCAGCGATCAGAAACTGGCAACCCTGATTATGGGTGGGCCCATGATGGGATTCACTCTGGATGACCTGGACGTCCCAGTCACCAAAACGACTAACTGCCTGATTGCTGGCACCCGTGAAGAATTTCCCCCGGCCATGCCTGCTCAGGCTTGTATTCGCTGCGGTATGTGTGCAGAAGCCTGTCCTGCTTCTCTGCTGCCACAACAACTTTACTGGCACGCAAAGTCCGAGAACCATGAACAGCTGAAGCACCATAACCTGTTTGATTGCATTGAGTGTGGCGCCTGTTCTTTTGTCTGCCCCAGCAGTATTCCACTGGTTCAGTACTATCGAGCCTCCAAGGGAGAAATTCGTGCCCAGGAAGCCAAGCACGCCAAGGCAGAACGCTCCAAGGTTCGATACGAAAGCCGTCAGGCCCGACTGGAAAAAGAGCAGGCAGAAAAAGAAGCCAAACGTCGTGCAAATGCTGAGCGAGCAGCCAAACTGAAAGCCGCCAAAGAAGCCTCAGCCAAACAAGACAGTTCATCCAGTACAACTGCTGCAGTGGATCCTGTGCAAGCTGCCATAGAACGTGCAAAAGCCAAGAAAGCAGCAGGCGCAACGGCCAGTAAGCCAGCAAAAACAGTCCTGTCTGCTGAGCAGAAAGAGCTGAAAATACAGCTATCCCTGGCCAACGCCCAGCTGAAGAAAACCCGAAGAGCGCTGACTATAGCTCAGGAAAAGGGAGAGGGTGACGTCGAGAAGCTGACGGCCGACGTGAGCATGCTGGAAACACAGGTGGCAAAGCTTCAGAAAGAATTTGACGCTGCTTCTGCTACCGAACAGCCCAAAGTCGCGACACCTGATGCAGAAGCCGCTAAAAAGCTGAAGATTGAATCAGCCATGGCTAAGGCTGCTCTGAAAAAGTCAGAGCGTGCCCTGGCAACCGCTCTGGAAGAAGGCAACTCAGAAACGGAAGCCCTGAAGGAAGCCGTTGAAGAAAGCCGTAAGAAGGCTGAGGCATTAGCCAAAGAGCTGGCAGATGCCACTACAGCAGCGCCAGCGAAACCTGCTGCAGCTGACGATGAGAAAAAGCTGAAAATTGAGCAGGCCATGGCCAAAGCTGCCCTCAAGAAAGCCGAGCGTGCCTTGAATAAAGCCCGCGAGGAAGGCAGTTCTGAATTAGCAGAACTGGAGAAAGCAGTAGAACAGAGCCAAAAGAAATTGGATGCACTGACACCTGCTCAGTCGCAGGCCTCTTCAACCAATAGTCAGGAAAAGTCGTCCGATCCAGCGGATGATAAGAAACTGAAAATTGAAAAGGCAATGGCCAAAGCGGCGCTGAAGAAGGCCGAACGAGAGTTGGCTAAAGCTCAGGAATCTGGCTCTGAGGATATCGTTTCACTCGAGAGTAAAGTAGACGAGTGCCGTAAAAAGCTTGAGCAGCTGGAAGAAGGAAAGCCCTCGGTTACAGTGACCGAGCCGGAAGTTTCTAAAGCCCCGGCCAAAGTTCAGGCTGGCGATGATCTCAAGAAGTTAAAGATTGAGAACGCCATGGCCAGAGCTGCTGTCAAGAAAGCACAACGGGCTCTGGAGAACGCTGAAGGTGATACCAGTGCTCTGGAAACAGTCCTGATAGAAGCACAAACCAAAGCCGCTGAGGCTGAAAAAGCCCTGGCAGCAGGAAGCTAGTGCAGCAGCCAAGCGTCAATGGTAATGCACTTCGACAGGCTCAGTGCGAACGGTATGGGATTTAGCGCTTAACCGCACTAGCTCACGAGCATAAAGTTCAGTAGAAAACTGTTTTGTTCTACCAAGGGATAAGACAGTTTCTCAATAGATAAACAGTCGGAATTCACGATGACCCTGGTAAGGCAGACATCCCCCCATGCTCGCGGCCCCAACAGCACGCAGCAGGTAATGAAACTGGTTCTCCTGGCCACAGTGCCGGGCCTGGCCATGCAAACAGTATTCTTTGGCTGGGGCACACTGATCAACCTTATCTGGTGTGTCCTGATCGCACTGGGTTCGGAAGCCCTGATCCTTAAAATACGACGCAGGCCGATCAGCTTCTACCTGTCTGACGGCTCAGCCATCGTGACTGCCGTATTGCTGGCTCTGGCTCTGCCTCCTTTCTCGCCCTGGTGGCTGACTCTGATCGGAGTTTCCTTCGCCATTATTATTGGCAGGCAGCTCTACGGCGGCCTTGGCAACAATCCATTCAACCCTGCCATGCTGGGCTATGTGCTTCTGCTGATTTCATTTCCACAGGAAATGACTCAATGGCTTCCTCCCATGGGTGCTGAGGGACACACTGCTGTCAAAAGTTTCAGCGATGCACTTTTCTCCATATTCCCCCTCTTTGGACATGGCATCAGTGTTGACGCCATTAGCATGGCTACCCCTCTGGATGTTGTCCGTGAGAATAACTCCCTGACCATGAAGGAACTCTGGTTAGAAAATCCTGCCCTGCAATATTTTGCCGGGCGTGGCTGGCTCTGGATCAACCTGGCGTATCTGGCTGGCGGCCTGTTCCTGATCTACAAAAAAGTATTCACCTGGCACGCGCCTGTTGGCATGCTGGCTGCTCTTCTAGTTATGTCGACATTATTCTGGGGCGGCACCGGATCAGGCAGTCACGGCTCTCCTCTATTCCACTTATTCAGTGGCGCCACCATGCTGGGAGCCTTTTTTATTATTACCGACCCTGTCAGCAGTGCCACCAGTAATAAGGGACGACTGATTTTTGGTGCAGGAATCGGGATCATTGTTTACGTTATCCGAGCCTGGGGTGGCTATCCGGACGGTGTCGCCTTTGCCACACTGCTCATGAACATGGCAGCCCCCATGATTGATTACTACACCCAGCCCAGAACCTATGGCCACAAAAAGCCAAACAAAGGTCTACCCAATGACAGTTAACTGTTTCCAGTAAAAATTGGATGGTTTGTTAACTAGAACTGGATAAAAGTGAATTGATGCGAAATGAGTGACTCACAGAATCAAAACGAGCCTGAAGAGAAGCAAGCTAAGGCCAGCGGCATGGTTCGCAGCATTGCCCGTAACAGTCTGACCCTGGGTCTGTTTGCCATAATGACTGTCGGACTGATTGCCCTGACTTTTGTTTTTACCGAAGACAAAATTCATGCTCAGGTTCGTGCCTTTGAAGCTCGAGCGCTGAAAGAGATTCTGCCTGACAACACACACGACAACAGCATTCTTGATACACGAATAGCCATTCCTCCCAATGAACTGCTGGCCACCTCCACTGAAAAAGATGGCTACGTTGCTTTCAAGGATGGCAAACCCGTTGCAGTGATTCTTCCAGCCATTGCACCCGATGGCTACGCTGGAAAAATCGAACTTCTGGTCGGCATCTACGCCGATGGAACGCTGGCCGGTGTCAGAGCCACCCAGCACAAGGAAACCCCCGGGCTGGGTGATAAAATAGACACTAAGGTTTCCAACTGGATCTTGCAGTTCCGTGGTAAATCACTCGATGACCCGGCTCCTGAAGACTGGGGTGTGAAGAGAGATGGCGGCCAGTTCGACCAGTTTACCGGAGCAACCGTCACACCCAGAGCCGTTGTTGCCTCTGTGTACCGAACCCTGAACTACTTCAACTCTCACAGAGAGGAGCTGTTCAAGCAGGGCAAAGCCGCCCTGACGAACCTAGAGAGGGAGCAGAAAAATGACTGAAGAAGTTTCTACGGATTCAGACGTTCAGAAAAGCACTCTGTTTGCTGATCAGTCTGCAGCGAAAATCGCCTGGGACGGGCTCTGGAACAACAACCCGGCGCTGGTTCAGCTGCTGGGACTGTGCCCACTACTGGGTGTTTCCAACAGTGTCGTTAATGCTCTGGGTCTGGGCATTGCCACCATGCTGGTTGTTATGGGCTCAAACATTGTTGTCTCCTTGATCCGGCATCAGGTGACCGATGCCATTCGCCTTCCTGTCTTCGTGATGGTGATAGCCTCTTTCACAACCTGTATTGAACTGTTGATGCAGGCTTATACCTATGAGCTTTATAAAATTCTGGGGATTTTTATTCCCCTGATTGTCACCAACTGCATCATTCTGGGTCGTGCGGATGCCTACGCCTCCAAGCATCCTGTTGCTCCTGCTGCATTTGACGGATTTATGATGGGCGCAGGTTTTGCAGCCATTCTGGTGCTACTGGGGGCATTACGTGAACTCGTAGGTCAGGGGACATTATTCTCAGGTATGGATTTGTTGCTGGGTCCTGTTGCTGAAAACTGGACAATTGTCGTTTTCCAGGATTACAAGCAATTCCTGTTCGCCATTCTGCCACCGGGCGCATTTGTCTTTATGGGCTTTCTAATTGCTATCAAAAACGTCATCGATAAGAAGCAGGAAGAAGCGAGAAAGGCAAAAGAACCAGTCTCCGAAGCTGGAAGTAAACGCGTTCGCGTGACCGGAAATATCAGTTAATCCAGCTATTCATCACCAGACTTATGGAGCCCCCCATAAGTCTGGAAAAGACCTTGTATTGCCACTCTTTATAAATCCGTCTCCATCTCGCCTTCACTCCAGGACGCTCGATAACGTCTAAATTGGTCAGCCGCTTCCAGGAACTGAGCTCCATCACCCTGTTGAGCCATATTGTGAAGCTCTCCCAATGCTTGATGAGAGACCAACCAATTTATGATCACTTCCCAGGTCTCCTCACCATATTCAGAAGGTAATGTTATTCCCTGCGACTGAGTAAAGTTTGTAATGAAGTTTGGCTGCGATGGGTAGAGTTGCATCAGTATCTGGATAAAGTTCTCAGGAGTAGGTTCAGGAAACGCTTCAGGCGCTCCACCCTGGGGCTCTAAACCAAGCTCAGTGAATATTTCCGCAGACCCCACAGCCTGAGAAAATAATGCAATGTGACTTTCAGGAACCAGATTCAAGAGACTACTTAAATGCTCACTTTCACTGCCTGACTGTGACGCAATCCAACTAAACACTGTAACCCAGCTCTGCACTGAGTAATTCTCGGGTAATACAATGGAGTGTGCGCTTGCAAACAACGATAAAAATTCCGGCTGACTCTGAAATGAAGACACTAATGCCTGAGCAAAATAACTGATGTTCAGTTCATTTTGGATAATCAACAATAAATGCTTCAATAATTCAGCCAGCAGCGCTTGATGATCCACTAAAGAGCTTTCAAGAGTGCCCTGATTTGGCTTGCGATCATCGCCCTCTTCTCCCGCCCCTTCCCTTCTTTCACTTTCTTGCCCCGATCTTTCTCCATTACTCCCTTTACTGGCAGCTCCAAAACTCAGCAACTGTTCCTGTGTAAGCTCAGGAATGTCTAATTTTGGTCGACTCCATCCTCCCCCCAAATGCCTTATACCAGGAAAGATGTTCGTTTTTAGAAGCCACTCTCCTGGAAGGTCATATACCCAGTACCTCTTATCATTCAATTGAAAGAAAGAACGATTCAACCTACTCAATAGAATCAGCCTGCTTCCATGCTGATACAGACTACAGGATGGGACTAACTGCTCAGGGTTATAAATTTCAATTTCAGGAAATGCTCCCTGCCCTCCGGATGAACTCACCTCTACCTTACTTAAAACCACAGAGCCGGAACGGATTCTTTCAGCAGGTTTTTCGGTGTGTATCAACAAATCAGTTCCCTTCGAACAGAGCCACAACACCTGACCCCCTGACTTTTCCTGAACGCCTCCGGAAACCTTCAGATGTATCGTTAATAAGGCAGTGGATTCAGAAGAGTTACCCTGAAGGCCCAGAGCATTCTCCTGAACATTGAGAGAAAAGAATTGATCAAATACCTCTAAATCAAATGTGAACTCAGTATTTAAACCATCTTCCTGAGACCAGACGTCCATTGATAAGAAAAGAATTAGAGCAGAAAACCATCTGATTAACTCAGTGGGCACACACTTCATTTTCACAACATAAGCCCTGAAAGCACGCACTGCATTCATACACAAAGAAGGGGTGAATCTTGAATGTACAACCAGTCCAGTCTATTCGTACGAGCAGATAAGATTAAAATAGACGAAAGCGGGCAGAAAAAAAACGAACTCATACCCTCAGTAACAATTTCTGAAGATGAGTTCAAAATCTCATTATGGAAAGCTAAGGAACCTGCGAATAAGTCCCTGATCATGAGATAATAATCTCAGCAGCTTGATCAGAGGTAGTCATGGACCAACAACTCTCTTTTTCCGACAGTGAATTCAGCCAGAAGCGACGCAGAACTCGTAGGGAAATTTTTCTTGAAAGAATGGAGGTTCTGATTCCATGGAAACGCTTAGAGGCCGTAATCGAGCCCTATTACCCTAAGCGTGGCAACGGAAGACCTCCTTATCCTC
>NZ_LASA01000103.1 GCF_001562015.1 Endozoicomonas arenosclerae | reverse complement strand
TTACCGTTACGAAGATATGATGACGCCCTATGAAAAGTTTGTTTCTCTGCAAGATGCCCAGCAATACTTGAAGAGCGGAGTCACCCTGAAAAGTTTGGAGGCGAAAGCGCATGTCATGACCGATAATGAAGCGGCACGAAGGCTTCAAAACGCCAGAGAGAACTTACTAACAGTCATCTATGAACGACCAGCCTGAGGCCGGAGTCATGCACTCTTCTTCAGGCTCATTTTTCAATTGGAAAATACTTACATGCCTAAAGAACAAAATGCAACCTGCAAATGTGTTCAAAGTCTCACTTGAACAATTATTTAAAACTGTAATAATAATTTCTGATAATTGCCCCACATAAAAATAAAAGCTGAGAACAGGATGTTCGAATGAAAAGCGTCGTTTATCTGGTCACTGAGAACAGTTTCCAGATTACCTTACTTGAAAACAGCTTACAGAAGCACTTTGAATTTAGAACCCTTTCACCTGGAACTATTGCCTCTAACCGGGTTTATTCCTTTGGTTCATTATTCCTTATGGATATGAGCATCCTTTCACAAGAACGTCTTCAAAATGTCATATCCAATCTAGCCAACAACCACTCAAACCATCGGATTGCACTCTTCAATACCGACAAAAATCAATGCATTCAGTTCTTGTTTGAACAATACGACATTCGTGGTTTGTTCTATAAAGATGACTCTCTAAGTCAATTGATCAAGGGGATTCAGTTAATTATGGATGATGAGTACTGGATTCCCAGAAAAACCATGGCCAGTGTCATCAAAAAAATGCGACGAAGACCCCATATTGAAGAGCCGATTCAAAAAGTCATTCCTGATGATTTAACGCCCAGAGAAAGAGAAATACTGGTTCTGGTCTCAACCGGTGCCACCAATACTGAAATTGCCAGAAAAATTTTTCTAAGCGAGAACACAGTCAAAACCCATCTATCGAATCTCTATAAAAAGCTTGATATTAAAAACCGGACTCAGGCCAGCGCCTGGGTAAAAAACCTCAGCCAGGCACTTTGAAGTCAAGGAAGTATTATGAGCTGTTCTGCATTGTTCCGTATTCTCATAATGATTCTTTCCAGTTTCTTTATCATATTTCAGGTTCAGGCTGATGATCCATCCCTGCCGTCACCAGGCGCCAGAAGCCCTTTACAAGGGCTGGTAATCGATAGAACGCTGACACCACCCGGTCGAAACTTTTATAAACAGTTTGCCCGAATCTGGTGGGAACTGAATCCGACGCTTAGAGACAACCTGGTGATCACCGAAAATCCGGACGCGTTACGGGGCAGCCAAATTTTGATCACTATGAACAGGAAGCTGCTTTTTATTACTGCACTCAGTCCTGCACGCTCTGAAATTGAAAAGAAAGCCATGCATGCAGTGGAATCTGTTGAACAGCGAGTGAAGTACTTGCTCAATAATTCAAGTGTTCACACCAGTGAAGACCTTGCTGAAGATGAGTTCTAAACAGTTTTAACTTTAAATAAACAACAACGACAGAATAACTTTCGAATTAAACGAGCCGCTATCGAGACTGATATCAGCTCATAAAGGAAACCTTGAATCAGGAAGATCACTATGAAACCTGTCTTTTTGACTGCATCTCTGTTTTTTTCAGCCACACTTTTTACAACCACACAAAGTCTTGCCAGCGAGCTGGTGTACTCCCCTGTTAATCCCTCTTTTGGCGGCAATCCTATTAATGGTACTTATCTTATAAGTAATGCCCAATCCCAGAATAAACATACATCAGGCTCTTCAAGCTCATCCCAAAGAAGCAGCCTGGATAGGTTTAATGACTCCCTGCAGTCACGGCTGCTAAGCCAGTTACTGGCCGATATTGGTCAGGGAGGTCAAAACTCGGGGCTGCTCAGCACAGACGACTTCATCGTACAGATCGATCAAGGCGGCGATGGCCTGAATATCGTAACCACTGACAAGAATACCGGAGAATCGACGACGATTACGGTAGACGGACTGATCGCAGACTAGGAACAATTAAAATGCAACATGCAGTTTTCGTTCTGGTCATCTTGCTGATCAGCGGGTGTGCTGGTAATCCCATTACCGGCAAGTTTCCTTCTACAGAAGAAGCACCCACTCTTATGCCCAGAAGTGCAACCTATCAGGATCTGTCTTCACTGCCCGAACCTGCCGGTAAAATCATTACGTCGGTCTATGCCTTCCAGGACCAAACAGGGCAATATCGCCCTGCACCTTCCAGCAACTTTTCAACAGCGGTCACCCAGGGTGCCACCGCTATGTTGAACACAGCTCTGAAAGACTCCGGATGGTTTATTCCTCTGGAGAGAGAAGGCCTGCAGAATTTGTTAACTGAAAGAAAAATCATTCGGGCCGCAAAAAAAGGAGCAGATACTTCTGCGTCACTCCCTCCCCTGGCTTCTGCCAGTGTATTACTGGAAGGCGGCATCATTGCCTATGAAAGCAATGTCAGAACCGGTGGCGCCGGCGCACGTTACTTCGGTATTGGTAGCTCGGGTAAATACCGTCAGGATCAGGTCACTGTTAATCTGCGTGCTGTTGATATTTATACAGGACAGATTCTGCACAGCGTGAATGTTACCAAGACGATTCTCTCCCATGAACTTCAGGCCGGTGTTTATCAATTCGTTGAATATAAACGACTGCTTGAGGCTGAAGGAGGCTATACAAACAACGAGCCTGTTCAGTTATGTGTGATGTCTGCCATTGAATCGGCCGTTCTTCATCTTATTGCCCAGGGCATTGAAGCCAACTCATGGCAGTTGAAAGACCCAGAGGAACTCAAAAATCCAGTTCTTGGTCCTTATCTAAATGCCAGTCCTCCCACCGTTCTGTCTGCCATTGATTAACTCTCAAGAGGGATGGGTCATCAAACCGAAATAAGCCCGAAATAAACCTCACCTCAACTCACCCATTCGGGTGAGTTGAAATGTGAAACAGTTAAAATTTTCATCCTTTCTGATGATACCTGTCTCCACCTGATTCCCACAAAATCTATACAGCATTTAATTCTTTTCAGGTGTTTATTTTGCGCAGTTTGCTGTGGATTTTATTACTTTTCCTTTCGCTTCCATCGCTGGCAATGGACCTTGATAGCTGGGATGAGCTTTCAGCTGGCGGAGGCAATACGGCGGGTGTCATCCAAATGGGTGCCGACCATAGTCTGACGTTGGAACAGTCTGGCGAAGCAAATCTATTTCGAAGTGCCCAGTTCAATTTCAATAACAGCATCAATGCTTCACAGAATGGCTTTGCCAATAACATTACCGCTATTCAGCGTGGCTCGGGAAATAAGGCCAGCATCACGCAAACAGGCGACTACAACAATGTATTGATGCATCAGGCCGGATTTAATAACTACACAGAAATTTCGCAACTGGGTGGCTTCAATGTTGCCGAGTTAACTCAACTGGGCGAAAACAATTCCGCCTACATTATTCAAAACGGATACGGACTGTCTGTCAGTGTTATTCAGTCTGGCAACCAGAATGTTCAGATCGAACAGAGTAACTAACCCAAACCCTAACAAGGAAAGATCATGAAAAAATTAACGCCTCTGGCTTTGGCCTTGATGATGTCTGGCAGTGTTTATGCTGCTTCCAGTGATAACCGCGCTAACGTGGGACAGAATGGTCAGGACCTGACAGCCACTATCAACCAGGTAGTAGACGCCAACAATAACAATGCTTCTGTAAACCAGGCTGGCACCACTAGTACTGCCACAATCAACCAGACGGGCAGGAATGGTCTGGCCAATATCTGGCAGATCGACGCTACGGATAATACCGCTCAGTCCGATCAGGACGGAGATCAGAACGTAGCCAACCTGAGACAATTCTCTCAATCCACCAGTACTGTCAACAACACCCAGACTGGTAATCTGAATAACGTTACCGTTTCTCAGATTAATGGAGCAAACAACACTGTAACCTCCAGTCAGCAAGGTGATAACAACGCAGCAAAAGTGGATCAGGTGAACACTCAAGATTCAACAGTATCCCTTCTGCAACTGAGGAACGACAACGTTGCCAATCTGCAGCAGGAAGGTAACAGCCTTTCCATCACTGCCACCCAGGACGGTACTGCAAACACCATCCAGGGCAGCTCTTCTGTACCTCAGGTTTATCAAGGTGGACAGCTGGGTGATAACCTTGTAGCTCGTCTGACTCAAATCGGTAATGACAACCTGATTCAGTTCAAGCAGACAGGTGGCACCAGTACTCTGTTCGCTACCCAGAACGGTGGTAAAAACAGCGCCACATCCGAGCAGGATGGTGTGAATAACTTCTCTGGATTCAACCAGAGAGGCATCAGCAACACCGGTACAGTATCTCAGCTGGGCGAGCGTAACCGTTCCGGAATCACTCAATTTGGTGATAACAACCTGGTTTCTATCGCTCAGGAAGGCATCAATAACAGAGCTAACAACAACGCTCGTGGCGACAATAACGAAGCCACCATTACCCAGACCGGTAATGACAACAGAGGTGTTATTGAATCCTGGCCTGGCAATAGCTTTGACAGCGTTGGATTGCTGACTCAAACCGGTAACAACAACGATGCTCACCTGGATCAGGCAGGTAACAACCATAGCATTACCGTTGTTCAGACTGACTCCAACAACTACGCCTACAGCCTCCAGACTGGCAGCTCTAACGTTGCTAATGTCTATCAGGGCAGCACCAGCACTCCTTAAGTGCATGAGAGGTTGCCTTCAGGGGCAACCTCTTTTCCTCACGCATGACCGGAAAATGACAGCCTTTATGAGTATGAGACGTTTTCTCAGGCTACTTTCCCTGACATCCCTTCTGTTTGCCCACCAGGTTTCTGCTTCAGAAGAAGTATTGATTGAGATCCAGTCAACATGGGTAGGAGAAACTCTTTATCTGACTCCATCGGCAATCAGTCTACATACAGGGATATATCAATACAGAATTGAAGCCCGAAAATCAGGTAAACATGGCAACGCAGTATCCAGACAAAGCCGCCAGATCAAACTCTCTCCTGATGACCGGACCACTCTTTCGAAAATCGCTTTCAACCTGTCAAATGACGACCAGTTAGCCTTAACCATAACGCTGACGGATAAGAATAAGAAAAGCACCCGGCTTGAGCGCTCTTTTTCAGTCCCGGAAACTCCATAAAAATCTGCTTTTTAAGTACTCCCTGCCGACAAACTGAGTGAGAGAACCACCCGGTGGCTGAAAGTGCGAACCAATCAGACTGAAGCTGTCCCTCTTACCCGCTTGATGCAAAGGTTGCCCTCCAGAGACCCCAAAGGACAATGGCAGGGATATAAACTTAAAAGTGTTGATGCAGAAAAAAACATTCCTGCACCACCGAAATGGTTTGAGCATAAAAAAAAGAATATTTCAGAACGTCTGGCTAGCTATCAGGGAGCCCTGAAAGCACTGTTAAAGCCTCTGATCTCCTTATGCAAACAGCACCAGGTTAACAAAGCACAACTTTTTGCAGATCGCCTTTCCGAGCTGGATGACATTGATCAAGTGAAAGCCCATATCTCGGAACTTGACCATCAATTGCAAACTCTAGGTGACATCCTCATACCCACTCAGATGTACGGCTTCAGAAACCTTTCCTGGCTGAAAAACGAAGCCATAAGAGTCTATCTGGAGTTAATGCTGGAAGATGACACACTCAAAGAAAGAGAGGTGAATGAACTGGCTGAACTCTGCCAGTCCATTATTGACCATGAGCCTGACATTAGCTGTGTTGAACCCGCACAGCTTAACGGGCTACTTTGCATGAGAGCCGTAAAGTACACTGAGAACAATAACGACAAAAAAGCCCTGTTGAGCCACTCAAAGAAACTATTTACAGAGACCAGCCCGGGTATTATTCATGAAGAGGTAGCAACCTTCAGGGACATCTGGCGTAGAGAGCTTATTGACCACGGACTGGGAGCTCACCTACCCAGAACGTAGATACTGAAAAGAGGCGAGTGAAGCTCATCTTTCCAGGGTAATCCGTCTTCTTCTCTACCTAAAGGCTGGTGCCACTTCAGGACCTTCAACCCTGAACGGGTAAAAACCGAGCGATAATCCTTATCCGTCCAGAAATAATCCTCAAACACCAATTTGGAATCACCCAGACGACATTTTACACGACTACCGCTGGTTAGGTTCTGGTTCTCAGGGAAGTCATTATCCACCAGCATCCAGTCGCCGCTGAACTTCTGCTCAGAGCTAACAATAACAACGGCTATACCTCCGGGCTTAAGCACCCGATGAACTTCTCGGGTAATAGCTTCCATCTCGGATAATGAGGAGATTTCAACCAGTACATAACAGATTAAAACCAGATCATAGTGCTCATCCGGGCGGGGAATGGATGCCGAATCAATATGAGTGAAAGCGGTGTTTTTATGATCTCTCATAGCAATGTTCAACATATTGAGCGAAATATCCATGCCCTCTACATCAAATCCGCAGCGCTTGATCAAAGGCATCATCATCCCTGCCCCACAACCATAGTCCAGTGCTTTTGTACCTGTTTTGACGTATTTTTCCAATAGACCAGGGAGGTCTCTGAGAGTCAGAAAACCAAGATGATTCTTTTCCTCAACATACCCTCTGGCTTTTTCTGGCGTGTACTCCATAACCCGGCTTCATTCATGTAAAACACAAAGATGAAAGTAGCAGAAGCCTTTAAATTCTGAGTGCTAATTTAATTAGCGGTCCTTAGAGAAAACTCCTGGTCGCTTGGTGTAAACTCTTTGCTCTGGCTTTGATCCATAATGAAGAGACAAACAGCAAAAAGAATACTGCTACCTGAAGACATTCATTGAGCAGAGGTTCTTTAGCGATGAATAATTTCACGAAAATTCAGCCATGAGCCCAAGCACCCTTTTTCGTCACCCTCAGTGAAGAAAAGTGCTCACTATAAAAAAGCCATGAGCCCCGAGGACAAGAGATGACCGAATATTCCGTAAACAGAGCGACCTTCGACGAAGTCATGGTGCCCAACTATGCACCACAGGCGATGATTCCCGTTCGCGGAAAAGGCTCACGAATCTGGGATCAGGAAGGCCGGGAATTCATTGACTTTGCCGGAGGCATTGCCGTCAATGCATTGGGCCATTGCCACCCGCAGCTGGTCAAAGTGCTCAAAGAGCAGAGCGAAAAGCTCTGGCACCTGAGTAACGTATACACCAACGAACCGGCTCTTGCTCTTGCACAACGCTTGACCGAAATCACCTTTGCAGACAAGGTTTTCTTCTGCAACTCCGGTACTGAAGCAAACGAAGCCGCCTTCAAACTGGCCAGAAAATACGCTTTTGACCACACCGGTCCTGAAAAGCATGAAATCATTTCCTTCAAAAGCTCCTTCCACGGTCGCAGCCTGTTTGCGGTAACCGTGGGTGGTCAGCCTAAATACTGTGAAGGTTATGCACCGGTTCCAGCGGGTGTTACCCACCTGCCTTACAATGACCTGGAAGCATTGAAAGCCACCATTTCCGACAAAACCTGTGCAGTTGTACTGGAGCCCATTCAAGGTGAAGGCGGTGTTATTCCGGCAGATGCTGAATTCCTGAAAGGTGTCCGGGCGCTGTGTGACGAGCACAAAGCTCTGCTGGTTTATGATGAAGTACAAACCGGTGTAGGCCGTACCGGTGAGCTTTACGCTTACATGGCTACCGGTGTGACACCTGACATCCTGACCACAGCAAAATCTCTGGGTGGCGGCTTCCCTGTTGGCGCCATGCTGGCTACCGATGAAGTAGCCAAAAGCTTCGGTTTTGGCAGCCATGGCAGCACTTACGGTGGTAACCCTCTGGCCTGTGCTGTGGCCCTGGAAGCCATCAACCTGATCAATGACGACCAGGTTCTGGCCAATGTAACCAGCAAGCACGAACTGTTCCGTGGTGAGCTGGAGCGCATCAATGAAACCTATGGCATCTTCAAGGAAGTCCGTGGTAGAGGCCTGCTGATTGGTGCTGAGCTCACCGAAGAATGGCACGGCAAAGCCAAAGACTTCCTGGCCGCCGCCGCTGAAGAAGGGCTGATGATGCTGGTAGCGGGTCCGAATGTTCTGAGAATGGCGCCATCCCTGATCATTCCTGATGAAGACATTCGTGAAGGCATGGCTGCACTGGAACGTGCGGTAGCAAAAGTCGTCAAGTAAGAGTCCAAATGGCACCGGCCGCCCGGTCGGTGCTTTCCTCGCCTTTCCCCACCCTGGCAAGGGTTTGTCCGTATCAGAATACTTCCTGACCAAAATAACGGTGGTCGCGACCCGCACCTCATATACTTATCTGGTTCTATTCTTTACAAGAATCTTCAAGGAAGCTTCTTGTCATGCTTGCTATAGAATCCATCAAAAAAATTTCTATTATTCTCACTCTCACAGTGAGTGGAATCTGTTCATGCTCACTGGCAGAGGATTCGAGGCTCTTGCCTTTATACAACCAAATGAAAGAAGCCACAGACCCTGAAGGGCAATATGAAGGCTGGCTCTACGGGTTAAGTCAGGGTAACACCATCCCGGAAAACGCACTGATACCATCGTTCCCGGTAAACACCTTTGAAATGTCTACGCGGGATATCGTCATCAGGGATTTCAATACGGAAGAGGCAGGTCGAGATCCTTTATTTGGGCTCAAACTCTGCACCAACGACAGCGAATGCCAGAGCCCGGATAACCCCCATGCACAATGCCAGCATTTGAATACTTTTTACAATGGTCTCACCGGTCGTGACACTCGCATGTGCACAGGCGCAACAGATCAAATTCTGGATGACTTATTCGAAAGGATCATCCAGGCAGAACACAGGGTTGATATAGCCCTTTATCACCCCTATACGACAGGACGGTTCCTGGCCATGCTCCGGAGTGCTATCACGCGATTGGGAATGACTGGGAAATCCGTAGAGCTGAGAATTCTGGCAGGCTTTGCTGGCCTGTCACTGTCTCATCCAGGGCTTGACGGGGTCTCTGGCGAAGAAACACTGCGGTTTTTGACCGAAGATCTCAGCAAAATCCCTGACCAGCAGGTCACAGTCTATCTTGCAGCCACTCATACCAGCTGGGGGCTGCGCCACTGCGATGGGGCCACACTAAATCCGTTACAGCGCCTGTCCTGGAATCATTCCAAGCTTATCATCATAGATGATAAGCAGCTCATCACGGGAGGCATGAATCTGACTGACCAGGCATATACACGATATGTCTACGACTTGATGTACGAGATACGAGGACCTGTGATTCAGCTGGCACAAGCATTCACTGACAAACTTTGGGAAAGCGCCTGCAAGGACACAGACAACCCTTTTCTTTCTCACACCTATAAATACGACAAGGCCATTACATGTAATATCTGCCCTGAGGCTATCAACAGGCCAACTCTCGACTCCCAAGGGCAGGTGCCCATTCTGGCCATAGGCAGAACAGGATGTGGCCTGCTGCCTGATGGTAAACAAGCCAACCCCTCAGACTATGCACTCACCCTGTTAATTCAGTCTTCTCAACAGAATGTCTACATTGCTCAGCAAACTTTCAGTGTGCTTTGGGATACCTGGCCTGAGCAGGCTATCGAATCCATTGCTGGCAGCGATGCCATGACTGCCCTGGCATCTGTCCTTCTTGGAGGAAAGAATGTGTACATTATCCTCTCCTCAATGGGGCGAAGCGCGCTGGAGTATGATGTCAACAGAACAAAGCCTGAAGAGGTATGGCAGAAAGTTTTTTCCATAATGGAAAGCCTTAATAGCAACTCGACAAACCCAGTTGATGAAGAGACATTGAAGAAGGGTGCCTGTGATCGCTTGCACCTGGCCACTAATCGTTTTGGTCCTGATGACACCTGGCCAGATGGATCAAGCCCCACGAATCATTACAAGGTTGTGATGGTAGATGATGATTTGTACTACGTAGGCTCCCAAAATCTTTACTACTCCAACCTTCAGGAATACGGCTTTATTATTGAGGACCCTGAAAGCATGAAACAGCTGAAAAAAGTGTGGTGGGATAAACTCTGGAAACACTCTTCAAGAACTGAGTATCACCCTGATTCCTGTTCAGCTCTTACCTCGTTTTGACAGGCTACCTCACCTCATTTGATAGTAAGCCTCATCAGGCAAAATCCGTGGCCAGTTTCAGGTAGCTTGCCAAGAATATGTCAGACCTGCCTGATGATACAGAATGACTACTGTCCGTATCAGAATACTTCCTGTCGCAAAATCAAGAGTGGCCGCCACCAGCACCTCATATACTTAAATAATCAAAACAACTATCAGAGTGAAATGCCTGTGTACCTGAGCATTTCAAAATCAGCTCTATAAAAAGAACAGGTGTTTCATGTCAGACCGTCTTGCCCCTCTCCATTCCTATTTGCAAAGTCTGGATACTCTTCAAAGCCAGATGCTGCAGCACACCATTGAGCTGGCTGAAATCAACTCCGGCAGCCTGAATGCAGCAGGTGTAAATCAGGTTATGGAACGTCTGAGAGCAATGACGGCTGACCTGGGTGGCGAGCAGGAAGTCATAGATCTGAAACCTCACGAGGTTATTAATGATCTGGGAGAGGTTAATCAGCACGAGTTGGGTAAGGCCTTGAGAAT
Organism: Endozoicomonas arenosclerae; assembly: GCF_001562015.1. Taxonomy (GTDB): domain Bacteria; phylum Pseudomonadota; class Gammaproteobacteria; order Pseudomonadales; family Endozoicomonadaceae; genus Endozoicomonas_A; species Endozoicomonas_A arenosclerae. Next base: position 36,125 of record NZ_LASA01000103.1, on the reverse strand, counting down.
CCGCAAGCGTCCAGAAGCACCACTGCAAGTCTTTCTTTGTGGACATATGGACACGGTTTTTCCCAAAGACAGCGCATTCCAGAAAGTGGTTCATCTCGATGAAGACACCATCAACGGACCTGGAGTGACAGACCTTAAAGGTGGGATCGTAGTTATGCTGAATGCTCTGAAGGTTCTGGAAGCCAGTCCCTGGGCTGAGAGCATCGGCTGGGAAATCCTGTTCAATCCGGATGAAGAAATAGGTTCTCCGGGTTCAGCCGCACTGATAAAAGACGCCGCAAGCCGTGTACACCTTGGCATGATCTATGAACCCAGCTTTCCCAATGGGGACCTGGCCGGACAACGCAAAGGCAGCGGAAACTTCACCGCTGTCTGCTATGGCAAAGCCGCCCATGCGGGCAGAGAACATCACCTGGGACGCAACGCAGTTCGTGCGCTGTGTGACTTTGTTTCAGCCATGGACGACTTGAACGGCAAGCGGGAAGGCGTCACTTTTAACCCGGGCTATATTCACGGCGGTGGCCCAACCAATATTGTCCCGGATAAATGCATCAATCGATTCAATATCCGGCTTGAAAAACCGGAAGATGAAGCCTGGTGCCTGCAGGAACTGCAGATGATTGTGAATGAAATCAGCAGTCGTAATGGTATTCGTCTGGAGCTTCACGGCCACTTTGGCAGAAAGCCAAAAGTATTGTCTCCTGCGAACCAGCAACTGTTCGAGCTGGCTAAAGAATGCGGTCATGCCCTGGGACTGAATATTGATGTCAAACCCACTGGCGGCTGCTGCGATGGTAACAACCTTGCCTCTGCGGGTATTCCCAATATTGACACTCTGGGTGTTCAGGGTGGCCATATCCACAGCGAGCAGGAATATATGAAAATCAGCAGCCTGGTGCCCAGAGCCAAGTTAAGTGCGGCACTTTTGCTGACCCTGGCCAAAGATGAATCAGAAGGCAATGGCAATGACTGGCTGAAGAACCCAGAGGCCAAGCAATGAAAATTGTCAGGCCCATCGAATACCATGACCTCAGTGCACTGGAAGCCTTGGCAAACAGTGCAAGAGGCTCCATGACCACTCTGCCTGCCAACAGGGATCACCTCGCCGAACTAATCTGTAAAACCAGAGATTCTTTGAGCCGGGAAGTGGAAAGCGCCGGTGAAGAAAGCTATCACTTTGTGCTCGAAGACCTTGATCAGGGTGAGATCCTGGGCATTGCAGGCATCAACGCCTCCGTTGGACTGGCGGCACCGTTTTATAACTTCCGCGTGGATGAAGAGGTTCATGCTTCTGAAACCCTGCAGACCATCAACCGCATGACGGCATTGAAGCTCTGTCAGGACTACACCGGCTACACCAGTCTTTGCACATTATTCATGTCTCAAAAAGACGACAACTGGTCTAACCTTCAGTTGCTCAGCCGCGCCAGACTGCTGTTTATTGCCGAACACCGTGATCGTTTTTCCGACCGTATCCTGGCAGAGATCCAGGGTGTTATTGATGAGAACAACCGCTCTGCTTTCTGGGACAGCCTTGGCACCCACTTTTTCCCTATGGAAATGTCCAGAGCCAACTACCTCACAGGTATTCAGGAAAAAAGCTTTATTGCCGACCTGATGCCCCGGTACCCGATTTACACCCGTCTGCTACCCAAGCAGGCGCGTGCCGTCATTGGAGAACCCAGGCCGGACCGGGAACCCGTATTTAATATTCTTGAGCGGGAAGGTTTCAGCTATCAGGGGTACGTCGATATTTTTGACGCTGGCCCTACTCTGGAAGCAGGCACAGATCGCCTGACAACGCTCCGGGACAGTCAGACATTCATTCCGGTGTCGACAAAAACCTTGTCTGACGATAGCGAATACCTGGTAGCCAATACTTCCGCCCAATCTTTCCGATGCATCAGCACAGCTTTCAATCCAGAAGCCCCTGCACTGACCCGGAAAGAAATTGATCTCCTGCAGCTGCATGACAGAGACCCAGTCAGAGTTGCAGCCAGCTATTAAACAGCCATGAGCTGATAAAACACCATGAGCAAAATACGTTTTTTCATCATCACCCTCGATGAGAAAACAACAAGGTAGAGGAATCAGGCAATGACAGAAGCCAAAACGGATAACATCAAACACCTTCTGGAAGCCATGTGGCAAAACTATCTGGAGCTGACACCCGACGCTCGGAAAATCCATGATCTCTTTGCCGGACAAAATAATGGTCTGGTCATTAATGATCATATTGCCCTGCGTACCTATAACCTGGATAAGGTTAATCTTGAAAAAGTGGCCCGTCCTTTTCTGGCTGCAGGATACGTAGCCGGTGGTGATTATGAGTTCCCGGGCAGAAAGCTGGTTGCCAAACATTTTCAGCATCCCGATGACACTTTACCCAAAGTATTTATCAGTGAACTGCTGGTTGATCAGTTGTCTGAAAACGCTCAAAAGACGATTCACGACCTGGTGGATCAAGTCAGTGAAGCCTCCGTCACTCAAGACAACTTCTGTTTTTCAGGACGTCCCTGGGATGTCAGTCTGAAGACCTATGATGAACTGTTAAAGGAAAGTGAATACGCAGCCTGGGTATCGGCTTTTGGTTACCGACCCAATCACTTCACAGTATCCATAAATCATCTGCAATCACACGACGATATCCATGTCCTCAATCAAATGCTGCAGGATCACGGATTTATCCTGAATGAAAGTGGCGGTCTGGTAAAAGGCTCTCCTGAAGTCCTGCTCGAGCAGTCCTCCACTATGGCAGGGAAAGTCAACGTACGTTTTTCGGACGGGGAGCGGGAAGTTCCCAGTTGTTTCTATGAGTTTGCCAAGCGTTACCCCATGGCAGACGGCAGTCTGTACCAGGGATTCGTAGTCGCTTCCGCTGACAAAATTTTTGAAAGTACCGATACAAAAAAGTGAAACCTGCGGTCAAACCCCAGTTTGACGAGGAAAGCTTATGATCTGTTTCGACAGGACATAAGGTAGGTAATATTTCGGGGTATTCATTAAAACCCGTGATATTCAGATTAAAAGAATCATAAAAAACGACCATTGAGGCCTGACTATTTCTTATGATGATTATCAGACCGATCACGGAACAGGACCATGACGCACTCTGGCAAATAGCCCAGATTACCGGCGTAGGTTTCTCTTCCCTGCAACCTGACCCTGAAATGGTGCAGAAAAAACTCGATTGGGCAGTTCGTTCCTTCAGTGCCGAGAAGCCATTGGAAGAAGCCTACTACCTGTTTGTAATGGAAGACACCCGCACAGGAAAAGTAGTGGGTGTCACCGGTATTGAATCAGCCGTAGGACTGAACGACCCCTGGTATAACTACAAGGTCAACACACAGGTTCATGCTTCCAGAGAACTGGATGTCTATACCCGTATCAAGACTCTTACTCTCTGCAGTGACTATACCGGCCACTCCGAGCTCTGCACCCTGTTCCTGACACCGGAATACCGAAAATCCAGCAATGGACACTTATTGTCTAAATGCCGCTTTCTTTTCATGGCCGCGCATGAACCTCGCTTTGATGACAATATCATTGCTGAGCTCCGGGGCTATTCCGACGAAGATGGCGAGTCCCCCTTCTGGGAAGCTCTGGGCAGACACTTCTTTGCCGTGGATTTTGTCGAAGCTGACCAGCAGGTATCTCGTGGTAAGTCCTTCATAGCCGAACTGATGCCACGCAACGCAATTTACACCAATCTGCTACCTGCCAAGGCTCAAAGCGTTATTGGCCAGACTCACCAGGATACCGTCCCCGCCAGAAAACTGCTGGAAAGTGAAGGCTTCCGCTACACCGGCTACATCGACATTTTTGATGGCGGACCGGTTCTGGAGACACAGGTTGAAGACATTCGGGCAGTGAGGGACTCCAGACGTTATAGAGTGAGAGTCCATGACTCAGTCGATACCGATGAAACCGTCTGGTTAATCGCTAACAGTCGCTTCCGTGACTTTCGCTGCATGGCTGGACAACTGTCGTTTGAAGGGCTGGAGTCAGTCAATATCACCCGTGAGCAGGCAGAAGCCCTGAATGTTAAAGAAGGCGACGAACTGAGAGTGGTGCAGCTCTTCAACCCACAACGTGACAGTAAACGTTAACCGCCATTAGCCAATATACAGCTGGAGTAAAATCATGAAAGGTTCTCTATTTATTAAAGGGCAATGGCTTCAGGGTGAAGGTCAGGCATTTGACTCCCTGAACCCTGCCAGCAGCGAATCCGTCTGGAAGGGTCAGGCGGCAGTACCTGTACAGGTTGATCAGGCCATTTCAGCAGCCCGTGAAGCGCAGCCTGACTGGGCAGCAACATCATTGGAAGACAGAATCGTCCTGGTGCGAAAGTTTGCAGAACTGGTTGAGCAGAATGCCGGACTTCTGGCGGAAACCATTGCCAAAGAAACCGGTAAGCCACTCTGGGAATCCAAAACAGAAGCCGGCGCCATGAAAGGCAAAATTGAGATTTCCATCAAAGCCTATAACGAGCGCACCGGAATCACCGAAAACACCATGCCAGGCGCCCGAGCCTTCATACGACACAAACCTCATGGTGTAGTAGCCGTGTTCGGCCCTTACAACTTCCCCGGACACCTGCCCAATGGACACATTGTTCCTGCTCTGCTGGCGGGCAACACCGTTGTTTTCAAACCCAGTGAGCTGACACCTGCCACAGCAGAAGAAACCATCAAATTATGGGAACAGGCAGGTCTGCCAGCCGGTGTTCTGAATCTGGTACAAGGTGAGAAGGAAACCGGAATGGCTCTGGCTGGCCACAAGGACATCGACGGTCTGTTTTTCACGGGCAGCTCCAACACTGGAAGGCTTATCCATCAACAGTTTGGCGGCCAGCCTGGCAAGATTCTGGCTCTGGAAATGGGTGGCAACAACCCATTGATCGTCACTGAAGTAGCCGACCAGAAAGCCGCTATTCATGACACGATCCAGTCTGCATTCATTACTGCTGGTCAGCGTTGCACTTGCTCCAGACGTTTGTTTATCCCCACTACAGAATGGGGAGATGCGTTTGTTGATCAGCTGGTTGATGTCGCCCGAAATATCAAGGTGGGTCACTGGAACGACGAAGATCAGCCTTTTATGGGCGCTGTCATCTCGGAAGCTGCAGCCAACAACATTCTGCAAGCGCAAACTCACCTTCAGCAATTGGGCGGCCAATCTCTGCTGACGGCCAGCAAACTGGAAGAAGGCACTGGCTTGCTGTCCCCCGGCATTATTGATGTCAGCGCCATCAAGGAACTTCCGGACGAAGAATATTTTGGCCCACTGCTGCAGGTGATTCGCTACAGCAACATGGATGAAGCCATACAAAAAGCCAACGACACCCGATACGGCTTGTCCGCCGGTATTTTCAGTGATCATCGCGAAGACTATGAAAAGTTCCTGCACCTGAGCCGGGCCGGAATCGTTAACTGGAACAAGCCTATTACCGGCGCCAGCAGCGCAGCACCTTTTGGTGGTATTGGAGACAGTGGCAACCATCGCCCCAGTGCTTATTTTGCGGCTGACTACTGCGCTTACCCTGTTGCCAGTGTTGAGGCTGAAAGCCTGTCTCTGCCAGAGAAACTTGCACCCGGCCTGAAAATTTAATTGATCAAGACAGGCTCCAGGAGCCTGTCCAACAAATGGATAAGATTGAGAATGAGTAAAACAGTTGAAGCAAACTTCGATGGACTGGTAGGCCCTACCCATAACTATGCCGGGCTTTCGTTGGGTAATATTGCCTCAACCAACAACCAGTCTGCTCCTTCCAACCCCAGACAGGCTGCATTACAGGGCCTGGCAAAAATGAAAGCACTGCACGACATGGGGTTGGTACAGGGAGTGCTCGCTCCTCAGGAAAGACCTGACGTGCATACCTTGCGCAAACTTGGATTCACGGGCAGTGATGCTCAAGTGCTGGCTGAAGCAGCAAAAAAAGCGCCCAAAATTCTTGCAGCCTGCAGTTCCGCGTCCAGCATGTGGACCGCGAACGCTGCGACTGTTTCTCCCAGCGCAGATACAGAAACAGGTACTGTCCACTTTACGCCCGCCAACCTGTGCAGCAAGTTTCATCGCTCTATTGAGCATGAAACCACCAGCAATATTCTCAGGGCAGTCTTTCCTGACGAGAAGCACTTTACCCATCATCCGGCACTGACCAGTACCTCACACTTTGGCGACGAAGGTGCGGCTAACCATACCCGGTTCTGTCAGAACTATGGTGATGAAGGCGTAGAGTTTTTTGTCTTTGGCCAATACAGCTTTGATGACACGAAAGTAGCTCCATCACGCTTCCCGGCTCGCCAGTCTCTGGAAGCCTCTCAAGCCATAGCCCGCACTCATAAGCTCAACGAACAGCGCACAATATTTGCCCAACAGAATCCTGAAGTGATTGATCAGGGTGTTTTCCACAATGATGTGATTGCAGTCGGTAACCGTAATGTTCTGTTCTGCCATGAAAAAGCCTTTCTGGATCAGGCAAAGGTTTATAACGACCTGAAGACCGCTTACGGTCACGACGACTTCTACATCATTGAAGTACCTGAAAGTCGAATTCGCGTTGAAACAGCAGTTAAAAGTTACCTGTTCAACAGTCAGCTGCTCAGCACATCCGATAATGAGATGTCCATTGTCGTGCCTTCAGACTGTCAGAGTGATCGCCAGGTGTCTGCTTATCTGGATGACCTGGTGGCAGCGGACAACCCTATCACTGACGTTAAGGTCTTTGACCTGAGACAGAGTATGAACAACGGTGGAGGTCCTGCTTGTCTGCGCTTGAGAGTGGTACTGACCCAGGAAGAGTTGAAGGCAGCCAACCCATCCTGCCTGATGAACGACAAACTCTATTCAACACTCTGTCAGTGGGTAGAGAAACATTATCGTGATCGACTGACAGAAGCCGATCTGGCCGATCCACAGCTGTTGATTGAATCCCGTACCGCACTTGATGAACTCACCCGCCTGCTTCAGCTGGGTTCGGTCTATCAGTTTCAAAGAGTATAAGAAGTGCCAGGGGCTGTCTCGAATTAACCTCCCTGTTTACATACAAACTCCGTTCACCCTGAGCTTGTCGAAGGGTCGTGGTATTGGGCTTCGACAGGCTCAGCCCGAACGGGTTTGAGAAGGGTTCAGCAAGGAAGTTATTTCAGGACTATTCCTAAGCTGGATATTGCATGAATTTTGCTGCCTGAGGACACTGGCAGCAATAGAGATACAAACAATTTTATATAGGCTTTGCGCAGTATCCAGGCTAGCAGCAGATCATTGAGAATCTTGAAAAAATATAGCATTATCGATGAACTTCAGTCTGTCGCCCTCGTATATTTTCCTTATCAGCAGGAGAGAAGAATGAGAACAATAGCCATTGCTGCAATCACGGCTATTTCCATAGCACTTACAGGCTGTGTCAGTGTGACCGTACCGCAGAAAAAGCCTCAGGTTGCACCTTTGTCGATCACTTCTTCTCCCCTGCATCGATTTTCATTGTCTGACTTTGATGGTTTGATTTTTGAACCGATCATTCCAGAAGAATCAGATCCGATGTTCCCTAACCGGGAAAATGTCTACCAGAAGCTGGAAGGCACCATTGCCCAACAGCTCTCTGACAGAATGAAGATTGACCCTGACCAACTTCCTCAGGCGCCGCTCATTGTTCGATACGGCATTGCCTCTGACACCACTGTTTCAGATGCAGAACTGGTTCGATTCTTTGGAACAACACCAGGGTTAGTGACAGAACCCGGTCAGGAAAAATTAACCATCGCCATAGCCCTGGTTCGAGCAAACACCGGCGACCCACTTTGGAAAGGTGTAGCCCAGGGTACGATTGTTTCCGGACTCACAAGCGAGATGCGTATGGCCAGGGCAGAAGCGGCCGTGGCCAGAATGTTGAGCAGTCTGAAATAAAGGTCAGTGATTATTCTTTATTGATAAATTTAGCGTCTTCTTTCATTCGTACCTGAAAAGCCGGGTGGGCTTTGATTCTTTGCATATAAGCGGCAAAGTTCGGATATTTTGAAGAATCGGGCTCAAAACCTGCATACCCGGCATTGATGAAGCTTGAGCCAATGGCAATATCAGCCATCATCAGGGAATCCCCCACCAGAAAACCTTCAGCTGGAGAAACACTCTCCATGTAGTCCAGTGTTTTTGGCATATTTTTCTTGAGGTTTTTCTGCACTTTCTCTTCGTCGGTTTCCATACCCATCAGCTTTTTAACCACACGCTCAAAGTACAAACCCTCAGCAGTTACTTTCATCAAAACCGTGTCAGCGTACTCTTCAAACCAGCGGGCTTTGGCTTTCAGAACAGGATCAGAAGGGTAGAGTGGCGTCTCAGGATAACGATCTTCAAGATACTCACAAATCACGGTTGAATCAGCCAATGAAACATCGCCATCCACCAGTGCCGGAATCTTTTTCAAGGGACTAATTTTTTCAAAGCCTTCCGGTGTATTAAATGGAATCACGAACTCAACCTGGTAATCCAAGCCTTTGATTTCAAGCGCCATCAAGACCTTGCGGACCATTGGGGAAATGGTTGCTCCATAGACTTTCATTCTTATTCTCCTTTTATGAACGACTTATCCTACAGCGAAGCCTATAAATAAGGCTACAGTGTGTTAATCTTGCCGCCGTTTATTTACATTTCGACGAAATTCAATGAAACAGTCAATTCTGGGTTCCATCTCACCTGCGGCTTTCCTGGAAAGCTATTGGCAAAAGAAACCCCTGCTGATTCGAAATGCCATCCCTGACTTTCAATCGCCTCTCTCCGCTGACGAACTGGCGGGTCTGGCCCTGGAAGAAGAGGTTGAATCCCGCATCGTTCTGGAAAAAGGCCTTGAGCAGACCGATGGGCCCTGGCAGCTAAAAAGGGGGCCATTTACCGAGACCGACTTTTCCAACCTTCCTCCCAGTCACTGGACACTTCTGGTTCAGGCCGTCGATCACTGGGTGCCTGAGGTTCACTCCCTGCTGGACTATTTTGATTTTCTTCCTTCCTGGCGCCTTGAAGATATCATGATCAGCTATGCCACCGACGGCGGCTCTGTGGGTCCTCATTATGACCACTTCGATGTTTTCCTGATTCAGGCTGAAGGAAAAAGACGCTGGCAGGTTGGTCCGGTTTATGACGCTTCCTCACCCAGACTGGAAGAGACAGAACTGCACATTCTCTCTGAGTTCGAAGTAGTGGAAGATTATGTCCTTGAGCCCGGCGATATGCTTTATCTGCCTCCAGGTGTAGGCCACCACGGTGCGGCTGAAGGTGAATGCATGACGATTTCGGTAGGTTTCAGGGCACCCAGCCATCGCGAGATTCTCATGCAGTTCACCGACTTCATCGCTGACCAGTTGCCCGAGAGCCTTCGCTATTCTGACCCGGATCAAACACTGCCTGCCCATAAGGGTGAGATAGATGAAACAGCACTGGATCGCCTGCAAGCCATTCTGAAAGAACACATTGAAGACCGTGCCCTGTTAAGTGAATGGTTTGGTGAAATGATGACCCAACCCAAACACGAGCAGCCTGTTGAAGAAACCTATCAGGACTGGGCAGAACTGAAGGCAGAAGCAGAAGGTATTGATCTGCTTACTAATGAAGGATCCAGACTGGCTTTCAAACAGAAATCAGCACAGCAAGAAAGCCTTATGCTGTTCGTGGATGGCGAATCTTACGAATGTAAAACTGAAGCGACCAGAAACCTGGCTTTGAAGCTATGTGAATCCGCCTGTCTGGAGGCTAAACACTGGAGCTCAATAAAAGAAGAGGAAGCTCAGAAATTGATTATGGAGCTGATCAATATGGGCTCCATCTACCCTGACTTCGAAGAAGACTTTGAAGAGTGAAACTGGATGGGAAACCTTTAGGTTTCCCTTTTATTTTCCTTTGAAGGCAGCTCCGGTGTCAGCACTCTTTCAAGCACTACTTCCCGGCCACGAGTAGTCAATTTCAAGGGAGACTGTAAATCTAACTGTGTCTCTGCCTGATTTCAGACAAAGTCTATTAGCCGGTCTTCAAATTCAATCATGAATCGATTCAAGGCCGGCTTCCAGTTCCTGATGGGCATTGTCCACTTCTTGGACGCTTCCATGATAGCAAGGTAGACCACTTTTCTGGCGGAATCGTCCGTTGGGAACACCTTCCGCTTACTGGTCGCCTTGCGCACCACGCTGTTCAGAGACTCTATTGCATTCGTCGTATAAATAGCTTTTCGGATATCCATAGGATAGTTGAACAACGTTCGAAGGTGATCCCAGTGATTATTCCAGGAACGACTGATTTGCGGGTACTTGCTGTCCCACTGTTCATCGAACTTCGATAAAGACTGCAAGGCCTCTTCCTCTGTGACTGACTGGTAAATGGTCTTAAGCCCCGCAGCTACCGCTTTATAGTCCTTGAACGGGACGTACTTCATGGAATTACGCACCATATGCACAATACAGAGCTGTATTTGAGCTTGAGGGAATACGCTATTGATCGCATCTGGAAAGCCCTTCAGCCCATCCACGCAGGCGATCAGGATATCCTGTACACCTCTATTCTGTAGCTCTGTCAGGACGCTAAGCCAGAATTTAGCTCCTTCGTTCTCCGAGAGCCACATACCCAGAAGTTCTTTCTGACCTTCAATGTTAACTCCCAGGGCCAGATAAATAGCCTTATTGATAACTTGCTTATCCTGCCTGATTTTTACGACGATACAATCCAGATAAACGATAGGGTAGATAGCGTCGAGTGGCCTTGATTGCCACTCTACAACCTGCTCGATAACAGCGTCTGTCACCTTGGATATTAGCGTTTCGGAGACATCAGCTGCATAGAGTTCCTTGAAGACGGCTACGATCTCCCGTGTGCTCATACCCTTGGCATAGAGGTGGAGAATTTTATCGTCCATAGACGTGAAACGGGTTTGCCTTTTCTTAACGAGTTGAGGCTCAAAAGAGCCGTCACGGTCTCTGGGAGATTCAATGTTGAGAGAACCATCTTCAGTCTTCAGAAGCTTGGAAGTTGAACCGTTTCTTTTGTTGCCAGAAGGGCTCTGGCCATTCTTCTCATAGCCAAGATGCTCATCCAGCTCGGTATTCAGAGCAGTCTCGATGGTGACTTTGGAGAGCATTTGCCGAAAGTCGTTCAAGTCACTTTCGGTTTTGATGGATTTAGCTGCTTCACGGGCGAAAGCTTCAAGCTGTTGCTTGTTCATGAGGCCTATCCTCAACCATTGCTGGTTATAAGATAGGCAGGGACACAGTTTTATCTACAGTCTCTTTCAAGGTGACGGGAGTCGACATTAATGCTTTCCACTTCTCTGACCAGTCCGTGTCATCACCGGCCTCAGTCAACCCTTTTCCTACTTTGATCAGATCCAGCTTTATTTCTTCCATGGCTTTACTGATATCAGCCGTTGAGCGCCCCTGCAAATGGCCATTTACATAGCCCGAGAGAGCCTCTTCGACTTCTTTGAGCAAATCATCCAGATTCTCCCCTGCTTTGTTGATCCCTTCACGGTCAGGAGGTACAAGATTCAACCACTGACCCGAAGTCAACAGAACACGCACTTCCCTTCTTTCCGGTACATAGTCTGGATTGGCTAAAAGAGCCTGTACATCAAAAAGCGTATCCTTTGCTGCCAATTCAGCTCTCAACGACTCGGCTCTCTTTTCGAGCTCTGCTTCTTTGGCTTTTAGTGAAGAGTTTTGTTTTTGATTGAGCGAACTCGCCTTGCGTTTGAAAATCGATTTATTCTTAAAGGGTTTCTCATCCAACGGACCCAGCTTGCCCTTGACATCTGATCTGGCTTTAACAGGCCCTTCTGTTCCCTTTTCTTCTGACTTATGGACGCCACCACTATAAGCGGTGGAGCCAGATCCTGTCGGACCGGTACTGAAGTCGCCTGACATAGTTTCTTCCCTGAATACGTTATTAGAATCTTATACGGCTGACCAAGCAATTACTGCAGACCATTTGCACTGAAGACCACCACTTTATTATCGATATAGCTAACGCGAATCTCCCTGCCTCCATCTAGCCAGACACACTCCCGGTTACCCAATTCATTTGAGCAGCTGCTTGGCTTGCCAAGAATACCTTCTACCTTCTCAATATTCATACCCACGTCCAGCTGTTGGAAAGCGTCCTGATTAACATGAGTGCAACCAGCAGCCATCACTAAAACGGCCATTACCATTAATGTTTTCATCCTGATCACTCTTTAATGACACTGACTTTCAGTTTAGCAACTGGAGATCCTTTCAATATCCGCTACTTTCAAATATCTAACATAATTATTACTTTCTAAATGCAGGACTTTTTATGTATCAGGACTCCCTTTATGCGTTGTGTTGTAAGTTGTCTGAACAGTACTCAAGGGAATTAACTGAAGATGAAATCATAAAGTCCATACATATTTATAAATTTCCTGCCATCATCGGAGCCACCTGGTCATTTACAGGTCATTTTTATAAATGGCCTGAGACATTGCTGACACGCTCCGATATTCCTGATACCACAAGACAATCGCTAGAAGAGAACTTACGGGACGAATTGGGCTATTGTGGAACTCCGCCCCATACTCAAATGTTTATAGAAACCGCCAGGAGCATGGGCGTCTCACTGGATGAAACACAATCCCCCGGTGATTTCATGATTCAAACACTGAAAAATGCCAGAGAGCTTCCAGCTAACAAAGCCATCGGCGCTTTTCTTGCCAATGAATCACAAGCGAAATGGGGAGGATTTATGAAAGTGTTCTCGAACCAGCCGGGAATAAATATGGACTTTTTCAAGATTCACACCAGCGAAACCCATCATAGCCAGCCTCTACTGGCAGGGTTTGTCGAAGAAGATATTCCCGGACTGCTCAGTGGTGTCATAGAGTTTTCCAAATCACGAGCTGTCTTTATGAACTCCATACGAGATCAGTTAATAGACCCGGTCAGCGCTATGAACGAGAGAAACAATTGTTCTTTTCCCGAACAGTTTAATTATTGAATCAAGTCTATCGAGCCTTACCTGTTTGAGGTGGTGCTCCTCTTTGTCCTGATGAAGGTCGCAGTTTAGCTCTTTGCTTTTGCAACTCTTCAGGGCTTAATGTGCCACCATTGCCTTCATTCTCATCGGGCTTGGAGACATGTCCGGGATTCGTTTCTGATTCATTAGGTTCAGACTCAGAATTCTTGGTTTTCTTCAGTTTTTCCTGAGCTGATTCGGGCAGAGGTTCAGCAACAACGCGGGTTCTGTCTGAACGATTCAGACCTTCATAAGCCTCCAGCCTCACGGGCTTATGGCGTACGTCTTTCCAAAGCTTTTCCCACTCGTTGTCGTGATCCCTTTCACCTTCTTCGTATTTATTGTCCCCTAACTTATCCGCTATCTGCTTAATACTGCTTTTTAATTCAGATAGTTTATTGAAATCGTCGTCAGCCTTGTAGTTTTCAAATTTTCCAGTCTCGTGCTCTGCCAGAACTTTTTTGGCGGTATCCCATAGCTCCTGAAAATCTTCTCTCTCCATGAGCTTGTCGTCCCAGGGAATCAGAGTCACAGGCTCTTTACCTGGCAAGGCGATAGTCACCTTGAGGTCTTTGGGTGCATTTTTTGGATTATCCAGGGCTCCCTTGGCACGCCCCAACAAAGAAAACTCTTCATAACGATCAGAAATCTTGGCCGCTTCATCCAGCTTTTCCTTCTGCTTGGCCTTGAGTTCATCCTCAGACATGCTTTCAAGCTCTTTAGCTTCCCTGGCTGCTTTTGCTTCGGGAGTCTCTTCTTCCTTTTCAGTCTTTGCGGGATTCTCAGTCGAAGTCTCTTTGGAAGGTTTTAGACCCGGTGTTGTAGAAGGAGGAGTGGTATCTGTCTTTCTGTCATGAATAGGAACATCGGAGGTCTGCTTTTTCTGAAGCTGGCTCAGTTGTGACTCAGGCGTTACAGGTCCAGTGACTTTATGGGTAGGCGTATTACCGTCGGTTGAAACAGGCGTATTGCCACCCGAACTTCCAGTAGGTACCTGAAGATGACTGTTTCCCCCTGTAACTTCCATGCCACCGCTCATATTCAGCTCCAATGCTGTGAATAGTCATGACTTGGATCATCGGCAGAGATCCCCTTGGGATGAGCTGCTCTATAAAATATTACTCTCCTCACTTTTCAATTGGCTATCTTGAAGTAGCTTATTTGGCTGGAGAGGTATTATGACGGCCCTGCTCAAACTGATTCAGACTGCTGTCTTGTTCTTTATCACCGCTTTTCATGCTCTTCACAGCTGGTCAGCAGACAAAATTTTATATCACTTCGGAGAACCCCAAGAGCACATTGTCAGTGTGGAATTGATAGAAAGTAAGTCTCCTGTGCAAACCAAAGAAGCCGTTACGCCGGGAGAAGAACGTCACATCAAACACCTCTGCACGGGCTATTTAACAGAAGAAACTCTGATTGTGTCCGGCAAGCATGCCAAGAAAATCAGAAGCTTTCTGAGTGGAAAAATACCCTACAAATTCAAGAACAATAACACCTCCAGCAAAGTCAAAATTAAAGTTTTCTCCACAACATCACTGAAAGGGGCCGCCTATATTGATGAAATCCCGGACCCTCTGCTTAACACAAAATGGTCTGACCATGAACCTGTGGCCCTGCCTCTGAAAAGCAAAAGCCGGGTGAAATCAACCTGGAAAGAAACCTATACCATCGAGCCCCACTTGTCTTCTCGCAGTTTTATGGCATACCAACCTGTCAATCATGAGTACGGAACACACGATAATGGCCAGCGTACTCTATTAACCCTCAGTTTTGATTTAGACACATCCGGTGGCTTCTGCACCTCCAGATCGTGCAAGTTAAGGCAAGATCTCTCGGAACAGTTTGTGATTGATACTGGAGTAGACAGATTGTTGCTGGGAATCAGCAACCGCTGCACAGATAACGGATGCCCTATCTCTGAATTCACCCGGACAGAAACTCAATATCTAAGGGATTCACTTTATCTTGGTTTTATATTTATCTGCCTGGCAAGCATCTATTTCTTTGCTCCCTGCTGAATAAGAACAGTCACTGCCGACAACCAAACTGTACTTTTTAATACCCAATAAAAAAGGCTGCTTCTGAATCAGAAGCAGCCTTTTGGGAGAAGCTGAGCTTCGGGGGGGATGATTACATCATGCCGCCCATGCCGCCCATACCACCCATGCCGCCCATGTCAGGCATAGCAGGAGCAGCCGCTTCAGCTGGCTCATCAGCTACCATAGCTTCGGTAGTGATCATCAGACCGGCTACGGAAGCAGCAGCCTGCAGCGCAGAACGGGTTACCTTGGCTGGATCCAGGATACCCATTTCGATCATGTCGCCGTACTCACCGGTAGCAGCGTTGTAACCGAAGTTGCCTTCGCCGGATTTAACCTTGTCGACAACAACAGAAGCTTCGTCACCAGAGTTGCTGGAGATCTGACGAATTGGACCTTCCAGAGCACGCAGAATCAGCTCAACACCTGCCTTCTGTTCAGGGTTGATCGTTTCAACACTGATGTTGGACAGAGCACGTACCAGAGCAACACCACCACCAGCAACTACGCCTTCTTCAACAGCAGCGCGGGTAGCGTGCAGAGCGTCTTCTACACGAGCCTTTTTCTCTTTCATTTCTACTTCGGTGGCAGCGCCAACCTTAACAACCGCTACACCGCCAGCCAGTTTGGCTACACGTTCCTGCAGTTTTTCTTTGTCGTAGTCAGAAGAAGAGTTTTCAATCTCTGCACGGATCTGTTCAACACGAGCAACGATGTCAGCCTGGTTGCCAGCACCGTCAACAACGGTGGTGTCTTCCTTGGTGATGGCAACACGCTTGGCAGAACCCAGATCTTCCAGAGTAGCGCTTTCCAGAGACAGGCCTACTTCTTCAGAGATAACAGTACCACCGGTCAGGATAGCGATGTCCTGCAGCATGGCCTTGCGACGGTCACCAAAACCTGGAGCCTTAACCGCAGATACCTTAACGATACCGCGCATGTTGTTGACTACCAGAGTCGCCAGAGCTTCGCCTTCAACATCTTCAGCGATGATCAGCAGTGGCTTGCCCGCTTTGGCTACGTTTTCCAGTACTGGCAGCAGATCACGGATGTTAGAGATCTTCTTGTCAACCAGCAGGATGAATGGGTTTTCCAGTTCAGCAGACATGCTTTCCTGGTTGTTGATGAAGTAAGGAGACAGGTAGCCACGGTCGAACTGCATGCCTTCTACTACGTCCAGTTCGTTTTCCAGACCGGAACCTTCTTCAACGGTGATAACACCTTCTTTACCTACTTTCTCCATAGCTTCAGCGATGATCTGGCCAACCAGTTCGTCGGAGTTAGCAGAGATAGTACCTACCTGAGCGATAGACTTGCTGTCTTCACAAGGAGTAGACATAGCTTTCAGCTGTTCAACAACCGCTGCTACAGCCTTGTCGATGCCGCGCTTCAGGTCCATTGGGTTCATGCCAGCAGCAACGTACTTCAGACCTTCATTCAGAATGGACTGAGCCAGAACGGTAGCAGTAGTAGTACCGTCACCCGCCTGATCGTTAGCCTGGGAAGCTACTTCCTTAACCAGCTGCGCACCCATGTTCTGGAACTTGTCAGACAGTTCAATTTCCTTGGCTACGGAAACACCGTCTTTAGTGATAGTTGGAGCGCCGAAAGACTTCTCCAGCAGAACGTTACGACCTTTAGGCCCCAGAGTCGCTTTTACAGCGTCAGCCAGGATGTTGACGCCTTCCAGCATTTGTTTGCGAGCTTCGTCGCCGAACTGAACCTGTTTTGCTGCCATGATGGGTAATCCTTTGGAAATTTAAAACAGTTGATATGAAATCGGGGTTCCGGGATCAGTCTTCCAGAACAGCGTAGATTTCGCTTTCGGATACGATGATCAGCTCTTCACCGTCAATCTTCACGGTGTCGGAACCAGCGTACTTACCAAAGATCACTTTATCGCCAACGCTAACGCTGACTGGACGCTTTTCACCGTTATCCAGAAATACGCCATCACCGATAGCCACGACCACACCCTGGTTTGGCTTTTCAGTAGCAGAACCTGGCAACACGATACCGCCAGCAGAAGTGGTTTCTTCTTCTTCACGACGAACGACCACGCGATCACGCAACGGACGGATTTTCATCGATGTATCTCTCCAACTGTTTATGCCGAAAAATCAGCAATCAACTCATGTAAAATGGTCCGACCGGTATTGTCTGGACCGAACCCAATTATCGGTAATTCAGTAAGTAAGGGTGGCTTTTCCAATTTCAAGGGGGTCACTGAGATTTTTTTTCATCTTCCCGCTTGAATTCACCCTCAAGGGTCTGGTTTATACCCCGGTTGCGGTCAAAATCCTCACGATAGTACTCACCTTCAAAGGTGGTTGAGGATTGCTGAGCCTGCCAACGGCCACTTTTAATCATTCGTCTTAGCAGCACTTTACGAACCGGTGGAATAAGCAGAGCCACACCGAAAAAGTCGGTGATAAACCCTGGAATCATCAGGAACACCCCACCCAGAGCGATCATAAAACCTTCCAGCATTTCCAGAGCTGGCATCTCGCCATGGGTCATTTTTTCCCGGGCCTTTAACATGGTACGAAAGCCCTGGCGACGAACCACTGCCATGCCCGCAACCATACCCAGAATGACCAGAGCCAGAGTATTCAAAGCCCCAATGTATCCCCCCACCTTGATCAACACGACCAGTTCAACCGCAGGGAGAAGCAAAAAAATCCAAAAAGGGAAGCGCATATAAGCCTCCAAAAACAATGGTGCTTCTTATATGGAGATGTTTCCCAAAACTTCAAGGGAAAAGAGCATTCTTTACTGGTTTTCTACTCCCTGTCCGGTCCGCTCATCTCTCTGTAATTCAGCAATATTCTCAGGAGATATTTGGTCTTTCAGTTTATCCAGCGTTTTTTGCAACAGGCTCAACAAGCCCAGTCCTTCTCCATAAAGCACTCGTGGATGATCCAGTGAGCCCTCAACCCTAGGGTTCTGCCCTTCAAGAATCAGCTCATTATGGGCCACAACACTGCATACCCAGAACACCCCCAGAGCGCTCAATTGAGGCTGGTAGCCTAATTCAGAGAAACGAGCAGACCTCAGTTGCTCAGCTATTTCTGAGGCATCAGCTATAGCGAAAATCAACAGATCGGGCCGTAACATGGTCATATCCATCAAGGAATCGCCAAAGGCGAACAACAAGGAGGGTTTCTTCCCCTCTTTAACCAGCTCACCCGACAACATATTGAGCACCATGAGTAAAGTACTGCCCTTATTAGCGGTGACATCACTGAAATAGATCTTTTTAAGGGTGTTTTTTTCCACCAGCAAAGGCGTTACAACAATCTGACTGTCGGACCACTGAAAGCTATCAGGAAGGTAGGTAACTCCCTCCACTGTGGGGAAAAAAGCCCTTGTCGTCAGTCCAAAAGAGCTGAATGCAGAAGTAAGAGAGTAGCTTTGAGAGACATCACGCAGCAGAGGGCTCACACTCCTCCAATCTTCTTCCAACCAGGCAGTCAGTTTGTCATTGAGACCTATCCTTGCTCTTCTAAAAGATCCATCAAGCTCATCACTTAACTGAACAACCTGCCCTGAACCCAGAATAAGCACATCTGGAGCCGGTATAGATATCTTGCCCATCCCTCGCTCGTTAATTTTGAAGTTGATAGCTTTCAGACGTTCATTTCTTGTAGATTCAGGAAA
This sequence comes from Endozoicomonas arenosclerae, assembly GCF_001562015.1. Lineage (GTDB taxonomy): Bacteria > Pseudomonadota > Gammaproteobacteria > Pseudomonadales > Endozoicomonadaceae > Endozoicomonas_A > Endozoicomonas_A arenosclerae. The sequence continues at coordinate 17,415 of NZ_LASA01000103.1, read as the reverse complement.
AAAATGAGTACCGGTCATATCCAGAGAAATAGCCTGGACTCCACTATCATCAAGCTCAGGGCGTCCCATTTCGTCATATCTTGTCAGAGCTCTTGCCGTATTCTCAATGAGTAGCACCCTACCCTTATTTTTATGATGGAAACCGGTAAATTTTGCATACCACTTCTGCTGTAATCTGATTAGCAGTTCATTATTCCATTCCAGATCTTCCAGGCCTTTTTGCAGAGCAAAGTCTTCCAGACCATCAAACTCAGGTAATAACTGAAACAGAGTACCGTCCAGATCAAAGGAAAATATCAGTTTGAGCTCTTCATCCTTGTCCAATTCGACCTGAAAGCCATTGATGACATCGTCCATGGCCTTCAATAACTCATCGAATACCGACCAAAGCATTTCGGATTTGGCTGGTTGTTTTCTCTCCGGGGGCTTTTTGTCACCAGCGCCTGTTTTCCGATCTTGTCTCTGTACAGGGACACTCCATCCTCCTGCCCATCTATCTTTCGTTACCCTGCTCTCGGCTTGCTTGCTTTGAACCCCACCATCGCCTCTCAGGCAGCTCATACCACCACCCGCTTGAACAGGACTGCCAGAAAGAACACACTCCGGAGTATCGTTGTAGCCCAGATAAATAGCAGACGACACCAGCAGAGATATCACCTGAAAAGACATTGAGGCGGAATCCATCCTTGTGACGCCTGCCCAGGAAGAAGAGACTGAAAGCAATAACAGAGAGCACAAAGTCAATGCGCGCACAAAACCCACCTTGAGTTCATATTTATTTTTAGAACTTCAAAGATAGACCTGATTTAAAGCATTGCAGCAACATGAAGCTTAAGACTGATCCTCATACGGATTATTAGAGCTCTGTTGCTTTAGGACTCATTAACTGCCCTAAAGTCACCTGTAACAATCCCAGGAGGCCCTTTCCATTCGCTTCAAACACTTTTGTGGATTGAACCGATGACTTTACTTTCTGGTTATGGCTCAAGTAAAACGGGACTTTGCTTGGCAACACACTGAAGCTCCACCATAGGGCGCTGAAGAGCCCGATATCACTTGGGATTCCCATTGCTTCCAGACGGGCATTGCGTCTAGCAAGATTCATGGTTGAGGCAGGTACTGTTGCTTTAATCTCCAGATCTGGGCGAAGCATACTCAGGTCAGTCACTGAATCACCGTATACAACCCCTATAACGGTCTTGTCTGAACTCATGATACGACTGGTATTCAATAAAATACGCAGTGAAGTCCCTTTGTTCACCGTCACATTCTGAATGTAGAAAAACGCCTCAAGCCCAGGAACTCTGGTCACAGTAACAGTGGCCTGATCGAACGTCGATGGGATAAGCACCGTCTGCTTTTTATCATCAAAACCCTCCCTGTTAATCAATGTCTTGAGTGCTGCAGCCGATGTTTTCTCAATAGAGTTAAAATGCTCTTTAAGATAATCAGAAGCCTCCTTCATTTTGGCCTGATCCCCCCTAAGCCACTGGGCAATAGACTCGTTTACCCAGAATTGGGATGAAGGTGAGTTCTGTAGAGTAGCGGATGTCTGAATGAACCTTCCTGTTCCGGTAATCAGGGCATCCGGAATGGGGATCCCCATAAGAAAGCGAGTGCCTTGAGGACTTGAAGGTTCCCCCTGACTCAGAAAAGACATCATTCTTCTATTCACCCCATCCACAGTTCTTATCTGTCGAATCGCTCCCCACTCTTCTCTCTGGGGATGCTTTGATGGCAATGCTATAGAGTCTCGTGAGGTGTTATAAACCAGATAAACAGAATCCTGATTGTTACTCAGAAAATCATGAAACTGCATGAACCAGATTTGCTGCAATTCTTTTAATTGAGAAAGTGAGAGTGGTTCAATTTCTGAGCCGAACTGAAAGCTTCGCTGGAAGAGTGTATCGTCCAAGTCAAACACCAACAGGAGTATGATGCCTCTATCCTTGATCAGGGTTTCAAGCCTGCTTAATACCAAAGCCATTTCATTCATCAGCCGGGTCATGACTTTTTCAGCAGCTTCCGGGTTTTGTTTTGGAGGCGGCGGTTGTTCTGGCTCGTCTGGCAGCAATGTGACTTTTATAGTGGACTTAACGATAGCCCTTGGTCTCTTCTCTCCCTGAACATGAGCTGAGTGAGTGGGGGTTTGAACACCTGCTTGAGGTCTGGAGTGTGTCGTACCAGCTCCAATCAGGATTTCCAGAGGTCGAACCGTTGCATTCACAAGATCCTGCTTCCGATGAGTCAGATCTGGCACCTGCGCTTGTAGATTTGATAGAGCGCCTGACAGAAGCAGCAGAGTCACAAGGATTTTCATTCTGGCCGACCCGGGAATACAACAGGTAAACAATCCTAGACCAGAAAACCAATATTAACTTTGATGTCTATTTATCAACGACAGTAGACGCAAAAAGCCCCGAACCAGTCGGGGCTTTTCAGTTGGCTCAGACGCTCAGTATCAGGCTACTTTAGCCATCTCTACCAGAGTCTTGCGAACCGCCATTGGCTCTTCCACTTCCGCTGGGAAAGGAATGCGAACCAGCTTGTCTTTCAGCAGCAGGTGCATACCGGTTGCATCGACACCCGCCATTTTAGGCTCAACACCTTCAGGGATTTCGATGTCTGCAGCCTTGCAGTACTTAACCATGGCATCAACATGATCTTCGTTCATGTGCTTGACCATGCCATTTTCTACGCTGCCGTAGAATGGGTTTTCACGAGTCATCAGTTCGTTCTTAACCCAGAAGATCTTGCCGAAACCACCGATGAAACGAGCACGCTTCAGGTGTATACGGTAGAAGTCAAAGCCGTGAGTCTTGTGGTAATTAGCCGCAGGTGGGAAGAAGGAGTAGTAACGCTGCTCCATTTCCTTGGCATCTTCGCTGTCTGCTTCAATCTTCTCTGCATCGCCGATCCAGGTCAGACGGCCAGCCTTGTGGATATCGTCCACACCACTTTGGGTAATGATCAGGGAGACCTTGGGGTTGGCTTCGATGTTTTTGGTGTGCTGGGCCAGGTCACTGATCAGAATGATCGGGTTACCGTGCTTGTCCAGGCAGTAAGGCATTACAGAGCCAAATGGGTATCCGGGCACGTCGTCAGAATGAGTCGACAGAATACCGTGGTACTCATTCAAAAGTAAGCTACGTGCGTCGTGAGCGGCTTGAACCTTAGGCTCCATCTGTTTCCCCTTGCAATTGCATACTGTAGAACATACCACTTTTTGCAGTATGCACAATCTGAGTCACTGACCGGCGACCTGATAAGTCATGGCCATTTATTGATCTGCCTTGGCAGTCAATTTATCGCGGATTATATATTAATGAGATTGATTATCAATAAGATTATCATGCAATTTCATCAGTTGTCTTAACACTGGCCTGCAACCGATGAGCGATCTTGATATCGGCTAATGCTGACATTAAAAGATGATGAAAACGACACAACCAGGAATTTCACGTTAAAATCATTGGGTGATTTTCAGTCGTAGAAGAACAAAAGCATGAATCTCAAACAAAGTAATATTCTGATCACTGGAGCAGCCCGGGGTCTGGGAAAAGCCATGGCACTTCATCTGGCCAGCAAGGGTGCAGGTCTTGGCTTGATAGATCTTGAAGGTGAAGCACTGGACCAGGCTGTAAAGGAATGCTCGGAGCTGGGCGCCAGAGCCATTGCCCTGCCTACCAATGTCGCTAATGAAGAAGAAGTAGAAAATACGGTCAAAGTTGCCCGCGAAAAGCTTGGCCCTATCAATGGTCTGATTAATAACGCGGGCATTCTGCGCGATGGTCTTCTGGTCAAAGCCAAAGACGGACAAGTTACAGACAAACTCTCTCTGGCTAAATGGCAATCAGTCATTGACGTTAATCTGACCGGTGTTTTTCTTTGCGGCCGAGAAGTAGCTGCCAGCATGATCGATTCAGGAACTCAAGGATTGATCCTGAACATTGCCAGTATTTCCCGTTCAGGCAACTTCGGGCAAACCAACTACTCTGCTGCCAAGGCTGGCGTGGTGGCCATGACCGTGTCCTGGGCAAAAGAACTGGCTCGCTACGGCATCAGAAGTGCCGCTATTGCACCGGGTATGATCGAAACAGAAATGACTCTGAGTATGAAGCCTGAAGCCCGAGCCAAAATGAATGCAGGCATTCCATCAGGCAGGATGGGCAAGCCCGAAGAAATAGCGGAAACCGTCGCGTTCATTTTTGAAAACGACTATTTCAATGGACGAGTTCTGGAACTGGATGGTGGACTTCGTTTGTAAGACGGCTTTTAGCTGAGGGCACTGAAGCCCTCAGCCATTACTTCTTACCAGGAATAACCCACACCGATTTTGATTTGACTGGTGGTTTTTTCCGCCCCGTCAATCGGAACACTGTCATAGTCAAGATAGTGTGTCAGGTTCAAAGACAGGTTGTCAGACAACCCGACCCTTAGGCCATGCTCACCATCAAACAGCCACTGCTGACCTGAGTTCAAACGATAGAAGAGCTTGCTGTTAAAATAATACTCAAGGTTATCAATGAGTTTTTTCCGATACTGCAAACCACTGCTGATCGCCAGGTTTTTCTGGTTATCTTCTTCCTGATAATCTTCCCAGAGATGAGTCAGACCCATGGTAGTAATAATGGTTTCGTTGACGGTTTCCTTGAAGCGATAACCCGCCGCGCCTCCAACAGTCAATCTTGAACGCAGATCATCAGTAGAGTCGTACTCCTGATCCATAGAGCCCTGCACAAACCAATGCTCAGTGAAGTAGCGACTGTACGCATACCCCAGCTCCCACTCTTTGGTAGAAGAGTCATCTTCTTCTTTTTCTATCTCAATATCCCATTTGAAACTGTTTTTGTTCCATTCATCATTGATATCAAGATTACCACTGAGCGTGAAGGTGGTTTCATTGTCTTCGCCCTGATCACTGTCCAGACCGAAATTGACCTTGCCAGAAACTTCCCAGGCAGAAGCCAGAACCGGCTTTTCCCGACGAATTTCCGCCACTGGCCAAGCCGCAGTAAAGCTGCGTTCATAACCATCCGGGTCCACAACAACCAGCTGATCACCACTGCTCTTAAGTCGTCGCTGCTGAGACTCTTTTTCCCCAATCAGCCCAACCCAGACTGGCTTATTGGTATCCAGCGAGCGAACATGACGCCAGTTCACTGTAATATCACCAGCGTATTTAGTGGAAATTGTCAGTTTGCCTGCTTCCAGACTCTGAATCTTGCCACTGATCACATCCCCGTTTTCCATCCAGATCTTATCTGCATGCGCCAGCATTGCCATGCCTGAAAGCAACAATACTCCGACCGTGCGCAGTCCGAGAAAACGGCCAATGCTCCTGAAAAGCTGGAGCCCCATGAACACCCCTTGATGAATCGAATTTGTTATTTCTCTATTAAGGGGGACAAGAGTTCCAAATTAACGGGAGGTTAACAAGAGTGGAAAGCCGCTATAGCCACCTGTTTTCTTTCTACCAGCTGGCACCAAGACCGAACAATAAAGCCGAGTCATCCTTTTTCTTGCCGGCCTGGGGCGCTTCATCGTAATCCAGCTCATAGCGCACGCTCAGATGAAGCAGGTCGGTCAGTTTGTAACGAATGCCGGTTGCAGTTTGCAGCAGCCAGCTGTTGCTTTTAAAACGTCGAAAAATATCCTGATCGTGAAAAAGGGTTACCTTCTCCCAAAACAACTGATCGTAATGAAGTGCCCAGTGGGCAGCAGGTGTCTCTTTACGCTCACCGGGATCTTCAAACTTTTCCCAGATTTCACTGGCGCCCAGCTCAGCCCGAAGGTTCAACTCCGGCTCATCCCAGAATTGATGACCCAGACCCAGGCCCACATTGATCCGATACTCTAAATCCTTGATCTGGTCTTTTTCCCAGCCCCCGCTGCCACTGAGATACCATTTCGGGCTGAGAAAACGGTTATAGTCGTATTTCAACTGCCAGTGATCCTTGATGCTTTTCTGATCATCGTCTTCCTTGTCAGTCCGCCAATCGAACGTATGGCGATTCAGCCTGTTACGCACTCCCAACCTGCCATCGAGACTGTAGGCATTCTTGATGGTATTGCCTCGCTGGATATTGGCATAGGCATTGGCATGACCATTCCATCGCCAATCATCACTTTCCGGAGGGGTACTGGTTAGACGGGCAAAATCAGAAGGGTCGGCAGGCATAGTCTCTGAATGCTCTTCATTCACCAGTTGGAGCTGATGATTGATGGTATGTAACTGCCATTGCTGAAAGGCTTCACTGCCTTTGAAACGAATCCAGACGGGTTCATCAGAGTCCAGGCTGTCTATTTCTTTCAGCGGTACCGTTAATTTGCCATAGCCACTGTCTATCTGCAGTTTCTCATCCTTGATGCTGATAATACGTCCTTTGATAACACTGCCATTATGCAGACTGATGGTGTCAGCCAGCACAGAGCAAGAGATCAAACCCGCCAGAATCAGAAAGGCACCACGTGCAATCATCTGCTCACTCCAATTCTAATTGAGCGTTGAAATCATTATTCACACAAAAATGAAAAATTTTTCACGACAAACAGCCGATAGATTAGGATATGCTTGGCAGATTCGCTGATGATTTTATCCCGTATTTTTAATTGTATTTTTCATAGTGCATGGAGGCTTCCTGCTCTATGGAATCAGTCTGGAGAGTTGGCTTGCACGCACCATTCAGTCCATCCGATATCTGGTTCATTCTGGCCAAAGTTCCTGAGGGTACTGTGGTCACTTATGGACAGCTGGCTAATATGGCGGGCGCGCCAGGCTATGCGCGGGTGGTAGGCAATATCCTGAAACAGTTACCTGCGGGCTCAGGGTTGCCCTGGCACCGGGTGATTAATAGCAAGGGACAGATTTCGTTTCCTGAAGGCAGCGGCAAATATCAGCAACAGCAGTCATTGCTGGAATCTGAGGGCATAACCCTGATCAACGGTAAAGTAAACCTGAAGCTGTACCAATGGAATGGAGACTAACTCTTGGACGATCTGGATCAGCTTCCCGAAGACATTGCCCTGGCTATTGAAATTATTCGCCAGCTGGAAAACCTGAATTACCAACCCGAAACCGTCCTTCAGGCCATGATGCATGTCTGTAAGGATTCTCTGGGCAAACTGCCCGAGAGAGAACGTGAAAACTGGAAAGCCCGGCTGGCTGCCGAGCTTGAAAGGTAAGTTGCGGGCGTGCGCCCGCACTTCTTAATCCGGAGCAGCCTCCTCAGAGGCTACCTTTACGCCGTGCTCTTCCTGATCATCCATCAGTCTCTGTAAATAACTGATCAACAACAGTACCGGCAGACCCAGAATGGCCGAACCGGCAAAAAAGATCGGGTAGTTCACCGCATCTACAACCGTTCCGGAATAGCCAGCCATAAGTTTGGGCACAAGTGTCATCAGAGAACTGAACACGGCATATTGCATTGCCGTGAACGCCCTGTTGGTCAAACTCGATAGAAAGGCAATAAAGGCTGCAGATGCAATACCGGCACTCAGGTTATCTGCTGCAATCACGACGGCGAGCATCCAGGTTTCAGGGGTCATTTGAGCCAGCAGTGAAAACAACAGGTTACTCACAGCAGCCAGCAAACCACCTACCCAGAGAATTTTCATAACGCCATAGCGGACCGCCAACAACCCGCCCAGAAAACCTCCGGCAATGGTCATCAACAGGCCAAAGGTTTTGGTGACTGCAGCAATCTGTTCTTTGCTGTAACCCATGTCCTTGTAAAACACATTGGCAACAGCGCCCATAACTATATCGGCAATCCGGTATGTACCCACCAGCAACAGGATGTAGATTGCAAGTTTGCCATAGCGCTGGAAGAAATCAGTAAAAGGCGCCACATAGGTTTCTCTAACCATTCCTCTGGGAGCTACGTTAAGACTGATCATCAACCAGGCACCACCACCACCCAGCGCTACGCTGAAAAGCAACCGGAATGTTTCGGAGAAGAATCCTGCAACATGGGCAGAGACCCCCGCGCCAGTGAGGGCTGCTTTTAACTGGGCTGCAGTATCGGGCGTCAGTGTAAATCCAGCAACAAAAGCACCTGCGGCTACCACAAAGAGCCCAAGGAAACGGACATAGTCACTGGTGCCATAATTGGCATACGCAGACTGATTATTTTCCGGCTCAGGAATCAGTAGCGTTGTCGCTACCCCCACCAGCATAAAGGCCGCCATACACCGATATACAGAGGCCCAGGCTTCATAGTTGTATACCGTTTCATCACCACCCGAAAACCAGCTGGCCAACGCCAGACTGCCTGCGCCAGCGACCAGCATACCCACTCGATAACCGGCAATGTAAGCCGAGGACATCATAGCCTGTAGGTCACTCTCAGCCGCTTCTATCCGGTAGGCATCAATGACAATGTCCTGAGTAGCCGAAGAGAAGCCCAGCATCACGGCGCCCACCGCAACCCAGGTCAAACCATAAACAGGATCATTACTGGCCATAAACAAGAGAGCAGCCATCACGGCAAACTGTGCTATTAACAACCAGGCCCGACGCCGACCCAGACTTTTTGTCAACCAGGGTAACGGTACCCTGTCCACCAGAGGTGCCCAGACAAACTTGAAGGAATACCCCAGAGCCGCCCAGCTGAAGAATGTCACCATACTTCGTTCAACACCGGCTTCCCTGAGCCAGATGGAAAGGCTGCTGAATATCAATAAAATGGGAAGACCGGCTGAAAAGCCAAGAAACAGGACACTGATCACCCTCGGGTGCTTGAAACTCTGCCATGCCTCTCCCCAGGAACGGGAAGAAGAGTTCATTAGTTGCATTCTGCTCCTCCGGATGTGCTCTTGGCGGGTCTCATTGAGCTTTTCATTGAACCCTCCATGGAATCAGGGCTTGAAATTAACATACTGCTCAGGCCTTCCAGTGGTCGAATTGGCTAAATGGGTTGAACATCTTTTGTTCTATATTGTCGAATTCTTCAACTGATTAATCAAAGCACACCTGAAGATGATCGGAAACAAACTTTTCACCTCACTGATAATATTTTTTACCCTTGTCAGCACACTGGGCTATGCCTCCGAAAAGGAGAAAGAGTCACGAAACTGGCTGGTTAATGTAGAAAACATCTATACCCGGTATTACTTCTGCTCAGGAGCCCTGATCAACAAACACTGGGTACTCACTACCGCTCGCTGTGTTGATAAGAATGGAGGCAGCCGACTGAGCGTGCTGCTTCAACCCATTAAAGCAAGCGATCTATCGGTAAAGGTATGGGCTGATATGAACAGTCTGGTCTTTGACGATCAACATAAACTGGCCATGTTCAGACTGGATGAACCCGTAACAGACCGAGACCCTGTAAAGCTCAGCTATAACGACAAGAAAACCAGAAAATGCGAGACACTGTTGTGTGCCTATATGGAGCGGATAGCGCCCAACCCTCCACAAAAGTTTCGGTTGGAAGAACATACTGGAAAGATGATTTTAACTGACAGTGATTACTACCATGACCGGGAGAACATGATTACTGCTTCAGAAGTTTTCTGTACTGTTGAGCCTGATGGAAAACAGCTTGGCAACAAAGTCGTTATGGGGTCGGTACTAACAGACTGCAAGGGGCAACTGGTTGGGCTTGGAATTCATGTGGGAGACCTTCCCTCTCTGGTTGAAAGTGAAGAGCTAGAGATATCACCAGGCTTTAATGCATTTCTGAAGCTCAGCGCCTTCAAGTCCTTTATTGAAAGGACTAAAAAGAAATTACCGCCCGGGGAAGAGTTATAAATCGACGCAGAACACGGAGAATGGAGAAGGAACAGCCATAAAGCAGGCTGTTCCCTGAATAACGGTCAGTCCCTGAAGTTGTTGTACTGCAGAGGCATCTCGGTATCAGCTTCTCTCAGAAGAGCAATCGCGGTCTGAAGATCATCACGTTTCTTACCGGTTACACGCACCTGCTCTCCCTGGATGGCAGGTTGAACCTTCAGTTTGGCGTCCTTGATCATCTTGACGATTTTCTTGGCCTGCTCTTTATCCAGTCCCTGACGTACAACCACTTCCTGCTTAACCTGCTTGCCAGAGCCATAGTGATCTTTCACTTCCAGACATTTAACATCAATGCCGCGTTTGACCATTTTGGTCTTGAGCATTTCAACCATCTGAACCAGCTGGAAGTCAGCATCGGCTGTCATCACAATCTGGTTTTCACCGCTCTTTTCAAAGTTGGCGTCGACCCCTCTGAAATCATAACGGGTGGTCAGCTCACGATTTGCCTGATCGACCGCATTGGCCAGCTCGTGCATATCCACTTCAGAGACAATATCAAATGAAGGCATGAGGGATTTCCCAATCAACAAAATCTATGTGTAGCTACATATTGTATCCGAGAATCCCTGCACGATGGCAAGCCCCGGATAACCGGGGTATCAAAATCAGGACGGCTTGTCGTGATCTTCCAGCCTGAAGCCAATTCTGACCGTTATCTGGAAATGAGCAATTTCACCATTTTCTATATGACCACGATGCTCCACCACCTCGTACCAGCCCAAATTTTTCAAGGTTACGCTGGCTGTAGCAATAGCATTGCGAATAGCGTCATCACTGCTGACGGTAGAACTGCCTACCACTTCCAGAATCTTGTATATATGCCCCATGAAAACTCTCCACGACATTGTCAGGGTAGAGCAAGTATAGACATACAAGACGAACTCGAATTCAGATCGTTTCAAATCATAAGAATGCCTTATTCATTCACAAATGGCTTCTGGCTGTTAAACTCTTTCCGTTTTTCTCAATCAGAGCGACACTGAAGTGACCTGGCATATAATCGGTGCAGGCAGTATGGGATGCCTGTGGACAGCTCAGTTTCTGAAGGCCAACATGAAGCCAGTTCTGCTTTTGCGAGAGCAAAGGCTTCGTTCTCTGGAAAGTGACGCTCCTTCTTTGTCCATAGACGAGCTTGATGGCACAACACATCACTATCCTATCCAGCTAGCATCACCAGAAACCGTTACAACGCCCATTGATCGCTTGCTGGTCTGCACAAAAGCACAAGATGCAGAAGCGGCCGTTCATTCTATTGAAGATAAACTGTCAGACCACTGCCAGATATTACTCATGCAAAATGGTATGGGCAGCCAACAGGCTATAGCTCATCATTTCCGCTCTCAATCGGTCTGGGCTGCATCTACCACTGAAGGCGCATGGATAAAAGACTTTTTGCATGTCTGCCATGCAGGTCATGGCTCAACGTGGATAGGGCCAATAGGAAGGACTCCGGATGAACAGGCTTGGAAGAACCTGAAACACTCTCTTGAGAGCCTGCCTTTTGACATTCATTTTACCGATCAGATTGAACAGAAGCTCTGGGACAAACTCGCTGTTAATTGTGCCATTAACGGTCTGGCCGCCCTTTATGACTGTAAAAATGGTGAGCTGTTAGCTACTCAAGAGCGTAAAGAACGTCTGGCAGCTCTGACCCGGGAAGTCACCCACGTGAGAAAGGCTGTTGGCATCAAAACGACTGGAGACCTCTTTGAGCTGGTCCAGCAAGTTTGCAGGGATACTGCCATGAATAACTCTTCCACCTGCATGGATGCCCGGCAAAACAGAAGAACAGAGTTGGCCTATATCAACGGTTTCCTGATAGAGCAGGCAAAAAAACTCGGAATTGAAACACCTGAAAACCACTTTCTTATGAAAGAACTGGCAGAGCTCGGTATTCAATAGCTAGAAAACAGAACCATTGTACTAATCAAGAAAAGAGAGTAGCTTCCCCAATAAATGGGTCAAGATAAGAACAACAACCCATGGGTCGACTCAACAGAGCTTTTTATAGCTATATCTCCAGCCTCTCCCTGAGCCGTAAACTGCTTGGCGGGCTAATCAGCGTCGTACTGGCTATTGCCATTATTGCCACGGGTGTGGTGATGGTTTCTGCCTACCTGATGTCCAAACACTATTTTCTTCCGGCTAACGTTCAGGCCGTCGTCAAGATTCTCTCTGAAGATGCCGTTCTAATGTCACTAACCGGGAATGTTACCCGTGCAGAGCAAACTCTGGCTGCAGCCAGTGAATACTCCCAAATTCGTGCTCTGGCGGTTTATAACCCTGAGGGTAAACTCCACGCGTTTTATAACAGCCTTCCTTCAGAGTTCACCATCCCGTCTCAAGTTCCGGAGCGTGTAGAGTCTGAATTTCAATTCATGGCCCATGTCGAAAAAATGCCAGGCCAGGAATACACACTCTATATTCAGGCCGACCCTTCCCTGCCACTGTTCTTTTTTAATTTCATGAGTCTGGCGGGCATTCTTATCCTTTTCGTTTTTGCCTTGCTTACTTTCCTGGTCACACGCTTTGTACGACGATTTGTAACCTTGCCGGTGCTCCATCTGATCCGGGTAGCCCGAAAAGTATCTGAAGAAGAGAACCATCATGAGAGCTATGGCATCCGGGCCAGACGATTCCATAAAGATGAAATAGGCTCTCTGGCCACAACGTTTAACACCATGCTTGAGCGGATAGCGACCCGCGACCAACAATTAACAGAAGAGCGGGACAAGGCCGAAAAAGCGGGAAGACAGGCACAACAGATGGCCGCCCAGATGCAAAGCAGTAACCTGGATCTTGAACGGGAAATGGTGGTTCGAAAACAGATCGAGAAAAAACTGACCCGATTCCAGAACTACCTCAACAACATTATTGACTCCATGCCTTCAGCACTGGTTGCTGTAGATAACCACCTGAAGGTAAACCAGTGCAATACGGAAGCAGCACGTCTAGCACGACTGCCTTTCAGTCAGATCATTGGCCAGCCGCTGGAGCATGTTCTGCCCTTTCTTTATCAATGTCAGAGCCAGATCCAAAAAACTCTGGCAGAGCAGACCGCTCAGCGTGTCGAAAAGCTTCCCATCAAACTGGATGATTCGGAAAGCTACCTGGACCTTGTGATTTATCCACTGAGTGGAGATGACACTCCCGGTGCGGTGATAAGAATCGACAATATTACCCAGCGCCTGAGACTGGAAGAAATGATGGTCCAGACTGAAAAAATGATGTCAGTAGGAGGACTGGCTGCAGGCATGGCCCATGAAATCAACAATCCATTGGGCGCTATTATCCAGAACACCCAGAACATCCGCCGCCGGCTTTCCCCCAGCCTGCCTGCCAACCAGGCCGCTGCTGATGAGGAGAATATCTCTCTTGAGGCCATCAACCATTACCTGCAAGAGCGAGGAATTACCCGCTTTCTGGAAAACATTCAGGATGCCGGTGTTCGGGCATCAAAAATTGTTTCGAACATGCTCCTATTCAGCCGGGGTGGGGAACGAGCTTTAACCCCCACACCACTGACCGACCTGATTGAACGAACCATTGAAATTGCAGCCAGTGACTTCAATCTTCAAAAAGGTCTCGATTTCATGCACATCCGTGTGCACAAGGAGCTCGACCCTACCCTTCAGGACGTTCCTTGCATCGCCAGCGAAATACAGCAGGTGCTTCTGAACCTTTTGAAGAATGCAGCCTTTGCCATTAATCACCGCAAAGATAAAACGGAAGTCGGCCGGATCACCCTGAGCACAGTCAAAGAAGATGACCGGGTTATCATCACGGTGGGCGATAATGGCTGCGGTATGGACAGCCAGGTACGCAAGCGCATTTTTGAACCCTTCTATACCACCAAGGACGTGGGCAAAGGTACGGGGCTGGGGCTTTCCGTCTCCTACTTTATTATCACTACCCACCACAAAGGCACCATGAGCGTCTTTTCAGTCCCCGGCAAAGGGACAGAGTTCACTATCAGCCTGCCGTTGGACACCAGCACTGTTGCCAACCCCGTCTGTGAACTGCCCGATTAATCTCAGCTTCAAATCTTTGCAAACAGATTTCCTTCGGGGTTGTTTATAATCTCTGCCAATCGTTTATCATTTGCGCCGAACGATTTTTCACGGAAAAGAGTCAACATGCAGCCCCAGGACCACTTCGCTTCCGACCTGACCGAAACCATCCAGATCAATGTTCGCCATGCTCTGGAAGAAGACATCGGTACAGGGGATATCACAGCCTCCCTGATCCCTGCTGACCAGATGGCCAAAGCCCGAATTCTCTGTCGAGAAACGGCCATCATTGCCGGCCGCCCCTGGTTTGACGAAGTTTTCAAACAGATCAATCCATCCGTAAAGCTGGACTGGCAGGTTAAAGAAGGCGAGCGGGTTGAAGCCAATCAGGTGCTGGTTTATATGGAAGGTCCGGCCCGCAGTCTTTTGACGGGTGAGCGCGCTGCCATGAACTTTCTTCAAACCCTCTCAGGCACCGCAACCCGCTGCCATTACTATGCTAGTCTGGTCAAAGAGACGGGTGTTCGACTGCTGGATACTCGCAAAACCCTGCCTGGTCTTCGTCTTGCCCAGAAATATGCTGTAAAGGCTGGCGGATGCCACAACCACCGGATCGGTCTTTATGATGCCTTCCTGATTAAGGAAAACCATATTGCCGCCTGCGGTGGCATTGAGCAGGCTGTAAACACCGCTCGTGAAATGGCTCCGGGCAAACCCGTGGAAATTGAGGTGGAGAACATGGAAGAGTTCCAACTGGCTCGCAGCGCCGGCGCCGACATCATAATGCTGGACAACTTCCCCCTGGATACCCTTCGTGAAACCGTAGAACTGAACAAAACCCTGCCTGCACCCCAGCCAAAGCTGGAAGCTTCCGGTGGTATCACAGATGAACGTCTGCCTGTGATTGCTGCTACCGGGGTTGATTTTATTTCTATCGGTACACTCACCAAGGACATTCAGTCCATTGACCTTTCCATGCGACTGATTGAACAAACACAGTCCTGAACGAATTTTGAGCTGAACAGGGAGCGACAGACTATGAGTAAAATTCTTGTCACAGGTGGAGCAGGTTACATTGGCAGCCATACCTGCCTGGAATTACTAAACGACAACTACGAAACAGTTGTACTGGACAACCTCAGCAACAGCAGTGAAGAATCCCTGCGTCGGGTTCAGGATATCACGGGCAAGACCCTGGAATTCGTTAACGGAGATATTCGCGACCGTGCGCTTCTGGATTCACTGTTTCAAAAACATGATTTTGAATCCGTCATTCACTTTGCCGGATTGAAAGCGGTGGGTGAGTCCTGCGAAATCCCGCTCGATTATTATGACAACAATGTGTACGGCACCATTATCCTGTGTCAGGCAATGCAAGCTGCCAATGTTAAAAGCATTGTGTTCAGTTCTTCCGCAACCGTTTACGGTGATCCTGCCACACTGCCAATCACAGAAGACTTTCCACTGAGTGCTACCAACCCTTATGGCCGCTCCAAACTGATCGTGGAAGAAGTACTGGAAGATCTTTATAAGTCCGATAATGACTGGAGTATTGCACTGCTTCGCTACTTTAATCCTGCTGGTGCTCACGCATCAGGGCGTATTGGCGAAGATCCAAATGATATCCCCAATAACCTCATGCCTTATGTCACTCAGGTTGCCATTGGCAAGCTGGAAAAGCTGAGAGTATTCGGCAACGACTACCCAACGGTAGACGGTACCGGTGTCCGTGATTATATCCATGTTGTGGATCTGTCCATTGGACATGTCAGAGCCATTGAAAAACTTCGTACGACCAAAGGCGTCAATACCTGGAACCTGGGCGTAGGCAAAGGTTACAGCGTGCTGGAAATGGTTGCCGCCTTTGAACAGGCCTCCGGCAAAAATGTTCCTTATGAAGTTACACCGCGTCGCTCCGGAGACATTGCTGCTTGCTACGCTAACCCTGATAAAGCATTGCAAGAGTTGGGATGGAAAGCCGAGCGTGGATTGGAAGAAATGGTGACTGACGCCTGGCGTTGGCAGGCCGACAATCCAAACGGATATAACCAGTAAACTCAATGGGGCTTTTTAGCCCCATTTTTGCTCCCCTGCCGATCAGTTTCGTCTTTTACTGCCGATGAATAAAAGACTTTACCCTGCCTGGATAGCTGATCATGAAATACCTTTTTACTTTCTTGTTATTGTTTATTCCTGTGACCGTTTGGAGTGCCTGCCCAAGCTGGCCTGCCAATCAGGCTGAGAAGCAGATTCTGGCTCTGCAAAAAGAAGTCAAACATCATGACGACCTTTATTACAACAAGCAGTCTCCCGTCCTCACTGATAATGAATACGATGCCCTGAAAGCCCAGCTTCAAGCCTTAAAAAAATGCTTTCCAACACTGACCCTGCCGGCTGTAGCCAAAGAAAATGCCGAAGGCGATGTAGATCACCGGGCCTTTATGGGCAGCCTGAAAAAGGCTCGTGATGCTAAAGACATCAAAAAGTTTCTCAAGGAAGCAGGAAAGGAAAAAATCCTGATTCAGCCAAAGATAGACGGGGTTGCCGCCGAACTCGTTTATCAGAATGGCAAACTGGTAGCTGCTTCTACTCGGGGCACTGGCGACAAAGGTGAGAATATTCTGGATGCCGTTAAGCTGATGCCCATGATCCCTAAAGAAATCAAGACGGACTATAACGACATCATCCTGCATGGTGAACTGTTTGCAAGACTGGATGACTCAGTTAAGAACTCAGGCTACAGCAGTGCCCGCCACTTTGTTTCAGGCCACATCAGTCGCAATGAACTGGACGTTCTAGCCCTGAGCAGCATTGAATTTTTTCCCTGGCGCTGGGTCAACAGTCCTTTTGAAAGTGACAACACAGTCATTAACATTCTCTACGGCTACGGTTTCGAGTTGCCCACAATGTACACTGACTTGGGAAAAAGCCTCAAAGACATTGAGAAAATCCGCCAAACCTACCAGAACCGCAGTGATATAGAACCCTTCCTGATGGATGGTATTGTCCTGAAGCTAGACAATCTGGAACTGCGCAAAAAGTTAGGTTGGGACAGTCGGAATCCCGCTTGGGCCATAGCCTGGAAATTCCCATCAGACAGTGCTGTGACTGAGGTTAAAAACATTGATTTCAGAGTGGGCAGAACGGGT
Organism: Endozoicomonas arenosclerae; assembly: GCF_001562015.1. Classification (GTDB taxonomy): domain Bacteria; phylum Pseudomonadota; class Gammaproteobacteria; order Pseudomonadales; family Endozoicomonadaceae; genus Endozoicomonas_A; species Endozoicomonas_A arenosclerae. The sequence goes on along the minus strand of NZ_LASA01000103.1, from coordinate 457 downwards.
CATGTAACCCCAGTCCTTCAATTAGAACCTGTCGAAATCAAGGGAGAAACTGTTCAACAAGTTTCTCTGGGCAGTATTGAAAACCTGACAAAAAGGGATATAGCCATTGGCGACCAGATCTCAGTCCAGTTAAAAGGGGCTGCCACACCCGTTTTCGGAAAAGTTATCCTGAGGCCAGAACACCGAACCAAACCAACACTGCCTGATCAGGCTAGGGAACCTGCGAATAACCTCTAATTTACTTCCCTTCTTGAATCGAGTTCGAAGTAGGACTGAAATCAGAGGTCTCAACCCCTTATTTGTATGATATTTAGCCACTTTCGTGACTTCAGGGCGGACTAACCCTGTGCCCGGATCATTTGATCCAGTCGAACAATATTCGCCAGGGCAAATAAAGTAGACAGTTTATTGTCATTCTTCTTCAAACCTCGATACCTGGCTTTTATAAATCCAAATT
>NZ_LASA01000102.1 GCF_001562015.1 Endozoicomonas arenosclerae | reverse complement strand
TGCAGCCGCAAACTGAAACTGTATGGCGTCAGGCTGACAAATACGAAGTGCCTCGCATGGTGTTTGTTAACAAGATGGACCGTACCGGTGCAGACTACCAGATGGTTGTCGATCAGTTGCGTGAGCGTCTGAATGCTACTGCTGTACCAATGCAGATGACTATTGGTGCAGAAGACGAATTCAAGGGTGTAGTCGATCTCGTTAAGATGAAAGCAATCATCTGGAACGAGGCTGACCAGGGAATGACCTTCAAATATGAAGATATTCCTGCTGATATGGCTGATGTTTGTGCAGAAATGCATGAATACATGGTTGAAGCTGCAGCTGAAGCAACCGAAGAGCTCATGGATAAATACCTTGAAGAAGGTGGGCTGACTGAGGAAGAGATCAAGGCTGGTATCCGTGCGCGGACCCTGGCTAACGAAATTATTCCTGTCTTCGGTGGCTCTGCGTTCAAGAACAAGGGCGTACAAGCCGTTCTGGATGCTGTTATCGAGTACATGCCTTCTCCGAAAGAAGTTAAGGCTATCGAAGGTGTTCTGGACGATAAGGATGGAACCGTTGAGACTCGTGAAGCTGATGACAATGCGCCATTCGCTTCCCTGGCATTCAAGATTGCTACCGACCCATTCGTTGGTACGTTGACCTTCGTTCGTAGCTATTCCGGTACTCTGAATTCAGGTGATACCGTATACAATCCTGTTAAGGGTAAGCGTGAGCGTGTCGGCCGTATGGTTCAGATGCACTCAAACAATCGCGAAGAGCTCAAGCAGTGCCTGGCGGGCGACATTGTTGCCTTGATCGGCATGAAAGACGTAACCACTGGTGACACTCTGTGTGCCACGGATAACGTTATTACTCTGGAGCGCATGGAGTTCCCGGAGCCAGTAATTTCTGTTGCTGTTGAGCCTAAAACCAAGGCTGACCAGGAAAAGATGGGTATCGCTCTGGGCAAGCTGGCTCAGGAAGATCCTTCTTTCCGCGTTCACACCGACGAAGAAAGTGGTCAGACCATTATCTCCGGTATGGGTGAATTGCACCTGGATATCCTTGTTGACCGTATGCGTCGTGAGTTTAACGTTGAGGCCAACATTGGTAAGCCACAGGTTGCTTACCGTGAGAAGTTGAAAGGCACTGTTGACGCTAACCACAAGTTTGCCAAGCAGTCTGGTGGTCGTGGTCAATACGGTCATGTTGTTATTGAGCTTTCTCCTGCTGCTGCGGGTGAAGAAGGTCTTGAGTTTATCAACGAGATCGTGGGTGGTGCTATTCCTCGTGAATACATCCCTGCTGTACAAAAAGGTCTGGAAGAGCAGATGCAGAACGGTGTTATCGCCGGATATCCTCTGCTGGGTCTGAAGGCTCGTTTGTACGATGGTTCGTATCATGATGTTGACTCTAATGAGATGGCGTTTAAAATCGCAGCTTCTCAGTGTCTGAAGAAGTATGCTCCTCAGGCTCAACCTGTATTGATGGAGCCTATGATGCAGGTTGAGGTGGTAACACCTGAAGACTATATGGGTGACGTGATGGGTGACCTGAGTCGTCGTCGTGGTGTTCTTCAGGGTATGGAAGATACCCCTTCAGGCAAAACAATTAATGCTCAGGTGCCGCTGGGTGAAATGTTCGGCTACGCCACAGATCTGCGTTCAGCAACTCAGGGGCGTGCAACATACTCTATGGAATTCGCAGAGTATGCCGAAGCGCCCGCCAGCATTGCTGAAGCGGTCATTAAAAATCAGGGTTAATATACGCTGACAGTGTTCTGGTATCCCTTGTGGGGTGCTAGAATGCTGCGTCAAGTATCACTACCCCCGAACCATTGATATTTAAAGGTTAAGAGAAATGGCTAAGGAAAAATTTGAACGTTCGAAGCCGCACGTAAACGTCGGCACCATCGGTCACGTTGACCACGGTAAAACAACTCTGACTGCTGCACTGACTCGCGTATGTGCTGAAGTTTGGGGTGGTGAAGCTAAAGACTTCTCCCAGATCGATAATGCTCCTGAAGAGCGCGAGCGTGGTATCACTATCTCTACTGCTCACGTAGAGTATGATTCTCCAAACCGCCACTATGCTCACGTTGACTGCCCAGGTCACGCTGACTACGTTAAGAACATGATTACTGGTGCTGCTCAGATGGACGGCGCTATCCTGGTATGTTCCGCTGCTGATGGCCCCATGCCTCAGACTCGTGAGCACATCCTGCTGTCTCGTCAGGTTGGCGTACCATACATCGTGGTATTCCTGAACAAAGCCGACATGGTAGACGACGAAGAGCTGCTGGAACTGGTTGAGATGGAAGTTCGTGAGCTTCTGGACATGTACGAGTTCCCAGGTGACGATACTCCAATCGTTATCGGTTCTGCTCTGATGGCTCTGGAAGGTAAAGACGACAACGAAATGGGTACTACTGCTGTTAAGAAGCTGGTAGAAACCCTGGACGAGTACATTCCTCAGCCAGAGCGTGCTATTGATCAGCCGTTCCTGATGCCTATCGAGGACGTATTCTCCATCGCTGGTCGTGGTACTGTAGTAACAGGCCGTGTTGAGCGTGGTATCATCACCGTTGGTGAAGAAGTAGAAATCATTGGTATCAAAGAGACTACCAAGACTACTGTTACCGGTGTTGAAATGTTCCGTAAGCTGCTGGACGAAGGTCGTGCAGGTGAGAACGTTGGTGCGCTGCTGCGTGGTACCAAGCGTGAAGAAGTTGAGCGTGGTCAGTGTCTGATCAAGCCAGGAACTGTGACTCCGCACACCAAGTTCGAAGCAGAAGTATACATTCTGTCCAAGGACGAAGGTGGTCGTCACACTCCTTTCTTCAAGGGCTACCGTCCTCAGTTCTACTTCCGTACCACTGACGTGACCGGTGCTGTAGAACTGCCAGAAGGCGTTGAAATGGTAATGCCAGGCGACAACATCAACTTCGTAGCTACTCTGATCGCTCCAGTAGCGATGGAAGACGGCCTGCGCTTCGCTATCCGTGAAGGTGGTCGTACTGTAGGTGCTGGTGTTGTAGCTAAGATCATCGAGTGATACTGAATCACTGGTAATCTAAAGCCACCCTATAAAAACCCCGGACTTGTCCGGGGTTTTTTTATGTGTGTGGTTGGCTTTTAAGGTGAGCGGTTGTAAGGGTGTTAAGGGTTGTGTGTTATTGAGTGGGGTGTAGAGCGGGTGTTCAATGTGTTGTACTGAGTGAGGTGTTTGCAGATCCGTTGTGGGTGTGGAAGAATGGCTGTGCCTTAGGGCGCAGTAACCCAATAAGAATAAATGGACTTTTGTCATGGCTGAATTGTTGTTTTATAGCGAGCCGACTCTTCTGAATCGCGAAGTACACAAAACTCTTCGATTTTCTGCTTCTCCTGATTATTCCTTTACCAAAGAAGTTAATTCCGTGCCTCTGGCGGGAATTGAGTTTTTTGAGGCTAGTCGGGATATGCCAGTTCTTTTCGGTAAAGATGAAGAGGGTGGGTATTTTCCTCTGGTGATGCTCTCATTGATGGATGGGGGGCATAAGCAGCTGGATGAATCGGGTGAGTGGGGTGATAGTTATGTTCCTGCTTTTATCAGGCGCTACCCTTTTGCACTGACTGATGATGGGACGGTTTGTTTTGATCAGAAGGCGGGTCAGTTGCAGTCGGAGGAAGGTGATCTTCTTTTTAATGATGAGGGTGAAGGTACAAAAGTACTGGATAATATTGTTCAGTTTTTAAGTAGTTTTGAGGGGCAGTATAAGGAAACTCGTCGCTACTGTGATCAGTGTAAAGAGTTTGATCTGTTTGTTCCCTTTAATCTCAAGGTCATGGCGGGTGGTGAAAAACCGCTGAAGCTGGATGGCCTTTATGTGATTGATGAGAAAAAACTGAACGAGATTCCTGAGTCCGCTGTTTCGAGTTGGTTTAAATCAGGTTGGCTTGCCTGGACTTATGCCCATTTACATTCTGTGGGTGCGCTGAGTCGGCTGGTCAAAAAACAAGGTTGATACTAACGTCCGTCTTTTTATTTAGTTCTATCGTACAAAAATATTGCAGTGCTGCCGTTCATTTTTAAGCGTAAATGTTTAGGGTGTGTTGGCGGCCTGCTCTACTCTCCTCAGCAGTTTTCCTTATCTCTTTGTTGGATTTAATGCGCTATTATGCCGTCTTTAATATGTGTGCGGTGGCTGAAGCAAGTAAGATGGGATCTTTCATCTGGCACTTGTGTTGACTTTAAGTTTTGTGCTTAGTAGAATTCCGCGTCCTTTTGTCTAGGTGGCATTGCACACCGGACTTAGTTCTTTATTGATATATGGTTACAACAAGATGAGTCAAGCTCAGCAGATTCGCATTCGTTTAAAGGCTTTTGATCATCGCCTGATTGATCAGTCCACGCAGGAAATCGTTGATACTGCGAAGCGTACTGGTGCTCAGGTTCGTGGTCCAATCCCTCTGCCAACCCGAAAAGAACGTTTTACAGTTCTGATCTCTCCTCACGTAAACAAAGATGCGCGTGACCAGTATGAGATCCGTACTCATAAACGTCTTCTCGACATTATAGAGCCCACCGAAAAGACCGTTGACGCGCTGATGAAGCTGGACCTGGCAGCCGGCGTTGAAGTGCAAATCAGTCTCGGTTAATAACGGAGCGGGCGGCCATTCAGTGTGCACAAAACTTTTGTGTAACGCTCTGGAATGAGCGGCCATAGTGGGTGAAAGCCCCGTACACGAGAGAGGTTCAAATGACTATTGGATTAGTCGGTAAGAAGTGCGGTATGACCCGTATCTTCACAGAAGACGGTGCTTCTGTACCAGTCACTGTAATTGAGGTTGATCCTAACCGTATTACCCAGGTTAAAAGCCAGGAAGTAGACGGTTACAGCGCAGTTCAGGTGACTACTGGTGCTAAGAAAAGCAGCCGTGTTCGCAAGCCAGAAGCTGGTCACTTTGCGAAAGCAAAGGTTGAAGCCGGTCGTGGTCTTTGGGAGTTTCGTGTTGACGATTCAGCTTCTTTCGAGCTGGGTCAGTTGATCGGAGTTGACCTGTTCGAGCAGGGTCAGAAAGTAGACGTAACTGGTCAGTCCAAAGGTAAGGGCTTCCAGGGTGGCGTAAAGCGTTGGAACTTCCATATGCAAGACGCTACACACGGTAACTCTCTGTCTCACCGTGCTCCTGGTTCCATCGGTCAGTGTCAGACCCCAGGTCGTGTCTTCAAAGGTAAGAAGATGGCTGGACATATGGGTGCTGAGAAAGTGACCGTTCAGTCCCTGGAAATCGTTCGCGTTGACGCTGAACGTAACCTGCTGCTGGTAAAGGGTGCAGTGCCTGGTGCTACTGGTGCTGACGTTATCGTTAAAGCTGCAGTTAAAGCGCGCGCCTGAGGGGATTAGACGATGGAATTGAATGTAACAGGTGCTGGTACGGTTCAAGTCTCTGACGTGACCTTCGGTACTGAATTCAACGAAAGTCTGGTTCATCAGACAGTTGTTGCTTTCATGGCCGGTGCTCGTCAAGGCACTCGTGCTCAGAAAACCCGCAGCGAAGTAAGCGGCGGTGGACGCAAGCCCTGGCGTCAAAAAGGTACTGGTCGTGCACGCGCCGGTACTATCCGTAGCCCATTGTGGCGCGGGGGCGGCAAATCTTTTGCTGCTAAACCACAAGATCACGCTCAGAAGTTGAACAAGAAAATGTATCGCGGTGCTCTGCGTTCTATCTTGTCCGAGCTGGTTCGTCAGGAGCGTCTGGTTGTTGTTGATAGCCTGGCTGTTGACACTCCTAAGACCAAGCTGATGGTAGCGAAGCTGAAAGAGCTGAATGTCGAGAGCGGTCTGATTGTTTCTGATGAAGTTGATCAGAATCTGTATCTGGCTACTCGCAACATTCCGCATGTGGATACACGTGACGTACAAGGCGTTGACCCTGTCAGCCTGATCGCTCATGAGAAAGTCGTGATGACTGTTGCAGCCATCAAGAAATTCGAGGAGATGCTGGGATGAACCAGGAACGTATTTATAAAGTTCTGCTTGGTCCGCACATTTCCGAGAAGGCGACAGTGGTTGCTGAAGAGCATGGCCAGTACGTCTTCAAGGTAGCCAAGGACGCAACCAAGCTTGAAATTAAAAAAGCGGTAGAGCAGCTGTTCGAAGTCAGCGTTGACGCTGTTCGTACAGCGGTTGTTAAAGGTAAGACCAAGCGTACTCGCTTCGGTATGGGCAAACGCTCAGACTGGAAGAAAGCGTACGTGAGTCTGGCGCAGGGTCAAGAGATTGACTTTGCCGACGCGGAATAAGGAGTTACAGGATGGCCGTAATTAAGTGCAAGCCGACTTCTCCGGGTCGTCGCTTCGTAGTCAAGGTTGTAAACCCTGACCTTCACAAGGGTCGCCCACACGCGCCTCTGGTGGAAAAGAAGAGCAAGACTGGTGGTCGTAACAACGCTGGTCGTATCACTACCCGTCATCGTGGTGGTGGTCACAAGCAGCACTACCGTATCGTAGATTTCCGTCGTAACAAGGATGGCATTCCAGCTGTCGTTGAGCGTCTGGAATACGATCCAAATCGTACTGCTCACATCGCCCTGTTGAAATACATGGACGGTGAGCGTCGTTACATCATCGCACCTAAAGGTGTGAAGGCTGGTGACGAGCTGTACTCTGGTGTTGATGCTCCTATCAAGCCAGGCAACACACTGCCTCTGCGTAATATTCCGCAGGGTTCTGTAGTTCACTGTGTTGAGCTCAAGCCAGGTAAAGGTGCGCAGATGATGCGCAGTGCCGGTACTTCCGCTCAGGTCGTGGCTCGTGATGGTGCTTACGTTACCTTGCGTCTGCGTTCCGGTGAAATGCGTAAAGTTCTGGCTGACTGTCGTGCAACTCTGGGTGAAGCCTCTAACAGTGAGCACAACTTGCGCTCTCTGGGTAAGGCTGGTGCCAAGCGTTGGAGAGGCGTGCGTCCAACCGTTCGTGGTGTTGCCATGAACCCGGTTGATCACCCACACGGTGGTGGTGAAGGTCGTACTTCCGGTGGTCGTCACCCAGTGACGCCATGGGGTGTTCCGACTAAGGGTCGCAAGACTCGTTCCAATAAGCGTACGGATAAAATGATCGTACGTCGTCGCAGCGCGAAGTAAGCCTAGAGAGAGGATACGACAGTGCCACGTTCTTTGAAGAAAGGCCCATTTATCGACCTTCACCTGCTGAAGAAAGTCGAAGGTGCGGCTGAAAGCGGCAACAAGCGTCCGATCAAGACCTGGTCGCGCCGCTCAATGATCCTGCCAAACATGGTAGGTCTGACCATCGCCGTTCATAACGGTCGCCAGCATGTGCCTGTTTTCGTTAGCGAAGACATGGTAGGCCACAAGCTGGGTGAGTTTGCTGCTACCCGCACCTATCGCGGTCACGCTGCAGACAAGAAGGCCAAGAAGCGCTAAGAGGGTAAGAAATGAAAGAAGTAGCTGCTATACATAAAGGCGCTCGCATTTCTGCCCAGAAAGCGCGCCTGGTTGCTGACCAGATTCGAGGCAAAGCCGTTGGCGACGCCCTCGAGTTGCTGGCATTCAGTCCTAAAAAGGCTGCAGAGCTGGTCAAGAAGGTGTTGGAATCTGCGATTGCTAATGCAGAGCACAACGAAGGCATGGATATCGATGAGCTGAAAGTGTCTACTATCTTCGTTGACGAAGGTATGACCATGAAGCGCATCCGTCCACGTGCCAAGGGCCGTGCCGATCGCATTCTGAAGCGGTCTTGCCATATCACGGTTAAGGTTGCAGAGGTCTAAGGAGCGATCACATGGGTCAGAAAGTTCATCCAAATGGGATCCGACTGGGCATCGTAAAGCCCCACAGATCTGTATGGTTTGCTGAAGGTCAGGAATACGCTGACAAGCTGATTACAGACCTGGAAGTTCGTGATTTCCTGCAAAAGAAGCTGAAAAATGCTTCCGTTAGCCGCATCGACATCCAGCGTCCTGCTCAAAGCGCTCGCGTTACCATTCATACTGCCCGTCCAGGCATCGTGATTGGTAAAAAAGGCGAAGACGTTGAGAAGCTGCGCCAGGCTGTTACCAAGATGATGGGCGTACCTGTTCACATCAACATTGAAGAAGTTCGCAAGCCCGAACTGGACGCAATGCTGGTTGCACAGTCCATCGCTGGTCAGCTGGAGCGTCGTGTAATGTTCCGTCGTGCCATGAAGCGTTCTGTACAGAATGCTATGCGTTTGGGCGCGAAGGGCATCAAGGTGCAAATCGGTGGTCGTTTAGGCGGCGCTGAGATTGCTCGTACCGAATGGTATCGTGAGGGTCGCGTACCTCTGCACACTCTGCGTGCAGACATCGATTACGCAGCTTATGAAGCCCTGACTACCTACGGTATCCTGGGTGTTAAAGTATGGATCTTCAAAGGCGAAGTGATTGGCGGAATGGCTCCTGAGGAGCCAAAAGAGCCAGCCAAGCGTCCTAAGAAGAGACAGGCTAAGAAGTAAGGAGCGCGGTAATGTTACAGCCAAAGCGTACGAAATTTCGTAAGCAGCAAAAGGGTCGCAATCGCGGCCTGGCACACCGCGGCTCCACTGTTAGCTTCGGTGAATACGCATTGAAAGCAACGGGTCGTGGACGTATAACTGCTCGCCAGATTGAAGCAGCTCGTCGTGCCATGACTCGTCACATCAAGCGTGGTGGTAAAATCTGGATTCGCGTCTTCCCTGACAAGCCGATCTCCAAGAAACCTCTCGAGGTTCGTATGGGTAAAGGTAAGGGTAGTGTTGAGTACTGGGTAGCACAGATCCAGCCGGGTCGTGTCCTGTACGAAATGGAAGGTGTGTCCGAAGAGCTGGCTCGCGAGGCATTTGCCCTGGCTGCAGCCAAGCTTCCAGTGGAAACTGCCTTCGTTAAGCGGAGCGTGATGTGATGAAAGCTGCTGAATTGCGTGAAAAAACTGTTGAACAGCTCAACGAAGAGCTGATCACACTGCTGCGGGACCAGTTTAACTACCGCATGCAGAAAGCGACTGGTCAGCTGAGTCAGACTCATCTGCTGAAGCAGACCAGACGCGACATCGCCCGTATTAAGACGGCGTTGAATGAGAAGGCAGGTATTTAACGATGGCTGAAGACAAGAAAGTCCGTACTCTGACCGGTAAGGTTGTGAGTGACAAGATGGACAAGACCGTCACCGTTCTTATTGAGCGCCGTGTTAAACATCCGCTCTACGGTAAGATCGTTAAGCGGTCCACCAAGTTGCACGCTCACGACGAAAACAATGAATGCCGTATGGGTGACATTGTTACAATCAAGGAAACACGTCCAATGTCAAAGTCCAAGACATTTGAACTGGTTTCCATTGATGAGCGTGCTACTCAAATATAAGGCCACGGTGCCTAGAGTCTGAGTAGTGCCAGGGCTGAAAGGCACTGGCAGCGAATGATCGGTCTTCGGGCCGGTCGCTCTTACTTTGACTGGCGGGTACCCGTCTGCAGTTTGGGCTTGGAGAATAAGCATGATCCAGACAGAATCTCAACTCGAAGTAGCCGATAACTCCGGCGCTCGTCGAGTACAGTGTATCAAGGTGTTGGGTGGATCCCATCGCCGCTACGCCCACATCGGCGACATCATCAAAGTTACCGTTAAGGAAGCAATTCCTCGCGGTAAGGTCAAAAAAGGCCAGGTGATGAACGCAGTTGTAGTGCGTACTAAAAAAGGCGTTCGTCGTCCAGACGGTTCCGTAATCCGCTTCGATGGCAATGCAGCCGTTCTGCTGAACGCAAGCAATCAGCCAATCGGTACCCGTATCTTTGGGCCAGTGACTCGTGAATTGCGCGGTGAGCAATTCATGAAGATCATTTCCCTGGCACCAGAAGTACTGTAAGGGAGCAGGAAATGAAAAAGATCCGTCGTGACGACGAAGTTATCGTCATAGCTGGCAAGGACAAAGGTAAGCGCGGCAAAGTGCAAACCGTTCGTGCCGATGGCAAGCTGATTGTTTCTGGTATCAATATGATCAAGAAACATCAGAAGCCTAACCCAATGCTGGGCACCCCTGGTGGCATCGTTGAAAAAGAAGCGCCTATTCAGGCTTCTAACGTTGCAATCCTGAACACAGAAACCGACAAGGCTGATCGCGTTGGCACTGCTATCTCTGAAGATGGCAAAAAGCAGCGCGTGTTCAAGTCTACCGGTAAGCCGGTTGACGCGTAAGGGGTGGCATAATGGCAAACTTCAAGACTCAATATCGTGAAGAGATCCTGCCTAAGCTCAAAGAAGAGCTGGGTGTGAGCAATATTCACGAAGTTCCTCGAATCACCAAGATCACTCTGAACATGGGTGTAGGTGAAGCGATCGGTGACAAGAAGGTCATCGAAAACGCTGTTGCTGACATGGAAAAAATCGCCGGTCAGAAAGCAGTAGTTACCAAGGCACGTAAATCCGTTGCAGGCTTCAAGGTTCGTGAAGGCTGGCCAATCGGTGTTAAAGTGACCCTGCGTGACGAACGTATGTACGAATTCCTGGAGCGTCTGGTTGACATCGCTCTGCCTCGTGTTCGTGACTTCCGTGGCATCAGCCCGAAGTCATTTGACGGCCGTGGCAACTACAGCATGGGTGTCAAAGAGCAGATTATCTTCCCGGAAATCGATTACGATAAAGTCGACGCTCTGCGTGGTCTGGATATTACCCTGACTACTACAGCCAAGACTGATGACGAAGGCCGTGCATTGCTGAAAGCCTTCAACTTCCCATTCCGTAACTGATTAAGGTACGAGCCCATGGCAAAAGTATCCATGAAGCAGCGGGAGTTGAAGCGTCAGCGCACCGTTGCCAAGTTTGCAGAGAAGCGCGCTGCGCTGAAGGCGATCATCAGCAGCCCAAACAGCTCAGAAGATGAGCAGTGGGAAGCTGTAGTAGCACTGCAGAAGCAGCCACGTGATGCCAGCTCATCTCGTCTGCGTAACCGCTGCCGTATAACAGGTCGCCCTCACGGTTACCTGCGTAAATTCGGCCTGAGCCGCATCAAGCTGCGTGAAGCAGCTATGCGTGGTGACGTTCCAGGTCTGGTTAAGGCCAGCTGGTAAGCGCGATTGATCTTCTGGAGAGATAGATAATGAGTATGCAGGACCCGTTAGCAGATATGCTAACTCGTATCCGTAATGCCCAAATGGCAGAACATGCATCTGTCGAAATGCCCTCTTCCAAAGTAAAGGCTGCTGTAGCCAAAGTACTGAAGGAAGAAGGTTATATTACTGATGCACGTGTTGAAGGCGAAGTTCAGAAGACTCTGATCATTGACCTGAAATACTATGAAGGCAAACCAGTTATTGAAAACCTGAAGCGCGCTAGCCGTCCAGGTCTTCGTACTTATGCCGGTAAAGAAGGTCTGCCTAAAGTTAAAGGCGGTCTCGGAATTGCCATCGTTTCTACCAACAAAGGTGTAATGACCGATCGTGCTGCTCGTGCAGCCGGTGTTGGTGGCGAAATTCTTTGCACCGTATTTTAAGGGAGGGGTGAGATGTCTCGAGTAGCAAAAAGCCCTGTAGAAATCCCTGCCGGTGTTGAGATCAAGCTGAATGGTCAGCACATCGCTGTCAAGGGTGGCAAAGGTCAACTGGAGCTGAGCATTCACTCCAATGTTGAAGTAAAGCAGGAAGAAAACGTCCTGACTTTCGAAGCCCGTGACGGTGCTAAGCACTCTCGTGCACTGGCTGGTACTACACGTGCGCTGGTTAACAATATGGTTACCGGTGTGACCGCTGGTTTCGAAAAGAAACTGAAGCTGGTTGGTGTAGGTTATCGTGCGCAGGCCAAGGGCAAGAGCCTGAATCTGAACCTGGGCTTCTCCCATCCGGTTGACTACAGTCTGCCGGAAGGTGTTACAGCGGAAACTCCAAGCCAGACTGAGATCCTGATCAAAGGGATCGACAAGCAGCTGGTTGGACAGGTTGCAGCGGAAATCCGTGAATTCCGTCGCCCAGAGCCATATAAAGGCAAGGGTGTCCGCTATGCTGACGAACACGTTCGTCGCAAAGAAGCCAAGAAAAAGTAAGGTAGGGTGAGATCATGATTGATAAAAATTCTGCTCGCCTGCGTCGTGCCCGCCGTGCACGGATGAAGATGCGTGAACTGGGCGCTAACCGTCTAAGCGTTCATCGCACACCGCGTCATATTTATGCGCAGGTGGTTGCCCCTGAGGGTGACAAGGTGCTGGCCTCTGCCTCCACCGTTGAGAAGGAGCTGCGTGGCGAAGCTACCGGTAACGTTGATGCTGCTAAAAAAGTGGGTGCTCTGATTGCTGAGCGCGCTAAAGCAGCTGGTGTTGCCAAGGTCGCTTTCGACCGCTCCGGTTACAAGTATCACGGTCGTGTTAAGGCTCTCGCCGATGCAGCCCGTGAAGCCGGTCTGGAATTCTGAGGGTAGGCATCATGGCGAAAGATGAGCGTAAGCAACAAAACGACGAAGGTCTGATTGAAAAGCTGGTACAGGTTAACCGTGTAGCCAAAGTGGTGAAAGGTGGTCGTATCTTCGGTTTCACAGCCCTGACCGTTGTTGGTGATGGTAAAGGTAAAGTAGGTTTTGGTCGTGGCAAGGCGCGTGAAGTGCCGGTCGCTATCCAGAAAGCTATGGAAGCTGCCCGTCGTAACATGATTCAGGTAGACCTGAACGGTGACACCCTGCAGTACCCTGTGAAAGCCCGTCACGGTGCTTCCAAGGTATACATGCAGCCTGCTTCTGCGGGTACTGGTGTAATTGCCGGTGGTGCTATGCGTGCCGTTCTGGAAGTAGCTGGCGTACATAACGTACTGGCCAAGTGCTACGGTTCTACCAACCCTGTGAACGTTGTTAATGCAACTTTCAAGGGTCTGCGCGACATGCGTTCTCCTGAAGACATTGCCTCCAAGCGTGGCAAGTCTGTAGAAGATATTCTGGGGTAAGTCATGGCTGAGAAGATCAAAGTGAAGCTCGTTAAGAGCACTAACGGTCGCCTCGAAAGCCACAAGGCTTGCGTCCGTGGCCTGGGTCTGCGTCGCATCAACCACACGGTTGAAGTGGAAGATACTCCTTCCGTTCGCGGCATGATCAACAAGGTATCTTACCTCGTTAAGGTCGAAGGAGAATAACATGCGTCTGAATACTCTGAGTCCTGCTGAAGGCAGTCGTAAAGAGCGTAAGCGCGTTGGCCGTGGTATCGGTTCTGGTCTGGGTAAGACTGGTGGCCGTGGTCACAAAGGTCAGAAGTCACGTTCCGGTGGTTCTGTAAGACCAGGTTTCGAAGGCGGTCAGCAGCCTCTGCAACGTCGTCTGCCGAAGTACGGTTTTACTTCACGCAAGGCGCGCTTTACTGCTGAAATTCGTCTGCACGAGCTGGCCAAGGTTGAATCCGATGTGATCGATCTGGCTGCTCTGAAGGCTGCGGACCTGATCAACGGTAGCATCCTGCGTGCGAAAGTGGTACTGTCCGGCGAACTGAACAAGGCCGTAACACTGAAAGGTGTGGCAGCTACCAAGGGCGCTCGCGCCGCGATCGAAGCTGCTGGTGGTAAGATCGAGGACTAAATGGCTAAGACACTACCTGTTGGGAATCAAAGCGGGTTGGGCGAGTTAATCTCTCGCCTCAAATTCGTATTTCTGGCGATCCTGGTATATAGGATCGGAGCTCACATTCCTGTACCGGGCATCAATCCTGATGCTCTGGCACGGATGTTTCAACAAAATGAAGGCACTATTCTTGGCCTGTTCAACATGTTCTCCGGTGGTGCACTGGAGCGTATGTCGGTACTGGCTCTGGGAATCATGCCTTACATTTCGGCGTCCATCATCATTCAGTTGATGACCGTGGTCAGTCCGCAGTTGGAGCAGCTGAAGAAGGAAGGTGAATCAGGTCGACGCAAGATCAGCCAGTATACTCGCTACCTGACAGTGTTGCTGGCGTTCGTCCAGGGTATGGGTATGACCGTAGGTCTGGCCAACCAGGGCGTAGCGTTCAATCCTGATATCAGCTTCTACGTAGTGGCTGTTGTAACCTTCGTAACCGGTGCTGTCTTTATGATGTGGCTGGGTGAGCAGGTTACTGAGCGCGGGATTGGTAACGGCATCTCTATCCTGATTTTTGCAGGTATTGTCGCTGGTCTACCTAGTGCGATTGGGCGGTCTTTCGAGTCCGCCCGTCAGGGTGACATCAATATTCTGGCATTGCTCGCAATTGCCTTATTAGCAATCGCAATTATCGCGTTCGTTGTGTTCATTGAACGCGGTCAGCGCCGTATAACTGTCAATTACGCCAAGCGTCAGCAAGGTCGTAAAGTGTTTGCGGCACAGAGCAGTCATTTGCCACTGAAAGTAAATATGGCTGGGGTAATTCCTGCTATCTTTGCTTCCAGCCTTCTTCTGTTTCCTGCTTCCATTGCACAATGGTTTGGTCAGGGTGAAGGTTGGGAATGGCTTCAGGATATTGCACTGGCGCTTGGCCCAGGCCAGCCGCTGAACATAGTTCTGTTCTCGGCAGGTATCATCTTTTTCTGCTTCTTCTACACTGCACTGGTCTTCAACCCGAAGGACGTTGCAGATAACCTGAAGAAGTCAGGGGCTTTCATCCCGGGTATTCGTCCTGGTGAACAGTCTGCCCGTTACATTGATGGTGTCCTGACTCGTCTGACCATGTTTGGCGCTATCTATATGACAGCGGTATGTCTGCTGCCACAGTTCCTGGTAGTTTCGGCTAACGTGCCTTTCTATCTGGGTGGTACCAGTCTGCTGATCGTAGTAGTGGTCGTCATGGATACTATGGCTCAGGTGCAGTCTCACCTGATGTCACATCAGTACGAGTCACTGCTGAAGAAATCCAATCTTAAGGGCTACGGTGGTGGTGGCCTGACCCGCTAACACCGGTTCTGCAACGATTGTGGAGTGAATAATGAAAGTACGTGCGTCGGTTAAGAAAATCTGCCGTAACTGCAAGATTATCAAGCGCAAGGGCACCGTTCGTGTGATCTGCGTTGAGCCACGTCACAAACAGCGTCAAGGCTGATTGTGTATGAGGTCTTTCGGAATTTTCCGGGCTGTTATGGTCTGACCTCATAAGGCTACAGACAAATACAATCGCTCATGAGTATCATGAGCGGTTGTATTTTGTCGTAGGTGGGATTAAAATTTCCGCCTTTCGACCTGTTAGTTGTGTAAGCATCTAACAATGGGTTGGGAAGCATGCTTTTCAGCATTCTTTTTCAGTATCTTCAGGTACTGGTCTCGCCCAACGTTATCTGCCTATAGATAGCGAAGTAGATAAACGTCGCATAATTGACTGAAAAGTTAATTAAAGAAGTCTACAGGCGAAAATAACCGTGAACTCAAAATGTCCCTGTCTTTCCAGACTAGGATGAACTCACGGAGAAACAAACGGAGACGATTGAATGGCCCGTATTGCTGGCGTCAACATTCCGGATAACAAACATGCTGTTATCTCGTTGACCTACATATTCGGCATCGGCAAGACCACAGCTAAGCAGCTGTGCGAATCCACTGGCGTTAAGCCAGAAGCCAAAATCGCTGATCTGAGCGAAGAGCAACTGGAGTCCCTGCGTGGTGAAATCGCCAAGCTGGACGTTGAAGGTGATCTGCGTCGTGAAATCAGCATGAACATTAAGCGCCTCATGGACCTGGGTTGCTACCGTGGTATTCGCCACCGTCGCAGTCTGCCGGTTCGTGGTCAGCGTTCCAAGACGAATGCTCGCACCCGTAAGGGTCCTCGCAAGCCTATTCGTAAGTAAGTATCAATTAAGAATGGTTATACCGTTCTTATGAAACAGGATTTATTCTGATATGGCAAAGCCAGGTACTCGTTCACGTAAGAAGGTTAAAAAGCAGGTTGTTGACGGTGTAGCTCACATCCACGCTTCTTTTAACAACACTATCGTGACCATTACCGATCGTCAGGGCAACGCTCTGGCCTGGGCCACAGCCGGCGGTTCCGGTTTCCGTGGTTCTCGTAAGAGCACGCCGTTTGCAGCCCAGGTTGCTGCTGAGCGTGCAGGCCAAGCTGCTGCTGAATACGGTCTGAAGAATCTGGATGTCTGCGTGAAAGGACCTGGTCCTGGCCGCGAATCCGCTGTACGCGCTCTGAACGCTTGTGGTTACAAGATCACTAACATCACTGATGTTACCCCGATCCCCCACAACGGTTGTCGTCCGCCTAAAAAGCGTCGTGTATAAGCAGGAGTCGGTATAAATGGCTAGATACATTGGTCCTAAGTGCAAACTGTCTCGTCGTGAAGGCACCGATCTCTTTCTGAAGAGCGGTGTGCGCCCACTCGAGTCAAAGTGCAAAGCAGAAATTCCTCCAGGTCAACACGGACAGCGTCGTGGTCGTTTATCCGACTACGGTGTTCAGCTTCGTGAAAAGCAGAAAGTTCGTCGTATCTACGGCGTTCTGGAGAAGCAGTTCCGTAACTACTACAAGGCCGCTGATCGCAAGAAAGGTGCAACAGGTTCAAACCTCTTGCAACTGCTTGAAGCTCGCCTTGATAATGTAGTTTACCGCATGGGATTCGGTTCCACCCGTGCCGAAGCACGTCAGCTGGTAAGCCACAAGGCAATTCTGGTAAATGGAAAGGCTGTAAACATTCCTTCCTACCAGGTTCAGCCAGGCGATGTTGTCGCTATTCGCGAAAAAGCGAAAAACCAGCTGCGTATCAATGCAGCACTGGAGCTGGCCGCTCAGCGTGGGTTCTCTACCTGGGTTGAAGTTGATTCCAGCAAGAAGGAAGGTACCTTCAAGGTGCTGCCCGAGCGGAGTGACCTGTCAGCTGACATCAACGAAAACTTGATCGTCGAGCTGTACTCCAAGTAAGGGATAGACAGTTAGGTGGGGTGTAACATCCATGCAGAATTCGGTTACTGAATTTCTAACTCCTAGACACATTGATGTCGAGGAAATTAGCCTGACGCGTGCTAAGGTAACTCTGGAACCGCTTGAGCGTGGTTTTGGACATACCTTGGGCAATGCTCTGCGTCGTATCCTTCTTTCTTCCATGCCCGGCTGTGCCGTGACGGAAGTAGAAATCGACGGCGTACAGCATGAATACAGTGCGATTGAAGGTGTTCAGGAAGATGTTATTGACATCCTGCTGAACCTCAAAGGTCTTGCTATTCGCATGACTGGCCGTGACGAAGCAACACTGAGCCTGACCAAAAAAGGTGCTGGCCCTGTGACTGCTGCGGATATCCAGTTGGACCACGATGTTGAAATCGTTAACCCGGATCATGTGATCGCCAATCTGAATGAGAAAGGCGACCTGAACATGAAGCTGAGAATAGCTCGTGGCCGTGGTTATGAGTCTGCTGACAGCCGTCATCAGGATGAAGAAGAGACCCGTGCTATTGGCCGTCTGCAACTGGATGCCACCTATAGCCCTGTTTACCGCGTCTCCTATGTCGTTGAAAGTGCTCGTGTTGAGCAGCGTACCGACCTTGACAAGCTGGTTCTTGATCTGGAAACCGACGGTACTCTGGATCCGGATGAAGCCATCCGCCGTGCTGCAACTATTCTGCAGCAGCAGCTGGCAGTATTCGTTGATCTGGAAGGTGAGGCTGAGCCAGAGCCAGTTAAGGAAGAGGATGAAGTTGATCCGATCCTGCTGCGCCCTGTGGATGATCTCGAACTGACCGTACGTAGTGCTAACTGCCTGAAGGCAGAGAACATCTACTACATCGGTGACCTGATCCAGCGCACTGAGGTTGAACTGCTCAAGACCCCGAATCTGGGTAAGAAGTCCCTGACTGAAATCAAGGACGTTCTGGCCTCCCGTGGTCTGAGCCTGGGTATGCGTCTCGACAACTGGCCTCCAGCCAGTCTGAAGGGCGACGACAAGATTTCTGCTTAAAGCAGCCATTAGCTTCTTCACTCACTCCAAAAGAGTGAGTGGAAGGCAAATGGTAGAATGAGGAAGTTTGTGCCATGCGTCATCGTAAGAGTGGCCGCAAGCTCAACCGGAACAGTTCTCATCGCAAGGCGATGTTCAAGAACATGACTGCTTCTTTGGTTGAGCACGAAGTAATCAAAACAACACTGCCTAAGGCTAAAGAGCTGCGCCGTGTTGCTGAACCGCTGATCACCCTGGCTAAGGAAGATAGCGTAGCTAATCGTCGTCTGGCGTTCGATCGTCTCCGTAACAAAGCGACTGTTGGTAAGCTGTTCTCTGAACTGGGTCCTCGCTTCAAAGAGCGTCCAGGCGGTTACATCCGTATCCTGAAGTGCGGATTCCGTAAGGGTGATAATGCACCTATGGCTATCGTTGAGCTGCTGGATCGTCCAGTTGCTGAAGCGGAAGCTACTGAAGAGTAAGTTTTACTCTTCTATAAAAAAACCGGACCTTGTGTCCGGTTTTTTTTATTTAGATGGACGTAATGTATCCCTCAAGCGTACGACTATACAATGTAGAAGTGTGAGCGAAGCAGGATCCACGAGCTGTGGAGCAGTTACAGGGGGATGTCTCATAAAACCATCATTATTGAAGTCGATTTAACCTGCCTCACATCCACCTCATTCCATACGTGCTAACAAATTTGAGTCTGTTAAATCTGGTAGCTCTGTCGAGCTGGCCTCTTTGACCAAAACCCTGACGTCTTTTTGCTGTCTATACTGCATAGGCAATCATGTTCAGCTGTCTGAGGATCTATGTCTAATCAGGGTATCGAAGCCAAACGATCTGTTGATAAAAACTCTACTTCAGAATGGACGGCCAGAGATACTGGCTGGATGTTTAGCCATATAGGTACCGGTATAGGAGCAGGCCTGCTTTATTTGCCCATAGCTGCGGGCAGCGGTGGCGTGTGGCCTCTTCTGATGATGGCTCTGGTAAGCGGGCCAATGGTTTTTCTTACCCATAGAGGGCTGACACGCTTTTGCCTGTCTTCAAAAACGCCAGACAGTGATATCAGTTGCACGGTCAGAGAGAACTTTGGCGAAAAAGCCGGCCAATGGCTAATGCTGATCTGTTTTCTCTCAATGTTCCCGGTACTCCTGCTCTATAGCATTGGTATTACCAATGTCACCGAAAGTTTCATTGTCCATCAATTGGGAATGGTCGAAGGTGTAAGTCGCCCGTTGCTGGTTTTTTTGCTGGTAACAGGCATGATCATGCTGTTCTGTGGCTCTGAGCAAAGACTGTTGAAGCTGATCAGTAGTCTGGTCTTCCCTTTAACGGTGGTTCTTCTGTGCATGGGGCTGTATTTGATCCCGCAATGGAGAATGGAGTTTCTTACGCAGGAAGTGACTCTTGTCGATACGGTAAAAACCTTTTTGCTGACTTTACCTGTACTGGTATTTTCTTTTTATCATGCGCCTGTCTGTTCATCCTTTGCGCAATCTTATCGCCGTGAAATCCCGGATTTGCATCGTTGTATTGCCAAAACTGATCAGATTCATTTCAAAAGCTCAATTATATTGCTTCTTATTACCCTTTTTTTTGTGCTGTCTTGTGTACTGGCTTTGACTCCTGAGCAGATTGAACAGGCAAGGCTTCAAAATTTACCCACACTCTCAGTATTGGCTAATCAGCCTGGTAATCGATTTTTCTCTACTCTGGCGCCTGTGATTGCATTTATTGCCATTCTGACATCTTTCTTTGGCTTCTTTCTTGGAACCATTGAAGTATTGAATGGTTTCATTGGTGTTGGCCTGGAAAAGTTCAGACCGGGTCATTTAACGATTCCTTCAGGTCGGCCTCGTCGGTTAAGTCTGTTAGTCGTAGCAATGGGTTGCTGGATTGCTGGTGTGGGTAACTGGAGTGTCTTGATGATACTGGATGCGATAGTAGCGCCCATGATGGCGATTATTTTATTCTTTATTCCAGTTATGGGTCTCTATAAGTCCAAGAAGCTTAGACATTACCGTAAGCCAAGAAATGATTTGTTTGTGGTGATTGTTGGCATGATTGTGGTGGCAGGATTTCTGGTTTCACAGTTAATAAAATAAAAAAAACCGGGCCCCCTCAAACCCGGTTTTCTTTCTGGCTATGGCTTTGCTTCTTATAAGACTTCTCCTTATTTTTCAGTTTGCTGATTTTATTGTTTTTCTTGTGAACGACAGTGCTTGTTGAGCTCTTGGGTTCTAATATAGGTGATAGTGCCTATTGGTTTCTTGATCTAAATCAATAAAAGGTAGGTGGTAATACCTATTGGTTTTTGATGCTTTTCAATAGACGAAAAAAAACCGGGTCCCCTCAAACCCGGTTTTTTCTGCTGGCTAAGGCTCTGACTTTTGAACGTATAGGCTACTCCACTCATGCATTGATAGAACAAACTGATTGACTGCTTGGACAGCGTTTTATTGCTGACCGCTTTGTTTGTGGTTTCACTATAAGTAAAAGCACTTATCTTAATTTTGATCTGGATCAATAAATGCTAAGTATGAATACTTATTTTTGAATTGGGCACTGGTTGGGATGAAATTCGTTAGAGGCAGGCAGAGGTTTCGATTATCAAGTTAATTAATTGTTTAATAGATACATAAGAAACAGGCATAAAAAAACCAGGTCCCCTCAAACCTGGTTTTTTTATTGGCTGGCTACATCAAGTGTTATGCTTTTTATACTTGGTTCCTTGTATCATTTTTTATTATGACATTGTTTTTATTCTACATTCGCCCTCGCTCCTGTGGTTTCTACTATACGTAACAACGCTTATCGAGAGATTGACGCAGATCAATATTTTTGTTCGTGTGTAGGTGTTATTCGCATAATAGTTGGCATGGGATTCGCCTATGTTCATCCGTTTTCGTTTATTTGTGAATATGCCTGTTTGTTGTTATTTATCCTTGTCAGACAATTTTTCCTGCTCTGAGGCATGTAACAAGCAGACCGACCTCAAGTGAGAACTACGTTTGTGCATCCATTGCAAATTATTGAATTCAAAACTGTCTATCTTGAAAAAGCTGTCTAGTCTGATGAAAGTTTCAGCCACCAGGTAGTAGTAAACTGATGAAACTCATTCAATTCATCGCCACAGCTTCATTTCTGGCTTCTTGTGCTTCCTTTGCCAGTCCCGTTCCCGAGAATTCTCAGGGAAGCTCTCTGAATCAGTGTCAGAAACGTTTTGGCTCTTCAGGCCTTCATACCTATGTATTTGGTTTTTTGCCGTTACAGGGGGATGTATTTCACGGGAGGGTGACGATAGGTGAAAGGGTTCAGAAAGATGAGGTTACTGCTGAAACGCCCTTTACAGATGGCTCCCTTGAATATTTTTTCAGTCGAGATGCAAAAGTCTATGACTTGACATTAATGCCCAATGACAAGCCTGAAGATGCTTCTGTTTGTGAGGATTATGAAAGTGAAGCAGGTTCGGATATGGAGGTTGTTCAGTTTAACTGGAATGGCAAGCCGCCAATGAATGAGATAACCAGCTGGTCGTTGAAATATCATTCTCTCGGTCCACTGTCCTGTTATATAGGGGCAGAGCCTGGCTATGTTGAAATTGTACTGATGTGTAAGGTACATGTAGGTAAAACACTGGTCTATCCATACCAGATTTTTGACGAGCTGAAAGCTTTGTTCTCTAAATCTGAGATAGTGAATACGGTATGTCAGTCTCTGGGTGAAGAAGCTCGCCGGGGAACTGAGGAAAAGTGCAAGAGAAATATAAAGAATCTAGACGACTATGTACTTAATACTCGGCATAATCAGCCGCTGAAACTTATAAATGGTCACGACAATACGCTCAAGTAGTGTCGAAATATAAGTTTGTAAATAAAAAAACCGGGTTCCCTCAAACCCGGTTTCTACTGGCTGGCTTTGTGACTGATCCCGCTTATTATTCTTGGTTCCATACTTGAAGCTGTTTGAATTGTCTGGCGTGGCTCGTAACTCGCTGAATTATTCTTATTAACTCGTTGCTGCCAATCGCGCTCACAATTTCAGTATACGTACATCCACCTATCAAGTTTTGATCTGGATCAAATTAATTCGGAATATACTTATCGGTGTTCAAGTTAACGGGTTTGTACTTTCATGGATAAAAGTCATTTCACCTTGAAGAGTGAAATGACTTTCTTTGTTAGTAACGATTAAAACTTAAAGTCCGCGAGCCTGGCACATAGCCTTGTATTCATCTTCGTAGAAGAACTTTTCTTCACCAAAGGCAGGTTTAAGGTCATCCAGCCAGGTCGCTTCTTCATCATACTTGGCGAAGAAAGGCTTATAACACCACTCAGGGTTACGCCCTTGGAGGAAGCGAAGAACAAATACTTTCTCGCCATTCACTTCTGTAATACCTGTGATTTCCACTTTACCTGGGCCTGCACTCATGGAAGGTCCACGCACGGTACGACCAAGGCCAGACATCTGGATAATGGCTTCCTGGTAAATGTTGTAGGCACGAGCCAGTGGGATTTCGAAATAGTGCTTGGCTCCCGTGTCACGGGCAACAAAGAAGTAATAAGGGATGATGCCCAGAGACAGTTGGGTCTTCCAGTTTTCAACCCAGACAGAAGCGTCATCATTGATGTGTCGTGTCAGTGGTGCCTGGGCGCGAAGGTTGGCTCCGGTAGCACGAATTCGCTTGATGGCTTCTTTACAGATATCGGTCTTCAGTTCTGCATAGTGGTCAAAGTGGGCCATGAAAGCCAGGTGCTTGCCAGAGTCTGCAATTTTCTTGAACAGTTCGAGTAACTCTTCAGCGTCATCGTCACTGACAAAACGGTATGGCCAGAAGGTCAGTGTTTTTGAGCCAATACGAATGTGACGAATGTGGTCAAACTCAGGTTCCAGCAGAGGCTCAAGGTAAGCCTTGAGAATCTTGGTCTTCATGACCAGTGGATCGCCACCGGTAAACAGCAGGTCGGTGATTTCAGTGTGAGCTTTCAGATAGGCGTGCATGGTGGCCGCATCTGTGGAAGCCATTTTCAGTTCATTGTCGCCAATAAACTGGGCCCAGCGGAAACAGAAAGTGCAGTAACTGTGACAAGTCTGGCCCTGACTTGGAAAATACAAGGCAGTTTCCCTATATTTATGCTGCATGCCTTGGACAGGCTCGCCTTCCAGCATAGGTGCATTCATCACCTGTTGACCCGCAGGGTGAGGGTTCATGCCCAGTTGAATCTCATGAGCCAGCTTCTTGATGGTTTCGCGACTTTCCCCAGCTTCGTGTAGTTGTGCCATCAGATTGAAGTCTGCAGCCTTCAGCATTTCCTTCTGAGGGAACATCAGTCTGAATATGGGATCAGCAGGGATGTTATTCCAGTCGATCAATTCATTAATGACATATTCGTTGACACGAAAAGGCATGACGCTGGCCACGACCTTGATATCAAACTGCATGGCTTCAGGCAGCTTCCGAAACTGCTCAATACTGTCGATGTTTCTTTCAGTAAATACTTTATAGGGGCGATCGGAGCTGTCGGAAGAAGCTATCAGGGTTTCTGTGGGCGTAGAGTCAATCAAGGAACATCCTCATGGGTAGACCGATACCGCCACTTCCAGTCAGTGAATCAACTGCAAATGGGGTCCTGGCTTTTTTTTCGTGAAAGTGTTTCAGCCTCTGAGTCACAGGGAATACTGAAAAGGCACAATGAAACTCAGGCCGAATTTTTTCATAAAGTCTGATCACGGAGCATCCGCTATCACCGTGGGATCATAGGGCTCTGGTAGGGGTTTCTTGTAGTTCTATAAGGGCAGTCAAAAAAGCCATGGGAACTTACTCTTGTACGGGGAGTGTTGACTAAGGGCCTCTTTTTCTTATACTTTCTATCGAGTGAGCGTTCGTTAAAATAACAATAAAGAGCCGGAACCATGCAAAAAAGAACAAGACCCCCTCTCTTTTCATACGGAGTCGTGCTGGGCTGTTGCCTTTCAGCAACGGCCAGTGCCGTTCAGTTCAGTCATGGGGAAATTGACGGTCAACTGACTTCCCAGCTCTCCATTGGTGCCAGCTGGAGTACTGAGAAGGCCAGTGATGATCTGATTGCCATAGGAAATGGCGGTAAAGCATTCAGCAGTACGATGGACGATGGACGTCTTAACTTTGATAAGGGCGATAGCTTTTCCGAAATTTTTAAAGGTGTTCATGAGCTGAGCCTCAACTATCGCAATTATGGTGCTTTCATCCGTGGAAAATATTGGTATGACCGTCGTCTAAAAGATGGAAATGTAAACCATGGTCATGCTCCCACGGGGTATGGCAACACCCAGCGAGACAAGAAGCTGGACGACAGCTCCTTTGATGATCCGGCCAAGTTTTCCGGTGCCGAAATCCTTGATGCCTATGTTTACGGTGAGTTTGAGCTCGGTGAAGTTTTGATGGATCTGCGCCTTGGAAGGCAGGTTGTCAGCTGGGGTGAAAGTACTTTTATCAGAGACGGTATCAATACCATTAACCCCGTGGATCTGAATGCCTTTCGCCGTCCAGGTGCTGAGATCAAGGAAGGGCTAAGGCCCGTCAACATGATATATGGTAACTTCAGCCTCTCTGAAAACTTCACCATGGAAGCCTTCTACCAACTGAAGTGGGAAAAAACGGTGGTCGACGGTTGTGGCTCCTTCTTTTCCAGCAGTGATGTGGTGGCCAGTGGTTGTGACAAGTTGACATTGAGTGGTTATGCACGCTCCGACGAACAGGCTTTAGCCGTACCCAATGATCAGGGCTTTATGTCCCGAGTCAAGGACAGGGAGCCCGGAGATTCAGGCCAGTATGGTTTGGCTTTTCGCTATTTCTCACCTGAGCTGAACGATACAGAATTTGGTCTTTATTACATAAACTATCACAGTCGTATTCCGTTCTTTGGAGGCGTAGCCCTCAATCCTGGTGTCAGCCCTGCCGTCTACGCCATGGAGTTTCCGGAAGATATAGAAGTCTATGGCTTCAGCTTCAGTACCTCTGTGGGGGATTACTCAGTAGCCGGTGAAATCAGCCACCGTCCTGATCAACCTGTGGGACTAAACAGTACCGACTTGTTGTTCGATGCAGTGACCGGTGGAAGTACTGGCTTTATTCCGGGAAGACTTGCTCCAGGAAAGTCTTTCTCTGGCTTTGATCGTTTGCCTGTCTCTCAGGCCCAGGTAACCGTTACCCGCTTTTTTGATCAGGTTCTTGGTGCCAGCCGTCTTACCCTGCTCGGCGAAGTGGGTTACTCCCATACAGGTGATCTCCCCAGTACTGACAAAGTTCGATACGGCAGAGCCCCCGCTTTTGGTATCGGTAAAGGCTGTAATGCCGCAGTACCTCCCTTCAGCCCTGCATCAGGCAATGATTGTACAAAGAATGGCTACGTAACTTCCGGAGCCTGGGGCTATCGTCTGTTAGCTGCTCTGAATTACAGCAATGTGTTTGCCGGAGTAAACCTGACACCAAAAGTGGCCTTTGCACATGATGTTGATGGTTACTCTGCGACAGGTGTCTTTTTGGAAGACCGTCAGGCACTCAGTATGAGTCTGGCAGCAGACTATCTGAACACCTACACCGCCAGTATTTCCTACAACACTTTCTGGGGAGGGAAATACAACACCTCCAAAGACAGGGATTACGCGGCTATCAGCTTCGGGGTCAGCTTTTAAGGGACTGATATTATGAACGTATTGAAAACAAACAAGATCTTTTCGCTGCTTGTGAGCGCCTGTCTGCTGTCAACATCGCCCGTTGCTATGGCCAAAGTATCTCAGGCGGATGCTGCCAAGCTCGGAGTTACTTTGACTCCAGTGGGGGCAGAAAAGTCTGCCAACGGTTCAGGCAGTATTCCGGCCTGGGACGGTCAAGTCGTGAACACAATGGATGAGCAGGGATTCCTGAAGAATCCTTTCCCTCAGGACAAGCCGCTCTATGTCATTACCAGCAAGAACATGGATCAGTATAAGGAGCTGCTGACAGAGGGTCATAAAGCGTTATTCAAAGCTTTTCCTGACAGTTACAAAATGCCTGTCTATAAAACCCGAAGGACAGCAGCCTATTCAAAAGAACTCTATGAGAACGCCAAGGTCGATGCGGTCAGTGCGGAACTGGCCAACAAGGGTAATGGCGTGGTGGGCTTCAAGGGCAATGTTCCTTTCCCCATTCCTGCCAACGGGCTTGAGGTTTACTGGAATCATATTAACCGCTTCAAGGGTGGCAGTATGCAGTGGGGCAGTATTCTTGCGCCAGTGCAAACCAACGGCAGTTACAGTCTGATTAAAGTAGAGGACAAGCTCGTTTGGCCAGACTACCTGTTGGACCGTGGCAGTTTTGATGCGGATAACCTGCTTTACTTCTATACCCGTAAAGTCACAGCCCCCGCGCGAATGACTGGTAATGTTCAATTGGTTCGAGAGCCTCTGGATCATATCAAAGAGCCAAGAGGTGCCTGGGTTTATAATGCAGGCCAGCGTCGTGTGAGAAGAGCCCCTACCATTGCTTATGATGGTCCGGCGTTTGCCTCTGAAGGTATGCGTACATCCGATAACATCGATATGTTTAACGGTGCACCAGATCGTTACAACATGAAGCTGATGGGTAAGAAGGAAATGCTGATTCCTTACAATGCCTATCAGGTGGCCTCTCGTGATCTTAAGTACTCTGACATCATTAAAAAAGGTCATATCAACCAGGAACATGCCCGCTATGAGCTTCATAGAGTCTGGGTTGTAGAAGCTACCTTGAAAGAAAGTGAGCGACACATTTATGCCAAACGTGTTTTCTATGTGGATGAAGATACCTGGCAGATTGCCCATGTCGACCATTACGATGAGCGGGGTAACTTATGGCGTGTAGGGGAGGGGCACATGGCCTTTTTCAGCAAGCCGATGATGAGCTGGTACTCACTGGGCACGCTCTACGATCTGATTGCGCGCAGATATTTCGTTGACTGGTTGATGAACGAAGAACCCAAGGCAATCGACTTCTCACGTACCGCCAGGAGTCGGGACTTTACGCCTTCCTCACTGCGTCGGGCAGGTAGATAGTTGCAGCAAGTGCTGGTGGGCAGAAAAGAGAGGAAAGAGAAGACCCTTTCCTCTTGGGGAATCAGGCAGACTCTAGCTGCTTGATTTCCTCTTCTTCCGTGTGGTTGGGAAGCAATTCGCCACTCTTGTGCATACGCTCCATCTTGCCGTTGATCGCCGCACCGGCCACCATTTCCATGACGTCGTAGTATACGTTGCCTTCAACATGCGCTTTAGCGGACAGTTCAAGCTTTTCAGTGGCGTAAACGTCGCCTGTTACACGACCGTTAATTACTACGTGGGCCGCCTGGATATTCCCGTCAACACTGCTGCCGGAGATCAGTTGCAGTTTACCGTCACTGGAGCTGACATTACCCTTGATCCGGCCCTCAACATGGACAATGCCTCTGAAACGGATATCGCCTTCTACTTCAGTACCTGCAGCAATCAGGGTGATGGTATCGTCGTTTCTGCTGCTACTGACCGGGCTGTTTTCTGAGCTGTTCTTGCCCCACATGGTGAACTCCTTAAAGTGCTTAACCCGCTATACCTGAAAACAGTAATTGTCTTTGTAGTGAAACGACAGTGGTCACTGTTTTTCAAGGTGAAAATTCAAGGGGTGAATCATCCTTCATTGGGCCCCCGGCTTCAATGTGTAAACGTCACTAATGAGAGTTTGAACAAGGGTGAAAGTCTACCGGTTACCCCTGAGCCTTTGCGGTTAGCTAATTCCTTGACTATATAACCCTATTCAGAAAAATAATCTCAAAACTATGTTTATTCCAAGAAGGATTCCTGCAGCAGAGTTTTTACTGTTGTTTTTGCTGGTTTTTTGTACGGACGTGCATTCAGCTATAAATGACAGCTACTCCATTACTGTGCCACTGACGGCTTTTCCAGGTTATCAACAGGGCGCTAATGCTTCATTGGTCACTACGGGTGGTGGGGGCGATGAGTTTCCCTTTCAGCCCGGTAAAAGACCGCCCGGTATGGGTCCTGTATCTATAGGTTTGGCAGATGCCGGGTTTCTGGTTGATTTTATTGCTCTTCTGATCAGTGCTGCATTGGGTAATGGTACGGTTTTGCCTACCAGCAACAATAGTGATCATCATACTCAATCGGTTGGCAGTTCAGAGCAGTCATTGTTCCCCAATGGTTCTGAAAGTGGAGAGAGTAATCAAGACGATCCTTTGCCTCCGGTCTATCTTGACTGGCGTGAACAAACCGCTGGAAACGCAAGGCTACACATTCTGGATTATGTGACGGAGCTGACCCGAGAGTTTCTCATGAGCTGGGTGATCAATAATGCATCGTACTTTGGCCCGCTGGCAGAGCAGATGAGGCGGGCTTACGAGGATGGAGATTGGTCTGCAGATGTCTTTCAGGGTATTCAGTCTTTCAACACCCTGTTGTATCTGTACATAAATGACAGCACGTTTTCTGAAACGGACTTCATGGAAATTCAAATGTGGTTGCAGATTAATCATCACTTCCATGCAGATTCTGATGTCCAATTGCTCCATAGGGAAGTGTCTGGTTCATCGGTTGAAGCGCAGCGCTATCTAGCCTATCTCGGCCAGCGTTTGGGGCGATTCTCACACCTGTTGTCTCAACTTACTTCGGGTCAGCGACATTTCACGCAAGTCGTGTTGAGTTCGGATGTTTCAAGATGGCTCAGGCAGTATCTGAATGTTTGGGATGAGGACGAACATGCCAGTCAATATACTTATCAAGCGGATATGCAGGCCCAGATCGAAAACTTTGAATGGATGATTTATGCCAGAGACTTTGGTTACCTCTTCATAGATACAGAGTCTCATGAAAGTTTGGTCAGCATTTATGTGCCTTCCTATTCGCTTTACTCTTACTTGTTGGGGCACGCCTCTGGTTTACCGGAGAGTGAGTGGATGAATCCGGCTCCATTTTATGGCGAGCCTGATATTGCGCAGCTCTTGAATCTCAGAGACAGAAACGTTCATCCCATTGCGATCTTCCACCCACTGATACACACCAGCATCACTCATCCTGATGGTCGTTATGCCGGCAGCTGGTTGGGTACACTTCATGACCTGGTGCATGTCTATTTTCTTAACCGGCTCATGAATCAGGAACGGACGTTTTTTTATCAACTCTATCAAACCGTCAGAGGAAGTCTTGCGGGCTGGGCTTCAGGTACGGCCACCCTACCTGAAGAATTTCTCGAACATGTCACAAGACTGTTTGAATATCGGGATGATGTTTCTCTGGAAACCATCAGGACCGTAGACTGGGGTGAAGACGCTTGGGCTCTGTTCCCTATTGTTGATCTGGGGTTGTTGATGAGGGAAGGGGGCAGTAGAGCTGCAGGCCTCTGGGACATGCTGGTCAGAGCGGCATTTCGGGGTCAAAATGAGCGTTCAGGTCGTTATGATCTGGTGATGGCTCAGGCTTATCTGGCTTATCTTCTGGTCAATGAAGAAGTGGTTGGGCCTGGAGGAAGTGGATCTTTCAATGATTGGTATGAAGACCAGGGGCACAGGCATCAGTTGAGTGAGATGCGGAGAATGATCAATTTCTGGCAGCGTGTCTTTGCCCCCGCTGTTCCCTTGCGATCGGATGAAGCAGGAGAGGCCAGTGTTATATAGGATTGAGTCTCTATGGGAAATAGATCATTCTAATAAAGTCATGACCACGGAAGGCATTGATTATGAGCGGAGACTCAAACACCCAACTCTATAAGTTCTCTCTGAAGGGAACGGATGATCGCTTTGATGGGCAGGAGCCCGAGATTACCCTGCAGCTCTCAGTCAAACTGGAATGCTTTGATGGCATTGATAGTAAATTTCTGACTATTTCCCTGCTAAACAGTACCGTGGCTGCCAGTCTTACCGGCGATATGGTTTACAACACCGAGACTCACAGAGGTTGGTATACCGAGAAGGTGCATGTTTACATTGGTGTGGATGGTTTTGGGAATAACCCGTTACTGGAAAAGGATTATCCCAGCACAACTTCAAGTGAAACTACCTTTTCTACGAGCGAAACCCTGGGTGTGACGGCGGGCGCGAGCGTGAGTGGCTCAGGTCCTTCTCTGTCTATTGGTGTTTCAAACAGCTCAACAACCAGTACTTCCCAGACAGTGGCCGATTTTACGGTGGCCAACAATTCGGCAGACGATGAAGTCAATCATGACTATAACCTGAGCAGCACACCCAAAGGGCTTTATACGGGTCCGAAGAGTTTGGTGATCAAACCGTCTTCAACGGATTTTCTGGAGTACGATACCTTGAGTGCAGTGACCAATAACGATGGTACTGCTATCAGTAATCTGCCCTTAGCCAGTCAGGCGGTTTATCGAACGCCTACGGGGGATTTCAATCAGGAAGTGAGCCTGAGAGTCCGGGTGACTCATTATCTACAATCGGTTTCAACCAGCCACTCGGCGTTGACGTCTACGGTTAACTATTACACTGAGGACAGCCAGCCTGTTTACGACCTGCTGGAAGATCTTCCTGTTGAGTTCTCTGCCATTCGAAATCCGGAGGTTTGACAGCAGTCCGGTCTGAAGACTATTTCGGAAGAACACAGACCTCGCCGGAGGGGACGCTTTTGATATTGACGATTTTATCCGGATACTTTTCGGCCAGGTCATGCCATGCGGCTTCCGACTCATCAAGGCGTTCTGTGTAGGATGGGGCTGGGTTTTTATCAGTACTGAGAATATTCAGAGAACTGTCGACAATGACTCGGCGTTTCTGTGCGCTGGCGGTGGCGATATCCACTACTGCATTATCCCTGTTACAACCTATGGGTACCACTGTGTTGATATCATTAGAGGTTAGAAACTTTTCAAAGTCAGAGCCTAGCCATTTCACGTATTCGTCGTAAGTTTGTAAAACAACGTAGTCTTCGTACTCGATGGTGTGTCCAATCTGTTCATAATAAAACTCCCGTGATTTGATCCGGAGCAGGCTTTCCAGATCCCAAACCGGGGTAGTCGGGTTGGAACTGAGATCCATATCAACAAAATAGACACTACTGTCGGTGAGAAATTCGTTAAGCAGTTTTTTTTGAGCTCTGACCGCCGCTTTGGGTTCCCAGTCTATTCTGGGGTCCTCATCGACCCCACTGATACTTTCCGGCTTCATATTGATCAATAGAATGACCACTTTCTCTCCCTGAACAAGAAGATTGTCTATGTATTCACTCAATTGGTTAACGTAGGCACAAATGGGAGTTGCAAGTAGAGTGCTGGTCAGCAACAGTTCTGCTAAACCAAGATTCATAAGACTGTTCGGCCCGAAAAAGGAAAGCTGTTTGGATAATGGACGCGCCAGATTGGCCAAGCCACTGGGTAAGAGGCTAGTCACTAAATGATTAAGCTACAAGGTTGTAGCTAAACGGATAGGGTAAGTTAATTCAATAGCAAGTTTGAGTACATATCGCCTGATCCTGTCATTCAAATGAATCAGGCGATATAAGAGGGAGGGTTTAGGCTTTTCACCCTGAGCTGGTCGAAGGATCGTGGTATGGGGCTTCGACGGGCTCAGGGCTATTCCTTAGCTGGCCAGCATGGGTTTCAGGAAGTGTCCGGTATGGGACACTTTGCTCTCAGCCACAGTTTCCGGTGTACCTTCGGAAATGATCTGGCCTCCACCGTCGCCGCCTTCCGGTCCCAGATCTACAATCCAGTCCGCCGTTTTGATGACGTCCAGATTGTGCTCAATGACAACCACCGTATTACCGTGATCTCTCAGTCGGTGCAGAACCACCAGTAATTGCTGGATATCATGGAAGTGCAGACCCGTTGTCGGCTCGTCCAGAATATAAAGGGTCTTACCGGTATCCCGTTTGGAGAGTTCCTTGGCCAGCTTGACTCGTTGAGCCTCACCACCAGAAAGGGTTGTCGCATTCTGTCCCAGATGAATGTAGGAGAGACCCACATCCATCAAGGTTTGCAGCTTGCGTTTGACGGCAGGAATCGGCTCAAAGTACTCAAGGGCTTCCTCAACGGTCATCTCCAGCACTTCGTGAATATTCTTGCCTTTGTATTTTACGTCCAGGGTTTCTCGGTTATATCGCTTACCCTTACAGACGTCACACGGCACGTAAATATCCGGCAGGAAGTGCATTTCAACTTTTATAACCCCATCACCCTGGCACGCTTCGCAACGACCGCCTTTGACGTTAAAGCTGAAACGACCTGGTTTATAACCACGGGAGCGAGCTTCCTGGGTCCCGGCAAACAGTTCACGAATAGCTGTGAATATACCGGTATAGGTCGCAGGGTTGGATCTTGGCGTACGCCCGATAGGGCTCTGATCAATGTCGATGCATTTGTCGAAATGATCCAGGCCGCTGATCTTTTTATGTTTGGATGCCGTTAATGTGGTGGCGCCGTTCAGGGCATGGGCTGCAATAGGGTAGAGCGTGCTATTGATGAGTGTTGACTTACCCGAGCCGGAAACACCGGTCACACAGGTCATCAAGCCCACTGGAATCTCAAGGCTGACATTCTTCAGGTTGTTTCCGGTGCAGCCACTGAGTTTCAGCAGCTTCTTTTTATCCACAGGTGTACGCTGCTCGGGCACTGCAATTTTTTTGGCGCCCGTGAGATATTGCCCGGTTACGGATTTTTCGTTATCCATGACTTGAGCGGGTGTTCCCTGGGCAATAATTTCGCCACCATGAACGCCAGCCCCTGGGCCGATATCGATCACATGATCAGCCATACGAATAGCATCTTCGTCATGTTCTACGACAATGACTGTATTACCCAGATCACGAAGGCGGGTCAGTGTGTTCAGCAGTCGTTCGTTATCCCGTTGATGCAGGCCAATGCTGGGTTCATCCAGAATGTACATGACACCTACAAGACCCGCACCAATCTGACTGGCCAGACGAATTCTCTGTGCTTCACCGCCTGAAAGCGTATCAGCGCTGCGATCAAGGGTCAGGTAGTTGAGTCCTACATTCACCAGAAAACTCAGACGATCGCAGATCTCTTTCAGGATTTTTTCGGCAATTTCCCCTTTCTGACCGGGCAGGCTGAGTTCCTCAAAATAGGAAAGGGCTCGTTCTACCGGCAGTTTGACCAGATCAGGTAATGCTTCCTCCTGGATAAAGACATGTCTGGATTCCTGACGCAGACGAGTACCTTTGCAGCTTGGACAGTGCTGGGTACTCAGGTATTTGGACAGCTCTTCCCGCACGGACTGGGATTCAGTCTCACGGAAACGGCGTTCGAAATTGGGAATAATGCCTTCAAAACGATGACGTTTTTTGTAGACATCACCCCGGTCATTAACGTAGCTGAAATCGATCTGCTCTTCGCCAGAGCCGTGCAGGATAATATTCTGCTGCTCTGCCGAAAGATCATCAAAAGCGGTATCAATATCAAAGCCAAAGTGAGCGGCTAATGATTTCAACAGATGAAAGTAATAAACACTTCTTCGGTCCCAGCCCCGGATAGCACCTTCTGCAAGCGTCAGTTCAGGGTGTTGAACAATACGGTCTTCATCAAAGAACTGTTTTACCCCCAAACCGTCACAGGTAGGACAGGCACCCGCTGGGTTGTTGAAGGAAAACATTCTGGGTTCCAGCTCATTAATACTGTAACCACAGGAAGGGCAGGCAAACCGGGCAGAATAAACAATGTCTTCCTGGTCGCCGTCCATAAAGCTGATGGCGGCCAGGCCGTCGGTTAGCTCCAGGGCGGTTTCAAAGGATTCTGCCAGGCGAAGTTGCAGGTCTTCTCTCACCTTGAAACGATCCACGACCACTTCAATAGTGTGTTTCTTCTTTTTGTCCAGCTCAGGTGGGTTGTCCAGATCAGTGACAATGCCATCAATGCGGGCACGAATAAAACCCTGTGCTCTCAGTTCACTGAATACATGCAGGTGCTCACCTTTTCTGTCTCTGACGACAGGGGCTAACAGCATCAGTTTGGTGCCTTCGGGCAGGGCCAGGACTTGATCCACCATCTGGCTGACAGTCTGCGCTTCCAGGGGTAAGTGATGCTTGGGGCAGCGAGGTGTACCGGTTCTGGCAAAAAGCAGTCGCAGGTAGTCGTATATCTCAGTGATGGTGCCGACGGTTGAACGAGGGTTATGGCTGGTGGACTTCTGCTCTATAGATATGGCCGGTGACAGACCTTCAATATGATCAACGTCCGGCTTCTCCATCATCGAAAGAAACTGTCGGGCGTAGGCAGAGAGTGATTCAACATAGCGACGCTGGCCTTCAGCGTAAAGGGTATCGAAGGCCAGAGACGACTTCCCTGATCCGGACAGACCCGTGATGACAATCAGACTGTCCCGGGGCATATCCAGATCAATGTTCTTCAGGTTATGGGTGCGTGCACCCTGTACCGTTATTTTATCCACCCGTATCACCCGATGCTGTTGAAGAGCAAACAGGGGAGTATAAAGCATCCCACGACTGGAAATGTAGTGGATGTTAAAGAACCTGGGAGTTGAGGGTTCCTATCTGTGTTTATCCATGAATGTATTACTCATGAGTCGGCACATGAACAGGTTGAGGTTCACCCTCTGCAGCAGATAGATAAACCGGCTTTGGAGGAGCTGGCCATGGGGCACCCAATTTCCAGAAGTAGGCTTTAGTCTGATTGCTGGAAATATCCGTAGCTATGAAAAATTCTTTATGCCCATCGTGATGGAGATGAGTGACTCCCTGTTTGGGAAGCTGGTATACCAGACGGCCTTTGGCATCGACCATGGGAGGGATCATGCCGGGGGCTTTTGGATAGTGATAACAGGTCTTGAAAAACTCACTGGCCTCGAAGCCTTTAAGGCTTATCTGGTAGTAGCTCATATCAGGCGTTTCCTTGCTTTCAATGCTGGACTTCAGGGTTGCCTGGAATGGCATCAGAGTCAGTTTGTTAGCGCTGTAGATCAGCTCAGGTAAAACGACATTGACAGCCTTATGCAAGTCGATGCCACTGAACTCATGGGGAAAGATCATTCTGTTTTTTAGAAACCATTGATGACATTGATCATGGATGTCTTTTAACAGGGTTCCATCGATACCTTTAACCCGTGTGATGGGCTCGCAAATGGCTGTTTCGGTTTTCGCTCTCAGTTGAGTCCGGGTTCCTTTGTACTCAACGATTTTGTTTTTTGCATCCACAAAAGGAGCGAGCCTGATGTCACTTGGATGCTGGTGAGCTTTTAACTCCGCTTCTTTCTTATAAGTAATCAGGGGGAGCTGAAGAGTGTGTTCTTGAGAGTCGCCGTCATCGGCAAACTCGGGGTCATCCGGAGACGAGCCAGAGTTGTGCCAGACGGCACCTCCTGTGATGAGTAAGACTAAGGCAACCCCAAGGGATACATAGAGCCTGCCATTGTTGGCTTCAGCGGGTTTTGGGATCACAAGGACGAGAGCCAGTACCGCTGCCATGAGAAGTTTGAACTGACTGCTGTTTCTGACAAGGTGTGTCATGTTTATCAATCCTCTGTTTTTATCGCTCTGGAGTCATGAGCCTGCCTTTGTGGGTAGTGACCTGGCAGAGTCCCTTGGGATGACTTCATCGGAACGAATAAAAATAGCTGACTGATGGGAAAGTGTTGGAAGTGGAAGAAACTTTTGTGTTTTTTTTGGGTCTAACACCTGTCAAACCATTATCTCCCGGTAATGGCTGCCCAGGATTTTCAGTATTGAGAACCTCTTTGTATCGCTTGAGTCGGAATCAGGCGGTTTGGAGGCTCTGAGCTGTTTTGGAGTCATAGATATGCAAGGATGCGAAGGTGCCAAATCTGTTGATAGGGGAAAGTCTGTTGATAACGCAGGCTCGGCTCTCCCATCTTCTTCTCCCCCTAAATTCCTGCCTGCTCTGAATATAGGCACGGCTTCATCCGTTCGAAAAGTGAGTGAATTTTCAGTTAATACCGTGGGTAATTCTCCCGGTATTGTTCAACTAATGGATGACATGAAGGCAGGAAAGCTTGATCAGGAAAGTTATGAGCAGCTTTTGGAACGTCTGCGAGTTTGGGTTTCCGAGTCGGATCAACTGGATATCTGGTATGGAGAAGCTGGCAACCAGTACCTCAGTGATATTCGTCAGTTGAAAGACTGGTTGTCTTGTCCTCCAACCCATCTCATTGATTTGGCAGAAGAACATCAACTTTTTCTGGCTTGCAGGCTTAAAAGTGTCCAGTCTGTGTTTCTTGACGAACTATCAGGCATACAGGAGGAAACCGAGCCGCTGATTCGTCTCCTGACTCAATTAGAAGTAATAAGACTTCCACTGGATCAGGAATTTTGTCCAGTTAAAAGTGCTGTCTATTTACCTCCGGACCTTTTCAGGCAGCTTTGGGGGAGTGAGCTTCAGCCACAGATGAGGTCAGCTGCTTTTGGATTTTCTCTATTGAGTGTTAAGCCAGCAGAGCTCTTTAACTGGTGGCAGTCCGAAATGTGCAAATATGAAGGGGTCGAAGTCGGTGGGGTGCCTTCTTTTCAGAAAACCATGTCGGAAGTTATTTTTTCGAAAATGAGACAAGGCGATCTTTACTGTAAAACGGAGTTTGCCGAGCAGTATTGCTGGAATCACTTCATCCTTCCCAGGTTGAAGGATTGGCACCAGAAAGGGCAGTACCCAAGGTTTTGTGGAGAGCGGGTAAATGGCATGCATCAATGGATGAGCCATCACAAAAAGGAGTTGGACAACATCTTCCATCTTCTGATTGAGCAGCCTTCATTGTTGCCAGACTTCATGGCTCAGATACCAAAAGATATGCTGCCATTTATACTCTGGTGTGCGTTTACTCAGGGTTATCCGGAAGTTGTCGAGGCTATTCAAACTGCATGCTCGGATGCTTTGTCTTCACTACGAGCTATTGAAACTGATACGGGGAATTCCCTCTTACATTACTTGTGTATTGATAAGATCGAAGAAGGTTCGGACCTGTTACTGAAATTGATCAGGGAACATGATCTGGAAAGGTATGCATCATTAACCAATGCACAAGGTAAAACGCCTCTTGAAGGGCAGAGTAGAACTTACGAACTTTATGCAAACGGAAAAATAAAGCAGCGGCAGAAGTTGCGCCTGTACGGTTTCTTTTTTGAACATTCAAGGCCTCAACAGATCTCGGCTTGTTTGGAGCATCTGCTGGAAGAAGAGCCGTTAGTTGACCATGACTGCATACCACTCTTGATTCTGGGTCTGCTGGCGGGCGGCATTATTCCTGAAAAGGCGTTGCAGAAAAAACGCCTCAATTACTCAATGCCAATCTGGCAAAAGTCTGAAGGAAATCATGCTTTAGCGCCTTTTCTGAGCTGGGTGAAACAGTTTGAGCCCCTTAATGTTGACAATCTTGCTGCTTTGCTTAATCAGTTGCCTGTAATGGGCATTAAGCCAGAAGTCGTTTCAGAAGTTCTTGCGGTTTTACCCCCTGATGTTCTCTCTGATCAGCTTGAGAGTTACATTCATGGTGAGCACAAAGTCTGGTTTCAGGAGCAGTTCCTTTCCACTCAGCTTTACCCATTAGGTCAGGGTATAGATGCCAGTTACCCATGGACAAGTCTCCTGCAGACAGTGGGATTCAGGGTTGCCATTCCGAAACCCGACAGCGACCAGGAAAGGGATTATCAATGTTGTCTTGATCAGCATGTTTATAAAGATCCCAAAAAGCTTGGGTCTGTACCTGAAGCTTTTACCGACGGCTTCAAAGAACCTGATGGTATTACCGGGCTTTATGGAAGAAGCCTTTATCATCAAGGTGAGGTCCCTGGACTTGAAGATACCGTGCCCCGAATAAAACTCAGAAAGCGGGGAACGGACGGCACCGATGAACCACTGGAAGAATTGACAAGAGAAGCCGGCGTTCTTCAGTTTTTACGTGAACAGCAGGTGTTGTTTAAAGAGTCCAATGGCAGACACGGGATGGATTTGCATAGCAAGTTACCGGAACCTGTGGGTAATTTTGTGTTGCCCGATGCGTCGGAGTTTTTGGCCAGTGTGGCTTTGTCAGAAGAAGATAGAGCTGCTTTACAATCAAGGGTTGCGTTAGATTCAGAGCGTGATACCTGTGAAGCTTATCTTTTCCAGACAAAGCCAGGAGAGTTGTATCATCGTTATGCTCATGAGACTTCTGGTGAGGAAGGACTGAGCAGGGAGAA
Source organism: Endozoicomonas arenosclerae (assembly GCF_001562015.1). GTDB lineage: Bacteria > Pseudomonadota > Gammaproteobacteria > Pseudomonadales > Endozoicomonadaceae > Endozoicomonas_A > Endozoicomonas_A arenosclerae. Next base: position 13,913 of record NZ_LASA01000102.1, on the reverse strand, counting down.
CGCATTAAAAGCATTAAGGGTAGCGGCGCATGACATTGGAGTTTTGTTCAGAAACGGTTTTTCTGTGCCTAATGCTTTACCTGCGTTTCATACCACTTATGAGAGTGATTCCAGAAAGTACATGACACTCAATCAATTATCTGGCTATTGCTCTCAGGGGTCTTTCAATTCTTGGACAGGTCCCGCTACTGAATACCCGAACATGTCTCCTTTCCCGGTAGTGTTGAGGGATTTTGCGGAAATTCGAAAGCATTCTGAACTATCCCCTGTTACAACAGAGCTAGGGTTTGATATGGAAAATGAAGAGGCTGTCAGTGCTGTTGCCATGAATGAACTGGCAAACAACATGCTGGCACTGGAAATGCTGTTGGCTCGCATTCTGACAAAAGAGCTTAACAGCCGGGATCCAGTAGGTTTTTCCAGAGCATCGGAAGAAGTTGAGAATGAATTACTGGTGCTGTATACGACACTTTATGGAGAAGCCTTTGGGATGCCCGAAGGCAGTCCAGCTCGTGAACGTTTGCGTACTGCATTAAAAGATCATGGTATTGCCAGTCAGGCAGCAAGAGAGTTGTGTTACTGGTGTGAGACGGGTGAACACCCTGGTTGGGTTGAGCATGTTCAGAAAAGGGAAGTGCCTTCCTGGGTTTATCCCCAGCCACTGCCCGAAAAACAAAGGAAAACTTTTTTGGAGAAGCGTCTTCACCAGCTAAAAAAAACCGGTTTTATGTGCAGCACTAAAAATCCTCACCCTAAACTGGCTGCTTTCAGTGGCTGGTTCCTGTTGGCCCAGAGTAACTGCATGAAAACGCTGTCTATTGCCGAGGGTATTATTCATCAGAATAAGTCATATCCTTCCCTTCCCAGCGGGCCTATATCATAAAGTCGAAAGCCTATTCGCCTACATCCGGGGAATATCTCCTCACATCTTATCGGTTTCCTGATAAAATGAGCCGCTTGAAATTTTAAAAAAGAAGTCAGGAATGTCTCCGCAGGAACTTAAAGCAACGGTCTCACTGTCACTGGTGTTTGTCTTCAGGATGTTTGGCCTGTTTATGGTACTGCCTGTTCTGGTCCTTTATTCTGAAGACCTGCAGGGAGCTACTCCGGCTCTGGCCGGCTTTGCCATTGGTGCTTATGGGCTGACCCAGGCCGCTTTGCAAATTCCCTTTGGCTGGATGTCTGATCGGTTTGGACGCAAGCCGGTGATCATTGCCGGCATGATGATCTTTATGCTGGGCAGTTTGGTGGCGGCCCAGGCCGACTCTATCTATGGCGTAATTTTTGGTCGGGTTCTGCAAGGCGCGGGTGCTGTTGCGGGTGCTATCACAGCTCTCCTGGCTGATTTGACCCGAGAACAATACCGAACCCGGGCTATGGCAGTGTTTGGTATCAGTATCGGCTTTTCCTTCTGCATAGCCATGCTTCTGGGGCCTTTATTCGCCAGCTGGTGGGGACTGGGTGGACTGTTTGGCAGTAATGCTGTCATGGCTGGGCTGGGCATAATGATTTTGCTGTTCCTGGTGCCAACCCCTGTAGTCACCCGAACGGATTTAAATACCAAGGTCAGTGTCAAAGACGTTGGTAACGTAGTGCGTAATCCGGAAATGCTGAGGCTGATGGCAGGTATTTTTACCCTGCACTTCACTCTGATGGCTCTGTTCGTATTTCTGCCGCAGATGCTTGAGGACACACTGGGCATGGCCCGTGAGAATCACGGCTGGGTTTATCTGATTGCTCTTTCTGTGTCTTTTGTAATGATTGTCCCTGTCATTATTTTCAGTGAATCCAAGCGTCGCCTGAAGCAGTGTTTTGTAGGGGCGGTAACGGTTTTACTGGCTGCCATAGCAGGCATGTGGCAGGTAGACAGTGTTCTGGTAGGTATATTCCTGTTCTTTGCGGCCTTTAATTTTCTGGAAGCTACACTACCTTCTCTGGTCAGTAAGTTATCACCGGCCGGAACCCGTGGCACCTCCATGGGCGTATACTCAACCAGTCAGTTCCTGGGTGCAGCTTTGGGTGGCAGTCTGGGAGGACTGGCTTTGCAGTACTGGGGTGCGACCGGTGTCATGATGGTTTGTGCAATCCCTACTGCACTATGGTGGTTATTGTCTGTTACCATGAAACAACCCCCCTATGTCAGCAGTATGGTTATGGCCCTCGACTCGTCCGTGAGCCTGGATGCCCGTGCCATTGGCAGGGAACTGGCCATTATTCCGGGGGTTGAGGAAGTCACTGTCCTGGATAGTGAAAGAACCGCCTATCTTAAGGTAGACAGGAAAATAGTGGACATGACCGCACTGCGCCAGTTTGGCGAGTGCTGACAGAAGTACCTGATCAGGTGCTTAAACAAATGAGACAGCCCAGAGTGGCTGGAACTGTTTTTCATCACCTCGGCGGGATGATAAATTGTTCATGTTAAAAAATACTGGAGAAACTGATGGCACGAGGTGTTAACAAGGTCATTCTGATCGGCAACCTGGGCAATGATCCGGATGTCCGTTTTAGCCCTAATGGCAGCGCTGTAGCCAACCTGAGTGTGGCAACCAGTGAGTCCTGGAAAGATCGTAACACCGGCCAGCCTCAGGAAAAGACCGAATGGCACCGTGTTGTCATTTTCGGCAAGCTGGCTGAAATCGCTCAGCAATTCCTGCGCAAGGGTTCCAAGGTTTACATCGAAGGTAAACTGCAGACCCGGAAGTGGCAGGACCAGTCCGGTCAGGACAAGTACACGACGGAAATTGTTGTCGATGGCTTCAGTGGCCAGCTGCAAATGCTCGACGGCCGTCAGGAAGGCATGGGTGCCCCTGCCGGTGGTGGTGAGTTCCAGCCAAGAGCCGCTCAACAGTCTGCTCCTCAGCAGCAGTATGGTTCAGCGCCTCAGCAGCCTATGCAACAGCAGGCTCCAGCTGCAGCTCCACAACAGCAGTATGGTGGTGCGCCACAACAGCAACAGCCCCAGAGCCGCCCAGCACCACAACAGCAGCCTCAGCAACAACCTCAGGCTGCACCGGCTGGTGGTTTTGATGACTTTGATGACGATATTCCGTTCTGATTTTCATATCATCTGAAAAAGTAGACGAAAAACATAAAAGGTCCGATTGTTCGGGCCTTTTATGTTTTGACAAAGGATTTGTCTCGAAATTACTTCCCTATTTTTATACGGATTCCGTTCACCCTGAGCTTGTCGAAGAGGGGATCCGCTTCAGAATGATTGAGCTGAAAGAAGTCAATGACTTCAAGGGCCAGATCATAATCCAGCCTCCACTTCTATAGATAAATCCATGATTTCTGAGGTGACTATCTGTGTGGAACCTACAGTTACCAAAATTGCGAGATTTGATAACTGTAGGTCTCAATGCGAGCTGTTTGATGCATCTCTGACTATGAGATTTTGATCCGAGTAGCTGACTTCTGATTGAGTATTCCCCGGCATCAGGTGACAATGCTGTTTGAACAGAACTTAGTTTGGTGTCATAGCAGATGGATCGAGCCAGTCTTCGCAAGCAGTTACGCTCCAATCGTCAATCCCTGTCCTCTGAACAACAGCTGGAGGCTGCAGAGCATCTATCATCTGTCGTATGTGGACTGGATGCTTTTAAACAGAGTCAGCATATCGCCCTTTATCTGGCCAGTGATGGTGAAATTGATCCGGTGTTGATTGCCCGCGAGATCTGGAAGAAGGATAAGTTCTGTTATCTGCCCGTACTCGATCAGGAAGATCCGGACAAAATGCACTTTCAGTTATTCAGGCCTGATCACCCGTTGCAGGATAACCGCTTCGGCATTCCTGAGCCGGTTCTGGATCGTGAAAAAACGGTTAAGGCTGAGTCTCTGGATCTGGTACTTATGCCGCTGACGGGCTTTGATGAAAAAGGGAACCGTCTGGGTATGGGCGGTGGCTTTTATGACAGGACATTTGCTTTCTTGAAGAAGCGGAAAAAGCCAATGTTAATTGGGTTGGCGCATGAATGTCAGAAGGTAGAGGCCATTCCGGTAGCAGACTGGGATGTTCCGATGAAGGGGGTGGCGACAGATAAGGCGTTTTACGGTTAGCTTTCAGTAAGCCATTCCCTGGCCTACCAAAATCAGTCTTCAGACCAGTGCTGCGGTGGCAACGGTTGTCAAAACAGCTAGGGCAAAAGTGACTAGCAGAAGGCTGATTGCATCGGGTTTGGGGCCAACCATTTCTATAGAACTCCACATTATTTTAATTATTCTTCATGGCTGTCTTGAACTACTCGATCAACTGCAGTCAGTCATTGGGGTGCCATTAAAAGCGATCAATGTTGCTTTTTTGTTAAGCGTTGATGAATTTCGCATAAAGAGGGGTTGACTGCAAGCCGTTGTCCAGGAGGGGCTGCATGGATAGCTGGTAGTGAGTCGTATGTCTCATTACTCAACCGTATGGCAAACGCTCACACCGACGGGGCCTCTTGTTGGAGGAGCTGTTTTCCAGCCTCAGCGGTTAATGCCGTGCGGACTTTTTTCAGTACCGCGGTTTCGAGCTGCCAGTAGTGCCAATAGAGGGGCACGTTAAGCGACTTTCCAGGTGTCATTTCAACCAGTTCATTCGAGATGAGGTAGGAGTGCGCCTGCATTCTGGGCACAATACCGTAGGCGATGCCTTCTCTGGCAGCGTTAAGAATAGCCTCCACAGAAGGTAAAACATGAGCGGGAAACTGTCCGGGTTCCAGTTGAAAGTACTTTTTCAGGAAACGATTCTGAAGTTCATCCTGGCGGCCAAAATGGACAGTGGGTATCTCGGAAAAAGGTTGCTCATGGAAGGTCCGGTAAAAATCCGGTGTCGCTACCGCTATGTATTCCATTTCTCCCAGGAAATCACAGCGGCATCCCTGAATAAGCTGTGCAGAAGAAGAAATACAACCCATCACCTCTCCTTCCTTCAAATAGTGGGTGGTGACATCCTGATCATCGGCAATAAGCTCGGTAAGGATTTTATGCTGAAATAACTCTTTCAGCACAGAGGGCAACCAGGTGGCCAGAGAGTCTGCATTCACGGCCAGCCTGACGGTCTGCCACTGAGTTGTTTTTTCCCCGGACAGGGTTTCCATCAGCTGACTTTCCAGCGACTGTACCTGCTGAGCATGGCGCAGTAACTGGCGTCCTATGGGTGAAGGTTTTACCGGGGAAGTGCGGATTAATAAGGGTCGGCCAATGCGTTGTTCCAGCAGTTTGATTCTCTGTGAAACCGCTGATTGGGTTATTGCGAGAACCTGAGCTGCTTTTTCAAAAGAGCCGTGGGTTATCACCGCCGCCAGAGCATCCAGTAATTTGTAATCGAACATTGTGATACAGCCATTGATTAACAGAGCTACCCATCATTAATTTTTCTAATGCAGTGTTAGCTATATGATTTTTATTAATGCTACACATTATTGTTTAATCAGCACGGATTTGTCACTTGATGAAGTGTTTCTGTGTTGGCCACCTGTTTCAACTGGCCGGTATGCATAAACCTATAACAAGAGAGCAGTAGGAAATGCTTGAGATCTACCTTGATGGCCTGCTATTGAGCGGTGGCCTGATCATTGCCATTGGCAGTCAGAATGCTTTTCTCCTTGCCAAGGGATTGCGTCGGGAGTCGCCAATCCTTGTGGCCACTATTTGTGCTATTTGTGATGCCTTATTGATACTGGCGGGTGTGCTTGGCTTGGGCACCCTGATACAGAGTAATGAAACTCTGCTTGAAGCCGCTCGCTGGGCAGGCGTGATTTACCTGACCGGTTTTGGTTTGATGTCGCTGCGTCGCAGCTTTAAGACAGAGCGCTTGAAGGCGGAGGGAAAGGCTCAGAGTTCAATGCGTGCCCTGGTGCTTTCAACTCTGGCTGTGACGCTGCTTAATCCGCACGTTTATCTTGATACCGTTATTTTACTGGGCAGTATCGGTGCTCAGTTCGGCGATATGCGTGGTTATTTTGTACTAGGGGCAACAACTGCCTCAATCATCTGGTTCTATGGGTTAGGACTGGGTGCAGTGAAACTGGCCCCCCTGTTATCCCGCCCTGTAGCTTGGAAAATCATTGATCTGGCCATCTGTCTGATCATGTGGAGCATGGCTTTCAGCCTGATGCGAATGGATTTTGTAAATATTTTATAACGTTTCTGTCTAAGTAATTCTAAGTCTGAGTGGCAGTACATTGGCTACTTTGAAGATCACGTACTTTTTTTGGTAAGCACGTTTTCATCACCTGGTGATGGAGTCTTGTTAGTCAACGCTGTATTAAAAAAAAGGAGTTGATCCGATGAAGTTCAGGGTCATGGGCAAAATAGCCCTGCTTTCACTCAGTTTGCTGTCCTCGCTGGCATTAGCCAAAACCATCTCTGACAATCTGGTCTTGGTGGTTTATGAAGGCAATGCCGAAGTTAACATGGTTCTGGCTTCGGCCAATGAGCCTGCAAAAGTATTGGCCAGCTCGGTAGCGTCGCCAGTGCATGTCAGTTATAGCAGAGAACCCGGCGAAGAAGATTATTATGATGGGTCTGTAACCGGCATGGGGCATACAGGTTCGCTTCAAGGCCGTGATTCAGAAACGATCCTCTTCGCCAACGCTCTGGATAACCTGAGAAAGTCGGCAAAGTTTTATTGGACGGATCTGGAAGATGCAGACGAGATCCGATTGAATGCTGTTTATATTGGTATTGCAGGCTTTAAGGATAATCAGGGTAAGACTCTGACGGTTAATGGCAAATCCATGACCAAGGGGCAGTATATTCGAAAGAATATGAAGAAGGTGCTCAAGCTCCGTCACTTCATTGCTCCCAGGGATAGACTGGTGCAAATGGATGCAGACTATCGGTTGATCGGTAAAGTAGCCAAGCAAAAGGCCGGAGAAGATGCAGAAACAAGAGATCTGGATTTCATTCAGCTAACGACTTATGCCACGGGTCATAAGATTCGTGATGGTGTCCTTGAGGATGATCAGGTCACTTTCAATAGTGAGGGTGGGCCATATCAGTATGGTATCAAGATGCAGCAGGACTTTTTCTCTCACCTGCCTGAGAGTTGCACCGCTGCTGACTTTGATAACCCTGATTTAAAACACATTGCTCCTGCGCTTAAAGCAATGAATGCCATGCCCACCGTTGATGTGTATGGCCAGGTGGAAAAGGGTGCCTATCTTTATGTGCCTGATTTGGGATACAGCGTCGCTGAGCAGGAAAGGTTGAATAACACCTTGCCGCATAGGGACTTTAATCATCTTTTTGTCCGTGAGAAGTCTAAAAAGAATGAGGCTGGCTATCTTGGATTCTGGGTGTTGCAGCAGGAAATAGTACCAGAAGGTGTGAAAGAGCAAGATTGGAACGAGGGTCAGCAAAAGCTGACAGAATGTGCAAAGAGCACATTTATCCCGGCTATCAAACGAGTAGTGGATGCTTTGGGTGAGGAAGGCGTTGCCAAAACCAAAGAGGGTGCCAATGTCCCCTTGTTTATGGTGGGAGAATTCCCCGTTGGTCAGGTTTTACGTTTGAGACAAGCCCTTACCGAAATTCTCAGTGAAGAAGATCAAAAACGGATTGTCTGGATGAAGCCACTGCATTACCGACAGTTTCTGGCTCAGGCCGGTATCAAACTGCTGAAGAAGAATGGCTTTAAGCTCAAGAAGAAAAAAGAGAAGCCAGCGGTAGGCGATGCTTGAGAGCTGTTTGAAAAGGGGCTGGTCGTCAGCCCCTTTTTCTTACCGTGTAATTTTATTATTCACTCAAACGACTTCGCAGCATAGCCAATGCGGCATTACCGGTTACAGCATTCTGTTCCTGGGTCGCCTTTTTCCCAAACCCTGAATATTCCAGATCCTCCTGAGGCAGTTCATCCAGGAATCGACTGGGTGTGGTATCAATAATTTCGCCATACTGTTTTCGTTGACCCGCCAGAGTCATGGTCAGGGTTTTTCTGGCACGGGTGATACCCACATAAGTCAGTCGGCGCTCTTCTTCAATATTGTCTTCCTCAATGCTGGTGCGGTGAGGTAGCAGGTCTTCTTCCATCCCCATCATGAATACGTAAGGGTATTCCAGACCTTTGGAAGCATGCAGGGTGAGCAGTTGAACCTTGTCGTTGTCTTCTTCCTCTTCCTGGCGCTCCATCATGTCTCTGAGAATCAAGCGGGCAATGGCGTCCTCTACCGTAGCGTCTTCATCACCTCGTTCCAGAGTCTGCTGCAGAGAGTCGATCAGGAACGAAACATTCCCCATTCTTTTTTCAGCGCCAGCAGGTGTGGCCGTCGTTTGCATCAGCCAGTTATCGTAGCCACAGTCATCAATCATTTCACGGACGGCGGCAATAGGATCATCGTCGCTCTGGCAACGACGTGAGACTGAGTCCATCCATTCGGTGAAGCTGCGCAGTTTCTCGACATATTTGGCAGAAAGATCTTCCTGAAGCCCCATTTCCTGGGACGCGGCGTAAAGACTCAAGTTATGAGTGCCGGCATAATTCCCCAGTTTTTCAAGGGTAGAGGGACCAATCTCACGGCGAGGCACATTCACTACACGCAGAAAAGCGTTGTCATCATCCTGGTTCACCAGCAGTCGCAGGTAAGCCATGATGTCCTTGACTTCAGAGCGGGAGAAAAATGAGGTGCCGCCATTAATGTGATAGGGAATCTGGTGGTGCTGAAGTTTCATTTCCAGCAGGCGAGACTGGAAATTACCCCGGTAGAGCACGGCATAGTCTCTCCAGTGGGTGTCATTTTTCAGCTTTTGGGTAAGGATCTCGGTGGCAATGCGTTCGCATTCCATTTCATCATTACGGCAACGTATGACCCGAATGATGTCGCCCATCCCCAAGTCACACCACAGAGTTTTCTCAAACACGTGAGGGTTATTGGCTATCAAGGTGTTAGCCGCTTTCAGGATACGGCTGGTGGATCGATAGTTTTGCTCCAGTTTAATGACTCGAAGAGCTGGGTAGTCTTCCTTGAGCAACGCCAGATTTTCAGGACGTGCGCCACGCCATGCGTAAATTGACTGGTCGTCGTCGCCCACAACCGTCAGTTTGCCTCGATCTCCCACCAGTCGGCTGATCAGCTCATACTGGGCGCCATTGGTATCCTGATATTCGTCGACCAGCACGTAATGCGTTTTTTTCTGCCAGCGTTCCAGCACTTCAGGGTGTTCGCGGAACAGCATAACCGGCTGCAGAATCAGGTCGTCAAAATCTACAGCATTAAAAGCTTTCAGAGTGCGGTTATAGTGTTCATATACCCGGGCTGCCAGTTGTTCGTTAGGCTGGCGGGCATTAGCCAGTGCTTGTGGAGGCAGAATCAGATCGTTCTTCCAGTTGGAAATAATGTGCTGGACAGCGTCCACACTCTCTTCGTCTGAGCCCATTTCCCGCTGCATCAGCTCACCAATCAGGGCATGGGCATCCTGGGCATCAAAGATCGAGAAGCCCGGTTTGTAGCCCAGCGTCTTGTATTCCTTGCGGATCAGGTTCAGACCCAGGTTGTGAAAGGTTGAAACCGTCAAGCCATGAGACGCTCGGCCCTTAACCAGTTTGCCGACACGCTCCTTCATTTCCCGTGCGGCCTTATTGGTAAAGGTAACCGCAATGATATTACGGGCATTAATCCCGCATTCCTGAATCAGGTAAGCAATCTTGGTGGTGATTACACTGGTTTTGCCACTGCCCGCACCTGCCAGAACCAGCAAGGGGGTATCAATATACTTTACGGCTTCGGCTTGTCGGTCGTTGAGTCTATGCACGGGTAGCTTCGATGTCGTTTCAATGTCTTGAGCTGAGAGAGCCAGTATATCAGGAATCTGGCTGTACCGTTGTGTACTTGAAAGTGCAGCAAACTGATTAATACTGATTCTATTATTTTAAAAAGATCAGGGATCCGTATGTTGTTAGCGAGCCAAGCTGTTGCTTGCAGATTAGTGATTATTCTAGCCCTGACATTGGGCATGACGGTGTTCTTTGCAAAGGTTTGTCTGGCTATTCAGTCTAATCAGGGGGAGCTGAGTAGCGAGCAATATAAAGTCATGGATGAATTTAATATCCTTTCTTTTGAATTCTCCTTTGATGAAAATGGCGCTCTGGTTCTTGTCGTTCCCCAAAATAACCTTCAGGTGGATAATGGGGCGCTCCCTGTGGAAGAAGCTCCCTCCCCTATTCTTATTCAGGGGATATTGAGTACTAACTTATTGGTATCAGTAGAAAGTATTCCTCTGTCAGGGAGTGAGCGGTTTTTCCTATTACCCACTGATTTGTATCTGGCAGTCATTGTGGCGGCTTTTGTAATGGCTAATGACTCAGCTACGTCAACAGACTTAGAAAGAGCCTTTGCCAGTCACACTCTTTCAACCTCTGTAGAAATTGGCAGTTTTTCCAAGGGTAGGAGAACGATTAATGCTCTGACTTACACCTTGCTTTCTTCTGCACAAACTTCTGAAAGGATAACTATAACGCTATCGGAGTGGGATCAGAAAACGATCCGAGTCGCTATAAGAATTGGTGAGATGGTACTGACCTACTATATAAAGCGGCCCGAAGATGATCTGAAAAGGTTATTAGCGCTTCTGCCTGATCAAGAGAAACCGGAGAGCAGAAAGCATGACGATGATGACGACCCTGATCCGGATACCGTAGTTGATTCAGGCTGTGGTTCGTGCTTTTGGTCGCTGTGTTGCTGGTGCTGCAATTGGGGAAGCAGTTCGGAATCAAAGCCTATTAATCAGGGGAGTATTCAATATGGCTCAAATCAACAACAGGCAGTGAGATTGATTTTTGAACTGGATCTAATGCCGTCAATAGTGCTTTCGGATCTCTTCAAAACAATTATTAATGAGACTGTTCGCCTGGATGTCAGTAATAGCAGGCCTCTAAAAAGTATGGAGGCCATTCAGCATAATATCCCTGAAGGCGTCAGTGCCTGGTAGTAACATCACCAGGCACTCAGGATATTTATATACCCATGCAGTTAGCGTAATAACTGGTGGTTGCCGGCCAGTCGGAGAAAATCCCCAGAACACCGACTTCCATCGCCAGAACATCAATGACGGTCATCATGTCACCGTCATTGTTGATAACGCTCTGGCTGGAACCCTCAGGAGGATTCTGGCCATTCAGGGTTTGATAGTACCAGCCGCCACCATTGGTCAGGGGACCTGAGCGCTCAACCGTCCAGGTGATGATGTCCAGTCCAGCTTCTCTGGCAGCATGCGCGTAGAGTGAGGGAACTACTTTGCCATTTTCAACATCCAACAGCATCCACATGGGCGGAGCAATGATCTGTACGCCCCGGTTGGCCAGCTCTTCCATGGAAGGAGACCAGGTTTTGGGATCACGGTGGTTGAAGTCCGGATTTCCGTAGCGGTCATCCAGAAAAACCGCCTGACGGCCAAAGCGAGGGTTGTTATCGATCCAGTACTCAACATCCTTTTGATTAAACGACTGAGGCCAAACCTTTCTGGCGGACACGCCTTCTTCCCGATATTCATTAATCAGCTTCTGGGCATAATCTTCCTGACTGAAGCCATCAAAAGGCATGGAAACACTGGGAGACTTCAGCTCAGGTGTCATCTTAACCCTGAGCTTTTTGAACAGCTGGATACTTTCCCTGTGAGTCATCAGGGTGCCACGGCTGGCATAAAGATCCGTTCTCCAGTTCGCTGTTCCATCCAAATATTCTGCCACTGTTTTGGCTTTGGGATTGAACGCATCCATTTTCCCTTTAAGGGTTTTGAACTGCTCCAGAGAGATATCACTGGTACAGCACTTGGCTGAAGCCGGCTCCAGCAGGTTGCCATTTTCGTCAAAAGTAGCGGGCTTGAAAGGCTCTGAACATTGCTGTGCCAGTTCGGTCTCCAGAATATTGGTGGTGGTGTGGAGGTCGCATTGGGAGTGGCGGCAAACCAGCTCTTTGTCCTGGGTAAAAGTCACGTCACATTCGAGAATACCAGCGCCCATACGAGCCGCTGCTTCGTAAGATTCTCTGGTGTGCTCAGGGAACTGCATGGGTGCACCACGATGGCCGATTGAAAAGTCAGACTTTCGGAATCGCTTGATTTTGCTGCAGGCTTGCAGGGTTTCTTTCAGAGGGCCTGCATCCATATCGTCAACCAGATAGTAAGGTCTTGGGCCCAGCTGTATGGCTGAACGTTTTTTGGAGAATTCGTAGTAAGCGTCACTCGACATGTGTTGTTGATTGACACTGGCAAAAGCCATTGCAGGCAGCATTATCCAGATCAGTGTGATAAGCCGGCGCATGATCAAATTCCTTATTGTTGTTATGGAAAAGATTCTACAGTAGAGCGCTGATGTTGCTGTTTGGTTTAGTGAATGTGAAATTTTTTGTGTGGGCAGTGAGAATCACCGCCCGCATTTGAGTTGTGACGTTCAGGCCATTTGCCATCGTTGCGTGCGATTGAGCAAAAACCTGCCCAGAGCCATGTGGCCCATTTTTACGCAGGCTGCGGTCACCAGTATCAGGACTGCCATGGCGGCTGCCGGACCTGTCTGCCCAGCGTCTTCCATATTCAGAACAGAAACCGAAGCCAGCATGGTATCGGTAGAGTAGAGGAAAACGACGGCTGACGTGGTTGTCAGGGCGTTGACGAACAGGTAGATGGCAATATCCAGTAAAGCAGGCGTACATACCGGCAGTGAGACTTTCAAAAACGCCTTGTACTGTGGAATCTTCAGGGAAGCGGCGACCTGTTCAATTTCTGCAGGCAATTTCTTCAGCGCGGTTAAAGCCGTCAGATGCCCCACTGTGAAATAGTGAGCCACTGTATTGATCACCAGAATCGCCATGGTGCCATAGAAGATCCCCAGAGGATTGCCCGCCTGATTAAAGAAGAAGATATAGCCCAGACCCAGCACCATGCCTGGCACAGCCATAGGCAGCATGGCCATGATGTGAATAAAGCTTCTGATGATCGGAGGCAGTTTACTTTTTTCCACATTATAAGCGGTGATGAAAATGATCAGGGTACCAATAATGGCGGTGTAGAAAGCCATTTCCAGGGAGTTGAAATAAGGCTCCCAGCCATTGGCACTGAACTTTTCAAACTGATAGTTGTTCCAGGATAGCTCCATATTCCAGGGCCAGAAGGTGACCAGGGAACCATAAATGGCTATGCCAATCACCGACAGAATCGCCAGTGAGATCAGGCTGCAAAGAACAAAGAAGAGTGTGTCTTTCGCCGGGTTCTTTTCGGGCTGGTAGTTAACTGAACGTGCGCCAAACAGTTCTTTCTGTTTTTTCTGAACCCTGTTGTCGATCACAAAAGCCAGAAGGGCTGGAACCAATAGCAGGATGCTGATGACAGCCCCCATGGCAAAGTTTTGCTGACCCGCCACCTGTTTATAGATGTCGGTGGCCAGGACGTTGTACTGGCCACCAATCACCTTGGGAACACCAAAGTCAGTCACCACCAGAGTAAAGACCACGGTTATCGTGCTGATCAGGCCAAACCTGGCAGCAGGAAGTGTGACGGTTGTGAAGGTTTTAAAGGGTGAAGTGCCCATGGAGCGTGCAGCTTCATAGAGTCTGGCATCCGATGTAGAAAGAGCCGTAGTAAGAATCAACAGGGCATGGGGGAAAGTCCAGAAAACCAGACCCAGCACAATACCTGGCAAACCGTATATGGAATGGCTAAATAACAGATCTACAGCCACGCCCTGATTGCCAAACAGATAAATCATACTGATGGCTGGCAGCAGGGAAGGGGCCAGAATAGGCAGCATACCCAAGACCTTGAAGACAGGTTTGAAAGGCATGCGGGTACGAGTAAGTCCATAAGAAAACAGAAAGGCAATACTAACGACAATCGTCGTGACAATGGTTCCGGTTTTTAGAGTGTTTCCAATGGATTGGCTCAATGCCGGATTACCAAGATACTCGTAGAAGTAACTGAGACCAACGAAAGCACCATCACTGTCC
>NZ_LASA01000101.1 GCF_001562015.1 Endozoicomonas arenosclerae | reverse complement strand
TTGCGTATAACTTGAGGCGGATGTTCAGCCTGAAACAAGTGAATGAAGAGCAGTGGTTGGAACTGGTCTTGTTGGCGACTTATCTGTGGCACTATTGGGCTGATCTGAGGCCAAGAGTGAGAAAAATCATAAGGACAAGTTGAAAATGTAATGCGCCGGAGAGGGTTTTATAAGTTCTCTCCGGAATAGTCAGAGTCTGAAATTACTTGAACTGCGTTTATGGGTTCAAGTCCGACAGGCTGCTAGGGGTACACTTTAGAATGGGCGCAAGCGCCCAGTCCATTCTTGATCAGGACAGGGAGTCCAGATATTTCTCAGCATCCAGAGCGGCCATGCAGCCGGTTCCGGCAGAAGTGATGGCCTGACGGTAAACGTGATCCATAACGTCACCGGCAGCAAACACGCCTTCTTTGGAAGTCAGGGTGGCATTGCCTTCCAGACCGCTGTTGACCTTGATGTAGCCGTCTTTCATTTCCAGCTGACCGTCGAAGATACCGGTATTAGGCGTATGACCAATGGCAATGAAGCAGCCTTCAGCCTGAATGTCACGGGTTTCGCCAGTGTTTACATCTTTGATGCGTACGCCGGTTACCCCCATGTCGTCACCCAGAACTTCGTCCAGGGTAGCGTCCAGTGCCAGTTTCATATTGCCGTTTTCAACACGATCCATCAGCTTGTCCTGCAGGATCTTCTCTGCACGGAAACCCTGACGGCGATGAATCAGTGTTACGGTTTTGGCAATGTTGGACAGATACAGCGCTTCTTCAACAGCAGTGTTACCACCACCCACAACCACTACATCTTTGTTTCTGTAAAAGAAACCGTCACAGGTAGCACAGGCAGAAACCCCTTTGCCCTTGTAGGCTTCTTCACTGTCCAGACCCAGGTAGCGGGCGCTGGCACCGGTGCTGATGATCAGAGAGTCACAGGTGTAGGTTTCGCTGCCTTTCAGAACATAAGGCTTTTTGCTGAGGTCTACTTCTTCAATATGATCAAAGATGATCTCGGTGCCAAAGCGCTCAGCATGTATACGCATGTCTTCCATCAGCCCTGGCCCTTGCAGACCTTCGGGGCCTCCTGGCCAGTTGTCAACGTCGGTGGTGGTAGTCAACTGCCCGCCCTGTTGCATGCCAGTGATCATTACTGGTTTCAGGTTGGCCCGGGCAGCGTACACTGCAGCAGTGTAACCTGCAGGACCTGAGCCCAGAATCAGCAGCTGGACGTGCTTGGCTTCGCTCACTTTTTGCTCCTTGATCAGGAATGGCTTGCCAGAGTTTGATAATCTCTGGTATCCGAGGATTCATAAATTGTTAAACTGGGTGAATAATAACGGCTTGCGTTGATGAGAACCAGAACCTCTTCAGCGAATGACCTATTTTATCACTGAGTCTGTCCCTTCGTGCCCATACAGACTCTGGTACTTTAAAAAGGAACTGTGTTATGCCAGCACCTGCTCCGGGGAGTGGTCCCGGGTATTTTTTCAGAGGTTTATCCTATCTGCCTGATCCAGCCCTTCGCTGGTTTGTGCTGATTCCCCTGACGGTTAACATTCTGGTGTTCGGCTTT
This sequence comes from Endozoicomonas arenosclerae, assembly GCF_001562015.1. Lineage (GTDB taxonomy): Bacteria > Pseudomonadota > Gammaproteobacteria > Pseudomonadales > Endozoicomonadaceae > Endozoicomonas_A > Endozoicomonas_A arenosclerae. The sequence continues at coordinate 44,729 of NZ_LASA01000101.1, read as the reverse complement.
CTGATCTATTTCGGACTCCAGCAAATGAACGGTCTGATGGAACAGATGGTGAACTGGTTGCCCAGTTGGTTATCCTTTCTTGAATTTCTGCTCTGGCCTTTGTTGTTTCTGGCCATGCTGGGGGTCGTTTTCTTCACCTTTACCATTGTCGGTAACTTTATTGCAGCGCCATTTAACGGGCTTCTGGCTGAAAAGGTTCAGAACCTTCATGGCAAAACCGATCTGCCTGAGTATGAGCTGAAAGACTGGCTGACCCTCTTACCCAGAACCATTGGCCGTGAAGTGAGAAAGTTAACCTACTACTTACCCAAGGCTGTGATTCTCCTGATCCTGTCTTTTATTCCGGTCGTGAACCTGATCACTCCGGTGCTCTGGTTTCTGTTCAACAGCTGGATGATGTCGATCCAATACTGTGACTATGCTGCAGATAACCGTGGAGTGACGTTTAATGACATGCTGGATCGATTAAAGCAGGACCGAAACTATGTCTGGGGCTTTGGCGCGACTGTAACGCTGATAATGCTGATTCCCTTTGTCAACCTGCTGATTATGCCTGCGGCTGTGGTGGGTTCTACTCTACTCTGGGAAGACCGGATCGAGCCCTGAGATATTCCTGGCAGGGTTGACTGATTATCCTTTCCGCTACGGCAGACCGTCCTTGGTCTGAGTCGCCAGCAGGCCTTCCTGGCCTTTGAAAGGATAACCAGTCAGCCAATATAGAAATCAATTTAGCAGCACGGGCTCCTAGACTCCGTAAGGGTTATCAATAGCGTACTGCCAGGCATCTCCGGTTTTTTGCAGAACCTCCAGGGCATTAAACTGTTTTTCTTCGCCCTGTTCTGTGGTCATTTTCCAAACCAGTTTAATCAGCGCCATATTGCCTTTCTCAATAATGGTCCGGTCTACCGGTTTCATGGTGGCAGCCACCGGAATAAACACTTCCAGCTCTTTAGTGATCTGCCTTCTGCCCTGAACCGGGGCTTTGTTATGGCCTGGGTGGAAAACGGCATCTTCTGTATAAAGGTTGGCTAATGCTTCCAGATCCTGGGCGATCAGAGCGTTGGCGAATGCCTGGTGGATGTCTTCGGGTTTCATGAATTATTTTTGCGTAGTGATCGTTCGTTCGATTTTGTTCGATAAGATTATTTATAACAAGTTTTTTATAGACTACTACTCAACCTTTCGGGCTAAGGCATCCAGTGTTAGGCTAGGCTCAGCTTTTCGACTTAAAGGCCTGGAGGTAAATCAATGAGCTGTCTTTTCTGCAAGATAGTGGAAGGTGAGATTCCCGTCGATAAGGTGTATGAAGACGACGATGTTATGGCGTTTAGGGATATCAATCCCCAGGGGCCGGTACATGTTCAGGTGATTCCCAAGAAGCATATCGCAACCTTGAACGATGCGACTCCGGAAGATCAGGCCGTATTAGGAAAAATGGCGCTGGTGGCCAGTCAGATAGCTAAAGAAGAAGGCTTTGCTGAAGACGGTTACCGGACCGTTATGAACTGCAACAGTCATGGCTGCCAGTCTGTCTACCATATTCACCTGCACCTGATCGGTGGTCGTCAGATGAGCTGGCCTCCAGGCTGAGTTTTGGTTCTGTCTAAAAGCGGGGTGGATGGCCACCCCGTCTTTTCAAAGCCTGTTCAGGCTTCAATAATTTCGTAGCTGTGGGTGATTTCCACACCACCTTTGCCCAGCATCATAGCTACAGAACAATATTTGTCTGCAGACAGCTCTACGGCACGCTTCACATGAGCTTCTTTCACTGCAGTGCCTTTTACGACAAAGTTCAGGTGAATCTTGGTAAACACAGCAGGAACTGCGTCGGCACGTTCAGCCTGGATGTCTACGTGGCAGTCAACTACTTTCTGGCGAGCCTTTTCCAGAATACCGATGACATCAACGGATGAACAACCACCAAGACCCATCAGAATCAGTTCCATCGGGCTTGGAGCAGACTTCACGCTTTTGTCAGCGTCCATAACTACCGAGTTGTTGCTGTCAGTCAGTCCCAGAAAACGTTCCTGATCCACCCATTTGACTTGTGCTTTCATACAGCATGTTTCCTTTCTTGAAGAGGGCTCTCATAGCAATACCTGCAAACTGCCGAAGACGGGATGATCGCTTGTTATGAGAGTAGCCAGATAGATAAAGCCGCTATCTTACCTCAGCAACAGGAGGCTAGGCTAACCCGCATATTGCATGAAGCCGCTACAAAAATGCCCTCACGTCCTTGCAAGTAAAGGACTTCAGATAAAAAGCAGCAAAATATAAACTGTCATATAACCACTCGCCGGCTTCTCGCTAGCTCTTTTTCCGCCGTGACAGCATTTTGTCGACAAATCCATGCAATAAGCATGAATGTGTCGACAAAATGTGTCAGCCGAAAAAATAGCAGAGCGAGAAACTCGGCTCTTCATGCAATATGCGGGCTAACCGTGATGCCCTTATGGCTATCTTGGTAAAAGAGACTGAAAGTGATCAACACCGTCATGCAGTATATGAATCGGGTTGCTTTGGGCCGCTGGTTGAATCAGTCCCTGTTCTTGCAACCACTGATTCAGAAGAGGTGTTTGGGACCAGGAGTGAGCACCAAAAGGATGGTTGATGATCTCACCGCTCTGCAGGTCATGGGTATGGACATGAACAGGCTGTTGCAGGATCAATGTCATGAAGGGAGTAAAAGCAATATCCCCCCAGTGGTGAGCATGCCCCCCCAGAATAAACTGCTCATTGGCAAGAAAGTGATCCAGGTGCTGAATGATGGTTTGCTGATGGCCTGTGCCCAGAATAATGACTAACTCGTCAGCCAGGGCTGAGTTCTGTTGAATGGCAGACCTCAGTTTCTTCATCAGAGTCCAAAGCTTCCGGCGCAGTTCCTGTTGACTCATCTTATTTTCAGCATTGACCAGCAGGGCTTCAAAATAACAGTTATGGTCCAGCTCGACTTCTATCAGCCAGTAGCCAAGGTGGTTCAGCTTTTCCTTGAGCCGTATTAGCTGAGATTCGCTGATGCAGGGGCGCTCGATGAAATACTCTCTTTTTTCCCCAGTCACTGAGTTCCTGATCTTTATGCTTACTCGGCAATATTTCTCAGGGCAGCGAGTCATTTTCAATTTGGCTTTGTGTCCATGGGTTTGAGGATGGCGGAATGCCATGGAAATTTCAGGGCCGGTTGTGATTCTTATATCCCTTTCGGTTGTCGGTGGTTTGAAAGGGACTTCAGAGAACACCAGTGTAGAAAGAGCCATTAAAAGGTCATTGGGGGTCAGGCCGTGATCGAACCGCTGGGATTGAAACTGGCTTTCCAGCCAGGTTAAGAAAGAGCTTTCCGTTGAGAAAGTTTTTTTGAATTGCTCACCGGTTGCGATGTCATAAAAAGCGATGGATATTTCACCCTCCGATTGAGTAATGACTGCTTCAGCAATCATTCTCGGATCGTCTCCACCTGACAGGATGAAAAAGGAAGAGGGCAGGGCGTTCAAATCGAACAATGGAGCGGGAAGGAGTGGACTGAACAGCAGGGCGAGCGTCAAAATGAACCACCCTGGTATCTGGATTTTCATGACTCATGCAACAGCCTGATTGCTATGAAAACAGTCATCATTGAGTGTAATCCAAATGACAATTCCCATTTATTTTTTGATCAGCCTTTGACCGTAGCTGTGGATTAGCTCTCAAAAATGCCAACTCAGTCCTGTATTAACGAATTGAAACTAAAGAGCATAGTGTTTACCGTTCGTCGATCTGTTATCGTTGAGGCAGATTGCTATTTTGGAACCCACTGACGTAGAAAAAAGTCAGTATTTCCAATGACATCCGTAGTTCGTTCCTTCCATTCGAGGGATGGCATCACGGTGGATGAACAGGTCGAAGAGTATTAGAAAAAGGACACTTCGGTCACTGTCTGGGACTGAGCAGGCTCTACACGGCTATGAGCAATGGGGAATGGATCATCGGCTTTAAGATGAGACATTTTTCAGCATAATAACAACAGTAAGTATTTGACCCGATGTTTCGTCAATCTTATGAGAGCACGATGGGGTCGATATTTATGGACAGACAGGAAAAATCAGCCGGGGAGTAGTAGTGACAATGCTGACGATAACCACACCAAAACCAAAAACCAGTTTGGACCGATTGCTGTCAGTAGCCAGGCGCAGAACCTATCGGGCAAAAAGCACCATTCTCTGTGCCGGAGACACATCAGAATCTCTTTATTACATCGTCAAGGGTACCGTTGCTATTGTCATTGAAGACGACGAAGGTCGTGAAATGATCGTAACGTATCTGAATACCGGCGAATATTTTGGCGAAATGGGTCTGTTTGAGGGCGATCAATCCGAGCGCAGTGCCTGGGTGAAAGCCAAGGGACCCTGTGAAGTAGCTGAAATCAGCTATGATCAGTTCCGCAGCCTGATCAGGGAAGAACCTGAACTGCTTCTCTCTCTGTCCGGACAACTGGTCAGCCGTCTGAAAGATACCACCCGCAAGGTGGGTGATCTGGCGTTTCTGGACGTCACCGGCAGGGTGGCCAGAACATTGCTGGATCTGTCAAAACAGCCTGATGCCATGACCCATCCGGATGGCATGCAAATCAAGATCACACGACAGGAAATTGGCCGTATTGTGGGCTGTTCCCGCGAGATGGTCGGGCGAGTTCTGAAAAACCTTGAAGCCCAGGGGCTGGTCTCGGTCAAGGGTAAAACCATGGTGGTGTTTGGTACCCGTTGAACAGATCAGTAGACAGTTAACAGTAGTCAGTTTGAACGCTGCTTACTGTTAACTGTAAGCTTATATCTACAGGCCTCACTTTCATAAGCCTGTCATGGATTCCTCTCTAATTCCTTAAAACGAATACTCCTTTGTATTTTCGTTGCCTATGCTGTCCCTTCGTTCAGTAAAATCATCACGGATATGTTGGTCACAACAAGGGTCACTAAAAGCAATCTAATCCTTTTTCTTCTGCTTTCTATGCTGTTTGCAAATCGTGTTGCAGCCTATGAAGTATGCCCGCATTGCAAAATACCGATGATGCCAACCGGGTTAAATGCATATGAATGCCGTAACCGTCATTGCCCGGGCCCTGATGGACATGTTCAACCCCCTGTCCAACCTTTGACAGAGGAGGCACATCCACAATGCAGTGATTGCTCGATGCCAACCCTTTCCGGCGTGTGTCACTACAGTGGATGTCCTGGAAGAGTTGTCTCAAAGAGTGCTGGGGGAAAAAGCAGGAGTCCAGTCCCGGACACTGAGATAGCCCAACAAGACACTCCCGAAGGTGGCACAGATGATATTCCAGTGAGGGAAAGCTCTCTGGTTAAACTGAGCTTTTCTGATTTTATGATGATTCTTCCGCCTGAAGACCGACAAAAGTTCGATCCATTTAATCAGGTCAGTAGTAGAGAATTCCTGGCTGCTCTTAGACAAGTGGCTATTCAACTGGGGTTCACACTGCCTGTTGCTGCACTGACTGCCATGATCTATGCGGTCAGTAAGGAAGCAGGTCTCTTGCAGTTGTCTTTCTCTATGGTCAGTGCCAGATCTTCAGTCTTGGATGGATCCAGAAAGACGTATTTTCGAGCGTTGGTGAAGGATTTTGCCGAATACTGCCAAAGCTCATCTGGAGGGAGTGTACAGGCATTTGCTCAAGACCATGCCAGTGATTACCACCTGGGTGCCTGCTTGTCAGAAAGCAGCGAATCTGATTTGGCCATGGCGGATTCCCTGGAGATACAGTTGCATGAGGGAAACACGGTTTTTCTTATTTTAGATCTCCCTGACTCCAATCTTTATCTTCTTTTGACCCCTCAGTTTGATGAGGTAGGTCTTGAGAATGTTATTGTAACCTCCCAGTTTGTTGAAGAAATGAATGTTGATGGCTGGCAGGTTAGCAGCTTTATAAGCTTCCTTTGGGAGCAGCTCACTAATGGCGTATCCGGCAGTCGCATGCTCGCCATTCTGAGTTCGAGACATATTGAAACCGCTGACGCAGATACGAAAAGGCGATAACTGTGTAGTCAAATAAGCATCAGGCAATCTGGGCAATATCGTTCAGGTAATCTTTGATTGTCATTAATGCCTGTTGTCTGTCTTGTAATAGAGAGTCCAGCTCTTTCAGGTAGGCTTCATGGTTTATTGCTTGAGCCAGCTGAGGTTTGGTGCAAGCAAAGGCCAGTCCTGCATCACTGAGGTAGGGTTGATAACCCGCAAACTTCAAACCAATTAATTCCCTTAACAGTACAGCTGGAAAAGGCTGTTCAGCTGGCCACAACCAATCGGGGTTTTCATCCAGGTAAGTGGTTATGTCCTTGCCGTTCTCACTGCTTGTGAAAGGCAGGGCGAGTTCGAACTGGCTGTCACCATGAATGCCTCCGAGAATGAATGCATCATTCAGCATGGGGGACCAGCCTTTATCACAGAGAATGCTACCGGGTCCCAGGGTTTCGTTATGGAGTTCATCCGGATGCTGGCGAGTTGTACGACGACGCTGTGTACCTTCCCAGGCCAGTTGTTCGGTACGGCTGCTTTCCGTCCATGGACGGATGTATAGCCAAAATTCGTGACCATATCGGGATCGCTTCTGATGTCACCCTTGCCTAATACCAGCAGGCCTAAATGGTTATCTCTGGCCGCCTGATACATCAACCAGGCTTTATCACTCTCTTTATTCGAACTTTCCGGTTGATACCATGCAGGGGTGTGAGTGGTTCTGTATTGAGTCAGTGACTGATACAGCTCAGCCTGATAATTATCCTTTGAACAATCAAGGTGCAACTTTCGGTCTTCCACTTTTATGGGGGGAGGCTTGATGCCAAGTCGAATAACCAGTGAAAGCTTTTGCCATCGAGTCAGTGGTAAGGGACGAACCGCAGCCGCTCGGCGCTGGCGCAAGGGGTGAGACCTGGGGCTGGATGCTCTATCTGCTGGTGCTGAAGAGACGATTCCCTGACTGCTGGCCGGTTCTTCGCCTGCCTTGGCCGATTCAATAGGTTGTACGGGCTGTGATTGGCCTGGATTAAAGTGAACAGGCATAGACATTCCTTGTCATGGATACTTAGCAGTATAGTGGCCGAAGTCAGTCAGGGGGCTATCTAAGGAGTCCTCTCGGGCTCCTTAATGAGTTTGTACTGGCGAAATCCCTGAGTTCCTTTTCATTCAAGATGAGATGTCCAAGGCGATAGCTCACGGGGTTATCCTTACTCTTGGTAATACTTCGCAGAGACAAGGGAATATGAAGCTCATCATTCAGCCATTCAGTACCGCCAAAGTCGAGGTATTGAATGTCTCCCAGCTGTTCTTTATCCGAAAGAAAGGCTTTTACGGTGTAAGAACTGGCTACCCTGATGGTTTTTTTACGGAAGTCAGGCACCAGCAAGTCATTGCCTAAGCCCAGGCCCATGGCGCCCAGGCACTGGTTTCCCCAAAGCTGGGCAACGGCAGTACCTATGGCTGAGTAGTTCCAGGGTGTTTTGGTGGTTTTAAATTCGAGCTCGCCATTGCGATAAACCGTCAGAAGTTTCTTTGAGAATACGAACTCTATTCCATCCTTACCGTCAAGGCAGCTCAGAGTGTACTGTCCTTTGTCTCGGGAGATGGCATTTCCGCTGAGGAAGTATTCATAGGTATCGGTCTGATCCGGGTTTGGGAAGTAGTTGTCATCGGGGCAATAGCCAACATTGATCCAGAAGCGGTCGGGTGTCTGGTAATTTCTGGCAATCCCCCTGTCCCAGGCTTCATGCCCTTGGCTTTCGTCAAATGTTATCGTTAACGGAGATTTTCCGGGCGACCAGACTGACAATTGGTAATCCGTTCGAATATAGGATGACATGTTATAGGGCAGGATCACCTGGCTGGATAAAAGGAAGAGTGGAATGCTGGTATTCGAGGGCATGCTGTTCACAGCCATAGAATAATGAGTGTCGCCCTGGGGAGGGTATTGCCAGCTGTTGCTGTTGACATCAAAAATGGCTGAACGTGTACTTTCAATTTTACTCTTGCCGTCCCAGTTATAAGTCATTCCACTGATGAACCCATACTCGTCGACATAAAGTGCCCTGATGTGAGGGTTCTTCATATTCTTCTGTTTCAGGGTGTCCAGAATGGTGTTTTGAGCATCAGGGTCTTTAAGATTCAGGGGATGCATGTAATCAAGAAGGAAAAAAGAAGACTCCGGTTTTTCAACATTAACCAGTAAGGGAATGACCGTCATACCGTCTTCGGCTTTACCCAAACCTACATTGACAACCAGGTATCGCTGATTCGTTGATTTCTGGCTGATAAAGCCAGGAATAGCGAAGTAGCGATTGGTGCCTGGATAGCTGGGGTTACCTTCGTAGACATCAAGCCCCTGAGGTAACTCAAAATATTGGAAAGAGTAAGGGTAGGCAATGGTTCCACAGAGTGTGGACAACGTCAGCAATAGCCCTTTGCAAAATAGCTTCACTGGTACAATCTCGTGTTAGCAACTTTGAAAGTAACTATTGCAGAGGACTGCCGGATCGCCATTAATTTAAGAAAAATTAGTTTGAGTGAGAAATTATATTTTGCTCTGCAATGGCAAAGTCAGGCGACAATCTCATAAAGCACGCTTCCGTCACTTTTCACTCGCCACCCCATAATGCCATTGTTGTGGTATCTCAAAGAGCCAATGCCTCTGGCATGAATCAGCTCGCTGGCGGTGGGCTGCACATAACCATTTTCATCAGTGGCTCTACTCAACAGCAAGGTCTCTTTGCCGTTCCATTGCCATGGAATATTGAATCGTGTGTGAGCCATGCTCAACACAGGTTCTTGTAATCGGGCGGGTTGCCAGTGACCACCGCCATCGGTACTGACTTCAACCCTTTTTATTTTTCCCCGGCCACTCCAGGCCAGACCGCGGATTTCATGCCAACCCTTTTCCAATTGGCTGGGAAAGGTTGGGGTGGTAATGACTGAGCGGGTATCCATGATAAAGCTGAATTGACGAATGGTGCCGTCTTTTAAAGGGTCTGTGTATTTCGCTGTTTCTTCCCGAGTCATCCAGGGCTGGTCACCCACTTCAAGACGACGAATCCACTTCACACAACTGCTGCCTTCCCAACCAGGCAGTAACAGTCTCAACGGGTAACCCTGCTCTGGACGTATGGCTTCTCCATTCTGGGCATAGGCAATAATGGCGTCGTCCATGGCCTTATCTACAGGGATGCTTCGGGTCACCAGAGCTGCATCTCCACCTTCAGCCAGAAGCCATTTAGCATTCTTTCTCAGGCCTGTTTCCCTCAGCAGGGTAGCCAGTTTTACGCCTGTCCATTCGCTCTGACTGGTCATACCGGCTATCTGTTGAAGAGGTGTCTGGGGACCTTTTTTGAAATAGTCCTGGCAATTACCGGCACATTCGATAAAGCAGGTTCTGGATACCGATGGAAACCGTTTTAAATCCTGCAGGGATAGCTTGAGTGGCTTATTTACAAGGCCGTGAATATAAAGATGGTGTTGCTCAGGACTTATATCCGGAATACCTGAATGATGGCGTTCAAAGTGTAATTCGGATGGGGTAATGATGCCGTGCAGATCCTGAAGCGGTGTCAGTGCATGGGTCTGCATCTGGCCATAAAGGGTCTTCTCCAGTTGTTCATGGATGGAGCGGGTACCCATGGTTCTGGCAGGTGGTCCCAGGTAGCGAATGTCCCCATGACTCTGAGTGGCCAGAAGCGTAGTGGATCCCAGAGCGGTCATGCTTTTCAGAAAGTGTCTGCGTTTCATCTTGTCTTCTCGCTACAGAATCTTGTCGGTTTGGGTTCTGTTATCGTTTTTAAAACGGTGCTGGGCGGGCATGGTGATTTCAGGAAGGGATTGGGCGTTGAGTACTTTGTCTTGAGGGATGAGTTTATTCAGATAGAGCAGGTAGGCAGTGAGGCTATAGGTTTCATCATTGGTCAAACTGCCCGGAAGGGTATAGGGCATGGTTCTGCGAATGTAATCAAACAGGGTGGTGGCATAAGGCCAATAGTTACCGATGGTTTTTTTGGGAGCGCCCTTTTCGGCAAAGGGAAAATCACCTTCGGGCAATGTACCGACCAATTTATCATTTATGCCGCCTTCGCCTTTTGGTCCATGACATTGCTGACATTTGCTTTCGTAAATAGATTGGCCCTCCTTGGCTGAGCCCTGACCATCCGGCAGGCCTTTGCCATCTGGACGAATCGCTGTATCCATAGCGGCAAGCTCGCTATTCGATGGGCTTGTCCCCAGCCCAAAAGATTCTGGATGCTCATGAGCTTGTCTCTCATTCTGAGCAAGTGTTTGAGCAGGACAGAGGAGAGCATTCATGAGGATGAACAGCCCTGAAGTTTGTCTGACCGTTCGAAACAGTTTGGCAGGCATACCGGAATTCCAGAAAACAAATCTCAAAGAATAGACTTGTTTTTGGTAAAGCTCTGTCCAGTAATGCCAAAGGGAAGGAGTTTCAAAAAACAGGCATAAAATAGAGTTGATATTTATATTTTGGATTCGTAGTGCTATCTCGAATCAGAAAAATTTATCTGCAAAATTAATATTGAAATCCTCACCTCATGATCCATTCTTCAGAGGTATTTTTTAACCCTTTGGTAAAAAAATGTTATTGAAGTTCTCCAGAATTTTTCTATCTACATTACTAATGTCGTTTATCATGATTCATTGTCAGCTACTGAATGCGGATGACAGTGAGAGGGCTGATCAGCCGTTCCTGGATGGCAATCAATACACCATGAACGGTATCAAGCGGTACGAGCAAATTTTTGGTGAAGGTTTTATCAGTACCGGTGGTCTGGAAACGACAAAGCAATTGACTGCGACCTTATCGCTGAAAAAAGGTCAGAAAGTTCTGGATATAGGCAGTGGTATCGGTGGCAGCGCTTTTTATATGGCTCGAACTTACGATGTCGCCGTCACCGGAATTGATCTGTCAAAGAATATGATCGAGCTGGCGAACGACAGTAAAGACCTGAAAGCCCTCAAAGTTAATTTCATACATGGCGATATTATGGAGCTGGAGTTTGATCCAGGCTCATTCGATGTCATCTACAGCCGTGACACTTTACTGCATATCAAAGATAAAGAAGCTGTATTCAAAAGAATGTACTCCTGGTTGAAGCCCGGGGGGCATTTTCTGATCAGTGATTACTGTGTAGGTGACAAGGAACTGTCAGAGGCCACAAAACAGTATATTGAGCAGAGAAATTATTATTTAACGACAGTTTCATCCTATCGACAGCAGCTGGAAAAAGCGGGTTTCCACGGTGTGAAAGGGGAGTCTAGAAACAAGCTGTTCCTGGACATTCTCAACCGCGAGTTATCCGCATTTAAAAGCAATAAAGAGCACTTTCTGAAAAAATTCTCCCAGGAGGATTATCAGGATCTGGTGAATGGCTGGACCAGCAAGATCCAGCGAGTTGAGTCCGGTGAGCAGATATGGGCAGTCTTTACGGGAGAAAAACCGGCTTCCTGACTTCTGCATAAAACTTTTCTAATCCGGTAAATTTCAGTGATGTCTTCCCCTCAAGGCTTTGGGCTGTTCAGTGCAGTCATGTTGGTTATTGCCAATGTTATAGGTGCCGGCACCTTTACCTTAACTGGATTGATGCTGGCGGAGGCCGGTCATCCTCTCCTTGTTATTTCAGTCTGGATGATAGGCGGGATTGTTATGCTCTCAGGGGCTGTCTGTTATGGGGCCATGGCCAGAGCGATACCCGAATCCGGTGGTGAATACCTGTTTCTCTCCAGAACCCTTCATCCATTCTTCGGTTGTCTGGCTGGCTGGGTTTCTCTGATGGTGGGCTTTACCGCTCCCATCGCTCTTTGTGCCTATGGCCTGGGCCTGACCTTCAGTGCCTGGACAGGGATTTCTACTGAATGGATAGGCACCTTGATGATTCTGCTGTTTATGGGGGCGCACTGCTTTCATATGCCCACGGGACTCAAGCTTCAGAACTTTGTCATTGTGATCAAAATTGTCCTTATCCTGGCTTTTGTTGCGGTGGCCAGCTTTGAGATCCATTTCGATAATTTGAAGGTTGATCCAGGTGTGGTCAGTCAATTCAATATGGATGCTCTGCCGCTGTGCTTGATCTGGACGTTCTTTGGTTACTCGGGCTGGAATGCCATTATCTATGTGGCGGGAGAGATTCGCGCTCCGCAAAAAAATGTGATGAAGGCAACGCTGATAGGTTCCTTGTGCGTCTTTCTGATTTATATGGCGCTAAATCTGGTTATTGTGAGCAGTCAGGATCTCTCTCTTTTATCAGGGAAGATTGATGTAGTGGTGAGAGCAGCAGAGCAACTGTCGAATCCATTAGGCCTCAAGATAGCCCTGCTGGTAATCAATCTGTCTTTGATCACTTCATTGTCAGCCATGATCATGATGGGACCAAGAATCTACAGCAAAATGGCAGACGATGGTTACTTGCCGGCTTTTCTATCCAGTAAAGATGGCCGCTTTTCAAATGCCACATTGTTTCAGGCGGCCCTGGCGATCGCGTTTTTATGGCTGGGTTCCTGCGAATGGCTGATGACATGTGTCGGCTATATGCTGGGGTTGAGTTCAGCTCTGTGTATTACTTCTCTGGTGCGTCTCAAGCTCAGTAATCAATCATTGTTGATCCCATTCTGGCCTGTGACCCCGGCTTTTTTTCTTCTGGCTGTTGTATTGGCAACGACTTATGTAGTTTTTAACAACCCCTGGCATTCATTGATGGGGCTGTTAGTGATTTTACCAGCGGCCTATTGCTGGTGGATGGGCAGAAACATAACCGATGGGAATGTTGAATAGAATTTTTGGAACAAAACCGTAAAAATTCTTTTTTTTCAGACGGTCTATTAAGTAAACCCGAATAAGCATGGCTATATTGCTCTGTCACACACTTGTTTTTGCTGGAGTTGGCAATCATGTTCAAAAAAGTCAGCGGACTGTCTGGCATAGTGGTCGTGACGGCAATGCTTTCTGCCTGTACTTCCAATGACAGCTTTACGGTCAAGATGAATCAGGTATCTCCTTCCGGTGTGGGTGCTGAGTTGGGCACTATCACAATTTCTGCCGCTTCGGGCGGAGGCGTGGAGTTTACTCCTAACCTGCATGACCTTGTGCCGGGAGAGCATGGCTTCCATATTCATGAAAACCCCAGCTGTGATCCCGGGTCAAAAAACGGGGTGATGGTAGCGGCTCTGGCGGCCGGTGGTCATTATGACCCGGACAAGACAGATACTCACCAGGGACCGGATGGCAACGGGCATCTGGGTGATCTGCCAAGACTGACGGTAGACGACAAAGGATTTTCAAAAATCCCTGTGGTGGCCAAGCGCCTCAAACTGTCCGATTTGAAAGGACGCTCTCTGATGATTCATTCGGGGGGTGATAACTACTCCGATAATCCGCCTATGGGAGGGGGAGGGTCTCGGATCGCGTGCGGGGTGATTAAGTAAGGCAATTTAAAGTGAACAGTAGACAGTTAAATGGAAAAGACTTCTTAAAACTGTCTACTGATTACTGATCACTTTATTGTTGAAGCTTACAAATATTTTCCAAACAGGTTCGTCAACCCTTCACCCGGATTATCCTGACGCATAAAGGCTTCGCCCACCAGGAAGTTGTTCACTCCTCTGGCGAACATACTGTCAACGTTTTCTACCGTATGGATGCCACTCTCTGTGATGACTTTTCTGCCTTCAGGGATCTGGGAAAGCAGTGAGAAGGTATTGTCCAGGGTTACTTCAAACGTATGCAGGTTACGGTTGTTGATGCCCAGCAATGTGCCTTCCAGTGGAAGAGCGCGTTCCAGTTCATCTGCACCGTGAACTTCGACCAGCACATCCATTCCCAGGTCCAGGGCCGTGCTGCTGAATTCCTGAAGCTCGCCATCGCTCAGGCAGGAAACAATTAACAGAATGCAGTCAGCACCGATCATACGGGACTCATAAATCTGCCATGGGTCTACCATAAAGTCCTTGCGCAGGACGGGCAGGGAGCATGCGGAGCGGGCTTCCTGAAGGTAGCTTTCTGCTCCCTGGAAAAAATCCTTGTCGGTCAGTACAGACAGGCAGCTGGCGCCCGCTTCTTCGTAGCTTTTGGCAATGCTGGCCGGATCAAAATTTTCCCGGATGACACCCTTGCTGGGAGAAGCCTTTTTGATTTCGGCAATAATCGCTGCCTGCTGATTTTCTGTCCGGGCTTCCAGACTTTTGGTAAAACCGCGAGTTTTTTCGGTGTGGCGCGCTTTGGCAATCACATCCTTCATGGACAGGGCTGCCTGACGTTCAGCCACTTCTTCCTGCTTTCGCTCAACGATTTTGTTGAGGATGGTTGGCCTCTTGTTCATAACAGTCATTCATCACCCCTCGGCAAGTATTTGTGTAAAGCTAGCCAGCTCACGCATTTTTTCCAGAGACAAGCCACTGGCAATCGCGTCCTGAGCCATGCCAATACCTTCCTGAAGACTGGTGGCTACACCGGATACATAAATGGCAGCACCAGCATTGAGTGAGATCATGTCAGCGGCTTTATGGGCATACTCGCCTTCACGCTTGCCAAGAGCATCACGGATCAGGGACAGGGAATCTTCAGAGCCTTCCACCGTAAGCCCGATCAGGCTCTGGGATTCAATACCAAAGTCTTCAGGTTTGATGGTGTATTCCCTGATCTCACCGTTTTTCAGTTCGGCCACATGAGTTTCGCTGGCAATACTGATTTCATCCAGTCCGTCCACAGAGTGTACGACCATGACATGCTGATTACCCAGCTCTCTCAGTACTTCAGCCATTGGCAGGCAGAGTTCACGGGTAAACACGCCAATCACCAGATTCTTTACACCCGCCGGGTTCGACATTGGGCCAAGGATGTTGAAGAAAGTGCGAACGCTCAGCTCCCTGCGAACACCGACAACATTTTTCATGGCTGAATGATGAGCGGGGGCAAACATGAAGCCAACACCGACTTCTTCAGTACAGCGGGCTACCTGTTCCGGTTTAATGCCAAGGGAAATACCGGCTTTTTCCAACAGATCGGCGCTGCCACTGGAACTGGAGACACCACGGTTACCGTGTTTGGCAACATGAGCGCCTGCAGCCGCAGCTACGAAGGAAGATGCAGTCGATACGTTGAACAGGTGTGCGCCGTCACCACCGGTTCCCACAATGTCCACCAGGTGTTCAGCTTTAACTTCAACACCCGTGACCATTTCTCTCAGAACCTGGGTGGCACCGGTGATCTCTTCAATACTTTCACTCTTCATGCGCATGGCAGTGAGGAATGAACCAATCTGGGCGTCGGTGCACTGGCCGGTCATGATGTCACGCATTACGCTCATCATCTCATCACGGCTCAGGTCCAGGTTGCTGACTGCGCGGCCAATGGCCTCTTTAATGTTCATTTTGTCTGGCTCCCATTAACTCTGAAAATGCAGTTTTGTCAGGCTCGTCGGATTTTTTGAGCGTTTGGATTGAGCTGCATTTTGTTCTTGGCTGTTTTTTCTTCTTTAGCCTTTCCGGCCTCACTGCTTTAGAAAATTCTCAAGCATGTCATGGCCACGATCGGTCATGATGGATTCCGGGTGGAACTGCACGCCTTCCAATGGAAGGGTTTTGTGGCGTATTCCCATAATCTCATCCATGCTGCCGTCTTCGTGTTGAGTCCAGGCCGTGATTTCAAAGCAGTCGGGCAGGCTTTCTTTCTCAATCACCAGCGAGTGGTAACGGGTAGTCGTAACCGGGTTAGGCAGGTCAGCAAATACACCCAGCCCCTTATGATAGACGGGTGATACTTTTCCGTGCATCACCTGTCTGGCCCGCACAATCTTGCCACCAAATACCTGTCCCATACTCTGGTGTCCCAGGCAGACACCCAAAATGGGCTTTTTGCCTTTGAAATGTTCAATGGTTGCCATTGAAACACCGGCCTCGTTGGGGGTGCAGGGGCCAGGAGAGATGACAATGCGCTCTGGATTCAGGGCTTCGATCTCTTCAAGGGTGATGTGATCATTACGATGCACTTCAACGTCCTGACCCAACTCACCAAAGTACTGAACCAGATTCCAGGTGAACGAATCATAGTTATCGATCATTAAAAGCATCTCAGTTTCGCTCCCCTGTTTGCTTCTGGTTGGAAGGTGTGGCGGACAGGCCGGTCTGGGCCATGGCGACGGCTTTGAAAAGTGCTCGTCCCTTATTCATGGTTTCTTTCCATTCCATTTCAGGAACGGAATCTGCCACTATGCCGGCACCTGCCTGTACATGCAGTTTACGGTCTTTGATAACGGCTGTGCGGATGGCGATGGCGGTATCCATATTGCCGTTCCAGGCCAGATAGCCAACGGCACCGCCATAAACGCCTCGTTTTACCGGTTCAAGTTCATCAATGATTTCCATAGCTCGAACTTTGGGTGCACCACTGAGTGTGCCTGCAGGCAGTGTAGCCTTCAGCACTTCAATAGCGTCCATACCGTCTTTCAACTGACCGGTCACGTTGGAAACAATATGCATAACGTGGGAATAACGCTCGATGACCATTTTGTCGGTCAGCTTGACCGTACCGGTTTTAGATACTCGTCCAGCGTCGTTTCTACCCAGATCAATGAGCATCAGATGTTCTGCCAGTTCTTTAGGATCATTGAGCAGTTCTCTCTCAAGTTCCTTGTCTCGCTCTTCTGTAGCACCACGCTTGCGGGTTCCGGCGATAGGTCTGACAGTGACTTCACCGTCTTCAAGTCGCGCCAGAATTTCCGGAGAAGAACCTACAACATGAAAGTCGCCCAGATCCATGTAGTACATATAGGGAGATGGGTTGGTGCTTCTAAGGGCTCGGTATAGATTCAATGGAGAGCTGTCGAAAGGAATGGTCATGCGTTGAGAAGGGACGACCTGCATGGCGTCACCGGCAAGAATATAATCCTTGATCTTTTCTACAGCGCCTTCGAAGGTTTCCCGACCAAAGCCGGATTTGAAGTCATCTTCCTGAGCCGGATTCAGGGAAGCCTGCACAGGTGGCAGAACGTTGGTGGTTTGTAGTCTGCGCACCAGATCATCAAGACGGAACTCCGCTTTTTCCAATGCTGCAGGTTCATCCGGATTGGCATGTGTCACCAGAATCAGCTTGCCGCTGAGGTTATCAAAAACCACCAGTTCGTCGGACACCATCAGCATGATATCAGGGTTGCCCAGCTCGTCGTCCGGAGCAGAGTTTTTCAGACGTTCTTCAATGTAGCGAACCGTGTCGTAAGCAAAGTAGCCCACCAGACCGCCGGTAAAGCGCGGCAGGTCAGGCAGTTCCGGCACTTTATAACGAGCCTGGAATGCCTTGATAAAGGCCAGGGGATCCTCCGGGTTGTGCTCTTCAACGATCTGGCCGTCGGTTTCCAGAGTGACCTTGCAGTCGGGGCTGTATCCAGACACCCGTAGAATAGTTCTGCACGGAAGTCCAATCATGGAGTAGCGTCCCCACTTTTCTCCGCCTTCAACGGATTCAAGCAGGTAGGAGTAACGACCGTTCGCCAGCTTTAGATAAGTGGTTAACGGCGTGTCCAGGTCCGCCAGGATTTCCCGGATTACAGGAATGCGGTTATATCCTTCGCGGGCCAGACGAGAAAATGCTTCAGGCGTCATACAGGCCTCTTTATTATCTGGCTAATGATTAAGCAGTATCGTTGACCGTGAATGTATTTCATCCTGCAAGAGGGCGAAAATCGATTTTTCGGGTTCACGGCTGATGTAAATTTGTGCGAAAAACGCAGGGCTTTGGCTGAGTTGTGGCTTTTTATCAGGCGCAGGGCCAGCCAAGCCATCGCCAGGAGGAGAACTTTGAGGCAGGAGTAGAGAGTGTCACTGCTGATGCAGTGGCTCTGATCTTTGTTTGTGTCTCTGAATGACGTTTAATCACTGCTGGCTCCGCAATTAGTCTGGGCGCAGTCGTATGAGTAAGACCCGAAGATTATATGACTGCAAAGGTTAATGCAAACGCTGGGAGCTATTGTGACCGTTAATCCTGCTGATCTTCAGGAAGCCTGGATTTAGGCACTGACGACGGTGTGTCCGGGGTACGCTCTTCCGGTGGAATCAGAATGATGCCTTCAATGGGTGGGGCATGCAGAGCTGGCGGATCGTTGGGGTTATCTGTTGTGCTATGAGGTTCAAGCATGGTTCCAATGTCATTAGAGCGTGGCCGATCGACTGTAAACAATTGATCTTGCGATATTCTGATAACGGGGCTCACTGAGGCTCCACCGCTGATTGTGCTCATGGGGATTACCACAGTGCCTTCATCTGGAGGAGGTGGTGGTGAAGTATCTTCTTCGATCAATCTGTGTCGCTCTTCCGGTGCCTGGCTATGTCTTTTCTTTCGAATGTAGTACAGGCAGGCACTTGAGGCGATGACCACAACCAGGGTCAGGCCTGCAGCGGGAACAACAATAATTATAATGAGCGTCTGATGGTCTATAGAGCTGTTGTCGACAGGATCTGGAGGAATCAGGTCAGGAGGATGGGAGTCATTGCCGCCTATAAATGAGGGTTGTGAAGGCTCCGTAAAGCCAGGGTTGGTGATAACGATTATATGCGGACTGCCAGAATAGTCCGCTGTGGAATTAGAGTTATTGATCACAGGAAGGGTGGGCTGTTCCGGGTCAACCGTTGCACCTTTGTCCGACTCTATAATGGCGATAAAATATTCAGAATAGGGACCTAGATCGTCTCCGATATCACACCCCTCTTTATCATAGACTTCCCCGAAACCGGTTACTTCCGCCACAGCGACAAAGCAAACAGGATAGGTGACTGTGCATCTTGAATCCGTCTCAGGATGCATGGCTTCATCCGGCAACGGTTCTTTTTGGATGAACTCCCACTCTACCAATCGGCCCTCAAGGACATAAAAGGATGAGCTCTTGCCTTTACGAGTTCTGCAGAATCCTTTCCCTCTGGGTGCTGTTCCTGTGCTGCAATCAGACAGGCAGAGATAACCTTCAAGGCTTTGGTCCGTTTCTTCCCCAAACAGTTTAAGAATATCGTGAGTTGTAATGGCTAGAGCGGTTGCGCTCCCATCCGTACGGAACTGCCATCGATTAGCCTGGTGCTGGCTAACACCTGCGGAGCTGGCGACTAAATGAATAACCTGTTCTAAAGGCAAAAAGGGTATTTGCAGGAATTGCTCTCCATCCGGTTTATTGTATTGAAAGATTTGTCGATCTGGCTTGAAGCCGAGAAACATGAGTTCCTGTTGAGGCCAGCTGCTTTGTCCCAGGCAACTCATTCCTGGCAGTACAAGCTGGGTGACAGTCTGTGTAGCGGTAAAGCTTGAGCCGTCATGTTCTGCCACAATCCAGCCTGGCAGGGATTGATAATTTCTCGGATCAAAGCTCAAGGGGATGATGAGCAGTTGATTTTGCTCGTTAATATCCGCAACAGCGCTGATTACGGAGCTTGATGTTGAACTGTTTAGCCACTGATTGAATGAATCAACTTCCCTTTCAAAAGGCATCAGGACAGGCGTCAAGCCTTCATAGATTCTGTCCAGTTCACAGACCAGAATGGAATACTCTTCGTCAGTGGGTTGATGCTGGCAGAAAGTGACTCCGGATGACTCAATGTGTTCGGGTGTGTTGAGGGGGGTAATCGAAAGCTGTTCCAGCACTCGTTCCCTGAACTTCAGGTCTGACTGAGTTGGACTGGGGGATTTCACCGATGTGATGATGAATCGGTCCCAGAATATGATGCCGTAGGACCGGGTGTTGTCATCTCTGAATCGGGCCAATGCATAGGTGTCCAGATCACCAAAAGGTAAGACAATGGTGTCGGGATGTGTGTCGGGAGGCTCAAGGGCAGAAGCAAAGCGCAACAGAGGTAAGACAATAATGGCCAGCATCAACAGAATAGGACGAATGAGACGTTCTGAAAGTGAATTCAGTTGCATATCTAGTCTCCCCTGAGCTTCAACAGTTTAGTTGACTGTTCAGGTTCAGGGGGACAGTTGCGTTAGAGCAGGTCAGTCAGACTCTCAACGACAGAGTCAGGGTGAGACGACTCAATAGGCTCTCCATGGTTATAGCCATAAGGAAGGCCCACTACTTTTACACCCGCCGCTCTGGCGGCTTTAACGTCATTACTCGAGTCTCCGATCATGATGCTGTTCTGAGTGTTGCAGCCAAAATGCTCCATGGTGTGGTGCAGGGGCATAGGGTGGGGCTTCTTCTCATTCAGACTGTCTCCGCCAATGCTGAGTTCAAAAAAGTGA
The DNA here is from genome assembly GCF_001562015.1 of Endozoicomonas arenosclerae. Classification (GTDB taxonomy): domain Bacteria; phylum Pseudomonadota; class Gammaproteobacteria; order Pseudomonadales; family Endozoicomonadaceae; genus Endozoicomonas_A; species Endozoicomonas_A arenosclerae. The sequence goes on along the minus strand of NZ_LASA01000101.1, from coordinate 24,487 downwards.
TCAATGCCCATATGCTTCAGCAGCAATTCTGTGAAGATTTCAGATTTGTTCGTGACCACGGCTTGCTTGATGCCCGCCTTGTGAATCTGGCTGAGGAAAGAGAATACGCCAGAGTAAAGAGCGCTGTGCTGTCCTACTTCAATAGCGTAATGATGTTTGAACCGTTCCAGAGCTTTGCTAAAGGTTTCCTGGTCTACGACGCCGGGTTGATCTCCCATCATGTCATCGGCCAGGGCCCTTCTGACCAGTGACGGAATGCCGTTGCCGACCCAGAGTCTGGTTTTTTCGATACCGGCTGCGGGCAGGTTAAGGTCTGTCAGCATTTTATCCAGGGCAATGGCCAGGTCTGGAACACTGTCTACCAATGTGCCATCCAGATCGTACATGATTAATTGAACAGGGCTATCCAGCAATTCAAACAACTTCATTGTTTTCAGATATCCAGAGGGAGGAAATAAAAGACAGTGAGATTATAGGAGGATTTGAGTTGTGATTGACAGGTTGCAGTCAATTAATGTCATCAAGCGCTTTTTTCAGCTCATCAATATCAACATTCGGCTCTGGCGCACTTTCAACGGTTATGGGCTTGTTGGAAGTGAAATCTCGAGAAAGAAGTACCACCTGAAATTTATTGCCCCAGGGAAGAACGATCAGTCTCCAGGGAGTAGTTTGTGAAGAGTAAAGCTTGCTCTGTTCGTGCAGGTAGGGGTTCTGTATAGCGGAGTAAACGACAAAGTCATGATGGGTATCGAGTCCGTCTCCCGCCAGGTTCGGGTGTGAGCTGGCCAACAGGTAGTCCGTGCTATACAAACCAGGTGTTGCGACCCATTCCGGAAACCAGCCTGTGACGGTCACTCTTCCAGACAGTGACATGGCGGTCTGGTTAAATAATCCTGGTAGGCCAATGATCACTTTCGGCGGGGAGGGAAGCCAGGTTTCCAGATGGTCTCGGGTTTTAGGTTTTACACGCTGTGATCCCTGTTGCTGAAAAACATACATTTCAGTGTCGTAGAGCAGGCTGGCTCCCCCAATGCCCCCGGTAGGCAACTCATAGGCTTTTGACAGTTCGTGCCAGCCGGGACGGGTTGATTCCGGAGATTTGTCGTCTTTCTCTTGTTTCTGTTCTGCTCTATAAGATCTGCAAAGAGGGAGCGAGCCGGGAATTCTGCAGCAGATCTGCTTGTTGGAAAGCTGGGGGAAGCCCTGTTGCATCTGCTCCATATCGAATTGAACCCACTCGGAACTTTTAGGGGCGAAAATAAAAAAGTCAGCCAGTGTATTGGTGCCCGTCAGATGTTTCAGGTTGACGATGGCGTTGTCTGTGGGCGAGATATCGACAAAGCGGCTGGCTCCCAAGTCCTGATTTCGAGTGGGTGTTGACGCTTCCGGCTGCATGCCTGTAAAGGGTTCTGAGACGGCATTGAAAGCCCATGAGGCCAATGTACCCAGCATCTGGGTCAGTGAACTGGCTTCTTCGGTCTGTTTTTGAGTGTCGGGGCTTGAGAATTGATAGGTACCGGCTTTGTGGGCAAAAAGCTGTGCGGTGTGCATCATCCCATGAAAATCGACACTGATGGAGACGATGCCGACTTTTACGTACTCATAACTGGCGGGTGAAGTGACAAAGTCTGTGAGCCGGTCTTTGGCATCCAGCACATAAGCATCATATTCCATGGACACTTGATGGAAACCATGAACGGTTTGTGCCAGCAGAGTCAGTGCACATCCAGCAAGGAGATGCTTTTTCATTGGCAATATCAGCCAGAAGGAGTGAGCTGTTCAGAGTAGATAATAGCTGGGCTTAGGGTCAAAAGCTGGCAGATGGCTCAGACAGAGGGTCTATCTGAGCCATAGGGAAGATTTAAAGATCAGAGGCTTTCAGCTTTGGAGAGCTCATCGCGCATCTGGCTGATCACTTCCTGATAATTATCAGCATTAAAAATGGCTGAGCCAGCAACAAAGGCATCAGCACCTGCTTCAGCAATCTGGCGAATGTTTTGAACACCCACACCGCCATCCACTTCCAGACGAATGTCCAGGCCGCTGTCATCAATCAGCTTGCGGACATGACGCAGCTTACGCAGGGTGGAAGGAATAAACTTCTGGCCGCCAAAACCTGGGTTCACAGACATCAGCAGAACCATGTCGAGCTTGTCGATGACGTATTCAATCACATCAGGGGAAGTGGCTGGGTTCAGAACCAGACCCGCCTTGCAGCCACCTTCACGAATCATTTGCAGACTGCGATCAATATGATCAGAGGCTTCCGGGTGGAAGGTTATCATGCTGGCACCGGCTTCAATAAAGTCACCGATCATTCGGTCTACCGGGCTGACCATCAGGTGGACATCAATAGGAGCAGTAACCCCATGGTTTCTTAATGCCTTGCACACCATCGGGCCAATGGTCAGATTGGGCACGTAGTGATTGTCCATAACATCAAAATGAACCCAGTCTGCGCCGGCAGCAATCACATTATCAACTTCCTCACCCAGGCGGGCGAAGTCGGCAGAAAGGATGCTGGGGGCGATAATGAAGTCGCGCATGGTTTGTGTTCCGGTGTGTTCGATCAGAAATGAGGGGGATTTTAGACTTTTGCCACGCGGATGTCAGTTCTTTAAAGGCCCTTGGCACAGGTAATGTGCCATTTCGGTTTGATAAGGGAGGGTTCCATGTCGGGTAATCAGTTTTTTGAGGGCGTGGATCAGTTTCTGGCGAAACTCGGGTCTTAACTGTCTGAGTTCTATGTTTGGGAAGCTGCAGATGAAATCGGCCCAAATTTCTGGGTTGGGACACACAAATCCGGTTTCATAGGTTGTAGATTTGAGGGAAGAGAAATAGTTCTTGAGCTGGGGAAGAGCATTTTCAGCACTGAAAGGAGCCAGTATCTCGGAATATGGAGGGATATCCGGCTCAATAGCATGGACGGTTTCCCAGATGATATTTTCTGAGCGGCTGGCAAAAGTGGTTGCACTGAACCAGCCCTGAGGTCTGAGCGTTCGAATAATTTCTCTGAGCGTCTTATCAATATCCGTCGCATGATAGAGCAGCATATGAGCCAGTACCGCATCAAATTGCTGATCCGGGAAGCCCAGTTGTTCCATGTCGCTGCGCAGGACAATGTGCTCAGCTTTCAGCTCGGTGGTGTTCTTCCTGGCCTGAACGAGCATATTGAATGATCGGTCTGCCAGAAAGAGTTGATGATTTGGTTGAAGCAGGCCAGGGTAAGTCTGCCACAGCAATGCAGGCCCACAGCCGAGGTCCAGAATCTTTTCAGCCTTTTTGAAGGGAACTTGTTCTTTCAACCAGTGGAGATAGTGTTGAGGGTTCCTTCTGAAACGAAATATGTCGACCCTTCCAATAAAACGGGATGTGTTTTTGTAGTGCTCTTCGCATTCAATAAAGCGCAGATTTTCTTTGGTACGCATAAGCAATTTCAAGCGATGGCTGTGATCAATATGCTATCTGTGGAACTTCATAGAAAAGCGATAGATTAAGCATGTTTAATGGAGGGTTATTTAATCTTCATTCTATGAGGACACTGATGAGAGTAGACAGTTTTCTAACAGTTTATTTCTGTTTATGTCTTCAATAAATGATTGTAATGGCGAGGATTATATTTGTGGATATACTGAAGGTTGAATCAACTTAAGCTCTTGTCGCTTAAAAAATACTTCCAATGTCTTTTGTAGCGGGCAGCCTTTGTAATAAGGGAGGAGGGTATTTTTGTGAATGTAAATAGTAATTTTCAAGATCAACTGATTGCTCGGGCAGAGCAGATAATGGCTCAGGATGGGTATCAGTTCTCCCAACTGGCCGGGTTATCAGAGATGATCGACTCGTCAACCGTTCCTCAATTGCTTCAATGTGTTGCAGAAGATATTTCCGAAGAAACCTCCGCAGAGAAAAAGCCTTTTCTTGATCAGAACTACCTGTACAGCAAAGGGGATTTCAATCTTTCCCTGGTTTTTTGCAACGGTCTGGGAGAACCTTCGGACAGCCATGAAGTCTGTGCCAACGAGTTCGACTTGCTTTTGGTCAACCTGGGCAATCAATCCATTGATATCCCAGTGCTGCAAACCAAAGTAGACATAAACCATATCTACGAAATGCCGGTTCCTGCGAAAAACAGTCCAACCGTGATTCTGGGGCCTTATCACGCTCATATTTTCAAAGCTTATAATTCAGTGCCGCTGCTTGATGGCATCAAACAGCAGGCCTGCCTGCTAACCGCTCACTCAGAAGCCAGGGGGCCTTTGACATGGACTTACAACCGGGAGACTTTTCAACCTACCCGTTTGATTGCAACTCAAGTGGCCGATTCACGGAGTCAGCTTGCAGCTTCTCTGATCGGAGAGTTATCAGGTTCAAGCAAGAGTATCGAGTGTCTCGAAGGGGTTGCTAAAAGTGATCGCTATGCGCCTTTTGTTCGCTGGGAGGCTTTTTCAAGTCTTTGCAAGCTGGATGAGGAGCGAGGACGATCCTTGCTGGAAGCAGCTCTGGTGCACGATGGTGATCAATACATACGTCAACTGGCTGATAAAACACTGATGGCACTGTCTGTGTCGGCATGATGTTTTCTCAATCGCTTTGTCAGGAGGTGTACCATGGTTAGAACAATTGAGTGCAAGACAGAGCAGGCCATACCTCTGGATGAATTCTATAGTCTGTGTGACAGGTCAGACCTTCAGTCAGAAGAAGACCTGGAAAAACTGGTGCCTGCCTTGAAGCATCTGGCAAACAACAGGCAGTTTCTGGAACAGTATTTCTGTGATTACCTGAATGAGTTGAATGAGCCAGAGCATAGCTTTTTACCTCCTGTGTTTATGCCGAGAGTTGGTAAGTCCTATATTTTCCGCATTGTTATCTGGCCAGTCATTGATCCGGCTGAGTGGGGTAATCAACTGCTCTATCACTACCCCCATAATCATGATGTGGGTTTCATAACCTGTGGCTATACCGGTTCTGGTTATCACACAGATATTTACAGTTTCGATTACGAGCATTGCACCGGGCTGGTGGGTGAAGAGGTGGATCTTGAATTTCAGGAAAACACCATGCTGCCTCCCGGTAAAATCATGAAGTACAAGGCAGGCACAGATATGCATATTCAGTATCCACCTGAAGAGCTGTCTGTATCCCTGAATGTGATCAAGCGTGAGGCCCGGAAAAATATAGTCGAGTGCTCATTTGATATGGAAAAACGGACGGTGATGGGGCATTCCATCAAAATTCCCGTTCAGGAATCGGTTTTCAATGCCGTTTGCACACTGGGAAATGAAAACAGTAAAGACAGGTTGGTTGATATAGCCCAGAGACACCCTTTTATGCGGGTGCGGGCGGCAGCCTGGCATGCCCTGATTGAGTTCAATCCCGCTGACAGGGATTATCTGTTCTCAAAAGCTATGACTGATGAGCATGCTCATGTCAGAGCCTATGCCAATACCCTTAAACGCAATATTGAGAAGCAAACTGTGGATTTTGCTTCCAGTCAATAAGGCAAGTGAGGTGGCGTCATGGTTAGAACTTTTGAATACGACTCCGATGATAAGGCCATCTCTCTGGATGACTTCTACGAAATCTGTGAGTCAACGCCTATAAAGAGTGGTGAAGATCTGGAGCCTCTCTGTCCTTATCTGCATCGTCTTTCCAATAACAGAGCGTTCCTGGCGGAATATCTCTGTGATTACCTGAAGAGCTTTGCAACACTTGAGGCGCCTCACAGTTTACTGCCAACGACGTTTATTCCGCGTTTTGGTAAAGACTATGTCTTCAGGATTGTGGTTTGGCCAGATAACTTCAATACCATTGAGAAGGGGCAGTACAACTACCTTCATAATCACGATATCAATTTCATCACTTGTGGTTATGCCGGACCAGGGTATAAGACCGATATTTACGAGTTTGATTTTGAAAGCTGCAGTGGTGTTCTGGGTGAGAAGGCAGACTTCCGTTTTGTGGAATCCACTTTTCTGACCCAGGGCAAGGTGATGCAGTTTACAGCAGGCACCGATATTCACCTGCAGTATCCACCTGAAGCCACTTCTGTTTCTATTAATGTGGTTCAGAGAGAGCGGCAGATGGCTGTGGCAGAGTGCTCTTTTGATTCAAAAACCTATCGGGTCAATGGCCATGCTGTTTCTATATTCGCCAAGGATATGATGCTGCATGCCATTGCCAATTTTGGTGATGAAAACTGTAGGGATGTGTTGATGCAAATCGCCACTCGCCATCCTTTCATGCGTGTTCGGGCTGCAGCCTGGCATGCTTTGATGCAATCTCATCCAGAGGACATTGATCAGCTGGCCGAGCAGGGCGCAAAAGATCCACATCTATATGTGAGAACTTCTGTTAAACAGTTTCACGAAGGGATGACTCAGTATTTTGGACTGTCTGTTTTGCCTGGTCACGGCCAGGCAATGAACAGGGTGACTCCATAGTTCAGGAGGTGCAACATGAGAAATAATGACACCATGACTCAAAAGCAGAGCCCGCTGATGCAGGCCGTTTTGAAAGCTGTGGAAACTTCCAGAAAAGTAGACTTTGCTGGCAAGGCGCCGCATAGTCTGAATACTAAAGAGCAGTCACGACTGACTTTATAAAAGTTTAAGACCTGACGCACGGAGTCAGGTCTTTTTTGTCTATTAGAAAAACACTCTGGGTTCAAGTAATGCTTCGATGGGTTTTCACTTCTTCAATCCAGGAAATGGACAGCATGATCATGGCAGCAATGCAGGCGGCTATCAGGACATGAAAGCCTCCGTCCCAGCCGTATCGATCAACGATAAAGCCCATGGCAATGTTGGCAAACAGGGCACCACCAAGATAACCGAATAATCCCGTCAGGCCTGCAGCCGTTCCTGCCGCTTTTTTAGGGACAAGATCCAGAGCGTGAACTCCGATTAACATAACTGGACCATATATAAGGAAACCAATGGTGATCAGTGCCAGGTTATCCACAAGAGGATTGCCCGGAGGGTTCTTCCAGTAAACAATGACAGCAGCCAACACTGCCACCAGGTAGACCAGGCTGGCAGGTGCCCTGCGTCCTCTGAAGTAGCGATCGCTGAGATAGCCACAGAGTAATGTTCCGGGAATACCTGCAAACTCATACAGAAAGTAAGCCCAGCTGCTGTCGGTCATGGAGAAGCCTTTGGCTTCATCCAGATAGGCAGGTGCCCAGTCAAGAACACCGTAACGAACCAGATAAACAAAAGCATTGGCTATCGCTATATACCAGAGCAGGCGATTGTTCAGAACGTATTTGAAGAAGATTTCGCTGGCTGAAAACTCTTTTTCATGGGAATCGTTGTAGGCGAATGCATGAGGATAGTCTCCGGTGTACTCCTCAATAGGCGGTAGGCCGCAGGACTGGGGGGTATCCCGTACCAATAACCAGCTGATAAAAGCCACTGCTACCGCTACCAGACCAGAGAAATAAAAAATACTGTGCCAGTCAACAAAAAGGCTCATGCCCAGAATGGCCATGGGGCCTACGAGTCCGCCACCGACATTGTGAGCCAGGTTCCATATGGCGGCCCTTGTCCCTCGTTCGCTTACAGAAAACCAATGAACAATGACTCGCCCGCTGGATGGCCAGCCCATGCCCTGAAACCATCCATTTATAAACAGCAGAATAAACATGGCGGGTATGGAGGCGGTAGCGAAGGGGGCAAAGCCCATCAGAATCATGGTCATGGCGCTGAGCACCAGACCACAGGTGATGAATTTTCGGGCATCGCTGCGGTCGGAAAGGTTGCCCATCAGGAATTTGCTGATGCCATAAGCAATGGAGACGCCTGAGAGTGCAAATCCAAGTTCGGCTTTGGTGAAACCTTCTTCCACCAGGTGTGGGATGGCCAGGGAGAAGTTTTTGCGGACAAGGTAGTAGCCAGCATAGCCGATGAAAATACCCAGAAAAACCTGGCGTCTCAGATATTTATAAGTGTTGTCGACATCCTGGCTGGCAATCGGTTCCTGGTGACTGGCCGGACTCAAAAAGTTATTCATACGACCCTGATGCTCGTGAATGGTTTGTTAGTGGCAGGCAGGCTGCCTTTTCACCTTCCAGATTGGCTCAATAAAACGACTGAACATACCTGTTGGGGCAGGAGTCATTTCCGTAATCAAAGATAAAAATAGGCGAAAATGTCCAGTTGGGCAGATTAATTACAACTCTAAAGATGAGCGGTGGCCTCTTTCCGATGACATTTCGAATGTCTTCAGAAACAACTGCGCGCTGGAAATGAAGCTCACCCCTTTACTATGAAAATGACTGCAGTGCCTGACAGAATTACATTTTCACAGTAAAGAGGTGGGTTAGAGGAGGTTCAGGGGGCAGGGTTAGGCTGAAGAGTGTGAATTTTTTCAATCTCTTCCAGCAAAGTGTCAGACAAGTTCAACTCACTCGACTTTAAATTGCTTTCCAGTTGCTCCAGGGTAGTGGCACCAATAATGTTACTGGTCAGGAAAGAGCGGGATGTAACAAAGGCCAATGCCATTTGGGCCGGATCAAGTCCGGACTCTTTTGCCAGATTGATGTAGGCTTCTGTTGCTCTCTGGGATTCTGCTGACATATAGCGCTGGTATTGAGGATAAAGAGTTATACGCCCTTTCTCAGGCTTGTCTCCTCCAAGGTATTTACCGCTCAGAACGCCAAATCCCAGTGGTGAGTAAGCCAGTAAGCCGACCTGCTCACGGTGGGCAACTTCAGCCAGTCCGACTTCAAATGAACGGTTCAGCAGATTATAAGGGTTCTGAATACTCACAGGACGAGGAAGGTTGTGTTCACCGCTCTGGCGTAAATGCTCCATGACGCCCCAGGGGGTTTCATTCGACAAGCCGTAATGTCTTATCTTTCCGGCTTTAACCAGTTCATCCAGTGCGGAAAGGGTTTCTTCGATGGGGGTGCCATCAAAGCCATCCTGGTGCATATAGCCCAGTTTGCCAAAGAAGTTAGTGTTACGGTCTGGCCAGTGCAGTTGGTAAAGGTCAATGGTTTCCAGACCCAGTCGCTGGAGGCTGCCATCAACGGCTTTATGGATATGTTTGGGGGTCATCATTCGACCTCCATCCATATAATCCAGGCCTGGGCCGCAGATTTTGGTGGCGATAACCAGATCATTGCTTTTACCGCGCTGCTTGAGCCAATTACCAATAATGGCTTCGGTGCGGGTGTAGGTTTCTTCTCTGGCTGGGACCGGGTACATCTCAGCGGTATCAATAAAGTTGATACCATAGTCCACAGCACGATCCAGCTGGGCAAAAGCTTCCTGTTCGGTATTCTGCTCGCCCCAGGTCATGGTACCTAGACAGAGGGCGCTCACTTTTATGTCGGTTTGGCCCAGATTTCTGTATTCCATAGTTATCAAGCTCCAGAGGTTGGATTCCAGTGGGAGAATAACGCTGCTTTTAAAGATGGCTCAAGGACTTTAGATGTACATTTGTACTAGCTGGTACGTATGAACCCTGTAATGTGTCACAAAGGGGTTTCATTCCTGTAAACAGACGATATAATACTGCTCCCGTTTCCCAATTGAGCGCCCCATGTTTGAGCAGGTCGTAGCCTGAAGCTATTAGCCTTGCTTCATCCCCGAGCGGACTTCTGTGCGGATTTAAGTACTGAATTCAGTAAGGGGCGGCCAAGTAAGAACAGGTGTTGCATTAGCAATACTATTGAGGCGAATTTAATGAAAACTTTTAGTGCAAAACCAGAAACAGTAAAACGTGACTGGTTCGTGGTCGACGCTGAAGGCAAGACCCTGGGCCGTCTGGCTACCGAAATTGCTACCCGTCTGCGTGGTAAGCATAAGCCAGAATACACTCCGCATGTCGACACTGGCGATTATATCGTTGTTGTTAATGCTGAGAAGGTTCACGTGACTGGCCGTAAAGCGTCTAACAAGATGTATTACCGTCACACTGGCTTCCCTGGTGGCCTGCGTTCAGCCAGCTTTGAAAAGCTGATTGCGCACAAGCCAGAAATGGTCATCGAAAAAGCTGTTAAAGGTATGCTGCCAAAAGGCCCTCTGGGTCGCGACATGTACCGTAAACTGAAAGTTTACGCCGGTACTGAGCATCCGCATACTGCGCAACAGCCACAGAAACTGGACATTTAATCGGGGGTAGCTATGTCAGTGACTCAATACTACGGTACTGGACGTCGTAAGTCTTCTACCGCTCGCGTTTTCCTGAAATCTGGTTCTGGCAGCATCTCTGTCAATGGCCGCAGTCTGGACGAATACTTCGGTCGTGAGACCGCTCGTATGGTTGTTCGCCAGCCTCTGGAACTGACTGAACTGCTGGAAAAGTTTGACATCAAAATCACCGTTGTTGGTGGTGGTGGTTCCGGTCAGGCGGGTGCTATCCGTCACGGTATCACTCGTGCGTTGATGCAGTACGACGAAACCCTGCGCCCAACCCTGCGCAAGGCTGGTTACGTTACTCGTGACGCTCGTGAAGTTGAACGTAAGAAAGTGGGTCTGCGTAAAGCACGTAAGCGTCCACAGTTCTCCAAGCGTTAATGTCAGTGGCGTCTGTTATCAGGCGCTGTTGCAAGAAACGCCCGCTTTATGCGGGCGTTTTTTTTTGCCTGGAAAACAGAAAACTGAAGTAGACGACCAGAATTAATTATTTTGGAGTGCGGTTGTCAGTGTATCTGGATGTAGGGTACTTCTGAATAGGAAGTGCCAGTAATTTAAGCGTCTGGATAAGTCGGTTTACTGGTAGCTTACGCAGGTTGTGCTTGAGCGGTATGCATGGTGTGGAGCCCTTGATACTGGCGAGATTGATTCTCAGGTTCAGGAAAACTTCATGTAAGGCTTTTGTATAGAAGCTAAAACCAGTATCATTACGCATTGCTGCCAAGGTGGGACAAATAATCAGACAGAGCTTTGATCGGGGGGCGGGGGAAAGGTCATCAAACGGCTTTTCTCTTATAAGAGACGCATCTCTTTTACTCCCTGCTAATATCCCACCCGTGAATTAAAAGAAGTCATTGGGCATTTGCCTGGATGGGGAGAGTAGGTTAAATGAGTGACAACGGCGTAAATAACAGCCGGCGCCGCTTTCTCGTGGCTGCGACTTCGGTGGTGGGGGCTGCCGGAGCCGTTGGGGTCGCTACACCTTTTATCAAATCATGGAATCCCAGTGCCAAAGCAAAGGCTGCTGGTGCTCCTGTGAAGGTGAACCTCAGCAAGTTGGAGCCGGGACAGCAGATCGTAGTTGAATGGCGCGGTAAGCCTGTGTTTGTGGTAAGACGAACCCAGGCCATGCTGGATAATATCCGGTCTCTTGACGACAAGCTGAGAGATCCCAAGTCCGAGAAGTCAGAGCAGCCCGCGTACGCGGCAAACGAGTACCGTTCGGTCAAGGACGAGTACCTGATTCTGGTTGGTCTTTGTACCCACCTTGGGTGTTCACCCAAATACATGCCTGAAGTTAAGCCAATGGAATTTGATCCTGAATGGAAGGGTGGTTACCACTGTCCATGTCACGGTTCCAAGTTCGATCTGGCGGGTCGTGTATTCAAGGGCGTTCCAGCACCTACCAATCTGGAAGTGCCTCCTTATAGCTTTGAGAGCGACGCCGTGATCATTGTCGGTCAAGATGAGGAGAATGCTTAATGGGCAACTTCATGGATTGGCTCAATGCCAGGCTTCCCGTCACCCAGGTCTGGGAAGACCATCTCAGTAAATATTACGCACCAAAGAACTTTAACTTCTGGTACTTCTTCGGCTCTCTGGCACTGCTGGTTCTGGTTAACCAGTTGCTGACCGGTATCTGGCTGACCATGAGTTATGTGCCCAGTGCAGAACAGGCCTTTGCTTCCGTTGAATACATCATGCGTGATGTGGAATACGGCTGGCTGATTCGCTACATGCACTCAACCGGCGCATCCTTCTTCTTTGTTGTCGTCTATCTCCACATGTTCAGAGGATTGATTTACGGTTCTTATCGTGCGCCTCGTGAGCTGGTGTGGATCTTCGGTATGGCCATTTATCTGGCGCTGATGGCTGAAGCCTTCATGGGCTATCTGCTGCCATGGGGTCAGATGTCTTACTGGGGTGCCCAGGTTATCATCTCCCTGTTCGGTGCGATTCCTGTTATTGGTCCTGACCTGCAGCAGTGGATTCGTGGTGACTTCCTGATTTCCGGTATCACCCTGAACCGTTTCTTTGCCCTGCACGTTGTGGCATTGCCCATCGTTATTCTGGGACTGGTGGTTCTGCACATCATTGCCCTGCACGAAGTAGGTTCCAACAACCCTGACGGTATTGAAATCAAGAAGCTGAAAGACGAAAACGGTGTACCTCTGGACGGTATTCCTTTCCACCCTTATTACACAGTGAAAGATCTGGTGGGTGTGGCTGTCTTCCTGTTTGTGTTCTGCAGTGTCATCTTCTTCTTCCCGGAAATGGGAGGCTTCTTCCTTGAGCCGCCTAACTTTGAGCAGGCTGATCCGCTGAAAACACCTGCACTGATTGTTCCGGTTTGGTACATGGGAGCGTTCTACTCCATCCTGCGTGCGATTACCTTTGATATTGGTCCAATCGATTCGAAGCTGGGTGGGTTAATTGCCATGGGTGGCGCTATTGCCATTCTGTTTGTATTACCATGGCTGGATCGCAGCCCGGTTAAATCCTGGCGCTACAAGGGAATTATCAGCAAGGTGGGCATCTTCCTGTTCGCCATTGTATTTGCCATCCTGACCGTGCTGGGTACTCAGCCGGCTACCGTGATAAATACTCTGCTGGCCCAGATCTGCACCCTGTTTTACTTCGCATTCTTCCTGTTAATGCCGTTCTATACACGATGGGAAAAAACAAAACCCGTACCGGAGAGGGTGACCGGATAATGAAAAAAGCAATAATTACCCTGTTGTTTTCGCTGGTTCCCTTGTTCGGATATGCGGCGGGTGGTTCAGATTATCCTCTGGACTCTATTGAGACCGATCCTTCTGACAAAGCATCGCTTCAGCGTGGTGCCATGTTCTACCAGAACTATTGTGCGGCCTGTCATGCCACCAAGTTCCAGCGTTATGAGCGTGTAGCCGACGATATTGGCATTCCGCACGATCTGATGATGGAAAACCTGGTACCCAAGTCAGCCAGAATTGGTGACTTGATGGAGAACAGCATGCGCAGGGATGAAGCCAAGGTTTGGTTTGGTGCAGCACCACCGGATCTGACCATGGTGACCCGTGTTCGTGGTGACGACTGGGTATACACTTACCTGCGTACTTTCTATGAAGATCCAAAGCGTCCCTGGGGCGTGAACAACAAGGTATTTCCTGATGTAGGTATGCCTCATGTTCTGATGGAGCTTCAGGGCATCCAGATTGACAGCTGTCAGGGCGCTAGCCCAACAGAGCGTGACCCTCTGACTGGCGAAAAGATCTGTGGTCTGGTGGTTGATCCTGATCGTAAGGGTTCAATGACACCTGCCCAATACGATCAGGCCATGTATGACCTGACCAACTTCCTGGCTTACTCTGCAGAGCCTGTGAAGCAGACTCGCCAGCAACTGGGTATTTATGTCCTGCTGTTCCTGGTTCTGCTCTTCATTGTCTCTCTGCTGCTCAAGCGTGAGTACTGGAAGGACATTCACTGATGTGATCTTGTCTGAAAAAACCCGGCCTGAGCCGGGTTTTTTTATGCCTGTCAAACGTTCTGATTTTCCTAAAACTTATACAGTTGCCTGAACTCAACGGGTAAATCTTGTTTCCTCATCTTTTTCTTTTTCAGTTTTTCTTTGATCTGATCAAGAAAAGCTTTCCGTTCGTGTTCATAAGTGTATGAAACCAGCATCGTAAATCCCATGTCCTGAGTTTTGGAATCTCTGAGCAACTTGGCCAGTGTCGATTTATTCAGGATGTCAGCAATTTCAGGATTTTTATCCTGAGCAAGTTGTCTCCATGCAAACAGTTCTTTAGCTTTTAGATCCAGATCTTTCTGAGGTGTTGAAAGCTGAAAACGCGCCATGGTCTCTTCAGGATTGTCACTGCCATGGGTTTCCTGTTCCTTCAAGAATTCGAAGAAAGCCTGCAGGGTGCACATGGCTCTGATGGTCAGTATGGAATTCAAAGCTGCTCTATTCTCAAAAATGTCCGAAAGTACGAGTTCTGGATCCTCTATGAGGGCTGTGTAAGTGAACTGTTTTACAGTTAACAAGTAATGCAATGTGAACTGTAAGCAACGCCAGTACTCCCTGTCTGTCTCTCGGTATCTTTCGCAGAAGCGTTTCATAAGCTCAGCCCTATTTGCTTCGAAGGGCTGACATCGACTAAAACCTCTGTATTTATTGTGCTCTAACTGGTAAGCAAAGTGGGCTTCTACCAGAAACTGCAGTGAAGGAGACAGGGATATTTTTCCATGGGAAGTGAAGGGCTCAGGGGAAAGACTTAATGTGTGTAAACTGTGCGGTACCGATTCGACGGTAAAAGCAACGCTGACTGGTGTGAAAACGGGTAGAAGGGCGAGTTCCCTTTTGCGTCCCATATTGAGTAAGTCACGAAGTTCTCTAATACAGGTATAGAGCTTTTGATTGAATGTACCGTGGGTTGATTGACTGAAAGGATTTTTGAAAAAAGCTTCTTCACGTGCATATTGTGTGAGCTCAACCAGAAGGGGCTTTCTTTCATTGTTCCCTTGAGCTCGGCCAGGAAGCATCGAATCATAGTTAAGTTCAGCTAACTTTCTGCAGGTCGTACCCTTTCTGAAGTTCAGTCCATAATAGTCATCAGGCATTCCGGAATGGTATTTTTGATGTATAAACGTTGTCATCAGCGCAAATTTCAAACCGAAAACAGTGAATCGGTCCAGACTCTTTATGGTTGGAAGCTCATTGGCTAACTCCTGTAGACAAAGAAGGTCATCGTTCTCCATGTCAGGGTATCGTGCGATGATGTCATGAATAGCGATATGAGCGTTTTCTAATTGTGTTTTTATTGCATTATGTGTTCTGTTCGTGCCTTCTTCAGTGGGGTGAAGACGGTCTCTGATCAGGGATTGCATCCAGCTCGATTCACAAGGGTCTGTGGACTCTATAACTCTATCTTTAAGCATTACTCTCTGCTGTTGAGTATTGTGCTCGGGTTTGGGGATTCTGTTAGGAACACTGTCTAGCGCAAAGTGATCTTCTTTAAAAACCAGTTCTGGATCATCAGCAATCAGGGGCAAAGGATCTGGCGCAGCATTAGGCTTTGAGCGTGAAGCATCCATGACATTGAATCCATTGGGAGCGGTGAAAAGTGATATCCACTCCATCGACGGATTTGTCATGAAGTTTACATTAGGGCTTTAGTTGTCTTGATAATTTCAAAAGCAAGTCTACTCTGGTCCAGTTTCCAGCAGTTAATAGCCACATCGGCATACTTCTTTTACGGTTTCACCCTTTCTTCAAGCGAGTCATCACTAGGAGCCTGTCGGACTTAAGAAAATTTCGGCCTAAATTCCAGAAAGAACGGCCAAATTATTCGATGAATTCGATTAAATAGGTCAACTATTCGCACGAATCCATCAATAATTTAACTCGTTCTACTGAAATTTATGCTCGAAAGCTTAAGTCCGACAGGCTCCTGGTGTGATTTTCTGGCCTCATGATGTTTTGTCGGTCCTGCCTTGCCTGGTCGGGAAAGTCTGTTTTGTGTAGAGAGGTTTGCCATTCATTTCAGGAACAAGCCAGGCTGCAATCCATGACAGGGTAGAGGCGAAAGCCAGATAATAAACGGGTGCATAGATATCGTTATGGCTGTGAACGAGGTAAACAGCAATCACTGGAGTGGTTCCGCCAAACAAGGCAAGACACAAGTTATAGCCTACCGAAACACCACTGCAGCGAAGCTCAGTGGGCAGTAGTTCAATCACCGTGACGGTGCTGACTGAAAGTCCAATACCAAACAGAACTGAAAACGTGGCCATGCCCGCAGCGGTTAAGACGACATTGGATTGATGAAGCATCCACCAGAGGGGAAAACTGCCAAATAGCAGTCCGGCAGAGACCATATAAAGAACTGGTTTGCGTCCAATTTTGTCAGACAACATACACCCGAGTGGGGTCATAATCAGTGTGATTGCTAAACCAATATTGCTGACCCAATAGCTTTGGGCCAATGAGGTGTGTTTGGCGTAGGTAGAAATGAAGTAGATCAGTACTAGCATCGAGCTGACATTGCTCGCCATGACCAGAAACATCATTTGCAGCAAAACTTTCCAGTAGTGACGAAAGGCAAGAAGGATTGGGACTTCTCCGGATTTTTCAATGGAAAGAAATGCTTCTGTCTCGTAAAGGTGTTGTCTGATTAATACGCCAAAAACGGCTATCCCTCCCCCTATCCAGAATGGAATCCGCCATCCCCACTCGTACATTACCGGTTCGGTGAGCAGGGCTGTTAATAGTGTGCCAATACCGGAGCCCGCCAGAAAACCACAAAGGCACCCGAATTCAGGCCAGCTGGCCATGTAGGCGCGGTTTTTTGTACTGGCCAGTTCTGCCATATAAATAGTTGAGCCAGTAAACTCACCACCAATGGACAGTCCCTGCATAGTTCTTAAACTCACAAGAAGGAAGGGGGCCAGAATGCCAGCCTGAGCAAAATCAGGAAGACAGCCAATTCCGACGGTAGATCCTCCCATCAAAACGACAGATAACCATAAAACCGGCTTTCGACCGTATCGATCGCCAATATGCCCCAATAACAACCCGCCCAGCGGGCGAGAGATAAAACCAGCGGCAAACACACCAAAGGTGGCTAGCTGTGCAAGGAAAGGTTTACTAGAAGGGAAGAAATGGGCAGCTATGATCGGAGCTAAATAACCGTAAAGAACAAAGTCGTACCACTCCAGCATTCCTCCGACCGAGCTGGCAACCACTGCTTTCCATTGAGAAAGGGTTTCCTGATAAATGTCATAGAATCTTCCTTGCATAAGGATGGACAGCTGCAGGCAAGAAAGTGAAAAGTATAGGTGAGAGAAAGAAATAATGTGAATTCACATTATGTAATATTCCGGGAGCCTGGGTAAGATAGCCTCAAGCACGACAGGCTCCTGAAATCGTAAGTGATTCCCTATGTATGTGTTAGAGGAGGGCTTCAGTCTTTTTGATAATTTCAAGAGCCAGACTGTCCTGATCCAGCTCTCGGCAATCAATGGTTACATCAGCATACTTCTTATACAGCTTTACTCTCTCTGCAAACAGATCTTCAATGGTTTGATTTTCTGATCTTGCTATTCCGCGGGTATCGAAATTATGAATGCGCTCGCGGATTTGCTCCAGATCCAGATCCAGAAAAACAATGACGGATTCTTCGGCCAGATGCATCATGGCGGCTTCGCTGTAGATGGCCGAGCCTCCGGTAGCAATGATATGACGCTTGAGGTTCACTTTTAGAAGCTCTGCTTCTTCAATCTCTCGCAGTGCCATGTAGCCGGATTCATCGACGATTTCCTGCAGGGTTTTCTGGTGACTGATTTGAATGAGAACATCCGTATCCAGAAAGCCATAGGCCAGATCTTTGGCCAGAATAATGCCGATGGTACTTTTACCAGCGCCCGGCATACCAATGAGTGTGATATTGGTTTTCATTGTTAGCGTCACCCTTGACTGCTTTCCAGAGTTTAATGGTCTATTTTCAAACACGTAGTAGCTTATCTGCAAGCCTTCTGTTGAAAGTCGATTCTGCTCTCTTGTGAAGAGTGCGATACAGGGAGCTGGCATTTTCAGGCCTGGGGGGATTCGTTTTTATCTTATCTAATCGTGGTTATGAAATCTCTGATCTTTTTTTCGATTTTGCTCACAGTATCTGCCGTTCAGGCAGGGTTTGATGAAAGCAGGACTCATATTGAGCAGCTGTTACAGCAAGGGAAAAAAGTGGCCATTCTGGTAATAGATATGCAGTTGGCGTATGAAGGGAGAGGGTCATTACATAATCTGAGTTCAGTTTTGGGTGAGCAGGTAAAGTTGCTCAACTATTTCGTTAAAAATGATCAAGTCATCTATGTGGATGTAAACATAGAAGAATACGGCACCTCGTTGAATGCATTAATCCAGTCAATTTATATGAAAAAAGGTACCCGGCTGATGTTGAAGGCTCATCAGGATGCTTTTGAAGGTGTCAATCTTGCTCGTGGACAAAAACTGGATCAGGCCTTTAAAGGAAAGCTGGAGGATTTTTTGAAGTCACAGGATGTGACGGATGTCGTACCTCTGGGCTGCTTTGACTCGAGTTGTGTTTTAGACACGGCAAAGGGGGCTATTGAATCAGGGTTCGATGTCAGTGTGGATAGGGATATGAACATCAAATACAACGCTATTACGGACATTGGAGCTGACAATCAACCAACAGAAGAAGCCATAGAGGATGTAGAGCTGGAGTGGCAAAGTGCACTCACGAAATACCCCAAACTTAAGGTAGTGTCCAAAGCGTCTGAGCCATGCGAGAAACAGTGAAGTGGCTAATTCGGAGGAAATTCTTTAAATCAGCTATCTTCCGGTGACTGAATAAAGTAAGGAAGGTAAGCTGTATGATGCTTCTTAACCGGTATGGCTTGTTCCATAGAAGTAATATTCAGTGGTCTTTGTTCTTTTCTGGTCTGTTTCCAGTGTGCATTCAGCTGATCAATATACTCCGGCCAGACTAACAGCATGACACCGTTGTCCGGGTGGTTTTTTAACCAAAGTTCAATGTTATCAGCCACTCGCCGGACATTGTCAGGGTCACTGGGTGGGCCTGAGATCAGCAGTAGACGTTTATACGACGATGGATTTCTGGTTTCCTCTGCCAGTGTTTCATCGATGCCCTTGTTTTCCACAAGTGGCTGAACATACAGAAAAGATTCGGAGTCAGTATCTTTAAAGTATTTGAAGTTGTCAGTCGCTTTTATGTCTATACCTTCGTTGGCCAGGGCGGAGCTGAGGAAACCGGTACCTGCCATGACTTCAACAACAGAAGCAAACCCCTGTTCCTTCAGCCATTGCGCCATCCCTTGAACAATCTGTTTATCCAGGGGGAAAAAGCTTCGAACCTTGCAGACATCGGCCACCCATTTGGTAAAGATTTCCAGATAGTCACTCGCGCTGCCTCCGCAAGCTTGAATTTCCTGCTCAAAAGCATCGGTATCAAAAGTCTCTTCAGGAATCTTATTGGTCAGAAAGTCGATAAGGTCTTGACTCAATCTACACAGCTGCGGGTGCAGAGTTTCCTTGTCCACATTCTGGAAAGAGAAAATGCCATCAGCTCTGAATACATAATTGTAGGGTTTCTTCGCTTCAGCCGGGGTAAGCGACTCGTGAATGGATCTGAGCAAAAACAGTGCAGTGCGTCTGGCAGTGAATGATGAGGAGTTCAAAATTAAATTCTGGGTTAACTGGTACCCGGTGAGTGCATCGGCCTGGTTGAAGATTGTCAGAAACTCTACGGCATAGGATATTTCACTCTTTGACGGAGGCGTGGACAGAAACAGATGAATAAACTCTTCAGTGAGAGGCTCTTTTGCTGATGGAAAGCAGCCAGCAGCAATCAGCTCTCTGGCCAGAGGCTCAGAGCCTGAAGCCAATGCCAGATCAAGCATACTGCTGTCATTTTGAGCATCCTGGGCAACCATTATTGCCCAGAAAACGCCAGCCTTTGCTACTGCTTCCTGAAGGTTTTCTGAATGCTCACTGAGATAATGCTTAAGAAATGAGTCGGGAGCCGGGTAGGCACTCATGATTTTCAAAAGCTTCTGTTGATAAGTTTGGATAAAGAATTGTCGGTCAGCACTCATGACACAGAGTGGTTTTATTCTCTCATCCAGCATGACTTTCAGAGGCTCCAGCGCTTCTGAAGGCGGTGTCATTTTGCTTCGGTTCTCAAGTCTTTCTGCAAGAACGTCATCAGGAGATTGATCAATCCATGGAATGTTTTGAGCCTTGCAGGCTGCAACCAGTTCCTGATGTCTTGTTGTATCAATGTCTGTGAGAGTAAGTGCCAGCTCGGAGGAGTGAATGTCTTCCGGTGCGCTCTGCTGGTCAGGCGTTGTGCTATCTAATTTTTGGGCTACCTGAATAATGGGGGCGTGGTAGTCAATGATCCAGGTAAGAAGCGGTTTAATAGCTGCGCTGACCCGCTCACCCACAATATGAAACAAGGGCGACCCAATAGCCAGAGAAGTACCATATCCAAGATAGGATGAGGTGTTGGGCGGTTGGTGGTTTTTGCCGCTATCTATACCGGCTTTGACAGACTCGTGAAGGCTCTGTTGATTGGGTAATGCTTCCATATTGCAAATCTCTGAATCCTTTAATTTTCAGACATTTGAATGAATTAAAAGTTCCCTGCTATAACTTCTGTAAACTTGATAAAATGCAGCGAAATTTTCAGAAATCTTCAATTGATTGAATAAGCTATGAGCAAATCACTGAGAGACCAGCTAATGGGTGCTGGTCTGGCCACCAAGCAGCAGGCTTTGAAGGCCAAAACCACTAGCAAGAAAAAAAAGAAGCAGGCAGCCAAGAGCGGTGAGCTTACCGACCAGGAAAAGCGTCGGATTGAGCTGGAAAAGCAGAAGGCTGAGCAAGTTGAGCGAGATCGTGAGCTCAATCGTAAGCTGGAAGAGGAGCGTCAGCAGAAGGCGCTTGCGGCACAGGTCCGTCAGCTGATCGAAATGAACACCATTCCCCGTGAAGAGGGTGATGTAGGCTATAACTTTGTTGTGGATAGCAAAGTCAAAAAGATCTATGTCTCTGAAGGCATGCAAAACAAACTAAGCCGGGGGCTTTTTGCTATTGGTGTTTTAAGTCAGGGAGACGAAGAAGAGTATCGGGTCATTCCAGCCACGGTGGCCAGAAAAATTGAAGAGCGTGAGCCTGCAGCGGTGGTGGTTCAGTCAGAAAGTCAGAGTGAACTGACTGAGGAAGAGCAGGAGTGGTATGCGGACTATGAAATTCCAGACGACCTGATGTGGTAATGCCTCAATCGCCATGAGCATAGGGGGGCTGCATAGCCCCCTGCTGGCGAAAGTGATTACTCGGCGGAGGCAATCACTTCAATTTCTACCTTCACATCTTTTGGCAGACGAGCCACTTCCACCAGGCTGCGAGCGGGGAAGGGGAAGGTAAAGTACTGCTTGTAGACTTCGTTGATGTCAGTGAAATCATTCATGTCTTTGACAAATACAGTGGCTTTTTTGACTTTGCTCAGGCTGCTGCCTGCTGCTTCCAGAACAGATTTCAGGTTTTTCAGACACTGATGAGCCTGTTCCTTGGTGTCTTCAGACATTTCACCGGTTTCAGGCTCGATAGGCAGCTGGCCGGAGGTGAAAATCAGGTTGCCAAATTGAATACCCTGGGAGTATGGGCCAATGGCAGGTGGTGCATCCGGGGTCTCAATGACTTTATGCATAATGCTTCGGTTACCTGAGGAAGGTTATTGATTATAGTTTGCGAATTCTAATCACCTGCTGTGGCTTTGTCATCGTGGCGAGGGGGGGCAATGGCCCTATTTCCGTACAATTACTTAATAGTTCGATGGGAAAGGTTAAGGTGGACATATTAACCAGAGGGTTCCGAACAGAAGAAGAGGCTGAAAGGATTCAGCCCCTCAAAAACCCTGTTCTGGATTTACTTATATATAGTGTTGTGAACGGGCATATTCCTCGAGCTCCGGACGGAAATCCGGGTGGGCCAGGTCAATAAGCGCTCTGGCTCGTTCTGAAGTAGATTTGCCTCTTAGACTGGTTATGCCGTACTCAGTAGCCACGTATTGAATAGAGTTTCGGGTATCTGTGGCGGGGCCGGAAATGCTCTTAACAATTCTTGAGAACTTCCCACCACCTGCTGTCGATGTGGCTGACAGAATGGAAACGCCTTCTTTGGATCTCTGTGCACCTTCAATAAAGTCTAACTGTCCACCTACGGTGCTGTACTGGTGCCCTGCAATGAACTCGGCATTTACCTGCCCGAAGAGATCAATTTCTACAAAGGCGTTGAGAGAGAATGCCCGGTCGTTTCTGCCAATGACACAGGGGTCATTCACATAACTGGCAGGGTGGCCCTCAATCCCCGGGTTGTTGTGGATAAACTCAAACATCTCGGTATTGCCGGCTGAGAGTGTAAAGACGGATTTGCCTACATCAATGCTCTTCAAACGGTTATTCACATTTCCTGACTTGATCAACTGCACCATGGATGGTGAAAGCAGCTCACTGTGAATGCCCATATCATTGAACTGTGACAGCTTCTTGCAGACCGCATTGGGCACATTGCCTGCGCCAATCTGAATCGTCATACCATCCTTGCAGTGCCCAATAATATGGCTGGCAATTTTTTCATCAATGGCGCTGGGCTCTTTATGGGGAGGCTCTTGAGGGAGTTCTACGGTATTCTCGACAATGGCATCCACTTCTGAAATATGGATGTATGTATTGCCAAATACCTGAGGCATGTTTTCGTTGACTTCAATAATCAGTCGTTTGGCATTTCGTGCAGCCACGATCGTGTAATCCGAGCTCGTACCTGTGCTGAAGTAGCCGCCTCCGGTCATGGGGGATACAGTCACTACACAGGTGTCCAGCATCAGGTCATGGGTCATGATGTGAGGAATCTGATGAAAATTGGCCGGGATGTAGTTAACCAGCTTCACTCCTTCCTTCAGACCTTCTTTCAACAGTTCCCATTCTTTATGGGTGCCATAGAAAGGGTAAAGTTCTACGGTCTCCAGATACTCCATTTTCAATAACGTATTTTGCAGTGGTGTAGCCGGATGCATGTAATACAGTCGAAGCTTATCAAACTCTTTGTTTTTTACCCGGTCTTCGACGGCACTTAAAAGCGCAGGTGGCTCAGACATCCCCAGTCCAATGACCATTGTGCTCTGTTTGGGGATGATCTGGACAGCATCGGCTGCACTGCGAAGTTTTTTTCGGTATTCCTCTTTGTAAGACATGGGATCACTCCTGCAGAAGTTCTGATGAATGAACGACACTGACCAGTCGTTTAAGACTGGCGATGGCTTGCTGATGGATTTCATCGGTCGAGGCTGCACAGAGATCCTCAACGACGACCGTGTCATAGTCCCGGTCATGGGCTTCCCGGGCACAGGACTGGATTACGTAATCTGTTGATACACCGGTAATCAACAATCTGTTTATGCACTGTGCTCTCAAGATGGCTTCAAGTTCTGTGGCATAAAAAGGACTGATTCGATGTTTGGTAAGCACCGGATCGTTGTCGTTTACAAGCAAGTCCGGATGAAACTCTGTACCCCACTGACCCAGTTCATAAGCTCGGGGTTCACGCACGCTTTTGAACAATGACTAGGGCTGAGTGGGGCATTCAATGTAGCTGGCTGAAAAACCCACTCTGAAAAAGATGATCAGGCCATTCTGCTTTCTGACATGCTCAACAAGATGGTTGGTATTGAAAATCAGGTTTTTAGTAACTACACAATGAGCCGCAGAGGCGATGGGGCTATCGGGGTGAACAACGTCGTTGATCAGATCGAGCACCAGTAAAGCAGTTTGTTTCATTATGATCGGCTCAGTATTCGACGTTGGGGATATAAACATGCCCGCTCATGATTTTTCGGGCGGTTCGGCCGTACTGTATCTTAAGGAACTCGGGCCATAGCTGATTGGTCTGGCTGCGAGAGGCGACATGCAAGGGCATAATGCCTTGGGGGTGCATGATTCTGAGGGTGTATTCTTCGGTGCTGGCTATCGTCGCCAATTGGTTCACGATAGTGCCGGGAACGGCCCCTGACGAGGAAGTGCAGACAGAGCCGGTACCCGCGAGGGCCGGATGACATTTATTCAGCAGGAACATTCTCACACGCAGATCTTCATCATTGTTTTCAGGCTCTTTGGCCAGGATAACCAGTGGTAGCAGGGGTGATACTTCATCAATGTCTTGCCAGTTTTTGCACATGCCAATCATTTGGGCGGCCTTACCCCGTATTTCATGGACTCTGTCGAGAATGGCCTGATTTTCATCCAGCTCCTGTTTGGTTTCATGGCAACTGACGCCCAGGTCTGCAGCTTTGGCAAAGACTCCCAGGTTACCGGCGTCAAATACGGTTATCTCGATGGATTCGCCTGATTCCAGTGTGACCTTGTCAACGACATTCCCGGTAGGGAGGCATTTCCCTGTGACAGCCCCGGCAGTACCACTGTAGTCCAGATCTATTCTGGCTCCTGCACCTGGAACTCCAGCAATACTGAAGTCTCCCTGAACGGCCACTTCTCCCTTTATAACTGGAACATCTGCAATAAAAATTGGCTCTTAATGGATTCCGGGGAGTTATCCAAACAACACTCCCAGAAGACCGGTTAGAGCTGCTTTCCCGCGCTTCTTGATATTGTGCAGGCACTCGAAGAAACCCAAATACAGCGGTAACTTCTCTTGTGATATACCCCGATGAGGACGCAACCAGGAACGCAACAGCGACCAGAACCCCTCCATTGTATTCACATGAATCTCATGAAAACCGTCGCCGTCCTCATCTCGTGCATAT